>CAYRDG010000002.1:0-265071 GCA_964422915.1 uncultured Frigoriglobus sp. | reverse complement strand
CAACTTGCAATCTTCGGATTGTTGGGGCAGGTGAAGGTGAGAACTCGCAACCCCTTGAAATGCAAGGGGCCGGCGCTGTTTTGCACCGGCCCGCATCGAATTGCATCAGTGCCCCCCCACGGGCTCGAACCGTGGACCCGCTGATTAAGAGTCAGCTGCTCTACCAACTGAGCTAGAGGGGCTTCGTGTTGTTATTGTGGAAGGTTCGCCGTCGGGCTTCAAGGGGCCTGTGCGGGAATCTTCATCCGATAGAGACTCGCCCCGGAACGTAGGTTCGCGCCAGGCAGACGTTCGCCAACTTCGGCGACTGGCGAGCCGACACGCTGGCTCGTATGCTGGCAACAGATGCCCGGTTCACTCTCGCTCGTACCGTTCCCCTCATGGCTGGTTTCCCCTGCATTCCATGGCGTTCGGTGTGGCTTCCGCGGGGAATCACGGTCGCGGCGCTGATCGTCGGTCTGCCGCTGTTCCTGCGGTCGCCGCCCTGGTGCGACATCACCCTCTACCAGATGGCCGCACGGAATATCCTCCGTGGCGGCGTCCACTATCGCGACATCTTCGACACCAACCTCCCCGGCTTTGTCTGGGCCATGACCGCGCTCTACTCCGCCTTCGGAGCGAGCGTGGTCGCGGTGCGCGCGCTGGACCTCCTCATCGTGCTGGGTGTCGTGCTACTGATCGACCGACTCGCGAAGTGGAGCGGTGCGACACTCGCAGCGCGATGGTGGGCCTTCGCCGGCGCCGCGATCTTCTACCCGTTCACGGTGGAAATGTCGCACGCACAACGCGACACCTGGATGGCGTTGCCCGGACTGGCTGCCGTGATTCTGCGCGTCCGTCGTGGCACACGGCCAACGGAATCGCCCGCGCAGGCCACACCGTTCCGCGCGTCGCTGGTGGAAGGGCTGCTGTGGGGCGTAGGGGTGTGGATCAAGCCGCACATTGCACTGATGGCACTGGCGGTGTGGCTCCTGACGGCGTGGCGACTGGCATCGGGGTACGCACGGCCGTGGCGTGTCGTGGCGCGTGACCTCGCAGGCAACCTGGTCGGCGGCCTCGTGGTCGGCGCGGCTGGCCTCACCTGGATCATCGGATCGGGAGCGTGGCCTTCGTTCTGCGAGGTCTTCACCGAGTGGAACCCGAAGTACATGAAACTCGCTCAGCATGAGCTTGCCTGGCGCGTGGGGCAGGAGTTGTTCTGGTTCCCGGTCTGGAGTTTCGGATTGATTGTGACCATCCCGCTGGCGTTCGCTTCGATCCTCGATGCGGCGTTCTGGCTGAATCGTCAGGCCGCGTGCGAACCGGCGCGACCCGGGCCGCTTGGTCGCTGGCTGCCGTGGTGCCTCTGGGAAAAAGCGAGCGGGGCCGATGCCCGTTTCGTTCGTGGGGTGCTGGGTGGGTTGTACCTGGTGTGGGCCACGCAGTCATTCTTCGTGCAGCGCGGATTCGAGTATGTCCATGTTCCGGAAACGCTCCTGATGCTCGGCCTCTGGGCGTCGTACCGGTGGGCGTGGACGCCCGTGGTGCTGCTGTGGCTCGCCCTCACAAGCGGGCTGTGGATCGTTGCGGATTCCGCGCCCCATCTCGCCGCCAGGTTGGATGAAATCGCGCTCGAGGAGCGCCAGCGATTCCTTCCCCGACACCCGATCACGCTCGGTTCGCGGCTGAAGGTCTGGCCCGCGTGCTGGCGAACGGACCTGACCGACGCGGAGCGCTTCGCACTCTGGGACAGGCTCCGCCTGTATCCGCCACACGAAGCTGCCGCAAGCTGGGAAGAACTCGCGGAGGTGGCCGATTATCTCCGTGCGCAGGGCGTGAAGGATGGCGAGGTCGTCGGCTGGTTCGATTCGCCCCACGCGGTCTATCTGATGCTCGACATCGATCCGGGCTTCCGTTACATGCATGTCTACACAGCGATCACGATCTCGGTGGCCGAGGACAGTTCGGGCGAGACAGGCCGAAAGCTCATGATGACGGAACTGAGAGCGACACGCCCGCGGCCTCGATATCTTGTCAACGACCTGTTTTGGGTTGCTCTCTCAGGCTCCGACGAACAGCGCGCGGCATTCATGGGGCCAGCGCAGTCGTCCACGAACCTCCTGCCGGCTGCCACACCATATCCGAAGGAGTTCCCCTTCAACGAGCCAACACTCTTCCGCAGCCGCAACGGAACCGGACGCTACATCGTTCACCGCCTGGAACACTACGCCGATAGCCCCGACCGCTGAGCGTGTTCGGGTTGACCCTCCGCGTCAATCCCGCCATCATCTCACGTCTTACTGCCGCATGGAGGCGTCATCGTGAAACTGGTCCCGCTCACCCGTTCGTTCGCCACTCGAATCACGACTTCCTACGCAGCCAGCCCGCGGCGCGCCCGGCTGGCGTTTCTCGGCGTGATGGCGCTGATCGTGGTGCTGATGAGTGCGAAGTACGTCGCGAAGATCAGCAAGGTCAGCGACGACGGAACGCGCAGTCGTTCGGCGTTCCTGCGCTGGCGCGGCATGATTAACGACGCCTTTGCGGGCGAGAACCCCTATGCCGGCCGCAACGAGTATCCCAACCCGCCCATCATGGCGATCCTGCTGAAGCCGTTCATGTCGCTCCCGCCGACCATCGGAGCACTGACGTGGTTCTATACGAAAGTGCTAATGGCCGTACTTTCGTGTGTCTGGACATTCCGAATGGTGGAAGCGACACGCTCCACCACACAACTCACAGGCCCCACAGGCTGGGGCATGAGCGGCTTCACGCGCGATCTCGCTCGCGCCGCTGCTATCGTGATCTGCCTGCCGGCGCTGCTGGGCGATCTGTCGCACAACAACGTCAACATCTTCATCCTCTTCCTGGTGGCCGGTTGCCTCGAAGCCTTCCGGCGACGACTCGACACTCTCGCAGGGCTAACGCTGGCGCTGGCGATTGCGTGCAAAGTCACGCCGTTGCTGTTCGTCGGCTACTTCGCGTGGAAGCGCTGTGGGCGGTTGCTCCTCGCAACTGGTGCAGGGTTGATACTCTGGCTGGCTATTGTGCCCGGCGCCACATTCGGATGGGAACGCAACCGCGAACTTCTGACCGACTGGTACTCGCTCATGGTCGAACGCCCGTTGTTGAAAGGCGAGATCACCACCGAGCATCCGAACCAGGCAATCACGGGCTGGGTGTATCGCCTCTTCACCCACAGCCCTTCTTACATCGGCTACGAGAAGACGCCCGCCGGCGACATCCCCTACCCCGCGGAGTACCACAACCTCGCCGACATCGGCCGACCCGCGGCGTGGGTGGTGGTGAAGGCCCTCACGGCAGGCTTCGCGCTGGCAGTGGTGTTGCTCTGTCGCGTACCGGTACGCGGATCGGCAGGTACACGCGAGGGGTGGCGACTCGCGGCGGAGTGCGGCCTGGTCTGCCTCGGAATGCTCCTCTTCAGCGAACGAACGTGGAAACACCACGCCGTGATCCTGCTCCTGCCGCTGGCCGCTCTGGCTTACTCGGCCGCAGCCGTTGAATTACCGCGCCGCGTGCGGATACTCGTGATCGGCACGCTGGCGATGGCGTTCGTGCTGATGACCTTCCCAGGCATGCTGCCAGAGCGGGCCGCCGATCTCACGCTGGTGTATGGCACGCACACAATGGCCTTCGCCCTCCTGACTGGTGCGGTGGGGTTACTCCTGGTGTGCGCGTTGGGCCGAAAGTGGGAATCAGGTGGGGCGGGTAGTATGGCGATTCCGGGGTAACTGGAGGCGAACGGCCACGGGCTTTGGGTATACTGATCGGGTAGTGCCGCCCGCGTCGCGACCTCCCCCGAGGCCCCCGATGCCGACCCGCCTTTGTTGCCGACAGCCCGTCGGTGCGCTCGCACTTGCGGCGCTCCTGGCGGGAACGCTTGCGCTCTCCGCACAACCGCCGGGCCTCGATCCACTCAAGCGCCTCGATCCGCCACGAACCGAGAAGGCCGCCAAGACCGAGACGAAGGGGGCGAAGCCCGCGGCCGTCAAGCTCCCCGATGGCACCTATCTCTGGCTCGGCGGAACATCCGACAAAGAGCGCGTCACGCTCACGCCGCAGGAGTTCCAAAAGCTCCTCGACCGCGTGGACACGCTGAAGAAGGAACTGGCCGCTCGCAAGCCAACGCCACCCAGTGGATGCGCGATCCGCGCCCACATCGAGAAGCGTGGCGAGCAACTCGTCGCGGCGCTCAAGCTCACATATTCCTTCCGCACCACCCAGGCCAACACCGCGGTCTCACTCGGAGGCCGACGGGCGTTCCTCGTCGCGGCCGCGCTCGACAGCGCGAAACTCCCGGTACTCGACACGGGCGATGAGGGCTTCGCCGCGATGATCGAAGCCCCGGGCGATCACACACTCACACTCGATCTGGAAGCACCCGTTACAGCGCGAGGCGTGAAGGCCGAGGTCGGTTTCGAACTGGGATTGCCACGCGCGCCCATTACCACACTGGCACTCGATGCGCCAGGAGGCGTGAAGCGAGTCAATCTGGTGGCGCGCACACCCGACGCAGGATTACTGCCCCGGCCGCCCGAGATGCGCCGCCTCGCCGGAGTGGACGTGAAGCAGTTCGTGGCAAAGGACGGTCGCGCCGGCTTCCCGCTGGGACCAGTCGATTCGGTCGAAGTTACCTGGGACCCACCCGCAGCCACGGCCCAACCTGCTGACCAGGTGCAGAGCGCCGAGCTCGACGTGACCGCCGTTATCACGGAAGGCTTCATCGAATCGACCGCTAAGGTGAAGCTCCGCGGCCCAGCTCACGAGTGGAAGTTCGTCGCGCCAGCGAATGCCGAGGTGAGCGTGGAACGTGTCGCAGGCATGATGGGCGAGACTGGCCCGGCGATTCAACCAACGGTGACCAAGCCCGCCGAGGCCAACAAGCCCGTGTGGAAGGTGGAGTTGCCCGTGGGTACAAGCGCAACCGACTGGATTGTGACCGCGGTGGCACGCCAGCCACGCCCGAAGGGTGGGAAAAGCACGCCGCTGCCGGTCGGGCCATTCGCAGTGCTCGACGTGCTCCGTCAGACTGGTACCGTGAAGGTGACTGCCGGCCCCCACACGCGCTTCACCTTCAAGCATGGGCCGGACCTTCGCCGCGCCGAGCCGCCTGGCCCGCTGGACGAAGACATCAGTATCGCCTTCTTTCGACTCACGACAGGCCCGACCGGATCGAACGTGAACAACGCCCCACTACTCGTGGTCGAAGTGTGGCCAGCCGAGGGAAGTATCCGCGTGCGGCCGACCTACACACTGAAGCTGACGGAAGCAGGCTGGCACATTCGCGCGGAAGTTGCGGTCAAGCCGATCCGAACGGATGTACTTGCCGTGACCATCGACGTGCCGGCGGAGTGGCGCGGACTGGAATCGGAATCGGATTCGGAGATCGTTGAGAGTGTGGCGCAGGGGAAGGCCGAAGGCGGCTGGCGACCGGTTACCGTGCGGCTGACCGGCGCGATGAGGAAGCCGTTCGATGTGGTGCTGGTCGGCACGGTTCCTGCTGCGATGGGGACACACGAGGCGGACGTCCCGCTGCCACGATTCCCGAAGGTCGTGGAGCGAGACGCCGCCGTGACTGTAACCGTACCGGAAGGGCAAGAAATACGCGGCGCCGCACGCGGTTGGGAAGGCGATCAGCCGGCGTCGTGGAGTTTCCCCTTAACGGCGGTCCCTGGCTCCGATGGAAAGGTACCGAAAGCCGTGACCTCGGTCACAGGCCGAAGCGACCTGGGATTGTCGCGCATCTCGCTTCACTGGCAACCCTACCGGCCCGATGTGGCTGTCGAGGTGAGTACCGATGTAACCGTGGGCGAACGTCAGGTGGTCGTCGCACAGCGATTCAGGCTCCGCTCACCTGATGGATTCCCCAAGCCGGTACGGTTCCGCGGCCCCGTGGGAGCGCTGGGATTGAGAGCTTCGCCCATCACTCCACAGTTCGAGCCTACCGGCGCAGGAATGTGGTCCTTCGCTCCGCCGCTGGATGCGAAGGAGGCAACCTTCCGCGTCAGCTACGCACTGCCTTTGCCAGAGCATGGTGACGGCCCACTGTCACTGCCGGTCGGGTTAATCTGGCCTGCGGATGCGGCTCGCACCGAGATGGGCGTGCGGGTCTGGGTTTCGTCGATCACCGGGCGGACGGTCAGCGTCTCGCCGGCGGGCTGGCGTGAGCTTCCACCCGAGGCTGTACCTGAGCGCGAATCGCTGCCGGCCCTCACGCTCGTCGCGACCGCGGAGCACCCGTTGGTACTCGAAGTTCGCGCCGCGACACGCGAATCGGCCGCCGCAGTGCGAGTGACCCGCGCGCTGATTGAGGCCGGGATGCTCGAAGATGGCTCGGTCGGTTATCGGGGCCGCTTCCGCTTGCAACTCAGTCTGACGCCAGCCGTGGAGATACTTTTACCTGAAACGCTGGGGCCAAATCCGCTCGCCCGTGTGGACGGCGCGCAGGCACCACTGGTGCCCATCAGTGAGGGAGGCGGAGTCCGTCGCTTTCGCGTCATGCTGCCAGGCGGCGCGAACCGCGCGACCGTGCTGGAGGTGAGTTACACGCTGCCTGGCACGCGGCATACCATCGGTGAGACACTATATCGGCCACCAGTCCTCAGCTCTGCGGTCTATGCAAGCGGAGTACGATGGCTCATCTCCGAACCGGGCGATGCCGCCCCGCTGCTCGTGAGCGTTCGCGGCCGCGCCGCGATGCGCTGGCGACTCCGCGGCGTCGTATATGCCCCATCGGCAGCCAGCCGCGCCGCGATGGAACGATGGTTTGTTTCCGGCACAGAACCGGGCGCCGCCGATACTGCAAGTGTGACGGAAGGCGAGCCACTCGTTGTGCTCCAGACAGTCCCGCAGTCGGTGCGCGTGTTCCGCGTATCATGGGTTGCGATTATCATCGCCTGCTCGTTAGTTTCTTTCCTTCTGTTGGTGATACTGACGTGGTTACCGGCCACCGCATCGGTGTTGCTGGTCATCGTCTCGGTCACCGGTTTCGTAATCGGCGTCGTGTTGTATCCGCAGCCAGCATCGCAGGCAGTGGCGGCGGCGCAACCGGGCTTCGCATTCGGATTCCTGGCGATTCTCCTGGTCGCTTACGTGCGGTGGCAGGTTCGACGGCGTGTCACGCATCTGCCGGGTTTCACGCGCACGCCGGTGGAACCGAGTGCGGTCGGGTTACCGTCCACCACATCGGCAGGGCCGCCAGCACTCCCAGCCGGCGCGTCGTCGGCACGGAACCGACCCTCGGGCAGTGGAACACCTCCGGCGCCGGCAACTGCACCATCGGGAACGTGAAACACTGGCTCTGGCTTCGCCCCGAATCGTTCGCCTGCGCGGATCGCGCCGAACCTGAACGGTCCTTACCGAATGTCGCGCATTGGCTGGTTACTTCTGGTGCTCGCGGTCGCGGCCGGTGGCGCAGTTGCGTCGGTGCCGCAGCCGCCGTTGAAACTCGCCGCGCGCGCGGCTCTCGATGCCATTCCCACGGATGACCCCTTCCCGATCCGGCGTGTCCGCGCGGATGCGGCGTTGTTGCCAGACCTGTTGAAGCAACTGGAGCCTGGCCCGGTGGTGCGACTGCCACACGCGGAGTTCGAGTCGCGCGTTCGTGCCGCCGCGCGTGCCGTTGTCGCCGCGCGGCGCACGGCGCGAGTGGTTGACGCGACTTACGCCGCAACGCTGGAGAGTGGCGAACTGACTGGCACAGCGGAACTGGGAATCCTCAACGCGCACGCGGCCACGGGATTCACCGCGCTCGATCCGCTGCGCGTGGCCGTGCGCGCGGCGAAGTGGACAGATGGTGGCGAGGCAGTGCTCGCTGTGCCGCCAGGCGAGACAGCGGCGGCCGTGTGGGTGGAACGACCGGGCCGCCGCGTCCTTCAGTTGAACTGGTCGCTGGCGGGCACGAGCGAACCGGGCGAACGCCGTTTCGACTTTCGCGTGCCGCCGTGCCCCGCCTCGGTACTCGAACTGAACCTCGCAGCGGGCGAGGTGCCGACAGTCTCTGCCGACGCGCTCCTGACCGGGCCGTTCCCGGTCCCAGGGAAACCCGCACGCCGTCTGTGGCGGCTGCGTTTCGGCGGCCGATCGAAGGTGGAGTTCGCCGTGCGTGCCGCAGGTGATACAGGTGGCATCGCACGCGCGTCGCTTGCCGCACGCTACCAGTTCTCGCCGGGTCAGCTCGAAGCCAGCTTCGAGTACGAGCTACACCCGGCGCATGGCAGTGTCGGCGAGTGGTCGTTCCTCGCTGATCCTGCGATCCGCATTACCGATGTGGTGACGAACAACCGCGCAGGCTGGTCGGTCGATCCGCCAGCGACTCCGGGCGGCAAGCGGCGTGTGCGTGTCAGTCTGCGTCAGCCTGGTCCGGGCGGCAAGGTGCTGATCTCGGCTGTCGCTCCGCTTCCGGAACGCACTCGTAGCGACGACACGCTGCCGGTCGTGCGCCCAGTCAAGGCCGTGCTGGAGAGCGAGAAACTGGAACTCCGCATTGCCTCGACTCTGAAGGTGGAAGCGTGGAATGCAGGCGACTATCGCCTGACAGGCGCTGCGGAGATGCCGGCGATTCTGGGAAGCGATCCGGCGCGCGTACTCTCGCTCACGGGCACACTGTTGCCGCCAGGCAGCGCGGAGCCGTTCCGCCGCATGCCCTCGGTGCGCGTTTCTGCATCGTCGGCCAGTTTCACCGTGCGCGAGCAACTGCGATGGTCTGTGGGGCCAGTGCGAACATCGCTGGTGGTTCGCGCGGAGTTGCGTGTTCGGCGCGGCCCGCTCTTCCAGATCACCATTCGCCCGCCGAAGGGATATGCTCTCGATGCTGCGGCGTGCGGGCCAGAGGAACTTGTGTCGCACATCGCGCCGGCCGCGGGCGGCACACAGGTGATCGAACTGGCGCAGCCACTCACGGACGGTCAGGAAGCGGAATTGCATCTGACCTTCCGCGGCCCGGCGGTGCGTTCGGGTATGCCGCTCGCATTTCCGGCGGCCGAGATTGTAGGCGCGGCCGAACATCAAGGCTGGCTCTCCATCTCGGCTTCGTCGGAATGGCGACTGGAACCTCGTCCTGGTCCTGGTTCGCAATCCGGCGGGCTTTGGGGATGGCTGACCGCTGGTGCTTCGCCCGATTCGCACGCACTCTATCACTTCCGCGGCGCCGATCCTGACGGACTGGTGATACCGTCCGCCGCGCGGCCAACCATCGCGGCCGATGCGGTCATGCGTCTCGGTTCCACCGCTGGTCGCTGGTCTGCGACGACACTCCTGACGCTCACCGTGACCGATGGCGAAGTCCCGACGCTGGCCGTTTTCGTGCCAGGTCGCGCTGGCAGCCGATCGTGGAAGATCGTTGGCGCGACGAACGTCATTACGGAGATGGTGCCCGTTCCTGCCGAACTCCTGGGGTTGGGTGAGGGAACCATCTGGATCCTGAGACTGGCGCACCCACTGAACGGCAAGGCGATGCTCGAAACGATGGCAGCCGGCCCACCAACAGGGCAGGCCGCGGCGTTGCCGGTTCCGCGTGTACTGGGCGCCGCGCAACAATCGCGTGCGGAGTTTGTATCGGCATGGCGGGAACGGGCAGTAGCCACGCCGGGCAGCGAGTTCGTTCACGTTCACGTCACCGGGCGCGATGTGTTTGGCCCGCCGCAAGTGACTGACGCTTACCTCGTCACGGCCGTTCGCGCACCCAGCGACATTCTCGCCGCGTTCGGCGGCACCGTGCGCGACTCGCGCGGCGTTCCGCTGACAGTGTCGTTGCCTGTTGGTGCAACTGTACGCGGAGTGTGCGTTGCGGGGCGCTGGCTCGGTACGGCGTGCTGCGCCGCGCGCGACACCGAAGGATCGCTGGTCGTGCCGCTTCCGGTGGGGTCAGACGTCCGATTCGAAGTGCGCTATCAGCTTCCGGTTGAATCGGCGTGGCCGCTCCGCCGCATCGAAAGCCAGACGCCAGTTGTATCGGACATGCCCTCGGTGAAGCGGTGGTGGGCATTCGCCGCGCGCGTGTTACCAGGCGGGCCCGCTCGTACTCTGGAAGACACTGCCCGCTTGCCGGCGCTTCTGGGCGGACCTCTGATCGACGACGAAACCATTGCGGAAATCCTTCAGTCGAATAATGAGCTGGTGTTTGTCGGCACGGAACGCACAGCCGACGTGCTCGCGACAGCGATGGCCGGAGCGTTTCTGGTGTTCGGGCTAATCGCGTTTCGCTGGCGTCGGCTGCGCGGTGCGGTTCTCCTCGCGGCAGCGACGGCCGTAACGCTGGCCGTGGTCGAGTTCGGGCCGCCGTGGTGGGCGCGTGTGGCGTGGCCGCCGCTGGTCGCGGCAACTGCGGCACTGGCAACGGTACTCTTCGCGCTGGCCTCGCACATTCGCGGTCGGCGACGCGCGGTGTCGGCGTTTGTGGCGGTGGTCGCGCTCCTTGCCCTTCTCTTCCACTCGCTCGGAGCGCTCGCGCAGCCTGCTACACCCGCCACAGTGCTGGTCCTGAACAGCGAGCATGAGGAAGTGGTTGCTCCGCGTGCTCTCATGGAACGGCTCGATTCGCTCGCGCACCCGCGCCCGCGAGCGGCCGTGGTCACGTCGGCCGAATACGATCTCCGCGCCGATGAGTCTGGGGCGCACGTCGTGGCACGGTTCGTCGCCTTTGGCTTCCACGAGGGTACATGCACGCTCGCGCTACCGCTGAGCGACGCACGCCTGGAACGAGCCGCCGTGGATGGCAAGCCCGCGTTCCCGTCGGCAACCCGGTCTGATACCTACATCGTGGCGTTGCCGGGCCTGGGCCGGCATGAAGTCGAATTGCGATTCGCCGCGAGCATCGTCGCCACCGGGCCTGAGCGCGAAGTGCGATTCGGCGTGCCCGAAGTTCCACGCGCCCACCTGACGGCAACGCTTCCTGCAGGGGCGAAGCAACCGCAAGCGGCGGGTCGGTTCGGTCGGCAGGTCGTATCAGGTGGCGACAGACCGCGGCTGGAGGCCGACCTCGGCAGCGGGCGTACGGTTCACCTGCGATGGCGCGAAGGGACAGGCGGCGCGGCAGCGGTGCGTGTCCGCGAGGGGTGTATCTGGGACGTGACGGATGCGGGTGCGGAACTGACCGCGGCATACCTCGTTCGCATCGAACAGGGTGCGCTGGCCGGGCTTCATTTCGACGTGCCCCGTGAACTGGAAGTGCTGCGCGTCGCGGTTCGCACACTCGATCCGCCAGCGGCACCGCTATCGCTTCGCGACTGGTCGCTGGCCGCGGACAAGGGACCGAGCCGCCGATTGAATGTGGACTTCCAGAACCCGACCGCCGGGCGGCTGTTGGCCGTACTGAAACTCGCACCGCGCCGACCCGTCACGCGCCATCCCGTTCTGCGGTTTCCGCAGGCACACTTCGGCAACGCGACAGGGGAAACGGAGTCGGCATATGGACTGCGAGCCTCGCGTGTCACGATTGAGAACGTCGGTCTGTCCGGGGTGATCGACTTCGCGCCAGAAGCGTTCAAGGATTTCGCCGCGGTGCCGGACCTGAAGTTCGACCCGGCCAACCCGGTGCGCGCCTTCCGACCCACTCCCGGCGGCCCACCAGAATTGCGGCCGACATTGCGAGTCGGTGAGCCAATCTCGGTACGAACAACAACGAACTGGCACGTCGGGCCACACCGCGCGGCAGCAACTGGCACAATCTCCTGGAGCGCGAAGGTTGCGCCGCCGCTGATCGAGTTCAGCCTGCCCGGCGTGGAGATTCGGGAAGTGCGTGGAGCATCACTAACCGCCTGGAATCGTGGCAATGGGCGTGTGCAGGTCTGGTTGCGGCCCGATGTGCGCGAAGGGCAACTGGAGTGGATCGGTACGATGAAGCTCACAGCGTCCGACAAGCCCGCGCCACCATCGCTTGCCTTCGATCCGATACAGCCGCGTGTACTGCATGGAAAGACCACCTCCGAGGTAGTGCGGGTGCAGCCCGTACCAGGCTGGTCGGCCAGGGTCGATCGCGCGCGCGGCTGGGAAGCACTCTCCCCATCGCAGGGCGAATTGCACTTCCGCTCGGAACGCGCCGCTCCTCCGCAACTCCGTGTGCAACTGACTCGCGACCGCCGCTGAGAGCTTGTCGCTTCCGCGCGAACCCACGGCCGTTTGGGCGCGGGTTCTTTCATGCGCGACGCCGTTCGGGTACAACGTCTCCATCGCACTCCGTGGCACCCATTGCACCAGGTGGTTTCATGCGTATGCGCACTCTCGCAATCCTCGCACTCTTCACGCTGGCTTCACCCATCGTTGCAGCCGACCGGCGACCGATGAAGATCGAAGACCTCTTCGCGTTCAAACGTGTGGGATCGCCACAGGTCAGCCCGGACGGCAAGAGTGTGGTCTACCAGGTTGGCACGGTAGACCTCGCCGCCAACAAGAGCAGTACCGCTCTGTGGCTCGCGCCGTCCGACGGCAAGGGGGAACCGAGGCAACTGACCGACCCGAAGGGGAAACGTGACGCAAACCCGCGCTGGTCGCCCGATGGCGAACGCATTCTCTTTGAGTCGAACCGCAGCGGATCGACTCAACTCTGGGTGCTAACTGCCGATGGCGAAGCCAAACAGGTCACGAATATCAGCACGGGTGCCAGTAGCGGGATTTGGTCACCCGACGGCACACACATCGCCTTCGTGTCGAGTGTCTATCCGGAGTTCAGTGAGAAGCCATTCGCTGAAAGCGACACGCACAACAAGCAGAAGGACGAGGCCCGCGAGAAAAGCCCGGTGAAGGCGAAAGTCTTCACAAAACTCTTCTACCGGCACTGGGACGAATACGTTGACGACAAGCGACAACATCTCTTCGTACAGAAGATCGCCTACGCGAAACACGAGTCTCCGGCATTCCCACTACCCAAGTGGGAACCACACGATGTGACACCCGGCGACCGCGACGCCAACCCGACCAGCAGTACGTTCAGTAGTGGTGATAACTTCACCTTCACGCCCGACGGAAAGTATCTCGTCTTCACCGCGGTGCCAGCGAAGAACGAGGCGTGGAGCACCGACTACGACCTTTGCCGTGTGTCAATCACAAACACGTCGCGAAAGTGGGAGACACTGACGAAAGATAACAGAGCCGCCGACAGCGGCCCGAAGTTCTCCGCCAACGGCAAGAAACTCGCCTGGCGCGCGCAGAAGAAGATCGGCTACGAAGCGGACAAGTGGAACATCGTGGTTGCGGACTGCAAGCCCGATGGCACGCTCGCGAGCAAGCCGTTCAGCGCCACTGCCAGCTACGATCTGTCGGTCGATGACTTCGCTTGGACTGGCGGCTACGACCGGGCCTTCCTCTTCACCGCGGATCGAGAAGGAGTGGTGCCGGTCTTCATGGTGCAAACCGATGGCAAGGGGTTCAAGATCGAGTTCACCGGTGGCTCGTGCGGATCGCTCTCGGCATCGCGTGACCGAAACATGGTGGCGTACACTGTTACGCGAATGGACATGCCCGCAGAGGTGTTCGCGCACTGGTGGCCTGGCCCGAAGGCGAAGCCCGTGAACGTCAGCCGCGCCAACGAGAAGTTGCTCGCCGAACTGGACCAGTCCCGACCGGAATCGGTCGATGTGCCCGTTGAGGGGAAAGTGAACATGCAGATGTGGTTGCTGAAGCCGCCAGGCTTCGACGCCACGAAGAAGTGGCCAGTGGTGTATCTCGTTCACGGCGGGCCGCAGGGCGCGTGGCACGATGGCTGGAGTTACCGCTGGAACCCGGAGCTATGGGCCGCGCAGGGCTATGTGGTCGCGATGCCCAATCCGCGCGGCAGCACCGGCTTCGGCCAGAAATTCACTGACGAGATCGGAGGCGACTGGGGCGGTAAGTGCTACCGCGACCTCATCGCCGGTCTCGACGCTGTTGTGAAACTTCCTTACGTCGACAAGTCGCGCGTCGCGACCGCCGGCGCGAGCTTCGGCGGCTACATGATGGACTGGTTCGCGGTCAACGACATTGCCAAGCGTTTCACCTGCCTCATCTCGCACTGTTCAGTGTGGAACTTTGAGAGCATGTGGGGCACGACCGATGAACTGTGGTTCGACGAGTACGAGCATGGCGGCCTGCCGTGGGAGAAACCAGGCAAGTACCGTGAGTTCTCGCCGCACGCACGCGCGGGGGAACTCGGCAAGCACAAGACGCCCATGCTCGTCATCCAGAACGATCTCGACTTCCGCTGCCCCGTCGGTCAGGGGCGCGAACTCTTCAGCGCATTGCAACGTCAGGGCGTACCGAGTCGCTTCATCAATTTCCCGGACGAAGGGCACTGGGTACTGAAACCCAAGAACAGCGAATACTGGCACAAGGAAGTATTCGCATGGCTCAAGAAGTACACACCGCCTGGCGGGAAGTAATGACGACGACGTGCGGGTCTCGCGCGTCGGAACGCGCGGAACGCCCACCCGTACGCAGTTCTTGATCACGGCTCACTGAGAACCATTGGCCCGGTGCCGTTACCGAATTCACCCCGGACAGCCGCGGTCATATCGGTGATGTTCCTGGTCTGATCGTGGCCGACGACTCGACCACCGCCAGACTACAATTTGAAGTTTATTGGAGTGCTGATGGGCGTTGCCCAGGATTCAACTACTCTGAATTGGAAACCAGAGATCGGCTGGGCAATACGAACTGCCTGACCGATCGATCCAATCGCTGCACCTGTCCCGATCCGAGTGACAATTGTCCGTGACCTGACGTCGCCTGTACTGATCGATGCAGGAACGTTCGGTCTTTCGAAGAAATTCCCTTCGATCAGATGAATTGCATTTATTAACCACAGGTGGACGTATGAATCTCCGTGAATGCTGGCTGGCAACCATGGCCATTGGAGTCGTCGCGCTGATGGGCACGCCGATCGCCGCACAGGAAAAGGGTCACACGAAGGAAGCAATGGAAATCGGCATCGAAGCCTACATGTACGGCTACCCTCTGGTCACGATGGAGTACACCCGCCGGGTGACGACCAACGCAGCCACAGCGACAGGGTTCCACGCCCCAATGGGCCAGTTCGTGCGGATGCGAGTATACCCCAACGCCAAGTTCCGCGACGTGACCGCGCCCAACGCGGACACACTCTACTCAACAGCGTGGCTCGACCTCACCAGGGAGCCATTCCTCCTCAGCTTGCCGGACATGGGCGACCGCTACTTCCTCATGCCGATGCTCGACGGCTGGACGAACGTGTTCGAGGTGCCTGGCACGCGGACTACCGGAAACAAGGCCCAGACCTTCGCAATCACCGGGCCAGGCTGGAACGGCAAACTGCCCGCGGGTGTGAAGCAGTTGAAGGCTCCCACGAACATGGTGTGGATTCTCGGACGGACGTACTGCACCGGCACGCCCGAAGATTACAAGGCGTGTCACGCAGTGATGGACAGATACGACCTCCGGCCACTGAGTGCCATGGGCAAGCCATACACACCGCCGGCGGGCAAAGTCGATCCGACCATCGACACGAAGACCTCTGTACGGGAACAGGTCAACAAACTCGATGCCGAGGCGTTCTTCAAACTGCTGGCAACTCTGATGAAGAATAACCCACCGGCCCGGGAAGACGCCCCGATGGTCCAGAAGTTGGCGAAGATCGGGATCATTCCCGGAAAGGACTTCGACCTCTCCAGGGTGGATGCCGCCATCTCGAAGGGGCTGGCGAAGGTGCCACAGGTGGCCCAGGAAAAGATCATGGCTCACATCAAGAAAGCTGGCAAATTGGAGAACGGCTGGACGTTCATGCCACAGACTGGGCTTTACGGGACCGACTACCTCCAGCGAGCATTCATCACGGCAGTCGGTCTGGGAGCCAATCGGCCGCAGGACGCCATCTACCCAACCTCGACGGTGGACGCCGCAGGCAAGAAGTACAGCGGGGCGAGCCGGTACGTCGTGCATTTCGACAAGGGGCAGACGCCGCCCGTTAACGCCTTCTGGTCGATTACGATGTACGATACGGGCTACTTCTTCGTGGATAACGCACTGAACAAGTACACGGTCAGTCCGCGCAACGCGCTGAAGTACAACGCGGACGGCTCACTCGATCTCTACATCCAGAACGAATCGCCGGGCAAGGACAAGGAGGCCAACTGGCTTCCAGCGCCCCGAGGTGAGTTCGTTCTGATGATGCGATTGTACTACCCCAAGACGACAGCTCCGTCGATCATCGACGGCACCTGGATCCCGCCAGGAGTGAAGGCTGTCTCCAGGTAATAGGCAGGCGAAACGAACGACCGGCCCGGACTTGACGCCGCACGACGGATGTTCGAGGCGATGCTCATTCTGCCCCGCCAGGGCAGGTGAGTTTGGTCGCTCGATTTCTCACGCAATGTGAGTTCCTACATGATGAAACTCGTGACGTGAAGCCGGCTCATCGAGACCGGCTGGAACGCCTTCCTCTGGCTGACAGAAGTGGTGCGACTGCGTTCCTGCCTGGCGATCCTGTCCGAGTGGTTCACCACGACCCGTACTCGTCCGCCTGGAACAGCTCGGACGTGCGCGCCAGGAAACGATACCGGATTCACCTATCAATCTCACCCATGACCACGTCGATACTGCCGACGATGGCGGGCACGTCGGCGAGCAGGCAATTCTTGCACAGTTCGTTAGTCACACTCAGATTCGCGAAACAACTCGACCGCGCTCGCACGCGAAGCGGCACGCTCTCCTTCGATGGTCGGCCGGCCACGAAGAAGCCCATTTGCCCACGCGGGCATTCTGTCTCGACGTAGCACTCGCCCACTCCCACCTGCCGCGGCGGTTCGACGCGATGGGCGTACTTCGTCTTCATCAGGTTCGCGAGTTCGGCATCCTCCTTCTTGGCGTCCTCGGCCGAGAGGGTCGGTTTGCGTACCGCGAACTCGGCCTTCACACGCTGATACTCCGCCTCGAGTGCGTCGTACTTCTCGACAGCCTGCTCGCAGATACGGATGCTCTCCACCACTTCCACCATCCGCACATAGAAGCGGTGCCAGCAATCCCCGATGACAGCATCTCGCGGGGCGCGATCGTATGGCGGCAGGGGAACGTCGAAGTTGTACTGCTCGTAACCGCTATACGGTTCCGTTTTGCGGAGGTCCCAGTTCGGGTCGCCCTTTGTGCGATCGAGCGAGCCACGCAGCATCGGCCCAGTGCAGCCATACGAGAGGGCGACTTCCTTCGACAGGATACCAATGCCTGCGGTTCGCTTCACGAAGATGTGGTTATCGGTAAGGAGTGCGTGATACTCCGGGATGCGCGGCTTGAGGTAATCGAGGAACTGCCGGACGCGATTGGTGAAGCCGTGCGTCAGGTCGTCGTGTGCCCCGCCGATGGTGAGATAGCTGTAGGTAAGGCGTGCGCCGCACACTTCCTCGAAGAGGTCGAGGATGTGTTCGCGCTCGCGGAACGCATAGAGGAATGGGCTGAAGGTGCCCAGGTCGAGGCCGTAAGCGCCCATGCCGACAAGGTGCGACGCGATCCGGTTCAGTTCCGAGATCAGCACGCGGATGATCTGGGCTTTTTCGGGAACCTTCAGGGCGCAGAGTTTCTCGATGGCCAGCGAGAAACCGAGGTTCATGTTCATCGCTGCGAGGTAGTCCATCCGATCCGTGTACGGGATGAACTGAATCGGCGCGAGGTTCTCGCCGATCTTCTCAGCGCAGCGGTGGAGATAGCCGAGGTGCGGCTGGACGTCGAGAATCACCTCGCCGTCAGTGCGAAGCACCAGACGCAGCACGCCGTGCGTGCTGGGGTGCTGCGGCCCCATGTTGACGAGCATCTCGTCGGTACGGACATCGAACTCAACGATGGTCGGGTCTTCTGGCGGCATGAGAAGTCCGGTGTGTGACACGCGCGGTGCCGGCAGGACCTTCGACGACCACGAGCGACTCGGCGGCCCTCGACTGCTCCTGACAACTTCTCACTATCATACTCGACAGTCCGCGACCATTCACCTTCGAGAGTCTCCCATGCTCACCTTTCTACTGCTGCTCGCTTCCTCTCCCACCGCGCCGCCACCGGCCGATCCTTTCGCCCGATGGGAAAAGTCCATCGCTGCCATCGAGAAACGGCTGACCGCCAGCCCGCCCAAGCCCGGCGGCGTCTTCTTCGTTGGCAGTTCCAGTATCGTGCGGTGGAACCTGAAGAAAGCGTTCCCGGATGCGGGCTACGTCAACGTCGGCTTCGGCGGCTCGGTGGTCGCCGATAGCACGCACTTCGCCGCGCGAATCCTGACACCGTACAAGCCGCGGGCGATTGTCTTCTACGCTGGCGACAACGACGTTGCTCGCGGAATCAAGCCGGATCAAGTGCTCGCGGACTTCAAGGACTTCGTTTCCGCCGCGCAAAAGGGAAACCCGACCTGCCGCATCTACTTCATCGCGATCAAGCCGAGCGTCTCGCGGTGGAAACAGTTCGCGACGCAGAAGAAGGCGAACTCGCTCGTGAAGGCATATTGCACATCCCAGAAAGGGCTGACGTTCATCGACGTGGTGCCACTGATGCTCCGGGCCGATGGCACCCCTGATCCGGAACTCCTCGTCAAGGACGGATTGCACATGAGCGAGAAGGGGTACACGCTCTGGAACGCGGAAGTGAGGAAAGCTCTGCGATAGGTGGGCAGCGCAACAGCCGGCAAGCACGCGCACGAGGTCCGTTGCTCCTAGCGGCAGCGGATCCCGTGGTATTCGAGCGGGAACTCGTAGTCCTTTCGCAATGGGTGCCCAACCCAGTCGTCGTTGAGCAGGATGCGCACCAGATTCGGATGGTTGGTGAAAGTGACTCCCACCAGATCGTACACTTCGCGTTCGTGCCAGTCGGCCGTCTTCCACACACTGGCAACGCTCGGCACTTCAGGCAACTGACCTGCCACGTCGTCTTTCCATCGTGGGAGCATGAGCTTGAGGGTGAAGCGACGGCCAGGGAACTGGAAACTCGACAGGTGGTAGAGCACTTCCAGATGCGGCTCGTAGCCGGCCTTGGGCGCCTTCTTCGCGTCCGTCTCCAGGTAATCGACGCCGGTGATGTCGTTGAGTAATTCAAACTTCAGCCGCGGGTCGTCGCGAAGGAATGTACAAACCTCGACAAGCATCGCCGGTTCGACCGTGGCGTAAGGGTCGAGCGTGTCGAGTTTCTTACCGGTGATCACTGCCCCGAATCGCTCCTCCAGAAGGGCGACAATCTCGGCGGGTGTCATGACAAGCTCCGAGGCGGTGTGTATGGGGGTCACGCCTTCACAGGCTTGGCGCGTTCCTTGTTCTCCACGATGAACTCGATGGCCTTCGCCGGTTCGGCGAGTTCTGGCGGCAACAGCACGGCCCCAGTGCGGGTCGGCACCGGAAGTACTTCCGGATGGTCCTTCGTCAGGTCGCGCATGCGCCGCACCTTATCCTGCACGCGCATCAGTCCTTCGAGCAGTGCCTCGGGCCGTGGCGGACAGCCAGGCACATAGACATCCACGGGTACCACCAGATCGACACCCTTGGCGACGTTGTATCCGTACTTGTAGTACGGTCCGCCGCCGCATGTGCAGGCCCCCATCGCGATGACGAACTTCGGGTCGGGCATCTGCTCGTAGAGTCGCCGCACGCGCTCGGCCATCTTCAGGTTCACCGTTCCAGCAACGATCATCAGATCCGCCTGGCGCGGCGTGGCCCGAAACGCGCCGGCGCCGAAGCGGTCAATGTCGTACCGTGGCGCGCCGGTGGCCATCATCTCGATCGCGCAACACGCCAGACCGAATGTCATGGGCCACAGGCTCGACTCACGCGCCCAGTTGATCGCGTGTTCCAGCGTTGTGACAGCGAAGCCGTCACGCAGTGCGCCTTCAAGAACGCCCACTTGTCACCTCCACAAGCCCACTGGCCGCCGTTGGGCCTGGATCGCCCGGCAAAAGAGTACCACTTGCGTGTTCGTCATTCTGAGCCGCGAGGCTGCGCACCCATTCGAGGTCGCCACGCCGCCACAGGTAAGCAAAGCCGACCAGAAGTACGCCGAAAAAGACCATGATGTCCGCGAATGCGACCCACGCCAGTTGTTTCGCCGCTTCCGGCAATGGTGGCGTGGCGCTGTCGGGCGAGACCGGTCGCGGCTGAAGGTTCTGTGCCGCCTCCACACGCACGGCTACAGGCTGAGTCTCGTCGGCTGCCCGCGTCGCGCTGCCAAAAACCACCGCCCACGGGAAGAAGAACGCCAGTTCCACGTCGAAGATGACGAACAGCAGTGCCACGACGTAGAACCGCAGGTCGAACTGAATCCACGCATCGCCCACCGGTTGTTCGCCGCATTCGTACACCTCCGACTTCGTCGCGCTCGGCCGCTCCGGGCGGACGAACCACCCCAGGACGAGATTCGCTGCCAGCAGCGTCAGCCCGGCCGCAAGGAAGATCAGGAGGAAGAGGACGAGGGTTGTCATGGCAGCAGTCAGTGGTCGGGGTTCGGAGAAGAGTCGCTCACGCGGGTGTGGACGGCTTCGGATCACGCACTTCTGCTGCCGGCGGCGGTGGCTTCGTCCAGACGGGCAAGCTCACGCGTTTCGATTCCTGTACCGCCGTGGGATTGAGCGTCGCCTGGCCCCACGCGACCTCCAGCGGCAACTTCGCGTAATCGACGACGCAGCCATCGCGGGTATAGGTGCTGATATCGTGGTTGGACCCCATGAAGATGCAATCGACCGGGCACGGATCGACACACAGCGCGCAGAACATGCACTTCGTGTAATCGATGGTGAAGCCGATGATGACGAAGCCCTTCGCTGGCGGCGCGGCCTTCTGCTTGTCGATGTAGATGCAATCGACCGGGCACGCCCGGGCGCACTTGTCGCAGCCGATGCAGGTGGTCAGGTCGAAGCGGTGGAAGCCACGGTAACGCGGCCGGATCGGGACCTGTTTTTCGGGATAAGCGAAGTGCCCGGCGAATGTGCCCCGGCGGTACGACTGCACGAAGTACCAGAGCGTGACGTACATCCCCGCCGCGAGTGACGCAGTGGCGCGGTAGATATTGCGGAACCAGGTTCGCATGGGAGGCCGTGCGGGTGTGGGTGGCCGTGGAGAGGATATTGTAGGCCAGCACGGAGGCAGAGTGCAAGCGACTCAGAAAGGTCCTCGCGCTCGCGACCGAAATCGCGAGCGCGAGGACGACCATCAGTCCAGCGGTTGCGGATAGTGGCGATCGTCTCGCCCCCGGTCGCGATCACGCCCGCGCCCCCGGTCGCGGTCACGCCCGCGATCGTCGCGCGGTATGCGGCCGGCGGTCATCTTCGGCAGAGCGGGTGGGATCAACCGGACCTCGTTTCCGTTGTGGTCCAGGCAACGCACCTGCATCACGTCGGGCGATAGACCCTCCTGCCCGATGATCGATACTTCCAGCTTCCCGCGTTCCTCCAGAGCCGCGATGTCCTTCCGCCGCTTGTTCAGCAAGTAGCTGGCCGCGTCCGGATGGACTGTCACCTGCACAAGCTGGATCATGGGCGTACGGTGGGCGGCCAGTTGCATCATCCGCATCACTTCAATCGCCAGGCTCTCGCTCGTTTTCACGAAGCCGTTGCTGCGGCAGTGCGGGCAGTCGGCAAAGAGACTCCGCTTCAGGCTCGGCCGGATGCGCTGGCGTGTCATCTCGATGAGGCCGAACTGCGAGATACGCAGAATCTTGGTGCGTGCCCGATCGCGATGAAGCGCATCGCGGAAGGCGTCTTCCACCTTCCGCCGGTGCGTGTCGCTCTTCATGTCGATGAAATCGTTGACGATCACGCCGCCCAGGTCGCGCAGCCGTAGTTGCCGGGCGATCTCCTTCGCGGCGTGAAGGTTCATCTGGAACGCAGTCTCTTCCGCGTTGTTATCCGCGCGGAAGTTGCCGCTATTCACGTCGATGGCCACCAGTGCCTCGGTTTGTTCGATCACGAGCGAGCCACCCAGCGGCATCTCGATCCGCTTCTGATAAATCTTCGCGATCTCGTCCTCGATCGCGTAACGGTGGAACAGCGGCTCGGTGTGATCGAAGAACTTGATGCGACTGGCGAACTTCGGCATCACGATCTGGAGGAACTCACTCGCGTGCGCGAAGGCCGTCTCTTCATCGACCCAGATGGTGTCGATGTCTGCGGTGAAGATGTCGCGGATGGTCCGCGTGATCATGTCCGATTCGCGGTAAATCTCCACCGGGCCAGCAACGCGCTTGAGCCGCTTGACGACGACTTGCCAGAGCCGCAGCAGATACGCAAGGTCGTTCTGCAGTTCCTTCGCGTCGCGATCGACCGCGGCAGTGCGAACGATGAAGCCGACGCCCTTGGGTGGGGCCAGCGTGCTCATGATCTCGCGGAGCCGACGACGGGCGTCGTGATCCTCGATCTTGCGCGACACACCGACGCGGTTGAGGCTTGGCATCAGCACGAGGTAGCGACCCGCGATGCTGACGTACGTGGAAAGCGTTGGCCCCTTCGTGCCAACCGCTTCCTTGATGACCTGAACGATGACCTCCTGGCCGCGCTTGAAGATCTCCTGGATCGGCGGCTTCGGCAAGCCGCGGTCGCGCCCACCCTTCGGCCCGCCAGGGCCATTCTTGAAGCCACGCGGCCCGCGGTCGCGGTCACGATCGCCACGCGGCCCACGATCACGATCACCACGACCACGGCCATTCCGGCCGCGGTCGCCACGACTGCCGCGCCCACGGTCGCGGTCGCGGTCGCGGTCGCCGCGACCCGTGTCGAAGTCGTCGTTGAAGCCGCGGCCGGTCACCTCCGGTTCGGCCTCGACGGCTTCGGCATCTTCGGTGTCGTGGGCGAACTCGCGGGCTTCCTCTTCTGCTTCCTCGGCCGGTTCCGGTTCCGCGGTGAACCGCTCGGCATGTTCCTCATTCTCGGCCGCCGTGTTCGCGAAGCGGTCGTTGGGCGCGTCCGGGTCGAAGTCCGCCGAGCCGATGTCGTCGAAGAAGGGCTTGATCTCCCCCTCCTCGTCGTCGGTCGGTGATGTGCGACGCTCTGCGCTGTCCATGTAGCGTGGCTTGTCGTCGCCGTCCTCGCCTTCGGGCTTCTCGCCCTCCGCCTTCTTGCGGCGCGTACGCGGCCGGGGTTCGCCCTCGCCCTCGGCTTTCGGCCTGGCCCGGCGTGTCCGTGGCTTCCGCGTCTTCGCTTCTTCTTCGCCCTCGGGTGCCTCAACTGGCTCGGCGATCTCCGTTGGGGCGATGGCGTCGCCACCCTCCAACGCGTCGATGGCCTCGGCCTGCGTCTCTGCTGCTGGCTCCACAAGCCCTGCCGCGAAGTCGTCATCGTCGGCGTCTAGCGGGGGCGGTGCCGGCCGCTTGACCTCGACCTTCGGCGGACGCGGCGTGCGGGCGGGTTTCTCCGCGACAGGGAACGCCGGTGGCGTGTCCGGCAACTCTTCGACAAGCCCGGCCGCGAAGTCATCCTCTTCCCCATCCTCGACCGGGATTGCCTCGACGATCTCGACTTCCGCCTCGACCTCGACCCCGGCTTCTTCCACGATCTCGACATCACTCTCTTCGGGTTGCTCTGCGGGCAACTCGCCTTCGACCAGCCCCGCGGCGAAGCCCTCGTCCTCGATCAATTCTTCACGCTCACGCGGCGTGGGAGCTGGCGGCTGCGGCTCCAGCCACGAGTTCATCTCGCGTGGCTGGCGGTCGCGTCCACGCCCGCCACGCTCGCCACGCTCGCGGCTGGGGGTGGCGCGGCCGTACTCGCGGTCCATCTCGGCCTCGTAGGCAGCGAGATCGTCTTTCGAGAGCAGATGCTTGTAGTATGCCGGGTCCACGTCCGAGACGTGCAGGAACCCGTTGCGGCCGATGCCGAAGTCCACGAACGCTGCCTGGATCGACGGCTCAATGTTGACAATTCGGCCCTTGTAGATGTTGCCGACATAGCTCTCCTGGCTCGACCGCTCGACGTAGAGTTCCTCGAGCACGCCGTCCTCGACGATGGCAATGCGGCATTCCTCCGGCTGGAGGACGTTGATCAGCATTTCTTTCTTCATTGATCCCTGCATGTTGGGAGTGATTCGCCTGGTGAACCGCAACTCGGAGGCGAGCGTGAAAGACTCACCTGCGGGGTTCGGTTACCACACAGATTTCATTCCACCACCGGGCCGTTGGGAGACGCCCCCCAGTTAGCCCCGACCTCGGTGGCGTGTTGATTCGTTTCCTCGTCCAGCCGCGCAGTCAGCGCGGCGACTTCTGCCCCGGTGAGGGGCACGCTTTCCGCCGGACCATCCGGCGGAGTGTCTTCGGGGAACTCCGCTTCCACTTCGTCGCGGAGTTCGACCGTGATGCGTTCCAGCACCGCACCCATGCCGATCAGGTCATCGACTCCGAGCAAGCGGAGCAGTTCATCCGCTCTGGCCGTGCCATCCTGCGTGACCCAGAGATCAAGCTGAAGCACAGGGCCCGGGCTGTCCGCGACCGATACCCCCGACGCGCCGACCACGCTCAGATTTCGCAGATACGGTCGGATGTTGAGACGCTTGGCGCTAGGCCGTAGTCGTTCGACCCACACCTTCTCCTGACCCAGCAGTGTGCGCACGGCCGTCTCGATCCCGGCCACACGTTCAGGCGGCAACGGCAACTCGTACACGACGCGGCGGACACGCGCGGTGACCTTCATCGGCACCACCTCGGCGCGAGTGAACAGCAGCCCCGATGGAGCCTGCGCGTTGAGCGCGGCGAGGATGTCGTTGGAGTCGCGTGGTTCGGTCAGTTCGAGTTCCACGACTTCGTCGTGGCAGGCGGCACCCAGTGGTGCCGAGAGTGCGAAGACCAGTCGCGGAGTGGGATGGAAGCCAGCGGTGGACTTGAAGGGAAGCTCGGCGCGGCGGAGCATGCGCTCGCCGCAGCGCATCAGGTCGTGATGACTCACCAGTCGGAGCGTGCCCGACTTGCGGAATCGGAAGCGAAACTTGTCACCGGTCATCGAGTCCGGCGTCGAGAGATTGCGGGATGCGATACACGGAATTCGGGCAGATTCGGCCCTCAGTCCGCGCACCTCAATCCGCAATCGAGGACGCCCCTCCGGTAGCCCTGGTCGGGATGCGGAGGGCCGTCGGAGTGTGAAACGAAAGCTGGCAATCGCACACTGCCGCGGCGGGGTTGTGCGTTTCCCATCTTTGGCTTTTCACTCGTTCGGCCGCTTCGCAACCCCTGGCGTGTTCGATGGTGCGGTCGGACCACGGCGGTTTTGGTGCCCCGCGGCTGGTCCGGAAGATCCGCCCTCAATCGACCGCCTCCGAGGGGAGGATGTTGCGGCGTAGTTCGTTGCGTAAGTAACTGCTGACCTGGCGGGCGGTCTCCCGCGTCAGGGCTTCCTGAGCGATGCGCTCCGCCTCGGCGACCGTCAGGTCGCGGATCACCCGCTTGATCTCGGGTATCTTGCGCGGCGTGGCGCTGAGTTGCCGGAGGCCCATCCCCACCAGGAGCGGGATGAAAAGCGGTTCGCCGCTCATCTCCCCACACACGTTCACGTCGAACTGGCGACGTTTTTGTTCTCGCTGTGCTGCCTGTACTACCATCTGGATCAGCCGCAGAACGGCCGGGTCCGCTGGTTGATACAGGTTGGCCACATGCTCGTTGTTCCGGTCCGCTGCCAGTGTGTACTGGATGAGGTCGTTGGTACCGATGGAGAAGAAATCGACCTCGCGTGCCAGCACGTCCGCAAGCAGCGCAGCAGACGGCACTTCAATCATTGTACCGACAGGCACTTCCCGTTTGAAGGGGATTCCTGCGTAGTCCAAATCTTCCTTCACCTCATTCAGCAGTGTCTTGCACTGCCGTAACTCGTCGACTGTGCTGATCATGGGGAACATCACGCGCAGATCGCCATGAACGGCCGCGCGGAGGATGGCCCGCAGTTGCGTCTTGAACAGGTCGATGTGGTGAAGACAGAGCCGTGTGCTGCGCAGCCCCAGGAACGGATTCTTCTCGCCGACCACCGCGCCAGAAACGCTGGAGAACTTGTCGGCGCCCAGGTCGAGCGTGCGGATCACCACCGGACGGTTGGCGCCGAGCGTGTTGATGACCGACTGGTAGGCCGCGTAATGCTCTGCCTCGGTCGGATGGGCAGTCTTGTTGAGATAGAGGAACTCGGTGCGATACAGCCCGACGCCTTCGGCGCCACGTTCGAGGCAGTGGGCGGCCTCCTGCGCCAGTTCGATGTTGCCGAGCAACCGGATGGGAACCGGCGTTGCATCGGCAGTGACCGAAGGCATGTCGCGAAGGCTCTCGTAGCGGTCGGGTCGCGAGAGGAGCGCCGCGCGTTTGTCTTCGTAGCGGCGGAGCGTCTCTTCATCGGGATCGATGACGATGACTCCCTCGTAGCCATCCACGATGACCGTGTCGCCGCCAGACACGTCGGTGAGGAAGCGGCCGATGCCGACGACCGCGGGCGTCTCCAGCGCGCCGGCGAGAATGGCCGTGTGGCTGGTGGGGCCGCCACTCTCGGTGGCGAAGGCGCGGACGGTGCGCGGAGCGAAGTCCGCCGTATCGGAGGGCATCAGATCGTTGGCCAGGACCACGACCGGTTCGGCTATATTGGCGAAGGGATTGGTGGGGTGGCCCAGCAACGACGCGAGCACCTGGCGTTCCAGGTCGATAAACTCGGTGGCCCGACGGCGTGCCTCGGCCGCGCCGTTGTCGCCCAGTCGCTTGCCGGCGTCTTCGAGTCGCTTGACGAACTCGCGAATCACGCGGCTCACCGCATACTCGGCGGAGTACTTCTCCGAACGAATCCGCTCCTCGATCTGCTTCCGAACGACGCGATCCTCGATCATGGACTGCTGCGCGGCGTAGATGTTTCCCAGGGTGGGGCCCAGCCGCGCCGTCATGCGTTCGCGGTCGTCGCGGGCGCTGGCGGCCGTTTCGTCGAGAGCGAGGTGCAACCGGGCAACTTCCGCCTCGACCTGACCCGGAGGCACGGTGCGATGGGGGATCAATACACCCTCGGTATCCAGCACGAGTGCTGGGCCGATGGCGACGCCGGGCGAAACCGCAATGCCGTACCTGTATTCCATGCGCCGGGTTGTCCGGTAGCCCGTGGGTTCACCCTCGGGCCGAGTTTGTGATTCGTCAGATCGTGTAATCCTCGCCACCGGGCGAGGCGAGTATCTCGGCCAGCGGATCGATGGCCTTTGCTGCGTCCTGCCCATCCACTTCCAGTACCACTTCCGCATCGGGCAGGGCCACGAGCATGATGAGGTCGGTCAGGCTCTTGCCGTCGGCGCGTGACTCTCCATTCCAGACGGTGATCGTGCTGGCATACTGGCTTGCCTGACGTGCGAAGCGATCGGCGACGCGGAAGTGAATCCCCAGCGGATTCACAACGCGAATCACGCGGCGCAGCGTTGCTCCGCATACGCCAGGTGGCGCCGGTTGTGCGTCAGCGTCTGGCGTGGGCGTGCAGATGCCAGGCGGGTGATTTTCCCGCGGCCCCATCCCGGCCTCGCTCGCCCGACTCGTCATGACACCCACCTCGTTCACATCCCCATGGCGACCTTCGCTCACCAGCCTGGTGCGGCATTCTCCAGGAGCGCCCAGATCTCATCGCGTGTCTGGCAGGCTCGCAGTTGACGGACGAAATCGTCGTTCCGCATGGTGCGAACGACAGCCTCCAGCGCGCGGAGGTGGTCGCCGGGGCGGTCTTGCGGCGAGACGAGCAGCACGAAGACGTACACAGGCTCGCCGTCGAGGCTGTCGAACGGTAGTCCATCGTGCGAGAGCGCCAGGGTGCCAATCAATCGGTCCACGGCAGGGTGGCGCGAGTGTGGAATGGCGATATTGCGGCCGATGCCAGTGGTGCCGAGCTGTTCGCGGCGCAACACGGCCTTGACGATCTCGTCCACGTCGACGGCGCGAATGTGCCCGGCATCGTGGAGCGCAGTGACCATCTCGCGGATGACCGCTTCCTTCACCGGCACGACAGCCGCAGGGTCGCGCGGATCGGCTGGAGGCGGGCCAGACGGCCGGGCAACCGACAGCGACGGTGTGATGGCCTCGCGAACGATGAAGTTACACAGACGCATGCAGGCATCTCCTCGCCGCGGCCACTCTCAGAGTAAGGTAGTTCATCGCTTCAGTCCGTGCGGTCAGGATCACGCCCCAGGGTTGTTATGCGAGGGGTCGCGCCGGTGGTCCTGAATCTTTCCCTTGTGATGCGTGATCTGCTGTTTCACATGCGCGGCGGCTCGGGTGAACGCTGCCAGCACGTCGGTATCGTCGTCGGCGGCGACGAACTCGCGGTCGTGCTCGGCAGTTGCGACAATCTCGACCTTCAGCTTTCCGTCGTGCCCCCGGTGAAAATCGACGGTGACCTCGATCATCGTGAGACGGTTGAAGAAGTGGAGGAGCTTTTCCGCCTTCTCCTGGAGTTGCTGCTGGGTGGCATCGTCCAGGTGCCCGTGGCGGGCCGCGATTTTCACCTGCACGGAAGACCTCGTTATTGGTAATACACGAACCGGACCGAGGCTCCCGCCACGGTTCCCGACCGGCTGATTGTATCCCGGCCGGCCACTCGCTTCAACAATCGGGTCGGCGTGGCGCGGCAAGGTGGGATGTCTGCCGCCTCTACAATTGCTTCGGCTGCTCCTCGTCGCGCAACGCGGATGCCACGGCAGAAGGCGCCCGGATTCACCGCCCTATTTGTCCGGTTTCGCGGAGAGTTCCTCAATCGTGATGTCCTTGTAATACACCTTCGCCTTCGCCCCGCCGTGAATCTGAAGACCAATCACGCCTCGGCGGGCGATGCTCTTATCCGTTTCCGTGTAATCAACCGTGAGCTTGCCGTTGAGCCAAAGTCGGACACGCGGACCCTCACAGCGGATGATGTACTCGTTCCAGTCGTCGTGCTTCACGAGCTTCGCGATCAACTCCTTCGCGGGCTGCGCCAGGATCTTCTTTCGCCGCGACTCATCGTAAAGCGCGCCCCAGTAGTCCTGCCCCACGTCGGCCTGATAGCCGCTGACTTCATAATGCCTGGGGATGCGCTCGGTGCGGAACTGCACGCCGGCGTTGGCCTTCGCCCGATCGCCAACGAGTTTGAACTTCACCTTCAGTTCGAAGTCCTCGTAACGCCTGGTGGTGCAGAGGAACTCGTTTCGCGGTACGGTTGTCTCCCGCGAGCCGGCGACGATGGCCCCGTCTTCCACCTTCCACGTTTTCGCGGTGTCGCCCTCCCACCCCTTGAGCGTCTTGCCGTCGAACAGGGTCGTGGGGTTGGCCTCCGCCCCAAAAGCAGCCGCACACAGGGAGATGAGCCCGAGAGAAACAGCGTGGCGCATGGAAACTCTCCGTCGATGTGATACGCGAACTCCGCGTGCGTCGCCCCCTGGAACGATCACCAACAGGCGGCACTGGCCAACGGCATCTTCACAAGAACCGCAGCATGAGGAAAGAAGCGAGCCGCATACGAGCAATCCTGGCGCCCCTGGTCGCGCAATGACTCGCGCGGGAGCGGCTTCACTCAAGCCGCGGGAGGATGTCGGGCTGAATCTGGTAGCCGTCCGCAATCGCGTTGGTGGTGTTGAACAGCCCGATCACAGCCATCACCTCGCCGAGTGCTTCCGCGTCGAGGCCGAGCTTGCGCACAACAGCAGTGTGCGAGTTCACGCAGTATGAACAGCCGTTGGTGGCACTGACGGCCAGCGCGATCAGTTCCCGCGTCAGCGGGTCGAGCTTCGCCGCCCGGCCACACGCTTCGGGATGCATGATCGCCTTCAATCGCGTCCACACCAGTTCCAGATGATCCGGATTGGTGGCCAGTACGCGCCAGAGATTCGGTACGAAGTCGATCTTCTTGGTCGCCATGATGTCCGCGTAAACTGCCGCAACCTTGCCAGTGGCGGACTCCAGGGAAACCGGCTTGACGGTCGCGATGCGGTCGGAGGTCATGGGGCTTCTCCTTTGTCGGCGCGAGAAGGGGAGTTCGATCGGTCAGCCACTCACAAAGATACCCAGAGTGAACTGAGAGTCGAATGCAAGCTGGTCGCGAATGACCGCGCCGGTATCGCCGCTCAGGACGAGCAACCGACTCGCGGTCGAGCCAGGCGGGCTGCCGAGCAGGATCTCGGCATCGCCAGCACCCAGACGCGGCGTGTTGCTGGCGGCGCCCTCAGTCGGTCGCGAGAGGCTGCTTCCCGCTGGCAGGAAGAAACTCCGTACCACCAGCTCGGACGCGGCAAACGCCTTGATGTGTGGACCGTGAGCTGGATTCTGCGCGACGGTGATGACCTCCGCCAGTCCGTCGCCTGTCACATCGCCAACGGCGACGTTCACTTCACCCTGAAAGTCTGCGTAACCGAAGAACGACTCGACCACGCTACCATTAGTACCGTCGAAGACCTTGACGTGCCCGTTCCCTCCTGGCCCGGCAACAACGGCGATGTCGGCGTTGCCGTCGCCTGTCACATCGCCTGCAGCGACACGCACCCCGCCCAGATAATCAGAGAATGCCAGGAACGAACGGAGTTCCTCGCCGCTGGACCCACGGAACACCTTGACGTGCGAACGGGCCATCGCAGTGCCGACAACGATATCCGCCTTGCCGTCCTGGTCCACATCACCAACTGCGAGGCTCAGGCCGCCGTCAAAGCCCCGGAAGGCCATGAACGACTGCATGAGGGTGCCACTCTGGCTGAATACCTTCACATGAGCCGCGCCGGTGGCCGTGGCCACAATCACATCATCGGTCCCATCGCCGTTCACATCGCCGACTGCGACCTGCACGCCGCCATCGTACCCTGCGAATGGGGTAAACGCAGTCAGCGCCGCGCCGGTTGCCGCGTCGAGGATGCGCACACGCGCCAGCCTCCCCTGATCCGAACCGATGGCGATGATACCAGGAAGTGGTGTCGGCGGCGTGACCCCTGGCGGCTTCAGCGCGGTGATGTGGATCGTGAACTGTTCCTCCGAGCGGGAGGTTGCACCGCCGCTGTCCGTAACGCTGACAAACACCGTGGTCGAGCCACTGCTACCCGGTTGTGGCGTGAACGTGAGCGTGCCTTTGGTCGTGATGGTTGGCTGCACGCTAAACAGCGACGGATCGGCCGCCCTCACGTTGTAAGTGGGCGTCTGGCTTGCTTCATCCGTTCCGCCACCGGGCTGGAAACTGGCGAAGTGGAAGACCGTGGCCGTGCCGCTCCCCTGGATGACGGTCACCGACGGCATCGCAAGCGTGACCGTTGGCGCATCGTTCACTGCGTTCACAACGAGCGCGGAACTGGCTGTGGCACTGCTGTACGCCGTCGAACCGCCGTTCGTGGACGTATCCGCCTTCGCTCCGACCGTGCCATCGGTCTGGTCCCAGGCGCGGAATGTGACAGCCGGCGAGATGGTGCCGTTGAAATTGGCTGCAGGCACAAATCGCAACCGCGTGTTTGCGTCCGACGCCAGCAAGAGCGCGAACGAATCACTGACGCTCCCCACATCGTTCCAGGTGCTGCCATCGGTGGTGTATTGCCAGTTGCCGTTGGTGCCATCCACCGCAGTGACTGCGATACCGCCGAGCGAGCCACTATCGTCGGTTACCTGCCCACTGATCAGGTCCGACACCAGTGTGCCAGGACTGGCCGTGTCATCTTCATCGATGCTGGCCAGGTTATTGGCTCCGTTGAGCACCGGGGCGTTGTTCGTGGGGGCGGCAGCAGGAACGAAGTCGATCCCCTTGATCGTGGTGCTGATCGTGGTGGTATAGAGCGTGAGATTGTCGGCGGTATTGATGCTGATGACGGCATTGTAGCCGGCGGTGTCGATCAACCGGATGACGCTGTTGCCGGCCTTGTGTCCATCGCCCGTGGTAACGTAGAGCCGTGCGCCGTTGCCATCGTCGCTCGCCGCGAGGCCGAATCCCCCAAAGTCGGTGTCGTAGGTGCCGTTCGCCATCCACGATCCGTTCACGAGCGAATACTTCGCGATGCTTCCCGTGTTGGAACTGCTGTTCGATGCGACATAGAGCACGTCGAACTTGTTGCCGTTGTCCCCCGAACGGATCAGATAGAAGTCCTGGAACAGACTCTCGTTCGACAAGCCCGGCAGGGCCGTGAGAGTGCCACCCGATGCAGCGCTGACCGTGACAACCTGAACGATCGCAGTGTCTGCCGACTGTTGCCCGGCATAGACCGTTCCTCCGAAGCTCTTGACGGCACGGAGATTGGCCGCGGGGCTGGGCGCGGAAGCGCTATTCGTGAAGAGACCACCGGTATCCGTGATGAACCACGTCGCGTTGTCGAGACTGGTTGCCGAGCGCGTCTGCTGGCCGGCGCTGCCCGTGTATGTGGTCTGGAGTGCGAAACTCCCGACCTCGTCGAGAGTGCCCACGCCGCGCGTCGTGAGATTGCTGACCTTTGTTGTTGTGTCGGTGCTGTTGGCTCCGGTGAACGCGAGGAGGGTGTTGTCGTTGGACCGAGAGAGGTAGCCGATGGTGGTCGATGAGCCGTTGAATCGCAGAGCGTCGGCACCTGTGCCATCAATCAAAATCACGCTCACTGGGTCCTGATCCGCTGCCTGAGGGCTTAATTCCGTCACCGTGGCTGTGGTGTTGCTGGTGGTGCCTGTCACCAGGATCGCGAGATCACCCGGTATGAAGCCGAGTGCCGGAACCAGACGTGCTTCCAGTTGCTCAACGGTGATGCGAGCGAGTTCGTGAGAGGGTTGCGTGCCCGCAGGGCGGCGCGTGCGACTCCACATGAAACAGACTCCAGGTGTAGGACAGAGGGGATCGGTCTTCGGAGGGCGGCACGATGGCACAGCCCTGTTTCATGAGTCTCGTTCGTTTCATCCTGACAATTTCTCATGGTGGCACAAGGGTTTATTCTGCCAGGGATTCGATTTTTCTGGCGTCTCATGAACGCACGACGCCAGGCGTGTGTGTTCTCCCAACTGGCTCCGCCGCGCGCCGTATATTGAACCCCGATTGCTACTTCCGGAAATGAGAGGCACGCGGATGACTCACGCTCATACTGGACTCGCCGCAGTCGTGCTAACATTCGTTAGCGCCTGGGCTGCGATCCCCCGCCCGATGGCAGCCGCGCAGCCCGAGCAGAAGCCCGATGCGTGGGTGTCGCTGTTCAACGGCAAGAACCTCGACGGCTGGACGCCCAAGGTCACAGGCTCCGAGTACGGCGTCAACTATGGCGATACCTTCCGCGTTGAGGATGGCGTACTGAAGGTGCGTTACGACAAATACAAGGACGGCTTCGGCGGTCGCTTCGGGCATCTCTTCTACAAGGACAAATTCTCGCACTACCGGTTGCGCGTCGAGTATCGCTTCCTCGGAGAGCAGTGCAAGGGAGGTCCGGGCTGGGCCACTCGCAACAGCGGTGTGATGTTCCACTGCCAGGACCCCAAGACGATGCGCAAGGAGCAGGAGTTCCCGGTATCGGTGGAGTTTCAGTTGCTCGGCGGACTGGGGAAAGGGAAACGCCCAACTGCCAACATGTGCTCGCCAGGCACGCACGTTGTTCTCGGCGGGAAACTCTTCAAGACCCACTGCACGAACTCGAAATCGAATACGTACAACGGCGACGGATGGGTGACCGCCGAACTGGAGGTTCACGGGAGCGGTAAGGTGAAGCACTACGTGGAAGGTAAACTGGTGCTGGAGTACGAGAAGCCGCAACTCGATGATGGCGACCGCGACGGCAAGGAACTCCTCAAGGTGCGCGATGGGAAAGTGCTGCTCGAAGAGGGTTACATTTCGCTCCAGGCCGAGAGCCACCCCTGCGAGTTCCGCAAGGTGGAGATCCAGATTCTGAAGAAGTAAGGTGGTCGGAAACGCCGATTCGCCGCGAGCCGGAAGCCAGTGTCACCCGAGGGGGAAGGTGACGCCGGTTTCCGGCTCGCGGCGAATGGACTATCGGGCCTCCTTTGCTTCAGTGATCCTGGCTCCTGGTCTGTGATCCGGATTCTCACGCGACCAGCGCGCCCTCGGCTTTCCGCGAAGAGGCCGGCCGCGACTCGGAGCGGCGATCGGCCATCATTTCGGTTTTGACCCGGCGTGTCAGTTTGAGGACGTAGGCCATATCGCGGAGGACTTGCTCGGCGGCGGCAACCTCGATGGCGGCGGCGGCCGGGGTGAGGTCGGCGACGTGGGTGGTGTTGAGGGTCGGGGTCATATCTGGGCCTCCTTGCGGGTAAGTTTTCCTTCGATGACCTACTCAATGCACGCGCCGTGCCACTCGATGCCCGTGGCACGCGGAATGTTTCGGAATAGCTACAATTCAAGGCTTTGGTGCGTGAGAGTGGAATTGCGAGCGCACGGACGATTCTTGCCGGACCGTTGTAACCGTTGCGACTTCACAGAAAGTCTACATTCCGCGCACGACGGAGTTACAACTCGACTCCGCCGCACGCTTGCCCACAACGTGTGATTCACCCCACTTGCTCAGGGTTCCGCCACAACCACGGGTGCGGCCTTCGGTGCTTCCAGGTCGCTGGTGTCGAGCCGCCCCTGAGCGTTCAGCTCGCGGAACAGACCGACCGTTTCGCGGATGCCGTCCACGAGCGCGGTCTTCGGCATCGGGCCGAGATCGCGCTGGAGGCCGTCGTCGGAGAGGTCGTAGGCGATGGCGATTTGCGTCGTGCCGTAAGTGACCAGCCTGGCCGCTTCCGGCAGCACGGTGGCCAGCGCGTCGTGAAACTGCTTCATGGTGACAACTGCACCGCGGAGATTGTAGCTCTTCGCGCCGGTGTAGGATCGTTCGAGCGCATACACGAACGTCTTGGCCACGTCATCGACGTACTGAAAGTCGGTCCAGCCGCCGAAGTTGATGTGATAAGGGCGTCCCAGGAGAGCCGCCTTGATCGCCTTCGTCGGTTCGCTGGTCATGCCGAGGTCGCGCCCGACGCCATATACGGTCCACGGTCGCAACCCCACGCTGGAGAGGCCGAAATCCTGGAAGTAGATGCGGGCATTCCCCTCGTTGCAACACTTGAAGACGCCGTAATGCGTACTCGGAATGAGCGGCGCATCGTCGGCCTGTGCCCCGGCGGGATAGCGATCCGGGCCGCCGAAAACGGCGGCGGAGCTGGCGTAAACGAGCCGCTTCACCTGCTCTCCAGCAGCTTTCACGGCCTCGAACACCGCGAGCGTGCCGAGGACGTTCACCTTGGCCCCAAGCAGTGGGTCGGCCCGACACGTTGGCACCTGAAGCCCGGCCAGGTGGATGATGTGCGAAATCCGATGCGCGGCGATGACCGCAGAGAGCGCCTTCAGGTCGGTCACATCGCCTGGCAGGAACGTGACCTTCGCCACTTCGCTTTCGGTAAGGATCAGTCGCAACCGGCGGGCGTCTTCACGCAGATCGAATACCCAGACCTCATCGCCACGCGCCAGCAGATTGCGGATGATCCACGCTCCGATGAAGCCATAGCCGCCAGTGATCAACACTCGCATGGAGGAAACTCCGAGGAAACGAATAATGCTCCGTGAGCGGTTTACCGCGCCTTCGCCAGGTCGGCTGTCTGTGATGCCTGCCACTGCTCGACAGTGCCGATGGGCAGCCAGTAGTCGGCCGCGACGACGTGGAATGGCCCGGTCGCGGCGAGTTGCGTCACGGCGTCGGTGATCTCGTACTCGTTGCGCGGCGACAGCGGCAGCGTCAGGTCGAAGACACGCCGCGGGAAGACATAGCCGCCGATGTTCGCCAACTGAGGCGGCGTCAATCCCTTCGGCTTCTCCACAATCTGATGGAGGGTGCCATCGGCATTGCGAAAGACGACCCCATAGCTTTCCGGTTCCTGCACCGCGTGCGTGAGGATGCCCATGGGCACCTCGGCAAGCCGGGTGAGATCGGTGCGGCCGATCAGATCGTCGCCGTTGAGCACCATCACACGATCCGCGGTAACCTCGCCCTTGCAGCTCATGAGAGCGTCGCCGGTGCCGCGTGGCTCGGCCTGTCGCACCGTCGCCCAGTTGCGGACGTGCGTTTGCTTCGCCAGGTACTCCTCGATTTGCTCCGCGAGGTAGTTGACCACAACGACAAGCCGATCCACCGGCGGTAGCGCGCCGATGATCCAGTCGAGAATCGGCCGCCCCTGCACATCGAGTAGCGGTTTGGGTGTGGTGTTGGTGAAGGGGCGCAGGCGGGTTCCCTTACCGGCAGCCAGTATGATCGCGTCCATCACGTCTTCAGGTTGGTGCCGCGAACCGGACGGCACAGGATCGTCGTTTTACTGGGCGTTCGCGCGGAGTGAGCAGGCCACCTGGAGAATCCGCCCCGGTTCGGTAGGCCAGCCAGGAGGCGTAATCAGTGTAGAAGCGCCGGGGAGAGAAACCGAGTAGTTCGGCGGAAACGAGTAAACCGGGCGAACCCCGTTGGTCGATAGAACCGGCGTCGGATGCGGGGTTGGTGGAGACTGACGCCGCTCTGGCCGTCGGTGGTTCGCGCACGGAGGCGGGCCATCGGTGCGTTTCACCCTCCCGTGCTGCCGTCGTGGTCGGGGCCGTTCTGCGGTTCCTGCCTCGACGGCGGCCGTGAGTGAACTTCGCGTTGAGCTGCGCCCGGCTCACCGTTTCACCCGACCCTCGCCAGGGATGGTCCAGGTCATGCGTCGATACATTGCGCTGTTTGTTGCGTGTGCCGCTCTTACGGCTTCGCTCGGCTGCCGACACATCGGTGGCAAGTGTGATTGCGGGTACAACCCCGCGAACTACCCGATTCCCGGGCAAACGAATCCTCACCCGGCGGTTCCGGCCGTCAAGTCGCTGCCGCCTGCCGGACCGTCCAGCGGTCAGTAGGAATGCGACCCTGGCGCTCGCCGGTCATGGCACCGGCGGCGTCTTGGGGTGTAGCTTCGTACGCTGGTCGTACTCCTTCGTCAGTACGTCCTTCACGATGCCGCGCTCGATGAGTACCTTCTCCGGCACTGCCCCCAGGTCCTTCGTCTGCTTTATCCATTTCTCTAGCGCCTCCGCCATCTCCTTGCGAATGGTCTGAATCTGCACCGACTCGGCGGTTGCGATGTTGGTGACCTCGTATGGGTCATTCTCCAGATCGTACAGCTCTTCCTTTGGTTTGGTGCGGCTCCAGAAGAGCTTCTGCGTGTCGTTGAGTTTGCCTTCAAACGCAAGCCGACGCCAGTCCTTCATGATCGGCATTTCGTCCAGATAGTTGATGTACTGGAAGTACGGCAATTCCGGCGCGAAGTTGCGGATGTAGCGGTAACGCTTGTCGCGGACGGTGCGGATGCGATCGTACGCCTCGTCCATTCGGTCGCGCGCGGCGAACAGATAATGGGGCGCTGGTTGCGTTTTCGGCCCGAGGAAGACCCGGCCGACCATCTGCGAAGGGACTTCCCCGCCCGCCAGCGTGATGAGTGTCGGGGCGAGATCGAGGAAGCAGGTGAGGTCGTCGCGGACGCTGCCGGGTGTGATGTGCCCTGGCCAGCGGACGATCAACGGTACGCGCAACCCGCTGTCGTAGGGCCAGCGTTTGCCGCGCGGCAGTCCGGCGCCGTGGTCGCCGTAGAAGACGACCACCGTGTTGTCGGCGAGCTTCGTCTTATCGAGCATCTTGAGGATGTCGCCGGCGATGTAGTCCATCGCCGTGACGTTGTCGTGGTACTTGCCGACGCACTCGCGCACCGCGGCCGTGTCGGGATAGTACGGCGGGAGTTTCAGCTTCGCGCGGTTGTGAATCTCCTCCGGCTTGAGCCGCGCGACGTTCTGCTTGTACTTCTCCGCAGGTGCGCGCGCCTGGCTTTCGTGCGTGATAGTGATGTTGTACACGGCAAAGAACGGCTCCTTGAGCACCTCGGGCTTCTTCGTCCAGTTCGCGGTGACGTCGGACCACCCCTTCGGCGGGTCGAAGTTGAAGTCGGTCTTGCCGCCTGCACCTTTCGGCCAGCAGATCGTGTAGCCGCATTTCCGCAGATAGTCGGTGAAGAGCGGCGGCGCTTTCGTCAGCTTCGATCGCATGTGATGGCTGCCGAGAGTGGTGGGGTATTGCCCACTGATGATGCCGCTGCGCGTGGGCGCGCAGACCGGAGCATGCGAGAAGGCGCGTGTGAATCGTGCCCCCTGCGTCGCAAGCCGGTCGAGGTTCGGTGTGATCGCGTCCGGATCGCCGTAGCAACCGAGGTTGGGTGATGTGTCCTCACAGGTAATGAACACGAAGTTCGGTTTCTTCGCGTCGGCCGCCACCAGTTGCGAGTTGCCAGCGAGCGAAAGGAATAACGCCAGCAGCAGATAGTAGAGAGAACGCATCGAAGTTCCTCGGCACGAGGACGAATCACGGCGAGTACCCACCCCGGACGGGAGCGACGCAGGATACCGTGACCGTGACTCAAAGCGTACCTGCTCCGCGTGCCGGCGTCTTCACTTTTCCTCCAGGCAGCGCGAGGCTTCTGCCGTGTCGTGAATCGCGTCGCGCCCATCCTCTGCTTTCCATGCGGCGAGCATGAGCCACGCCCCCAACAGACACGCGAGCCACTGCACCGTACTCGTCCACAGATACACGCGATGAACTGGGTAGAACGCGGCCTTCACAACCACGCACTGCCGGTCGTCGTCCATGAACGCATCAAGCACGAGGTGGAAATAGAGCAACAGGAGCTGACAGACGAACGCGACGATCCACGTCCGCCACCGCCACGCGGTGCGCCGCAGGCGGGGGTCGCGTGTGAGTGTCAGTTCCAGTGCGAGAATCGCGACGCCAACAAGACCCACGACGTTGAGAGCATCCGTCACGCGCGCGGTGATGACGCCCTGCCCCGTGCGACCGAGTATCCGCGTCCCGGCGGGCACCACGATCGCAGCGTAAAAGAGGAATCCGCCCTGCCAGAGCAGAAGGACTTGCACGACAGCGAAACGGAGGAGCGTCTTCATACCCGGCGCGGATGAGAAGGAGGCGGGAGAAGGTGGGCAGTAACAGTTTAGCCGCGAATCGCGGAGGCGCCACCCGCTCGAATCGGCGGGGCGGCTCTGCGGCTCGCGGCTATCTGTTCACTCTCACACTTACACAGCAGCCATGACTAGCGCGCCGTTCTGGCCGCCAAAGCCAAAGCTCGTTGAGAGGCCGTACTTCACCTTCGCCTCGCGTGCCGTGTTGGGGATGTAGTCGAGGTCGCAGGCGGGGTCGGGGTTGGTCAGGTTGATCGTCGGCGGGTAGACCTGCGTCTTGAGGCTCATGGCCAGGGCCGCGGCTTCAATCGCGCCGCTGGCTCCGATGGAGTGTCCAATCATGCTCTTGATCGAGGAAAGTTGCACGTTCCGCGCGGCTTCGCCGAAGACGCGCTTGACTGCGGCCGTCTCCATCACGTCGTTAAGCCGTGTACTGGTGCCATGCGCGTTGATGTAGCCCACGTCGCGGTAATCGACCTGCGCTTCTTCCAGCGCGGCCTGAATCGCGCGGGCACCGCCGCGCCCGTCTGGGTCCGGCTTCGTCACGCTGTAAGCGTCGAACGTGCTCCCCCACCCCTTCACTTCCGCGTAGATCGGCGCGTTGCGGGCCTTCGCCCGCTCGTAGTCTTCCAGCACCAGAACCGCGGCGCCCTCGCTGATGACGAAACCGTCGCGGAGGCGGTCGAAGGGGCGCGACCGCTCTTCCGGTCGGCGACCGTGACTCTTGCTGAGTGTTCCCAGCGAGGTGTAAGCGAGGAGCATGAGCGGGTCGATGCGGCTATCGGCTCCGCCGCAGAGCATCACGTCGGCATCGCCGCGCGACACCATCCGGTAACCCTCGCCCACCGCCTGCGTGCCGGCCACGCACGCGGTTACCACGGTGTTGTTCGGACCCTGGCAGTTGAACGCCATCGAGATGTGCGCCGCGGCCATGTTCGGCAGATACTTCAGCAACCACAGAGGGAAGAGTGGCGCATCGGGGCGGTTCGGGTCAGGGAGTTTCGTGGCGTCGAACTCACCATCTTCCTGACAGGCACGGGCCAGGAGCGGCGCCAGTTCGGCCAGATCCATCGGCACCAGCCCGGCGCCCATCACAACACCGAGGCGAGTCGGGTCGATCGTGTCGGTATCCAGCCCACTGTCGCGAATGGCCAGACCGGCGGCGCCGATCCCGAACTTCGCCGCGCGGCCCATCACCTTCACGGACTTGCGGAATTTGTCCGGGATGAACGGTTCGGGGTCGAAGTCGAGCACCTCACCGGCAACGCGAATCGGATGGTTCGAGGCGTCGAAGGAGCGAATGGGACCGACACCACTGTGCCCTTCCACGCACGCTTGCCAGAACGCATCTTTGCCCACGCCGTTGGGCGCCACAACACCCAGGCCGCTGATCACAACTCTGCGCATGACGTCTCCCGTTCGGCCGCCCCACGCTTCATCCCATGAAGAGGGCGACACGTCACGCAAACTGGCCGGTTCCGCCTCAACCGTGCCACTTTCGCACATTTACTCGCCGTCTTGTGTCTTTTCCCCATCTTCACCAGCTTCCATAAAGTTAATTCCGTCTGCGACTTCCTTCAATCCCCTGCCGGGCATCAATTCGCGTCATCTTCCGCAGCTTGCCCAGACGCGCCCGGAAAAATCGGCACAATTAGCATGGGAATGAAGGATGGACGAACAGGGAGCCGGGGGAATACTTCGCGCGGCACTCCGGATGCGAACGGCATGCCATGTGGCACTATGGTGAGGTGAGGCGCGCTGCGTGGCTAACGTTGTTTTGTTCCTGCCTCATCGCACCGTTATAATCTGAACAGGCGCGCGAGCTGGGGAGAACTCCTCCCGCCCGCGCCGTGAAGGAACGACCTCGATGCACCCCACGGTTCTCCGCACGACGCTCATCCGCGCCGTGGCCTTCACCTGCTTGCTCGCCAGCGCCGCGCCGGCTGTCGCACAGGAACCAGCCAACGACGCGGTGTTTGTCTCGGTCCAGAACCCGATCACCAGTGACGCGTTCCGACGCATCAAGAACGAGGTCAACGCGCGCGTTAACGAAGCCGGCGAGCGCCGCGTCGAGACTGTCGTCTTCGACTTCAACCCTTCCGACAAGCCCGCCTCCACTGCCGACTTCGGCCCGTGCTTCGAACTGGCCGATTTCATCGCCGGACTGAAGGGCAAGGCCACCATCGCCTTCGTCCACGGCCCGGTCACAGGGCACACCGTCCTGCCTGTGCTGGCCTGCATGGAAGTGGTGATGAGCAAGAAGGGCGTGATTGGCCCGGTGCTGATCGAGGGAATGAAGCCGCTGGATGGCGTTCGCGAGTCGGCATACCGCAAGCTCGTCAATCCGGATCGCTGGCCCATCGTGCAGAAGATGTTCGACCCGACCGTGAATCTCGTGCGCGGGCCGGCGCGCATCGGAGGCGGCCGAATCTATGCCAATGGGAACGACGCTGCACAGGTGGCGCGCATTGCCGGCAACCCTGAACCGGTCAAGGGTGGCGAACCGGGGCACCTCGCGTCTTACCCTGCGAGCGAGGCTCACGGCATTGAACTGGCGAAGGGACTGGCCGAGACACGCAAGGACGTTGCCGAATTGTATGGCCTGCCGCCGTCGAGCGTGCGCGACGATCCGCTCCAGGGTCGCGCCCCGGTCGCGTTCCAGTGGACCCTCAAGGGCGATGTGGACAGTGCGATGCGCGAGTCGGTCAACCGCGTCGTTCGTGACGTGCGGAAGAAGGGCGGCAACGTCCTGATCTTTGTGATGAACTGCGGCGGTACCGATCTCGATGCCGCGCGCGGGCTCGCCGACGATCTCATCCAGGCCCAGAGCGGGCCAGACGCCGTGCAGATGATTGCTTTCGTGCCGGAGAGCGCCCCGGACGCAGCCACGGTCGTGGCGCTGGGCTGTTCCGAAATCGTCATGGCGCGACCCAAGGCCGACCCCAACAGTGAGGTGAAGGAAGCAACCATCGGCAACTTCGACCACTATCTCAAGAGTGCCAAGCCCGCGGCCATCGACGCGCAGCGCCAGTCGCTGCGAGCGCTGGCCGAAAGCCGCGGCTATCCGGGTGTTCTCGTCGATGGGATGCTCGATCCGGGCCTGGAGATCGTCCGCGCTCGCGGAACCAACGCCAATCGCAACAAGACGCACCTGATGACGCGCGCCGAGTTCGATAGCGAGAAGAAGATCAATCCGGGGGCGTGGGCCGATGCACCCGTGGTGATCAAGCCGAAGAACATCCCCTTCCAGCTCACTGCGACCCAGGCCGCTGAACTCGGACTGGCCCGCTTCGTGGTTCCCAGCCGTGATGTGAAAGACGTCTGCGCCATCTATGGCGTGAGCGAGGCGAAGGACCCCGACCCAGGTTGGGTGGATCGCTTCGCCGAGTTCCTCCGCATCCCGGTGGTGACAGTCCTCCTCGTGATGGTCGGCTTCATCGGGCTGATCCTCGAACTGAAGGTGCCAGGGTTAACGATTCCGGGCGTCCTGGCGGCGCTGTGCTTCATCCTCGTGTTCTGGTCGCAATCGCGATACGACACGATCTTCATGCTGGCGATTCTGCTGTTCATCCTGGGTTTGACGCTTCTGGCAATGGAAATCTTTGTCTTGCCTGGCTTTGGTGTGTGCGGCATCTGCGGTGTGGGGCTGATGCTGAGCGGGCTGGGGCTGGTGACGCTGGAAAAGGTGCCGACGAACATGAGCGAGGGCGTCGGTCTGGCGCTGCGGATGTCGTATTTCCTCTTCGCACTGATCGGGGCATTCGTGGCAGCGTTCGTGGTGGCACGATTCCTGCCACAGGTGCCTGGTGCCAACCGGCTTCTGCTCGCCCCACCAACCGAGCAACCCCACGGCGCCGAGCTGGTGCTGCCAGGAGCCTCCGAAGCACTCGGACTGCTCGGCGCCATCGGCACCAGCACGACACCCTTACGCCCCGCTGGCGTAGTGCGATTTGGTGATAAGTTCGTGGATGTGGTTTCCGACGGTGGTTTCATCGCGGCCGGGACCCGCGTTCAGGTCATCGACGTCGAGGGGACCCGGATTGTGGTGAAGGAAGTATAACGACATACGGAATGCAGAGTTCGGTGCGCGAAGTGGAGATCGGGGATCGGTCAGCGATTCTCGCCTCGTACTCCGCGTCCAGTTGTATCGGTTCGCATTCCACACTCGGGATTCCGTATCAGTCAACATGGACTATCTGACTCTTGCCCTGATCCTGATCGGTGTCGGCACGCTCCTGCTGTTAGCGGAAGTCCTCGTGCCAACTGGCGGCTTTCTCGTCGTGGCCGCGTTGTTGTGCTTCTCTGCGGCTGTCGGTACCATCCTCTACTATGGCACGCGAGTGGAAGCGGTCGTTGCCATGGTGGGCCTGGCGGTGGGGTTACCCGCTGTGGGCTACATCGCAGTGGCCGCGTGGCGGCGCATGGCGCTGGATTCCGCGCTCGATGAACCAACCGCGGCGCCAGCAGCCGCGGTGCCATCGGAACTGGAGATGCTGAAGGGGCGCACGGGCAAGACCGTCTCACCGATGCGCCCCTCCGGGAGCGTGGAGTTCGACGGCCGGCGCGTGGATGCGATGACTGAAGGGATGCCGCTGGAAGCAGGGGTATGGGTTCGCTGTGTGGAAGTGAAACGCGGACAGGTCATCGTGCGGGAGATCGAAGACAAGCCCGACCTGACCGGCATCGATCCTTACGCGGCACCGCCCCCTGAACCGCATCGCACCGAGACGCCGCAGCCGAGCGACGACTTCGATATTGGACTCGACCGAAACTAACTTGAGGAACCGCCCGTGCCTCAATTCGGACTCGGCTTACAGGAACTCCTGCTCCTGTTTTGCTGCACGTCCGTTCCGCTCGCGGTGGTGTTCTTGATTGGCCGCATCTCGGCGCGAAAATCACCACCGGACGACGACGAATTCTCATACGAATGAGGATGCCGGCCCCGGGCCGCAACCGCGATTCCAGAAAGGACCGATTATCGTGACGCCATCGACCGCGCTCGCCCTGCTGGCGGCTGAACCCAAGCAACAAGTCTCCGAACTCGACTCCACCAGCATCATCATCATTGTGGTGGCACTGGTCGCCGTACTGGTTGTCATCGTCTTTCTCTTTCTCTTCTTCAGCTTCATCCGGCTCTGGATTCAAGCACTCCTGACGAAGGCCGATATCGGCATTGGCAGCCTGATCGGAATGAAACTGCGGAACGTCGATTACGCGATGATCGTTCGCCAGAAGATCGCGCTGGTGCAGGCTGGCGTGCGTGTCACCACCGGCGAACTGGAATCGCACTTCCTCGCACGCGGCAACGTCCCCAAGACGGCAACGGCCGTCATCGCCGCGCACAAAGCCGGGCTGGACCTGCCCTGGCGCACTGCGGCCGCCATCGACCTGGCGGGTCGCGATGTGCTGGAAGCCGTTCGTACCAGCGTGAACCCGAAGGTCATCGACTGCCCCGACCCCGGCAAGGGGAAGCAGTTCCTCGACGCGGTGTGCCGCAACGGTATCCAGCTTCTGGCGAAGGCCCGCGTCACGGTGCGGACCAAACTGGAACGACTCGTCGGCGGTGCGACGGAGGAAACGATCATCGCCCGCGTGGGCGAAGGTATCGTGAAGGCCATCGGTTCGGCACACGACCACAAGGAAGTACTGGCCAACCCTGGCATGATCTCGCAAACGGTGCTGCACAACGCGCTCGACGCCCAGACCGCGTACGAGATTGTCTCCATCGACATCGCCCACATCGAAGTCGGTGAGAACATCGGTGCCAAGCTTCAAGCCGAGCAGGCCGCAGCCGACCTGCGCGTGGCACAGGCCGAGGCCGAGAAACGCCGCGCCGCCGCCGTGGCCCGCGAGCAGGAGATGCGCGCACTCGTGGAAGAGAACCGCGCGAAGGTGGTGGAGGCCGAAGCCCAGGTGCCGCAAGCCATCGCCGACGCGTTCAAGCAAGGCAATCTCGGCGTGATGGATTTCTACAACATGCGGAACATCCAGTCCGACACGCTGATGCGCAACAACATCGCCACGATGACAGGCGGCGCCGAAGGTCAGTCCGGCTCCGGGAGATAACGCACCGGCATTCCCGAGCCGCTCGCCAGAAGCAGGGCGGCTCATTCCCGTTCCGGAGCAATTCATGAACGGCGGTTTTATCCTGATGGTGCTGTTCTTCGTCACCGTCTCCGTCGTGGTGGGCGTGGTGGCGAAGTTGCTCAACGGGCTGGCCGAGGCCAACACGGCTCGCCGCATCGAGGAAGAACGAGCGGCCCGAACCGCGAGAATGGAACGCGCCGCCGAACGCGCTCGCGCCGCCGAGGACGAACGCGCCGAGCGCCCGCGTCCGGCAGCCGCACGCAATGAGGAGTATTCTGGCGGCACGGTTCGCCCACCCAGTTCGGATATGGATCGCTTCCTGGCAGAGATCGATCGGCTCCGTCGCAGGGCCGGGAATCCGAGCCAGCCGGAGAGGTCCGCCGCGACGCCCGTTGCGCCTGTTGTGCAGCCGACACGGCCGCCGGCGGAACGCCGCCGCACTCGCGTGGTGGCAGAGCTGGCGGAACCGCCCACCTACGGCGTTCCTGCAGCGTCTCCGCCACCTCCTCCGGCTGCTGCACCCACCTTCGGCTCCACCCCGCAGGCCCCAGCGCGCGAGGCACCCCTGGGCGGTCAGGTGGAGCAACTCCCGGTCGCACAGGTGCTCCGGCCAAGTTCGTCCACGGGCGCGCCGGCCACAAAGGTGACCCGATTCCAGACCCGACCTGCGGCGAAGACGAACTTCGGCAAGAACCTCACTGCGATACTGGCCTCGGGACAGGGCGTCGCGATGGCCGTGGTGCTCCAGGAGATTCTTGGCTCGCCGAAGTGTAAGCAGTACACCCCGACGCCGCCGCCATCCTCCGAGCCAGCGCCGCCGACGGAACCTTCCCCCAACGGCCACTGATTGCTGCGGCGAGTCGATGCCTCTCCGAGACACGCCTCGCTGTTCCACTTGAGCAATTCTGCATTTTCCTCTGGCGTCGGCGGCACGCGGACGCTATCTCCCGCCTTCACGCAAATTTCCGTTCGCTCGAAGGAGGACGCGATGCGCCGCAAACTGGTGCTGGGGGTCGGTGTCGCTGCACTGACCGGGGGAACGGTTGTCGCACAGTTCGCGGCAGATCGACCAACGCCGCCGGTATCGCCTGCCGCACCGAAGGTTGCGCCGGCAACTCCAGGCAACTTCCCAGCGCGCTTGCCAGCGGGCGGCGGCTTCGAACCAGTTGTGCCATCCGCACCCGTATCGCCGACCCGGCCAACCTCACCATCCGGTTATACGCCGCTCTACTCGTCTCCCACACCTTCGCGAGGCGCCTATACTCCGCCCACCGATGGCATTCGCCCTGCAAACTACCTCTCAACGGGCAAGCCCGCGCAGCCCGTCAGTCCCGCTGTGGATTTCACTGCCACACCAGTGGAAATGGAGATGCCGCTGGCATTGCCGAAAGACCACGCATGGCGGCTGAAGCCCGAACACGGCCCGTGGTTCATTCTGGTGAAGAGTTACGTGCGCCCACCGAAGGGGTCTAACGCCGCGCAGCAGGATCGGGGCCTCACGGCGCTGGAACTGGGCGAATCGCTGGCGAAGGAGATTCGCGAACAGTTCGCCGTGCAGGCGTTCCTGTTCGAGTACATCTCCGAGGATCGTAAGGCCGAGCACAAGGCCATCGTCACGGCACGTCGGAAGGCGCGCGGTGAGTATCTGGCCCAGGTCCGCGCGATGGAGAAACGGGCGAAACTCCACGGAGTGGAGTTCCTGATGCCAGACAACAAGCTCCACGTCCTGAAGCACGAGACACGCGATCAGATCGGCGTACTCGTGGGAGGTTTCCAGAGTGAAGCCGACGCACAGAAGGCACTGGCACTGGTGAAGAAGTGGCCATCGCCCAAGAACGAACTGCTCATGGACGGCAGCGCGATCGTGAAGCCAGGACCCGATGGTAAGCCAGTCGTGCAATCCACACGGCTAAATCCTTACCTCAGTGCCTTCGTGGTGCCCAACCCTTCGGCCCCGCGCGACCACAGTGCCCGCTCAGCGCGGCCGGCATTCGATCCGTTCATCATCCGGTTGAACGAAGACAATCCGTACAACTTGCTCAAGGCGAAGAAGAGCTGGACACTGGCGGTGAAGTCGTTCACCTCGCCAGTGGAGATCGTGAACAAGAACTCCGACACGAGCCTGATGCGGAAGTTCGCCAAGAGTAAGGGTGCGAACGTGCTGGCGGCCGGCGCGGAGCAGGCCGAAGCGATGGCCAAGGCCATCCGCGCCATGAAAGACCCCAGCGGCCAGTCGCTGAACCTTGAAGCCTTCGTGCTTCACACCCGCAGCGCCAGCCTCGTGACCATCGGGCAATACGATGACCCCAACGACCCGGCACTGCTGGCCACCAAGCGATTGCTCGGCGGCATCAAGACTCGCGTAACCGAGGATGCGACGGGCCTTCGCCTCGCGAACAACGCACCGTCACTGTTCGAGAAACTCATTCCGATGCCGATTCCCAAGACGCACTGAGTTCACGATTGAGTCTGGCACAACGAGCAGCGACCACCTCGGTCAAAGGTAGTCGCTGCTCGCTGCGTTACGACGACTCCCTTACGACGCGGCACCGGTTGGGTGTCGCGTTGTCTCCTTCACCACAACCTTTGCCTCTTGTGGATGCGACCTGGGCGGCTCACGGAAGAGCCGGTCGCGGTCGATGACGAACGACCCGCCAGTAACCTCGTACTGCTTCTGGAACGTGAGAAGCAGATGAAGCACCGCATGATCCACGAAGAGAACACGATCGAGGTGGACGTGTAATCGCTGTCCGCGTGGCACCGCTTCCAATGCCCGCGCCAGCACCGGGAGTCGAAGGAACGTGGCTGCTCCTTCAAGGTAAAGGTGAACGTGGCCGCCAGGTTCGTCCTGGCGTGTCACGCTCAGCCGTGAGAGAAGGACAAGAATCTTCAGCGCCGAGAGCACGACACCAACCCCGACGCCCGTGAGCAGATCGGTGGAAACGATGACGCCCGCGGTGACGGCGAAGATGGCCGCCTCGCCGCGATTCTCCTTCCACATCGCGTATAGCCCCGCCAGGTTCAGCAGGTTCCAGCCGGTGTAGACCAGAACAGCCGCCAGCGCCGCGGTGGGGATACGACCGAGGAACCCTGGCAGCAGGGCCACAAACAACAGAAGCCAGACACCGTGCAGAATCGCAGAGAGCCGCGTTCGCGCGCCGGCTTCCACATTCGCCGAACTGCGGACGATCACGCCTGTCATCGGCAGCGCGCCAACCGACCCACAGATGAGGTTGCCGGCTCCCTGGGCGACCAGTTCGCGGTCGAAATTGGTCCGCGGCCCGACGTGTTTGGCGTCCACCGCCACAGCGCAGAGGAGTGTCTCGGCACTGGCCACCAGCGCGAAGGCCAGCGCGGTATGCCACACGAGCGAGAGCGAGAGCACTTCCCAGCCCGGCCAACTGATGGGCCGCAGGGCATCGGCGAGGTTGGACGACACCTGGACCCGCGCAACACCGATGCCGCCGTGGTTGTCCACCGCTGGGCCAATTCGCATCCCCAGCCCTTCGAATATCGGCCGGCCAAACTCGTTCACCAGCACGGCCAGAATCACGGCGATTACTGCGGCCGGGACGATCCGCAGTCGCCTGGGGGCGATTCGTCGCCACGATACGAGCACGATGATCGCCAGCAGGCCGATGATCGCCGCCTCGCTGTGATTGGCGCTGGCACCCGACGGCGGGTTGAACGCTTTCCACACCGCGCTGGGGATGGTCGCCAGCGCGTCGATCACGCGCTTGGGTGCCTCATCGTCCACCATCTTGTGGAACTGCTTGGCGAAGATCGTTAGCCCGATGCCTGCGAGCATCCCCTCGACCACCGCCGGGGAGACGGCGCGGAACCACTGCCCCAGCCGACATAGCCCCGCGCCGATCTGGATGAGGCCCGTCAGGGCGATCACAAGCCCCAGCAAACCCACTGCCGCGACCCCGGCGAAGCCCGCCTTCTGGGCGTCGTCGAGGAACTGGATGATCAGCACAATCAGCCCGGCCGCAGGCCCAGACACCTGCAACGGGCTGCCCGCCAGAAAGCCAACGATGATCCCACCAACAATGCCAGTGACGATCCCCGTTTCTGGCGGAAGACTGCACGCTTGCGCGATACCGATGCACAGCGGCAACGCCACCATGAACACGACCAGCGAAGCGAGGAAATCGGCCACAAGTGTGCGGCCGCCAGACGGCGTTGCGTTGCTTGTGCGCATGGGTTAGCTCTCCACGGGGTCGAGAGCGACGAGTTCGTCGGCGGGCGAATGACGCCCCCGGTACGCAGCGCCCGGAGGTTCGCCTGGCTGAATCGGCGAAAACTGCCCGACATCCGGGTCGTACGCGAAGACTTCGCCTGTCTCCATCTTGTACATCCAGGCGTGAAGCTTCAGTTCACCAGCCGCCAGCGCTGTCGCCACTGCCGGATGTGTCCGGAGGTGTTCGAGTTGCACCAGCACGTTCTCCTGGGTCAGCACCTTCGAGCGAGCATCACCGCGAAGATGGCCGTAGCAAGTGCAGACAATCTCGGAAGCCGACTGGACATGATCGAGCCAGAGCCGCACACGCGGCATGGTGGCGGTGCAACTTGGTTCGGCCACGGCGTGTATTGCGCCGCAGCGCGTGTGGCCGCAAACAACGATATGTCGGATGCCTAGCCCGCGGATGGCATACTCGATGGTCGCTGCTTCGGCGTTGGGGAAGCCCGGCGCATACGGCGGAACAATGTTGCCGGCGTTCCGCAACACGAAGAGGTCCCCAGGGTCGGCCTGACAGATCAGGTCGGGCACCACGCGCGAGTCGGAGCAGGTGATGAACAGCGCCTGCGGGCTTTGGTTATCTGCGAGTTTCTGGAAGAAGTCGAGGTTGGCCGCGAACACGTCGGCCTGGAACTTGTGTATCCCGTTGATGAGTTTTTCCACTTGTCGCCTCCATTGGGTTAGGTGTGGCGGCACAGCGCGCACGCAGGCGCGACCGATTCGCCGATCCGGGACGGAGTGCGCGCACGGAGCCACGAGGCGCGTGCAGCGAGTGGGAAAAACTAACAGAGATAAGGGGTGCCGAGGCCGTTGTGGAACGGGTCCACGTCGGAGGGAGACGTGATGGGCAGAAGCGCCCGCGTTATGCGTGAGTAAGCGTGAGTGAGCGTGTCGATCTGCCAGCGCGCGGGCGGCCGGTAGCGTGACAGCGAAAGGAGTCGCTCCTTGCCGTCGGCCGATTCGCGATGGTCTTCCTCCTCACCGCCAGGCACACGCGATTCACTCGCGGGTGATGCAGGAGCCGCCAGGCGCGCGTTCTTCCCTGCCACTTGCCGGACATTGGTGAATGGCACCAGGCAAAGCAAGATTGCGAGGAGTCGGAGAATTGCAACGATTCGATTCATGAACACCTGAGAAAGACCACGCAACTCGCCAATTATAGCCTGGGAATGGGTCGCTCGACAAGTCGAATCGACCGCGAGCGAGAGGCTCTCCCTCAGATACTTCGCCCGGGCATGCAGCGATCTTTACAAAAAAGTGAATGCTCGCAGTCGGCCCATCGCCCACGGCAACAGGTTCCCTTCCTGCCAGCGCAGGAGAGCCTTGCCCGCAAGCACGGCCGCATGGCGTGGGAGCGACCGCGCCAGCCGCCGTCCACGGAGGTTCCGCCAGAAGACACGCTCCTCATTGCACGATTGCCGCTCCAGTGTGCGGCGCGACGGCCGACGCCCGTAGCTACTCGATACGCGATGCCACACCACGCAGCGGGCGTCGTGAACGACCTCCAGGCCGAGCCGACGCAGTCGAAATGAGAGATCGACATCCTCAAAGTAAGCTCCGAAGTGTTCCGGAAAGCCGCCCGCCGCGAGTAACGCAGTTCGTCGGTAGAACGCTGCGCAGGCCGAGGCGCCCCACACACAGTGAGCCGTGCAGCGCGAATCGCGAAAATCGCGAAGCGAGGGCAATTGTGACCCGCGCGATTCACGATTCTCAGTTGGTATCCCTGACCACGGTTCGCCATGCCCGCGCTTGCGTGCAAACCCACCAGCGTCGTACTCATCGCCGGCGGAGTCGATCAGTGGCGGCAAGCCGCGAGCGCGTCGCGCCGGGTCATTCTGGAGCACCAGTGGGGCAACCGCCGCGATTCGTTCGTCCGCGAACCACGCCAGCGCGGCCTCGGCCCAGCCGGCGGTTACTTCCGCATCGTCGTTGAGTAACTCGACCACAGCGCCTTTCGCGGCTGCAATTCCTGCGTTGGCCGCGGCGCAGAATCCGCCGGCCTTCGTCCGCCGCACGATCTTCACCCCGACAAATTCCGTGGCCGCTTGCGCAACGCAACCACTGCGCGAGCCATCATCTACCACGATAACTTCGGTTGCAGGAGGTGCGAACCGCGCGAGTGAGGTGAGGCAGAGCCGCAGGAGATCGGCCCGCGAATGCGAGGGAATCACGACGGAGAGTTGCGGATTGTCGGAAGCAGAAGGCACGCCTGCCTCCTTCGAGAGCCGGATTGGCAATCCGTGTTACGAAGTGCGGCCGTCCTGTGCGGCCGCGACAGGGTGGAGGAAACCGGCAGCGAAGCGAATACGCTCATTCGCGTCGGTGTCGCGCGCGGCGGCCACGTCGCCGACAAGCTTGCGGAGTTCCCCGAAGCAACGGGCGGCGTCCTTCCGACCGCGTAACGAGGCCCAGAGCTGGCGCGCACCAGCTTCGGCCCACACAACGCCGGAGATCGCCTGCGACTGCCAGCGGCTCCAGTGGCGTCTGGCGTATGTGAGTAACGCATGCCGCGTGATGAGCCGCAACGGAGCCGGCACAGGTCGCGCGTGCAGCGGCCAGTGATGGGTGACTTCCAGTGCGGGATCGAACCAGACGCCCCAGCCGTGGGTCGCGGCGCGCCGGCAGAAGTCCACGTCTTCGTAGTAGAGGAAGAACGACTCATCGAGGCCGCCGAGTTGCTCGAAGCATTCGCGGCGGATCAGCAGGCAACCACCCGTGGCCCATTCGACGGCGCGGCGTTCACCTCCACGGTTGGCCCGGCACTTCCGACGCGCCCGCGGCATCATGAGGCCGCCGAGCGTGCGAGTGAAAGTGGGAAAGGGGCCGGCGGAAGGTTGCGGCGTGCCATCGCGGTTGAGCAATCGGAAGCCGATCACGCCCACATCGGGTGAAGCTTCCGCGCGAGCCAACACACCGAGCACGTCGTCGAGGAAGCCATCTGGAACCGTGATATCCGGGTTCAGCAGAAGCACCCACGGACTGCTGGTGAGGCGGCAACCGCGATTGACGGCCGCCGCGAAGCCGAGATTCTCGTCGAAACGGCGAACTGAAACGCCCCGGAGCTTTGCGATACGCTTGGCGAGCGGATGATCCGGGGAACCGTTGTCGATAATCCGGACTTCGGCCTGTTCGGTGCGCAGCGCCGCCGAACGACGCAGTTGCCGCACGAGACGGGCAGTGTTCTTCCACTGGCAGAAATTGACGACGACCACACTCAGTTCCGCGACCGGCGGAGCCGCCGGGACGGGCGCGAGATCGCGAGGGCGGCCGATAGCGAGTTCGGCCACGAGCAGGTGCGGCGGGGCGCCGTCTGGCGGGTGAGCCAGGGCCATGCGGGTTCCTTCCCAGTGCCGGCCGCGGTTCCGGCCGCGGTTGGGAGATGATACGCACACATCGAAAGGCGATGCAAGCGCAACCTGCGGGGATTACGGAAGAAGATTTCTGCCAGGGCCTGCGTCAGTGGGCGGAACGAGCACGGCCGGGCGAACCCGGCCGCGCCGCGCTTGCGTTACTTCGGAAGTGTCGGCTGGAACTGAAGTGTCTTCACCAGGAAGGCCCACTGGTCGGCTACTTCCTCGATGATCTTCGTCGTCGGCTTGCCGGCACCGTGACCGGCCTTCGTCTCGATGCGGATCAACACCGGGGCCGGGCCGGTCTGCATCGCTTGCAGAGCCGCCGCGAACTTGAAGCTGTGCCCTGGCACGACGCGGTCATCGTGATCGGCCGTCGAGATGAGTGCCGCAGGGTATGCCTTCGGCCCGTTCCGCAACAGCGTGTGATAGGGACTGTACTTGTAGAGCGCCGCGAACTCCTCCGGGTTATCCGAGGAGCCATAATCATCGACCCAGAACCGCCCCGCTGTGAACTTGTGGAATCGGAGCATGTCCATCACGCCCACCGCCGGCAGGCACGCACCGTAGAGGTCGGGCCGCTGCGTCATGCATGCCCCAACGAGCAGGCCGCCGTTGCTGCCGCCCTGGATCGCGAGCTTCTTGTTGCTCGTGTACTTCTCCTTGATGAGAAACTCTCCGGCGGCGATGAAGTCGTCGAAGACGTTCTGTTTGTGGAGTTTCGTGCCCGCACGATGCCACTGGTCGCCATACTCGCCGCCGCCGCGCAGATTCGCCAGCGCGAAGACGCCACCCATCTCCATCCACTGGAGCCGGCTCACGGAGAAGCCGGGTGTCAGCGAGATGTTGAAGCCGCCGTAACCGTAGAGCAGTGTGGGGTTGTTGCCGTCGAGCGCGAGGCCCTTCTTGTGCGCGATGAACATCGGCACCTTCGTGCCGTCCTTGCTCGCGTAGAAGACTTGCTTCACCTCGTATTCGGCCGGGTTGAACTTCACCTTCGCTTGCCGGAAGAGCTTGCTTGTGCCGCTGGTTACGTCGTAGCGGTAGGTGCTTGGCGGTGTGGCAAAGCTACTGAAGGTGTAGAACGTCTCCTTGTCTTCGCGCTTGCCGCCGAAACCGCCGGCTGAACCGATACCGGGCAATTCCACGTCGCGGACGAACTTCCCGTCGATCTCGTAGACCTTCACCAGCGATTTCGCGTCCTTCAGGTAACTCGTGATGAAGCGGTTACCGACAAGTCCCACGCCCTGGAGCGGCTCTTTCGCTTCCGGAATGATTGTCTTCCAGTTCTTTTTGTCCGGGTTCTGCGTGTCGATGGCGACGATCTGATACTTCGGCGCCTGGTAGTCGGTGCGGAAGTAGAAGATGCCGCCGTCGTTGCCCAGGAACGTGAACTTGTTGTCGTGGTTGGGAACGAGGTCGGTGATCTTCACCGTGGGCTTGGTGAGGTCCTTGTACGCTACTCGTTCCTTGCCGCTGGTCGTGCCGTCGCCAACGCCGATGATGAGCCACTTGCCGTCCTCGCTCACCTCGCCGCCGATGGTCCACTTGGGGTGGTTCGGTTGCTCGTAAACGAGCTTGTCCTCACTCTGTGGGGTGCCCATCTTGTGGTAGAAGAGCTTCATGTCCACGTTCAGGTCCTGGAACGCGGCGCCGGCCTTCGGTTCCGGGAAGCGGCTGTAATAGAAGCCCTTGCCGTCCTTCGTCCACGAAGCACTACTGAACTTCACCCACTTCAGCTCATCGGACATCGGCTTGCCGGTGGCCACGTCGAGCACCTTCCATGTGTTCCAGTCCGAGCCGGCTTCGGCGACTCCGTAAGCGATATGTTTGGCGTCGTCGCTGATGGCCAGGCCACTGAGCGCGACGGTGCCATCCTTGCTCCAGGTGTTCGGGTCCATGAGCAACTTTGGTTCGCTTTCCAGTGAGTCTTGCACGAAGAGAACGCTCTGGTTCTGAAGGCCGTCGTTGCGGAAAAAGAAGTACTGGTTGCCGTGCCGGGAAGGAGCGGAGAGCTTCTCGTAGTTGTAGAGTTCGGTGATTCGCTTCTTGATCGCTTCGCGTTGCGGGATGCCTTCGAGAAACGCGAAGGTGACCTTGTTCTCGGCCTCGACCCACGCCGCGACTTCCTTCGACTTCCGCACATCGTCTTCAAGCCAGCGATACGGATCGGCGACCTTCGTACCGTGGTAGTTGTCCACCACGTTGCCTTTCATCGTCTGCGGGTAGTTCAACTTCTTCGGCTCCTCGGCGGATGAGAGAGAAACGAGCGCGACAGCGAGAACGGCAACGGCTGCGGCCATTGCTCCGTGCGTTCGGCGCATGAGAGTTCTCCGTGTGGAGGGAGAGGGACGGGGGGATTATAGGCGCGAGAAATCGCCTTGCGAGCGGGGGCGATTCCGAACCAGGATCGTGAACGGCGCACGGCCACGGCTCACAATGCGAATCAGAAGCGCCGGCGATCGTCCAGGATGTGATTGACCGCATCCAGCAGCGCGGAGACCGTGAACGGCTTCTCCAGAAGGGCATCGCAGGTGGGGAGTGGAACCGACGGGGTTCCTGCGTCGCCAGGGAAAGCCGACATGAATAGCACAGGCATCTTTGGGCGCAGCGTCTTCACACGCGCGGCCAGTTCCGTGCCCAGTGCCTGCGGCATGATCACATCCGTCAGCACGAGGTCGAAGCGATCGGGGTTCGCGGCAAACAAATCACCTGCGATCCGGCCGTCCGCGGCGGCTTCCACGGCAAAGCCCGCCTGTTCCAGCGCCGCGCGGAGGAACTCCCGCACCGCGAGTTCGTCTTCGGCGACGAGGAGCGTTGGCGCGCGGTGATCAGGTAGTTTTGGTGAAGCGCGTCCGTTGCCGTCACAGGACTGTGCCGGGTGATTCGACATTCGCACACCGGTTGTTCGAGCCGCCCCCGGATGTTGGCATCAGGTTGGGCGAGATGTGAAGGATTGAAATAGGAAGGCGAACCGGAGTCCGGCAACGTTTCGACAACTGTTTTTTCACAACGGGCGGCAGCGCGTATCTGTGCGAGGAAGCCATTGCGGACGGAACCGTTGTGACATCCGGGTCGCGCGCGGCGGATTCCGCAGATGTGGAGAAGGCGTGTCGCAACTGTGAGGATGAGTACGACCGCAACCCACACGGGCAGACTCCGCCGTTTCCACGCGCCGCTTTGTGGCATGCGGAACGGTTGCGTGCGAGTGTAAAATGTGCCGAAAAGCTCTCGCCGCGCGAACGCTGCCGGTTGCCGGCTCTTCCTGGAATCGTACCGGTAACCCGGTCGGTACACCCTCTCTGCCGGAGTCGCCGATGCCGCCGTTTGCCACCAGTCGCGGCCGACCACTGCCCCTGGGCGCCTCACTCGCGCCCGACGGTGCCAATTTCGCGTTACTCTGCCGACACGGGCGCCGCGTCACACTCGTGATTCTGCCCGAAGGTGACGGCAACACACCGCTGGCGGAGTTCCCACTCGACGCCCACAAGAATCGCACCGGCGACCACTGGCACATCCGCGTTCACGATCTGCCGGAGATATTCCGCTACGGCTGGCGCGTCGATGGCCCTCCAGGACCGCGCACCCGCTTCGATCCCTCACGATTGCTGATCGACCCTGCGGCGTCAGTTCTCTCGCACGGCGCGGAATGGGCTGGCACCTGCGAAACCGATCCCCAACGCACCAGCCGACGGAGCCTCTTCCGCCGCGCCGCCCGCTACGACTGGGGCGACGATGCTCCGCCACTGACCGAGTATGAAGACTCCGTGATCTATGAAGTCCACGTCCGCGGCTTCACCTGCGATCCGTCGAGTGGTGTGGCTCACCCTGGCACCTTCAGCGGCCTCATCGAGAAGATTCCGTACCTCAAATGGCTTGGCGTCACCACAGTTGAACTGATGCCGGTCTTCGAGTGGGATGAGTGCGACTGCCCGTTCTTCAACCCCGACACCGGCGAGAAATTGACGAACTTCTGGGGCTACAACCCCATCGCCTTCGCCGCTCCGAAGGCGGCGTTTGCCGCCAGCGCCAGGGAACACACCCAGACGCACGAGTTCCGCGACATGGTGAAGGCCATGCACGCCGCCGGCATCGAGGTCATCCTCGATGTGGTGTTCAACCACACCGGCGAGGGGAACGATCAGGGGCGTACCTTCAGCTTCCGTGGGCTGGATAACGAACTGTACTATCTGCTCGACGACCACGGCCGCTACCTGAACTATTCCGGTTGCGGCAACACGGTGAACTGCAACCACCCGGTGGTGCGCGACCTGATCATGACGTGCCTCCGCTACTGGGTCGGCGACATGCACGTCGACGGTTTCCGCTTCGACCTCGCCTCGATCCTCGGCCGCGACCGCCGCGGCAATGTGATGGTTGAACCGCCCGTGATCGAGAGCATCACGGAAGATGGCGTGCTGGCCGACGCGAAACTCATCGCCGAACCGTGGGACGCCGCCGGGTTGTATCAGGTGGGCCGCTTCCCCTTCGGCCGACGCTGGAGCGAGTGGAACGGCCAGTATCGCGACGATGTGCGGAAGTTCTGGAAGGGCGACCTGGGGATGACATCCGCAGTGGCCAATCGCATCTGCGGGAGCTCCGATCTCTACCAGTGGAGCGGCCGGTTGCCGCGTCACTCGGTCAACTTCATCACCGCGCACGACGGCTTCACCCTCAACGATCTTGTCAGCTACAACCACAAGCACAACGATGCCAACGGCGAGGGGAACCGCGACGGTTCCGACGACAACCAGTCGTGGAACTGCGGCGTTGAGGGAGAGACGCACGACCCCGCCGTGCTGGCGTTACGCCAGCGACAGGCGCGAAACATGATGACCACGCTCCTGATGAGTCAGGGCGTGCCGATGCTTCTCGCCGGCGACGAGTTCCTGCGCACACAGAATGGGAACAACAACGCCTGGTGCCAGGACAACGAGATTTCGTGGGTGAACTGGAAACTGGCAGACGAACACAAGGGCTTCCTGCGATTCGTGCGCGAACTGATTCACCTGCGGAAGCGCCACCCGGCCTTGCGACGTCGACGATTCTTCGTCGGCGAGTTCCGGCGCGGAGCCACGCTCACTCATGCGGCCGCGCCCGTTCTGACCGATCCGGCACATACGGTCGAGATGTTTCCGTCGGCCGGACCAGTGCGGCCAGGCGATGCAGGGCTTCTGCGCGAGGGAGGCTCGCCCACGGAACCGGCCTTCGCACGCACGGCTCGCGACCGCCTCGGCGCGGTGCCGGTGCTGGCCGACATCCACTGGCACGGCGTCGAACCGGATCAGCCCGACTTCGCGTTCAGTTCCCGAACGCTGGCCTTCGCGCTGGACGGCCGCTTCACCGGGCGCGAGGGTGATGCCGATTACCAGATCGACACCGATTTTTACGTGGCGATGAATGCCTGGAGCGAGGGGCTGCGTTTCCGCATTCCGCCGTCTCCCACGCGAAGGCGCTGGCGGCGGCTCATCGACACCGCCCTCCCCTCGCCTGAAGACATCGTTCCCGAAGGTGAGGGGCCAGTTGTGCCTGATGGCACAGATTACCTCGTCGCCCCGTTCAGCACACTGGTACTGATTTCTGAACCGTCGTCGTAAATTGCTGCTCGGAGTATCGCAGCAGAGCGAATGAGAGGGGCCACGGCTCGGCCACCAGATGGTTCGCCGTGTCGCCTATCCGGTCATTTCGGACAACTGGCGTGGATTTTTCTGACTCGCGTGTCTATAATCCTGTTGACGCCAAACAAGGATGGCGTAAACTCCCGGTAAGTTGGAAGCCCGCACTTTCCAGCGTGGTGAGCAAAAGACGGCTCATAACGCGTCTTGACTTCCCTCCCAGAAGTTTGGCACTGTATCGCCGAATCGCCAACGCCCAAGCAGACGGCATTCCGGCTGCGGGGCCGGTAAGTGAGCCGCCCAGAATGAACTGGGAAGTCTGTGCGAACCCTCTGACCGCGTGATGTTTTGGGTCGTGGGGAAATTGGTTCCCCAAGCCCGTTTTTGGAGGCGCTGCCGCGCCCATCTGACCCGCGATCATCACGATCGCTGGTCGCTCTTACCCTTCTGTTCGAGGATTCTGTTATGCCCGACGCCAAAGGCGTCGAAGGGTCGCCACTGCCGCGCCCCTCACTTCGTGCCGCCGCCGCTCTCAAGCGGCCCCTCCGCAAGCCAACCGACGGCCCGGTCAATTCCGGCGCCGTGACGCCGGCCCCCATCCCCGCGCCGCCGCCTGAGCGCATCGAACGCCATGAGCGCATCGAACGCGCCCCGAGGCCCGCTGGGAGTGCCTGCCGGCTCGACGATCTCTACCGAATGCCGATGCCCGAACTCTTCTCCCTCGCGGAGAAGGAAGGCATCCGCGAACACACCGGCATGAGCCGCGCGCAGCTCATTGTCGGCATCGTTCGCCGCCAGATCGAACGCGGCGAAGTTGTCCGCGGTTCGGGCACCCTGGAGGTGCTCCCCGATGGCTACGGCTTCCTCCGCAGCCAGGCGCACAACTATCTCGCTAGCCCCGAAGACATCTACGTTTCACCGAGCCAGATCCGCCGCATGAGCCTGCGGACAGGGCTGGTGGTCGAAGGCCCGATCCGGCTGCCCATCGAGAACCAGGACAACTTTGCGCTCATGCAAATTGAACTGGTCAACGGCAAGAATCCTGATGAGGTCAGCGGCGTCACGAACTTCGAGGACCTCACACCGCTGCATCCCAACCAGCGGTTGAAGCTCGAAACGGCCCCCGATGAACTCTCGATGCGGATCGTCGATCTCATCACCCCCATCGGGAAGGGTCAGCGCGGGTTGATCGTTGCTCCGCCGCGCACTGGCAAGACCGTGCTTCTGGCGAAGATGGCCAACGCCATCATCAGGAACCACCCCGAGGCTTACGTCTTCGTGCTGCTCGTGGATGAGCGACCCGAAGAAGTAACCGAAATGCAGCGGCTGGTGAACAACCCCAACGCCGAGGTGGTCGCCAGCACATTCGATGAGCCGGCCGAGGAACACATCCACGTTGCCGACATCGTGCTGGAGAAAGCCAAGCGGATGGTCGAGACCAAGCGCGATGTCATCATCTTGCTGGACTCCATCACACGCCTGGCCCGTGCCCACAACACCGAGACGCCTGGCGGCGGCAAACTCCTCTCCGGCGGCCTCGATTCGAACGCCATGCAGAAGCCGAAACGCTTCTTCGGCGCGGCCCGCTGCGTCGAAGAAGGTGGCTCGCTCACGATCCTCGCCACGGCCCTGATCGATACCGGCTCGAAGATGGACGAAGTGATCTTCGAGGAGTTCAAGGGAACGGGCAACAGCGAACTCCACCTCGACCGCCGACTTGTGGAGAAGCGAGTTTACCCCGCCATCGACGTGAACCGCAGCGGAACGCGCAAGGAAGAGTTGCTGATGCACCCCGAGGAGCACGAGAAGGTCCGCATCCTCCGCCGCGTGCTGGCCGACATGCACCCGGTGGAAGCAATGGAGATGCTCGTCAACAAGGCGAAGAAGACGAAATCCAACCTGGAGTTCCTCATCTCGATGAACCTGGGCTAAGATTCCGCCCTTCGTCACGAGACCGCAATCACCCCCGCTCGTTCACGCGAGTGGGGGTGTTTTATTGGTGAGGCAGACACTGAGCGAAGAGGAGTGAGCATACGACAAAGGCCGCACCAGGTGCGGCCATTCGTGTGGGCAACTTCCTGCGCGAGGCAGCCCACACGTCGAACCGTGTGGGCCTCGGCGTTCACTTCTCCACGGCATCCTCGGCGTAAGTGCTCTCATACACGAACTTCGTCCCTTCACCCTGATGGTTCACCAGTTCGCTCTTCGTCTTCAGACGCGAAGCATGATACTTGCCGGCGGTTGTGTTGAAGTACACATCGCCAGTCCAGAGCATCGGGACCAGCGGCACGCGCTCGATCACCGTCTTCGGCGGCGACTTCAATGCTGTCTCGACTCCGACGATGAGATACCCGTCCTTCACCCCCTTGCTCGTGTACTTCTGCAGGAAGTCGTGGCTCTCGCCGGTACCATGCGGCGGATCGAGTTTCACCGTGAAGGGCCGCTCCCACACCTTGCCGACCTCTGGCATTGCCTCAGGGAGAACGACACGGAACGGCAGTTCCGCCTGGAGCCGCGCCGCGGCGCCACCCTTCGCCTCCTTCACTTCCACGAGTTTGCCCAATCCATCAATGCGAACCGTGACGATGGGCTTGTTCAGAAACTCGGCCATCGCCTGGGCGTCTTGCGGCTTGGAGGAATCGGTCACAAGCACCGAACCGTCTGGCTGGCGGAATTCGTTCCGCATTGCCGTGATGCTCATTTCCAGCGTCGCGACGCCGGCCATGTCGACACTCTTGACGGTCCACTTGCGCACAAGCGTGAGATTCGTTTTCGCCACACTTGTGAGGGGTTTGGTCGTCTTCTCGTCAAGCGTCGTTTCGGTGACGGTGGTTTGCTGAATCACGCGATACGTGAGGACCTTCCCGGCCTCCCACTTGAAGCGCAGCGCGGCCGCGGGTGGCTGTGCAGACGCCACGGAACCGAGCAAGAGCAGGAACGAAACGATCGTGAACCGCCGCACCATGAGCGTGCCTCCTCGCGAGAACGCGGGCAAGATGCGAGCGAGATAGCAAGAGTGGAAGCTGGCGCGAAGAGCAAAAGTAGCAGACACTACGGGGCGTGCTGCTGGAGGAACTTCGCAAACACCGCTGCGAACTCCTCGCCCACCAGCACGCTGTGGCCCATTCCCTCGATGCGCAGGAGATGCTTCGGCCCGTTCGCGGCAGCGTGGAGTTGCTCGGAGTGACGGAACGGGATCACGCGGTCGTCGGTGCCGTGGATGAGGAACACCGGACGCGGGCAGCGGCCGATCTTCGACAGGTTGTCGAATCGCGTGCGCATGAGCGCGTGCGTTGGCAGAAACGGGTAGTGATACTTCGCGGCGTCCGGGAGGCTTGTGAAGGTGTAGATGAGTATGAGCGCACGGTGATCGTGGCGCGTCGCCAGTTCCACCGCGGTTCCGCCGCCGAGCGATTGCCCGCACAGAATGATCCGGTCCGGCGTGATCTTCTGCTCGTCGGTCAGCCACTGGAACGCAGCTTCGCCGGCCGCATAGCAACCTTCCTCGGTCGGCGTGCCGCTACCCTTGCCGTATCCGGGATAGTCGAACAGCAGCACACCCGCGCCGAGCGCCTGACGGAAATCCACAGCGAGCTGGCCGCGGTGCGTGAGGTTGCCTGCGTTGCCGTTACACACGAGCACCGCGCCGTGCTCGGCTGTTTCCGGCGGTAGCCAGCGCGCCGCAATTGTGTTGCCGTCGGCGGACGGGAACGTGAGTTCCTGCGACCGCTTGTCCACTGCGGCGAGCCATTCCACAGCCGCTGGCGTGGGGCGGAAAACCAGCCGGCGTTCAAGGAACCAGAACACGACTACTACACCCACATACAGGAAGAGGACGAACAACGTCCAGCGTCGCAACTGGCGGAATCGTGCAGCACGCATGATGAACCAGAGTTTCCGCCAGCTTATGACATGACAGACAATTGCCTGTCATTGTGTCATTCACTATGAACTCCATGCGATCCGTATCTGAATTCGCGTCTCAATTCACCGCAACACACGGGAGGCTGAATGTCTCGGCCACGGCATGATTGGTTACCTTGCCCGCCTTGATGTTGACGCCCTCGCGGAGCGCGGAGTTCTCATTCACGGCGCGATCCGTGCCCTTTGTCGCGAGTTGCATCGTGTATGGTAGCGTCACGTTGGTGAGCGCGTAGGTGCTGGTGCGGCCGACGGCACCAGGCATGTTCGTGACGCAATAGTGAACGATGTCGTCTACCATGTAGGTTGGGTGGGCGTGTGTCGTCGGCTTGCTCGTCTCGAAGCAGCCGCCCTGATCGATGGCCACGTCGATGATGACCGCGCGTGGCTGCATGATCTTCAGGTCCTCGCGTCGGACCAGATGCGGAGCCTTCGCGCCGGGAATGAGCACCGCGCCGATCACCAGGTCCGACTGGCGGAGGCAATCGAGGATGTTCAGGCGGTTGCTGAAGACCGTCGTGACGTTCTGGGGCATCACGTCGTCGATGTATCGCAGTCGATCGAGGTGAATGTCGAGGATGAAGACGTTCGCCCCCAATCCTGCCGCGACGCGAGCGGCGTTCGCGCCGACCACGCCGGCGCCGATCACGGACACCGTGGCTGCCGGCACACCAGGGACGCCCGCCAGCAGAATCCCGCGGCCATCGAACGGGCGTTCGAGGTACTTCGCCCCTTCCTGGATGCTCATACGTCCGGCCACTTCGCTCATCGGCGTCAGCAGTGGCAGAGTTCCCTTCGCGTCCCGGATTGTCTCGTAGGCGATGGCGGTGATGCCAGACTTGATGACGGCTTCCGTCAAAGCGCGATCGGCGGCGAAGTGGAAGTAGGTGAACACTGTCTGGCCGGAACGCATGAGTGGCCACTCGTCTGGCAGCGGTTCCTTCACCTTCACGATCAAATCGGCCTGCTTCCACACCTCCACCGCCGTGGGTACGATGCGCGCGCCGTTGGCGGCGTACTGCTCATCACTGATGCCGCTTCCGGCGCCGGCGCCGGACTGGATCAGAACAGTGTGCCCGGCCCGCGTCAGTTCCTCGACACCCGCGGGCACCATCGCCACGCGGTACTCGTCCGGTTTCACTTCCTTTGGAACGCCGATAATCATGGGAATCTCACGAGAAGGAGAGGATTGAGGCATTGTCGGCCGGGGCGGAAGTGAATCAAGAGGGGGTTTACTCACCTGAAATGGTGCGCCTGCGGCGGCGTCGTGACCATATGATTGGATACGGCCGCTTGCAGCAATGCAATCAACGATACGGCTGTTTCAGGTCACACGTCATGCTGTACGGACAGGTGCTGGTATGCCGCCCCGTCTGATTGTCGCGGCCATAGTCGCGTTCTGGTTCACTGTCACTGGCTTCGCTCTCTACCGCGACGTGTGGCCGCGGCTATTCGCATCCGGACCGCCGCCGGTATCCGTGGAACTGGCCGACGAGGCTCGGCAGTCTGTCCCTGCGCGATGGCGACTCTTCCGCAACGGCAAGCCTGTTGGCACACTCGAAACGCGGATGAAGTATCTCGACGCCGAGAACGCCTTCCAGTTCACCTACCATTACCGGAACCTCAATCTTGGTCAGTCCAACCTCACGCTCCTGGTCCCGGAAGGGCACTCGGAGATGCGGATCACACGAACAGGCGAACTGAAGTCGCAGTCGATGCACGCGACGGTCGAGGTCCGCTTCCGCGGGATCGAGTTCGCGCGGGGGACCATCGACATCCGTGGCCAGGTGGCCAACGGCATGCTCACGGGCCACGCCGAGTTGAAGAGTCACTCGTTCAACCTCGCCGGCGATCTCGACCCGGTACCGGTGCCGGAGGGCGGTCAGCCGCTCAACCCCTTGCAACCTGTGAATCGCCTGGCGCATGTTCACGCTGGGCAGGAGTGGGTGGTTTCCGAATCCAACCCGCTGCAAGAGGCCGTGACGAACCTCCTGCGGAAGAAACTCGGCGAGTTTGGACTGCGGCTGCCAGCCGAGACGCGAAAGGATTCGCTCGTCGCGAGGGTATCCCGTTCGCCGGAACAGCTCATGCAGCTTCTGCCAACGGGTCTGGTGCAGGAATCCGCGTGCTGGGTGATCGAGTATCGTCGCGCTGAGACGGTCGCGCGGACGTGGGTCCGCGTTGCGGATGGCAAGGTGCTGCGTCAGGAAGCGTTCGAGAAGGGAGAAACGCTCACCATGAACCGTGAAGACTGAACGACGCAACTCTGGCGCACCGGGATGAGGCTCCGACCATGATCGACATTCGCGATGTGACCAAGCACTATGGCCCGAAGGTCGCGGTGCGGGAGCTATCGCTTCACGTTCCGCCTGGCGAGCTATTCGCCTTCCTCGGCCCCAATGGCGCGGGCAAGACCACGACGATCAAGATGCTCTGCGGCCTGCTGTTCCCCACATCGGGCAGCGTGAGCGTAGGCGGCTTCGACCTCCGCACCCAGGGCGACCACGCACGCGCGCTGGTCAGTTACGTCCCGGATCAGCCGTTCCTCTATGAGAAACTGACTGGCCGCGAGTTCCTCCGCTTCACGGCAGACCTCTACGCCATGACGCCCGCGAAGGCCGACGCCAAGATTGAAGAAGTGATCGGGCAGTTCCACCTTGAAGACTTCGTGGACGACCTGACCGAGCGATACTCGCACGGGATGCGGCAACGCACAGTCTTCGCGGCGGCGCTCGTGCATGAACCGCGGTTGCTCATCGCCGACGAACCCACGGTCGGCCTCGACCCCAAGAGTATCCGCGAACTCAAGCTGCTGTTGCGGAAACTCGCGGCCGGGGGAATGACCATCTTTCTCAGTACGCACACACTCGACATCGCGCAGGAACTGGCCGATCGCATCGGCATCCTCGACCGCGGCCGCCTCCTCGGCTGTGGTACGATGAACGATCTGCGCAAGCAGGCGTCGAGTGATGGAAATCTGGAAGACTTGTTCATGAAGATCACGGAAGAGGCTACCGCCGAAGAGGGCGCGGCGAACGCCGTGTAGCGAGGACTCCCCAGAGGTGAGGGACACTCCGATGGGTGCCGAACTTCCCGCCGTTGCCGATCAGGGACGGCTCTTTCGCCGCTTGCGGCTGCGACTTGTTCGCAACGGCCTGCGCGTGGCTCTCCAGCATGGGCGTGTACGGCTCTTCACGATGATTGCCACGAGCGCCGTCGTCGCGGTGTTCACGCTCGCGGTCAGCCTCTATCTGTTCAACGAACTGGCGGCGAACAAGATTCCGTTCAAGGGAGCCATTGTCGAGGCGCTCTTCGATCTGCTCTTCTTCACGCTCGGCACGATGCTGATCTTCTCCACAGGCATCATTCTCTATGCGAGCCTCTTCACCAGCCCGGAGTCGCGATTCCTGCTCAGCACGCCAGCGCGCGCCGATCAGATTTTCGCCACGAAGTTTCAGGCCGCCGTCGCGTTCAGTTCGTGGGGCTTCGTGATACTCGGTGTGCCGATCTTCGTCGGCTACGGTTTCGTCTCTGGTGTGCCGTGGTACTTCTACGCGCTGCTGCCTCTGTTTCTGCTCGGGTATGTGATCCTGCCAGGCTCGGCCTCCGCGGCGGGCTGCCTGCTGCTCGTTCGTTACATGCCGCGCAACCGCAAGCAATTCTTCGCGCTTGTCACCCTCGCGCTGGTCGCGATTTCGATCTTCTGGCTCTACCGGATCGGGGCCGGGTTCCGCAGATCGCTACTCTCGAGCGGGCGCGAACTGGACGACCTCATCGGTCAGTTCGACCTGATGCGAAGCAGTATTGCCCCGAGCCACTGGATGACTCGCGGTGTGATGGCCGCTGCCCGTGGCGACTTCACGGGCGCGCTCCTGCCGCTGGCGCTCGTCTGGAGTAACGGGCTGATGATGTTCCTGGCGGCAGCGTGGATCGCGCGGCGTGTCTACCGTACAGCCAACGACCGGCTCTCGGCGTTCGGCCGTGCCCGAAAGATCTACGGCACCAGCCCGCTCGACCGGCTCATGGAATCGCTCGTCTTCTATCTCGACAGGCGGACTCGCGTACTCGTGGTGAAGGACTTTCGCACCTTCCGGCGCGATCCGACGCAGTGGGTGGTACTCACGATCTTCGGCCTGCTCATGCTGCTGGGCGCGAGTAACTTCCGCCAGTATTACTCGGCCGACCTCGCCGTGATGGACAAGTACGCCATCAGCCTGATGAACCTCAGCGGCACGGCGATCCTCCTCTGTGCCGGGCTAAGCCGCTTCGTCTTCCCGCTCATTTCGCTGGAAGGGCGGAAGTTCTGGATTCTGGGGCTGACGCCCGTCAGTCGGGATCAGATTCTGCGTGGGAAGTTTGCATTCGCCGCGACAGGATCGCTCGTTGTGGCCGAGGGGTTGATTCTCACCAGTGATGTGCTGATCGCCCTGCCGCTGGAAGGCTTGCTGCTGCATGCGGTTGTGGTGGCCATCATTGCGGTGGGGCTGAGCGCGATCAACGTGGGACTCGGCGCGTATCTCCCCACTTTCCGCGAAACGGACCCCTCGAAGATCGTGGTCGGTTTCGGCGGTACGGTCAACATGGTGTTGGGGCTGTCGTTTCTTGTGTGCGTGATTGGAGTGATGGTGGTGCCGTTCCACGTCGCGCAACTCGCCCGGAACGTGGCCGGCGGCAACCGTCAGCTCAATCCGTGGGTCTTCGCCGGGTTGCCCATTGGGTTGCTCCTGGGCGTACTGGCCGTGTGGCTTCCACTCCGTGCCGGCGCAAAGTCGTTACGGGAGATGGAGTTCTAACGCGCCGGGGCGCTCACCAGGGGCCATTTCGTCTGCCCGCTTCAGACGCGCCACCAATCCGGCAATCCGGCGCATTCTGGTCGTCCCTCTTGCATCGCCCCACATTCTAAGCGACAATCCCCTTAATCTGCTTGCTCGCCCCCTGCCGGCCGTCGTTCCCGCCTCCCACCCGCGAGGGTCTCCTCCATGTCGAAGCGCATCCGCATCCCCGCGGTCCTGCTCGCCGTCGCGTTTACCTTAAGTGCCTCGCGCACCCTGGCTGCGGAAGCGACGGTGAATCCCGCCGACGTGAAGAGTGTCGCGGTGAATCCGACGAAGTTGTCGCTCACTGGCTCCGACGACGCGGCGCAACTCGTCGTCACGGCGACCCTCACCGACGGCCGCCTCGCCGACATCACGCACGACGCGCAGTATGCCGTGGGCGATGGTAAGTCGGCGGCGATCCTCCCTGGCGGCCGCGTGGTTCCGAGGAACAACGGCACAACCGAAATCGTCGTCAGCTTTGGCGGCAAGTCGGTGCGCGTGCCTCTGGTCGTCAAGAGCCTGGGCGAGAACCTGCCATTGAACTTCACCAACTCCGTGGTCCCGATCTTCACGAAGCTCGGCTGCAACAGCGGTGGTTGCCACGGCAAGCTCGCAGGGCAGAACGGTTTCCGGCTGTCATTGCTCGGCTTCGAGCCCGAACTCGACTACACGACCCTGGTGAAGGAAGGGCGTGGGCGGCGGCTCTTTCCGGCGAATCCGGATGCCAGCCTCTTTCTGATGAAGGCCAGTGGTCGCGCCCCGCACGGCGGCGGCAAGAAGATGGACCCTGAGAGCGACGAGTACAAGCTCGTCCGCCGCTGGATCGCTTCGGGCATGCCCTGGGGCAACGAGAGCGACCCGAAAGTAACTGGCATCACTATCTTCCCGGAGCATCGCGTTCTGCCTCGGCAGGGCAAGCAGCAATTCGCCGTCTACGCGCACTACTCCGACGATACAGTTGAAGACATCACCCGCCGCGCGCAGTACGAGAGCAACGACACCGAAATCGCCGTGGTTGATGAACGGGGGCTGGTGCGAACGCTGGGGATGAGCGGTGAAGCTGCGGTTATGGCTCGCTATCAGGGCATGGTTGCGGTCTTCCGCGCGACGGTGCCGCTGGGCGTGAAAACGCCGCAATGGAGCTTCCCCGAACAGAGTGTGGTGGACCGGTTCACCACGAAGAAGTGGAAGGAACTGGGCCTTGTGCCGAGCGAACTTTGCACCGATGAGCAGTTCATCCGCCGCGTGTATGTGGACATCACAGGCACGCTGCCCACACCGAAGCAAGTGCTGGAGTTCGTGGGCGACACCAACACCGCGAAGCGCGACAGGCTCATCGACAGGTTACTCGACACGCCGGAATACGCTTACTTCTTCGCGAACAAATGGGCCGACATCCTGCGCGTCAAGCGGCGTAACCAGGCCGATCGCGCTCCTGGCACCTTCGCGTTCCACGAATGGATTCGTGATCAGATGGCCCGCGACATCCCGTACAGCGAGTTTGTGCGGTCGATTATCGCGGCCAGCGGCGATGAGCGGAAAGCTCCGCCGACTGTGTGGTACAAGGAAATCGACAAGCCCGAACAGTTCGTGGACGATCTCACGCAGGTCTTCCTGGGGCAACGGTTGGCATGCGCCAACTGCCATCACCACCCCTACGAGAAGTGGAGCCAGGACGACTACTGGGGGCTGGCCGCGTTTTACGGTCGCGTGGGGCGAAAGGAAGTCCGCCTGCCTAACCTCAGCAACGGGCAGGACAACCGCGTTCAGGTGGTCTACATCCGCGCCAGCGGGAGCGTTACGAACAAGCGGACGCAGAAGCGCGCCGAGCCGACACCGCTGGGCGCCAACCCGATGGCAGAACTCTCGGCCGACGACGACCCACGCCAGAAACTCGTGGACTGGATGGTCGATCCGAAGAACCCGTTCTTCGCACGAACGGTGGCCAATCGCTACTGGGCGCACTTCTTCGGACGCGGCATCGTTGACCCGCTCGACGACATGCGCATCACCAACCCACCGTCGAACCCCGAACTGCTCGACGCTCTGGCGAAGAGCGTGATCGAGAACAAGTATTCGCTGAAGTCGCTCATCAGGACGATCTGCAAGAGCCGCACGTATCAACTTTCGAGCACACCCAACGAGTACAACAAGCACGACAAGCAGGCCTACGCGCGCTACTATCCCAAGCGACTTCAGGCGGAAGTGCTGCTCGACGCGCTCTGCCAGGTAACCGATAGCCCGACACGGTTCAACGGGCTGCCAACCGACAAGAATGCCCCGAACCGCGCGATCATGCTGCCCGACGAGTCGTTCTCGTCGTACTTCCTCGACGTGTTCGGCCGGCCGCAACGAATCAGCGCCTGCGAATGTGAGCGCGTGAGCGAGGCGAACCTCGCCGCGGTGCTGCACCTCCTGAACAGCGACGAGGTGCAAGGGAAGATCAGTCGCGGCGGCGGGCGGGCCGACATGCTGGCGAAGGACAAGCGCAGCGACACGGAAAAGATCACCGAGTTGTTCCTCTGGGCATTCGCACGCAAGCCAACGAATGACGACCTCGCCGCGGCACTGGGCCACATCCAGAAACTGGAAGCGAAGAGCGCCGCGGCCGGCAAGAAGGCCGCCTACGAGAACATCCTCTGGGCGCTCGTCAACACGAAGGAGTTCGTATTCAATCAGTAATGGGAAGCGAAGTGATGTGAAAATGTCCGAGGCCCGGCGATTCGCCGGGCCTCTTCGCTTGTGATTCCGATCGCTCCGCGGCACGATTCCAGGGCTGAACCGCGTCGAAGCATTACTTACTGGCGAGTTTCAGGTCTGCAACACTTTCCCCACTATCGACGTTCGCGGTGAGTGTGGTTGTCGTAGGTCGAGAATACTTCTGTGGGAGTACATGCACACCCATCCCGGATGCTTCCATCTGCTCCATGTCGAACCCCTCCCCTTCGGGTGGAAGTTTCGCGCCTTTCTTCGGTGTGAACTTGTAAACCACGACCTTGTAGGTACCTGGCGGAACTCCGACGAGGACATACTCGCCCTTCTCGTCGGTTAATGCGGAGGGTCCATCGAGAACCGTACCGTTCTTTCCATCAGTGAAGACCACTTTTGCCTCAGTGACTGGCTTGCCGTCCAGGGTAACGGTGCCGGTCACCTTGTGACCGGGTCGCACGCTCTTGGCCCCGCATCCGGCTGTGAGTGGCACTCCGAGAGTGATCACGAGAATTAACGACCAGGCTCGCATTGTTGTGCGCCTCGAACAAAGGGAACAACCCCTGCACGTCGCGAGTGCAGCGGGCAGAGGTGAAGTTGCTTGTCCTGCAGTCGTTCCACGTAGAGGAATGGAACGGCTGCATCCATGGGTCAATTCAGGGGACGTTCGAGATCAGAAGTTGTTGAAGACCTCGCCGCCCTCCGGGGTGCAGACCCCTCTCCAGGTGTAGGGATTGATGCTGTCGGCGATGCTGCGGACGGAACCATCGCACATTACGAAATTGGTCAGGTTGCCGTGGTTGCTACTAAAACCCCAGGCATAAGTGCAGCGCCGGGCAGAACTGGTATTGGGCGCACAGGTCCCATACGGGTAGTTCGGCGTGTAGTTGCTGTAGTAGCCGCGGCCGTGAACGGACGTATGAGTGCCAGATCCCCAGTACGGGCCGAACACCGTTGAGGCGTTGTGCCATTTCTGGAGCGATTCGCCGATCGCGATCGTGTTGCTGGTTCCGTCCATCATGTGATTGATGCTCGCCGCGCCGTTGTTACCAAACGCACCACGCGCACCTGCGGAGGTGTTCGCATAATCGGTGTCATAGTCGGTGTAGGCACCCGTGCTGAAGAGGTAGTTGCTGCGCGACGCGCTGACCATCTCGTAAAAATCGCCCGAGTTCCCCGGATTGCGCGTTTCGACAGGCGGCGGGCTTTGGTCGGATGGGCAGACATAAACTTTCACGAATGTGGCCGCAACGGCGTTGTTCGCCACCGAGGCAGGCGCGACGGGGATTCCGTAGGGGCTGGAAGCACTTGCCCGGCAGTGGTAGTTGTACTGCCGGAAGAGGTTATCCTGTTCGATGTAAGGCAGGAGAGCAACGAACCCGGAGTGGTTGTAAACCTGATAGATTGGATCGGTGGTCAGGTTCACTTCAGGCCCGTTGTACTTGCGGGCGTTGGGGTTGTTGTACCGACCGGAGTGAATCAGTGCCGCCGGCAGAGCGTTGTAATTGTTGTTGAAGTTGTGCAGGGCCAGACCCATCTGCTTGAGATTGTTCTGGCAGGTCATCCGCGCGGCCGCCTCGCGTACTTTCTGGACTGCCGGCAACAACAGGCCGATCAGGATCGCGATGATCGCGATGACAACGAGTAGCTCGATGAGTGTAAAACCACGAGCACGACGGACCATCCCCGACTGAGGCAACATGATAAAGCCTCCAAGAATTGAAACGAGGTATAGCGAGTCGAAACCAGATAGGTCGTGAGTGAGGGTATCTGGGTCTCGTCAAGTTCGCAATCTCGATTTTTCGAATTTTCTCTCATTCCTTCGGGAAAGCCTGAACGCCTTGTTTTCCAGCCTCCAGGCGTTGCAGCCAGGTCAGGAGTGGATTAAACTCATCACACCCGCACGATCGTCTCGCATGCCATCACCCATGCACCACCCTCACCCACACGCCTTCGGCTTCCTCAATGCCACACGGCGCGATGGCCTCGTACTGTCGCGTCGCAACATGCTGAAGGCGAGTCTCGCCGGCATCGGCGGCCTCACGTTGCCAGGGTTGCTGCAGGCGCGCGAATCGAACCGCCATTCACCCAAAAGCGTCATTCTTCTCTGGATGGCAGGCGGGCCAAGTCAGATCGACACGCTCGACCCCAAACCCGACCGGCCGCCGGAGAATCGCGGGCCGTTCGGCGTTACGCAAACCAAACTCCCTGGCGTGATCGTCTGCGAGCATCTGCCGAAAATCGCCGCGATGCTCGACCGCTTCACCGTGATTCGTTCCGTCGATCCACGCCACAGCAATCACGAACCGAACACGGTGATGCAGACCGCGAACCTGCTCGCCGAACCCCGAACCAACCCCGATGCGCGCAACTACCCCGCGATCGCGTCGCTGGTTGCCAAGCTCCGCGGTGCGAATCACCCGCAGGTGCCGGCCTACGTCGCGTTCATGCGGTCGCGCAGCCACCTCGCCTTCGGCGGCATGCTCGGCAAGCAATACGATCCGTTCCTCGCGAACGAGGCCACACGCCTGCCGGTTTACGATCTGGTGGGGAAGGACACCGGAAGGCTCTCCGGTGGAAAGATGTTCGAGCTACCCACGGGCGTGTCGGCCAGCCGGATGGATAACCGGCAACAGTTGCTCAGAAACTTCGACCGACTCCGCGCCGATATTGATACGTCTGGCGTGATGGCCGGGCTGGACAAGTACGAACAGCAGGCCGTGGGGATGCTGACCGGCGGGCGCGTGCGGAACGCACTCGACCTGACGAAGGAACCACTGGCCACACGCGAACGCTACGGCAAGCATCTCTGGTGCCAGCAGGCCTTGCTCGCGCGGCGACTGGTGGAAGCCGGCACCGCGTTCGTCACACTCGACCTGAGCTACCACACCGCCAGCGGCACCTGGGACACACACGGCGACAACATCCCGCCCTATGGCGGCATCAAGAAGGGGCTTGGCCCGCTTCTGCCACTGTTCGATCACCTCATCACGACCCTCATTGCCGATCTCGAACAGCGGGGCATTCTCGATCAGACGCTGGTAATCGCGATGGGTGAGTTCGGTCGCACGCCGCAACTCGGCACGCAGGGCAGCACCGATGGCCGCAATCACTGGCCGTATGTGATGTCGATGCTGCTCGCCGGCGGCGGACGGAAACACGCCCAGGTGATCGGCAGCAGCACGAAGGACGGCGGCGGGATCATGACGCGGCCCGTTTCACCGGGCGATCTCGCCGCGACGATCTATCGCCACTTCGGCATCCCAACCGACAGCACATACACCGACCCTGCCGGTCGCGTACTGAATCTGTTGCCGAACGGGGGCGAGCCGATGAAAGAACTGTTTTAGGCTTGCACCGGCTCTTCGCTCGCTCTCACGCCAGGTCGAATAGCAGCACCTCGGCGTCGCCGTGAACGATCACTTCGCGTTCACCTTCCACCGCAACGGCATCGCCTGCGACAAGCGCTGCGCCGTTGACCGTCGCGCGGCCTGTGGCAACGTGAACGTAGGCCGCGCGGCCCGCGCCGAGTTCGTGACGCACTTCCTCGCCGCGTAACTCGGTCTGATAGACACGCGCATCCTGATGGATCACGAGCGAGCCGCCCTCACCAGATGACGATGCCGCAATCGCCCACTTCCCACGCTTGTCGGCAGGCGTGAGCAGCTTCTGCTGATAGCCGGGCGTGCGCCCGCGTCGATCCGGGTAGAGCCAGATTTGCAGCAGGTGAACCGGGGCCGTCTTCGACGGGTTGAACTCGCTGTGCGAGATGCCCGTACCTGCGGTCATGGCCTGCCACTCTCCGGCGTGGATCACTTCACCGTTGCCCATGCTATCGCGGTGTTCGAGCTGGCCGCTGAGCACACAGGTGAGAATTTCCATGTCGCGGTGCGGGTGCGTGGGAAAGCCGCCGCCCGGCGCGATCCGGTCGTCGTTGATGACACGCAGCGAGCGAAAGTGATCGTACTGCGGGTCGTAGTACTCGCCGAAGCTGAACGTGTGGCGGCTATCGAGCCAGTCCCCAAACGTCGTGACGCCGCGATCGGTTCCCTTACGAATGGTGAGCATGGGGGGTTCCCCACGAGGATCACCGGAGGTCGGCCGGTGACGCCAGGGGATACCATCGCCATTGCCGCGGCTTTCAGACTCGCCGAGTCGCTAACTGGATGGCGGTTGGCGATTGCGAACCTATTGTGGCACCTGCAGGTATAACTTCCGGTTCGCCCGCAATACACCCATTCCGAAAGGGTCACCATGAATCCCGCCCGAATCGCGATCGTCCTTGTCGCTCTGTTCGTAGCAATCCCTGTGGTCGGCCAGGAGAAGCCGCCGCTGGTGACACGCAACCGCGTGCAACTGAATCTCGCCGGTGCCGAGACCGTACTCGCGGCCGCCAAGCGGAAGGCCGCCACGATGCGATTGAAGAGTAACATCGCGATCGTGGATGATGGTGGGCACCTGCTCGCCTTCGCACGAATGGACGGGGCGCGTCCCGCGAGCGCGGCGACTGCACTTGCGAAGGCGGTCTCTGCTGCCACGTTCCGCCAGGAGAGCGGCCCGTTACCGGCAAAGGGCGAGCCGAACGTGCTCCTGAGCCTGAGCATCCAGAACGCCAGCGGCGGGAAGATCACCACGCTCAAGGGCGGCGTGCCCATCGTCGTCGATGGGCAGGTGATCGGTGCGGTTGGCGTGGGCGGTGGTACTGGCGAGCAGGATGCGGAGGTCGCGAAGGCCGGCATCCAGGCACTGCTCGTGGCACTCGGTGAGAAGAAGTAGCCGCACGCACGGGCACGCTGCTACTTCTGCTCGCGGAACAGCCCCGCAGGAACTGGCGCTGTTGCGCCGGTCGGCGGCTTCACCCCAACGGCTCGCGCGAGAATCGGCGCGGCGGCCAGCGGCGCGACACGCTCCTTCCGTACGCCTGGCACAACACCGGTGCCATAGACGACGAGTGGGACGTGCGTGTCGTAGAAATACGGGCTGCCGTGCGTGGTGCCAGTGCCCAGCGCGGCCGATGGGAGATGGAACGGCTTCAACAGAACGTACACATCGCCGCTGCGTTCCGGGCGGAACGATCGCGCCACCATCTGCCCTGTCTGGTCGCTTGTGGGAATCCCTGCGGTCAGCGCGGTGCGTGTGTACGCAGCCTTCACCCCTTCCTGCTTGACCAGCCATGCGGCCAGCGTGGCCTCCACGTCCGACTGCTTGAGGCCGGCGGCCTTCACCGCCTTCGCATTGAGATAGATCCACGGCCCGGCGGTCGCTTCCACCCACTTCGCCGCACGCTTGCCATAGTGCTTCACGAGAAATGCTTCGACCTTCGCCGCTGTGGCCGGTTGCACACGGTGCGCGTCGCGTTCCTGCGGGCGGCTCACTTCCGGCAGCGGGCAGACGCCGTGATCGGCCGACATGACCAGAACGTACTTCCCCTTGCCCACCTGTGCATCGAGTACGTCGAGCAGTCGCTTCATCACGCGGTCGGAGCGGAGCGTCACGTCGAGGACTTCTTGCGAATCCGGCCCCCAGGCGTGGCCAACCGCGTCGTTCGAGGAGAAACTCAGTGTCAGCAGGTCGGGTACGTCGTGGGTGCCCAGTTTCTCGGCCGCGATGGCTTTTTCCGCCAGCCCCAGCAGCACATCATTGCCGAAGGGCGAAGTATAGACCGCGCTGAGATACGCTGGCTTGGCCTTCGGGTCTTTCGGTTCAAACGGGTGCGGGAAGACATGCCCCTGACCGCTCGCGCCCTTCCCCTCACCGGCCACATCGTCCGGGCCACTCAGTTTCGCGTAGTCGAGGTCGCTGCGGAACCGGTCCCACACCTTGCCGCGCCAGCGTTCGGCGGGCTTGGTCTTGTTGTACTCTGCCACCCAGGGGTGAACCGTGTCGCGGTAGTAGGTGGATGTCACGAACTGCCCCGTGTCGCCGTCCATCCAGTAGCAGGCATCCGGACTCTGGCCGCCCGGCAACGCCGCGCCGCGATTCTTGAGCGAAAGCGACACCACCTTCGCTTTGCCACCCGTGCCGAGTTTCAGCGCGTCGGCGATGGTCGGCTTGAGCAACCGTTCCGGGGAAACGCCGCCTTTCTCTTTCTTCTTGTCCTTGTCCTTCGCGTCCACGATTCGCGGCGGAACCTGATGGTAGCGCTCGGCGCCCACGCAGTTCACCGATTTGCCCGTGGCACGATCAAACCAGTCGTTGCCGATGATGGCATGATCGGCCGGAACGCAACCGGTGGCGACCGAGGAATGCCCGGCGGCGGTGACGGTGTACGAATAGGGATAGTGACAGTTGACGTACCAGGCCCCTTCGTCGGTAATCCGCTTGAAGCCGCCTTCACCGAACTGCTCGTGCCAGCGTGCGAGATAATCGCCACGGAACTGATCGAAATACACGAGGACGATGAGACGCGGGCGTTCGGGTTCAGCAGCGTGAGCAGTGGGGACGGAATACAGGGCCGCGAGCGCAAGCGTAAAGAGGATGCGAGGCAGGAATCGCACGATGAGTCTCCGGCAGCGGGTGGTGGCGGGTCTTCCTAGTCTATCACGCCTCGGCCCGACTTGCCCACCCTGGCGCGAAACGTTGAAGCACATGGCGGCTTCCGCCGATTATGGGAACCATGCGCGCCGACAACACGAACCCGACATTCACCCCCGGTCCGACCCCGAACACAGTGAGAACCGCCAACGGCATCGTGCAAACGATCCCCGATGGATGGGAACTCGTGCCGCCTGGCGATGCTGCGCTCACGCGCCGCATTCGGGCGGCCGGTGCGTGCTGGTCGGTCGCGGAGAAACGAGGACGCAAGGTCTTCTCGCGGGGCGTGTGGGCGCCGGCGGAAACCGTCGCTCAACTGAAAGCGGAACTGACGGCCGAACGCTCAACGGAGACGCACGCCCGGAAGAAGCAGGCCGACTCCGCACGACGCGAACAGGCCCAGGCGGCGTATGTGGAGGAGTTCGAGACCGCGGTGCGCGATTTTCTGGCCTTCCACGCCGACTTCGCGGAACTGGCCGCGCACCTCGCCCGCGCGGTGGCCGATCACGCCACGCCCGTGGGTAGCGGAACTGTCGCGCGTACGAAGCGCATTCCCGTGGAGCAGCGCGCCGAGGCCGCCGTCATCGCGTGGCTGCGCCACCAGACAACCGCCTACGACTCGATGGTGATTCCGCGCGTGAAGGGGAAACGCCGCGAGGTGAGGCGGATGCTCGCACGCCGGTCCGTGGAATTGCTCGGCCGCTACCGGCGCGGCGAACCGATTCCCGATCACTGCCCACTCTGGAAAGCACTCGGCACACTCACGACGCCCGACGCCGCTTGACCTGTGCGGGGCGAACTGCGCGTCACGCGCCGGCTTCGCAATCTGGGACGAACCGAAGCGAGACGGAGTTGAGGCAGTAGCGCAACCCTGTCGGTGCTGGCCCGTCCTCGAAGACGTGACCGAGGTGACCGCCGCAGCGAGCACAGACGATCTCGTCCCGGACCATGCCGTGGCTCACATCTCGCTTCACGGCAACATGCGCCGCGTCGAACGGCTCGTAGAAACTTGGCCAGCCAGTTCCGGATTCAAACTTCGCCGTCGAGCGAAAGAGCGGCAGCGCGCAGATCCGGCAGTGATACGCGCCGGGTTGCTTGTTCGCGAGCAACCCGCCGCAGAACGGCGGTTCTGTTCCCTGATGGAGTATCACGCGGCGTTCATCGGGCGATAAATCGGCCTCCAGGCGACGGCGATTCTCGGCATCCGGCGCAGTCAAATCGTGGCCGGAAGCAGACATGCGGCCTGGTTCGTTGGTCGCTGGCATCGCGAAGGGTCTCCTGTGCGGGGCACACCATTCTACGCGACCGAGTCAGCGCAGTGGGTTCTTCTCCGGCTGGCCGTTGGTGTCCAGAATCTGGAACTCGTGGATACCGGCTCTCCGCTTGTCGGTGTACGACCATACGATTTTCTTGTCGCGCGTGACCTCGAACAGCTTCACCTGCCCGGCAGTCGCATGATGACTGGTCACGACGGTGTGACCGTTTGCCAGTCGTTGCACGCCGCAGGCATCGTTGATGGGTTTGCCGGGCAGGTCGTCGTTGGTGAGTCGCCACACTTCCTTTCCGTCTTTGTCCACCTCGATCACGAGATTACCGAGCGTGCAGCCGATGAGTGTGTGGCCGTCGGGCAGTCGAATGGCCGTGAACGGCATGTGCGGCGTCTTCACTTCCCACACAATCTTCCCCTTCGGGTCGTACTCGCGCACGACACGGTCGAGCAGTTGCGGCACAAGATAGTTTCCGCCCGGAAGCTTGCGTGTCATGCGCGTCTGGAGGTGGTGATCCCTCGTCTGGGCCTGAATCGGCACCTCGGCGAGAATCTTCCCCTCGCGGTCCACTTCGAGAATCCGCGGCTTGTTGCCGGCCTCCGTGAGCAGTACCTTGCCGCCGCCGAGCGACTGAACCGTGTTCACCTCGCTCTGCGTTCCCTTGAACGTGAAGAGAACCTTGCCGGTCTTATCGACCTCGACCGCCGCGCCGCCAGGATACGTCTTGCTCCGGGAGAGCGCCAGTAGCACGTTGCCGTCAGGGAGTAGCCATCCGTCGCGCGACGAATGCGGATACTTCCACACCGTCTTGCCGGCATCATCAGTGATGAACGTCTCGACACCCGTTGCAAGGAAAGCGTGCCGGACCGGTTCTGCGGCAGACGCGGAAACTGCAAGCGAACCGAGCAGGATCGCGACGGACATGAAGCGGGGCATGCGCGTTCTCCGAAAGTGTGGGTGAGGCGATTGTCCGCATGGCGGATGCGCGCGGCAAGGGCACGCGCTACTTCTGCCCGCCGTAGAGCGCCTGCGGAAAAACTTCCACACGGAGCCGTGCCGGGAGTATCTCCACCGCGACTTCCCGGATACCGTCGGCCGGAATGCAGACGAACTCGCCGTCGGCATGGACGCAAAGCCCTTCCTCGCCACGCACCACAATGCGAGCGGCACGGCCAAGAGTCACAAGGGGGTGATTCTCCGGCAACTGGCCACGGACCATCGCCGGGAGATACCGGATCAGATGCCCGCGTGAGAGCTGCCGCGCGTGCATGTAGTCGAACAGGCCATCGGTAAGGCTCGCGTTCGGACGCAGCGGGAAGTTCCCCTCTCGCTGCCCGTTGAGGACCGAGAGCGCGAGCGTTGGCCCAGTTACTTCGATATCGTCGAAGCGAATCGTCATGACGGGCGTGCGGAAGTACTTGACCATCGACTTGACGAACGCCCACGCATAGAGCGGTAGACCGCGGAGCCAGCGCGACCGGCGAGCCTCGCCGTTCACCATTCCGTTGAATCCGATGCCGAGGTTACAGACGAAGTATTTCTGACAATGGACCGTGCGGACGATACCGACATCGGACGTCAGGATCTCCGTTTGCAAGACTTCCGCGTGCCGCTTCCACCATTCGATCATGCCGAGTGTGTAGGCGAAGTCGTTGGCCGAGCCGAACGGCCACACGCCGAAGATCACGTCACGGCGTTCGCTCTGAAGCACGCCGTTGGCCACTTCGTGAACGGTTCCATCTCCACCGGCGGCGATCACCCTCGCGACGCCCTCGGCGCTTGCGATTCGCGCCAGTTCAACGGCCTGCCCTGCACGCGTTGTGGGGCGAAGTTCCACGCCGGCCATGAGGGCTGCAGGCAGTGACCGCAGAAGCTGCGCAGCCCTCCCTCGTCCGGCAGCCGGGTTGTAAATCACACAGGTAGTCGCAGGCATGGAACCTCTCGCGAGGCGGGAGTGTCTGGGGAGCGGTCGCATTGTATCGACACGAGGTGGAGAGCGTGAACGGCCTTCTGGTGATCGACAAGCCCGGCGGGATGACCTCGCGCGATGTGGTCAACCGCGTGCAGAGGTGGTTCCCACGGAAGACGAAGATCGGCCACACCGGGACACTCGACCCACTGGCAACGGGCGTACTCGTTGTGTGCGTTGGTCAGGCGACGCGCCTCGCGGACTACGTTCAGGCGATGGGTAAGAGTTATGCCGCGCGGTTCCGGCTCGGGGTGACGAGCACTAGCGATGACGCCGATGGCACTGTGACAGAAACGCTTACCGCGACGCCGCCGACGCGCGAGGCCATCGACACGGCGCTCGCGAGGTTCGATGGCGTGATCGAGCAGATTCCGCCGGCGGTATCGGCACTGAAGGTGAGCGGCCAGCGCGCGCACGAACTCGTGCGTCAAGGGGAAGCAGTCGCGCTCGCGGCGCGTCGGGTACGCATCGACGCCATCCGCGTCATCGGCCATGAATGGCCGTTCCTCGATGTGGAAGTCGATTGCGGCAAGGGAACGTACATTCGCTCCATCGCGCGCGATCTCGGTGCCGCGCTCGGCTGCGGCGGGCTGGTTCAGACACTCCGGCGCACGCGCATCGGCTGCTATCTGGAGGAAGACGCGATCACGCTGGAGCACGATCCCCAGTTCGTGGCGGAGCATCTCTGCCCGATGTCGTCGGCGCTGTCGATGCTCCCGGAAGTGCGCGTTCCCGCCGAGGCCGTCCTTCGCTTTCGCCAGGGGCAGTCGGTCGCCTGTCTGGTGACACCGCCAGGGCCGTCGGGGAGCGAGGTTGCAGTGAAGAGTGAGTGGGAAGAGGTGCTGGGCGTGGGTACAACGCAATCCGATGGCCGCGTGAAGCCCGTACTGGTGCTCAACGCATAGCGCACGTGAACAGGCCCATCGACCTCAGTCGATGGACCTGTTCACGTGTGCTCACTTCAGGTGCTTTGCAAGTCCTTCAGGTTCTCTTCCATCGTTGCGATCTGCTTCTCGATGTCGGCAAGCAAGTCCCGTTGTTGCTGAACCACATCGGCCGGGGCGCTCGCAATGAACTTCTCGTTGGCGAGTTTGGCCTTAGTCCCTTCGAGAGACTTCCGCTTCGCCTCCAACTGCTTCTCGATCCGCTTCGCCTCGGCCGCCACGTCGATCAGTCCCGCGAGCGAGACGTATGCCTCGAACTCCGGCGTCACGAGGCCGCCAGCCTGCTTCGGCCTCTCGGTGGCCGGCGCGGTGAGGTTCGCGATCCCGGCGAGTGGCCCGATGAATGCCGCCAGTGCGTTGAACTCGGCCGCCACTGCAGGCGAGCATTTCACACTCACATCGAGCCGCGTTTTATCATCAACCTGATACCGGTTGCGGATCTCGCGCACGCCGCGCACGAGTTCCTGCATCCGTGCGAAGCGTGCTTCCACGTCCGAACTGATCCACGCATCGGGATAGCCTGGCCATTTCGCAATCGTCACGCTCTCCTCGGCCTTCGCCAGTACGGCCAGCCCACGCTCAGGTGCGACCTCGTTGAGTGCCTGCCACAGCGATTCGACCACGAACGGCATCACGGGTTGCACCAACCGCAGGATGCCATCGAGCACGCCGGCCAGCACGCGCTGTGCGAGCGGGCGCGTCGCGGCGTCCTTCAGCCGTCCCTTGCTCATCTCGATGTACCAGTCGCAGAACTCGCTCCATGCGAAGTCGTACACGAGTCGTGCCACTTCGCTGAAATGATAGCGTTCCAGTGCCGCCGTCACGGCCTTCGTTGTGGTCGCCAGCCGCGACAGGAGCCACTGGTCTTCGGTTGGCAGTTCCTGGATCGTCACCGCATCCGGCGTGTAGCCGTCAAGATTCATCAGTAGGAAGCGCGTTGCGTTCCATAGCTTGTTGGCGAAGTTCCGCCCCTGCTCGAACCGCTCCGAGGCTTGCCTGGCCGTCGTCAGTTCCGGATCTTCACTCGTCCACGGACCTCCGGGGCGGAACGGTTTCTTGCAGTTCGGACAGACGAGTTTCTTCGTCCGGCCGCGCAGGTGCTCCTGCTTGATTGGCACGAGAGCATCGCAATGCGGGCAGACATTCGCCACCGGCATCCGGCTATCTTGCGTATCACCGGCGATGGACACCATCTGATACCGCAAGGCATCGGCGCCGTATCGTTCCACGATGTCGAGTGGGTCGATACCGTTGCCGGTTGTCTTGCTCATCCGCTCGCCGAACGCATCCTGCAACTGCGGGTGAATGAAGACGTGGTGGAAGGGAATCTCGCCCACGTTGTAAAGGCCCGTCAACACCATCCGTGCGACCCACAGCGAGATGATGTCGCGGCTGGTGACCAGTGTGCTGGTGGGGTAATAGTAGCGGTCTTTCTCCCAGTCCGGGGCGATGCGTCCGGGCTTCGTTTCCGGCAACGCTGGCCCTGGCCAGCCGAGTGTGCTGTGTGGCCAGAGTGCGGAACTGAACCACGTATCGAGCACGTCATCGGACTGCTGGAAGCCGTCCGCGGCCAGTGACGCGAGGACGTCCGGGTTCTCGCCGGCCACGCACACATGGAGGGTCAGCGTGTCGTCCTGCGACGTCCATGCCACATCCGGCAGCAAGGACCACGCACCCGCCTCCACGGCAAGCGTATCCTCAAACGTTTTGCGGTCAGCGAACGTCCGACTCCACACCGGGATGCGGTGCCCCCACCACAACTGCCGGCTGATGCACCAGTCGCGTTTCTCGGCGAGCCAGTCGAGATACGAGCGCGCGTAGCGTTCCGGGAAGAACTTCACCTTTCCGGACGTCACAGCATCCATCGTCAGTTGCGCGAGGCCGGGCTTGCTATCGTCGCGGTCGGCCATCTTCACGAACCACTGATCCGACAGGAACGGCTCGATGGGTGTCTTGCTGCGGTCGCTGAACTTCAGCGGGATCACGCGGTCTTCCTTGCCAGCGTAGAGGCCGAGTTCCTCCATCTTTATCGTCACGGCTTCGCGGGCCTTGTAGCGGTCCAACCCCTTGTATTCGCCGCCATTCTCGTTGATGGTTCCGTCCGGATTCAGAATGTTGATGACGCCGATTTCCGGATGGCGTTGCCAGCAGGCGTAGTCGTTGGGGTCGTGAGCAGGTGTGACTTTCACGCACCCGGTGCCGAGCGTCATGTCGGCGAGTTGCCCATCGGCGATAATGGGAATCTTCCGCCCCGTGTGCGGTTGAAGCACCAGCTTGCCGATGAGTTGCTTGTAGCGCTCATCGGCCGGATGCACGCACACGGCGGTATCACCGAGCATCGTTTCCGGGCGTGTCGTGCTGAAGGAGATGAACGTATCGGGCTGCCCATCAACGGGATACCGGAACGTCCAGAAGCCGCCTTTGGTCTCCTCGGTATACGTCTCGTCGTCGGCCACGCTCGTTTGCAGGTGCGCGTCCCAGTTCACGAGCCGCTTGCCACGGTAAATGTAGCCGTCCTTGAACATGCGGAAGAATGTCTCGCGCACGGCACGCGCGCAGACGGGATCGAGCGTGAATCGCGTGCGACGCCAGTCGCAGCTTGCACCGATTTCGCGAAGCTGGCCCAGAATACGCGCCTCGTAGCGATCCTTCCACTCCCAGATTCGCTGGACGAGCGCGTCGCGGCCGAGGTCGTGGCGTGTCTTCTTCTCCTGCGTGAAGAGGAGTCGTTCCACTACCGATTGCGTGGCAATGCCGGCGTGGTCGGTGCCCGGCAGCCAGAGCGCGTTGAAGCCTTGCATCCGTTTCCAGCGCACGAGCACGTCTTGCAGCGTGTTGTTGAGCGCGTGCCCCATGTGCAGGGCACCCGTCACGTTCGGCGGCGGGATGACGATGGTGAAGGGCTTTCGTGCCGGATCCGGATCCGTATGGAAGTAACCGCGTTCTTCCCAGAACGCCAGCCACTTCTGCTGCGCGGCCTTCGGGTCATACGCCTTTGGAAGTTCCGTCGCCATGTCGTGCGTTCCTCAGTTATCCTGATGTAGCAGGCGCACTCCGTGTGCCTGCTACGATGAAGGCCGTTGCGGACTGACGGCACACGAACGACTACCTTGAGGGCCGCGCCGTTCGATTGCTACTTTGAATCGCGTTCCGTGTCCTTGAACAGTTTGTATTCGATACTGTCAACCAACGCCAACCACGACGCCTCGATGACGTTCTCACTGACTCCCACCGTGCCCCACACGTCGGTACCGTCGCGTGTCTCAATCACCACGCGTACGCGGGCCGCGGTCCCTGCGCGTGGGTTCACCACGCGCACCTTGTAATCGACCAACTGCATCTCATCGAGTCGCGGGTAAAAGCGGACCAGCGCCCGGCGCAACGCACCGTCGAGCGCGTTGACCGGGCCGTCGCCCTCGCTGGCGGTGTGTTCGACCGCGTCGCCGACCTTCAGTCGCACCGTCGCCTCCGTCACCGGCGAGCCGTCCTCGCGCGCCTCGATGTTCACGCGATAACTCACGCGCTCGAACCATGGCCTGTAGAGCGCGAGCTTGCTCGGCACTTCCCACGGCTTGTGGAGCTTCGCGACCTTCCGCACGAGCAGATCGAACGACGCTTCCGCGGCCTCGAACTCGTAGCCCTGGTTCTCCAGGTTCTGCACTTCGTTGAGAATCTTCGCCATCAGCGGTTTGTCGTGGGTGATCTCGTACTTCGCCGTCTTCGTGAGGATCGTCGACTGACCGGAGAGTTCCGAAACGAGAATGCGGCGCTCGTTGCCGACCGTCTCCGGGCGGATGTGCTCGTAAGTAGTCGGATCCTTGGCGACCGCGTGCGTGTGCATCCCGCCCTTGTGCGCAAACGCGCTCGTGCCCACGAACGGCTGCCCGGGGCGGAAGTTCATGTTCGCCAGTTCGTACACGTAGCGCGAAGTCTCCGTCAGCCGCTGGAGGCTGTCGGGCTTCAGGACGTCGCGGCCGTACTTCAGCGCCACGTTCGCGACGACGCTGACAAGGTCGACGTTGCCGCAGCGCTCGCCGATGCCGTTCATCGTACCCTGCACCTGCGTCGCGCCGGCCCGCACCGCGGCCAGCGAGTTCGCCACCGCCAGTTCGCAGTCGTTGTGGCAGTGGACGCCGACGCCGCAGCCAACTTCGCGCGCCGCGTGTTGCACCGCCTCGCCGATGCGCTCCGGCATCGTACCGCCGTTGGTGTCGCAGAGGATCACCACGTTCGCACCGGCGTCCGCGGCGGCTCGCAGCGTGCGGATCGCGTATTCGGGGTTCGCCCGGTAGCCATCGAAGAAGTGCTCCGCGTCGTAGAACACCTCGCGGCCTTGCGACTTGCAGAACGCGATCGAATCCGCGATCATCTTCAGGTTTTCTTCGAGCGTCGCGCCAAGCACGTTGGTGACGTGGAAGTCCCACGTCTTGCCGACAATGGTGACGACCGGCGTGCCGGCCGCAACCAGCGCGTTCAGCCCGGTGTCGCTCTCGGCTGTGCCGTTCTTCTTGCGCGTCATGCCGAAGGCGACGACCTTCGCGTGCGTCAGTGGCAACTCCTTGACCGCGTGAAAATACTCCGCGTCCTTCGGATTCGACAGCGGGTAACCGCCCTCGATGTAATCAACGCCGATCTCGTCGAGCCGCCGCGTGAGCAGGAGTTTGTCTTGCAGAGAGAAGTTGACGCCCTCGCCCTGGGTGCCGTCGCGAAGAGTGGTGTCGTAGATGAAGACGCGGCTCATGAGAAGCTCCCGTGATTAGAAAACGAAAAAACCCCGAAGCGGTGCTCCGGGGTCGCGTGCGGTCCTGCGAAGCCGACCTCGCTCACCCGGTGGTAATGACCACGACGACGCGCACGCCCTGCGCGGCGGTAATCGCGATCGCGGCGGGGGTGGTGCGGGGGGTAAACACGGTTCGGCTTCCGGTCGGTGGATCGGCGTCTGGGTTATACTTAGCCCCGGTTGCGCGAGAGTCAAGCGACGCACGCGAAGTGTTCGCGTACACAATGACGCACGCGCTTCGCGAGGGTGCGCATCTACCTGACACTACTCGGTCACGGTGATCTTCACCGGTTTGCTCTTGAGTGTGGCTCCCTTGCTGCCGTCGGCGGTCGCCAGCGTGTAGCTCGCACTCAGCTTATAATCGCCGGGGCCTGTCCAGTAGACATAGCGTGCCGCCCCGCGCAGCCCATCGGAGAGTCGCTTCACCGGAATGTCGTGACTCTTGCCTGGCGCGAGTGTGACCGCCTTCGGGATTCGGAACTCCCTGGTGAATGCCAGCCCACTGCCCATCGCGACCGCGCCGGTGCCACCAGTGAGATGGAAGGTGAAGACGTTCGAGTCGCCACCGACGTAGACCGTGACCTCCTCCTTCGACGTATTCGTGATCTGCAGCACCAGATCAACCGTTGGCGGCATCGGTGGTCGTGCGAACTCGCCCTTCTTCTCCTTCGCCGCGAGTTCCTCCAGTTGCTTCTTGTACTCCGCCGCGGTCTTCCCTCCACCATCAAACTTGTACTTGTCACTCTTGGCGACGATCTTGAGTGTGACCGGGTTGTCGGCAGCGTTGGTGGCCGAGGTCTGAGAGGCGATGGCCAGCAGGGATGCGATGGACATGGCGAACCACTTCATTGGTGTACTCCGTGACATGGGCGGGCGACACAGACCAGACGAGGCGACGGGCGTTCGGGATTGCGGGATTCTCACACTCGCGCGACGAATGGCTCACTCACAACATGGCGAAGCCCCCACCGGACATCGTCTCGTGTTGGGAAGTCGCTGCGGAAATGCGTGCCGCGGCTCTCATCGCGCGCCAGCGCGCCGGCGACCATCAATCGCGAGATCGTCAGCATATTCTGAAGTTCCCAGCCGGCGCGGCCGTCGAACTCGCGCAGCAGCGCATACCGACACCAGAAGCGCAGGTCGTCCTTTGCTTCGAGGAGTCGCACGCGGTCGCGGACGATCCCCATCTTCCGTACCATGAGGCTCCGCAGCGACGCGGTGAGGTCAGCCACGTCGAGTCGGGCATCGGGTTCCGCATCCGGAATCGCCGATCGGATGGGCGGCGCAGCCAGTTCGCCAGACGACGCGCGGGCCGCTTCGGCCGCGCCGCGACCGCAGAGCGTGCCGTATACCAACCCCTCGATCAGGCTGTTGGACGCAAGCCGGTTCGCGCCATGCAACCCGCTCGATGTCACTTCCCCGGCGGCCCAAAGGCCAGGAACGGTGGTACGACCATGCGTATCGACCGTCACGCCTCCGAGCATGTAGTGCGCGCCGGGCCGCACGGGGATGCGGTCCTTCGTGATGTCCAGCCCAAAGCTCTTGCAAACTCGGTTGATGCCTGGGAAGCGCGCCAGCACCATCGCCGGATCGAGGTGCGCCAGGTCGAGGTAAACATTTGTGTGTTGCGTCTTCTCCATCGTGCGGAAGATGGCGCGGGCGACCACATCGCGCGGTGCCAGTTCCGCGCGTGGATCGGCCTCTGGCATGAACCGTTCCCCGTTCACATCGCGCAGGTAGGCACCTTCTCCACGCACAGCCTCACTGATGAGGTACCGCGCCGAGCCAGCGACATAAAGCACGGTGGGGTGGAACTGCATGAACTCCATGTCGCGCATCTCGGCCCCGGCGCGATACGCGGCCGCCATCCCGTCACCAGTCGCCACCGGAGGATTTGTCGTCTCGCGGTAGACCATGCCACAACCGCCCGAAGCGAGCACCACCTGCTTCGCCCAGATCGGGAAGCGGCCCATCCCGTTGCGCGCCACCATCGCGCCGCGGCAGCGCCCCTCGTGTGTGAGGAGATCAACGGTGAAGGTATCGTCCCAGATGCGAACATTCGGCCGCGTGCGGGCATGAGCGATAATCGCACGCATCACCTCGAATCCGGTCGAATCGCCCAGCGCGTGAACGATGCGGCGGTGACTGTGCCCGCCCTCGCGGGTGAGTGCGAGATGCCCCCCCTCCTCGTCGAACTGTGTGCCGATCTCGATGAGCCGGTCGATCTGTGCCGGTGCCTCCCGGACGACCATTTCCACCACAGCCCGGTCGCAAAGCCCGTCGCCTGCGATCAAGGTGTCCTCGACGTGATTCTCAAACGTATCTTCAGGTGAACGCACCCCGGCGATGCCGCCCTGCGCATAAGAACTGTTGCTCTCGGTAACGCGGTCCTTCGTGACAACGAGGACCGACTGGTCTGGCGGAACTTCCAGTGCCGCGCGCATCCCGGCGATGCCCGCCCCGATCACGAGTACATCGGTGAAGCGGTGAAAGGTGTCGCGGGCGTCGAAGGAAACGAGGTAGCGGTTCGCGGCCGACATGGTGGGACATCCCTCGCACCCAGGCGGACAGTTTTCGTCAGCGTAGGAGTTGAACGAGTCGCTACAAGCCCGCAACGCGCACTGCTGGCTTCCTGCCGCAGGTGGCAACCCTGCAGGCGGGCGCGCATCGGACTTTGCCTCCGACCCGCACCCTATCCTTTTTACAATTCCATTTCTGCCTTCCATATCTCGCCCAGATTCACCGAAAGCTGGCGAAGCGCGGTCGGATGCACCGACTCTGCCGGTTATAGTGGCGAACGCCGTCGTGCCGGGTTGTGACGTGAGCCAAAATCATTTGTGGTCACATTGCGGCGGATTACTCTAGAGTTGATGCCCGGCGCACCCGGGCGAGCGCACCCCCGGAGTCTAACATCATGACAATCTACCGATGGGCCGGTCTGGGTCTCGCGGTCGCCCTGACAGGCGTCCCGAGTACACCCAACCGCGCCAGTGCCGCGTGGGACAATGTGTTCCAGGTTTGTTGCAACGACTGCAACAAACCGCAGACCAGTTACTACGCGGCCCCCGCGCCGTGCCCGCAACCCTGCCCGCAGCCCGAAGTTCGAATCAGCTACGTTCAGCGGACCTACTACCAGCCAACAACCTCGTATGTTCGCAAGAGCTACTACGAGCCAGTCACCAAGCGCGTGACGAGCTACTACTACGAACCCGTGACCACTTACCGGTACAGCACCTACTACGACCCCTGCACCGGTTGCCCGCAGAAGGTCTGCACGCCCAGCACCTCGTACCGGTTGCGGAGCCAGTGCAACTCGGTCACCAGCTATGTGGAGCGTTGTGCGATGGTGCCAGTCACCACGCTCAAGCCGGTCTGCTACAAGCAGCCAGTCGTGAGCTACTACTACCCACCGACGGGTAGCTCCAGCTTCTACCCGCTGCCACCGTCGAATGGCCCAACAGTCGAACAGATTCCCAACAACCCGCCCACGGTGGTGCCGAACCCGCTGCCGGGCAGCGATAGCTCGATCCCGCCGCAGAACCTGCAGACCAGCCCGAACATGTCTACTCCGAAAGCGAACAACGCGGCGCTGCGGCCAGAGAAGACCGTCAGTCTCTCGAAGTCGGTCGCGGTGCGCGGTGAGGTGGTGTTGAAGGATCAGATCACGCCGCGAGCCGGCGCGAAGCTCGTCTTCCTCAACGCTCGCACGCCAGGCGAGAAGGTGTACGCGACGGCGAACGACTTTGGCGAGTTCGATGCGACTCTTCGCGCCGGGACGTGGTATCTCTACGTCGGCGAGAAGGGCCAGGCGACCTACCACAAGCAGATCACGGTTGGCGACAGCGCGACGGTGGACTACAAGGTGGTCAGCCGCTGATTCCCGTTAGCCCGTCGACCGGCGTGAGGCGGTTGGGTTGCAATTCGCACCCGATCGCCCCATGCCGGTCTTCGTTTACTCTCCTGCGAACGCCGCACACAGCCGCAGATGCTGCTCGACGTCGAGTACCTCGCTCCGCAACGTGCCGTCGATGCTCAACTGCGCGAGCTTCGCATCCACGTCCGTCTTTTCCTTGCGGCCGGTTGGCCAACTGGAGAGCGCCTGACGCAGATTCTTTCGGCGGTGGACGTACAGGTCGCGGAGGAAGACGCGGAAGCGGTCCACATCGCCAACCTTCGTGCGTTTTTCGGCGCTGGGCTTGATAAGCACAATGGCGGAATCAACCTTCGGCCGCGGGTGAAAGTTCGACGGCAGCACCTTCCGCACCACTTCCACATCCGCCACACTCTGGACGAACACCGACAGCGCGTTGTAGTCCTTCGTGCCGGGCACGGCGCGCAACCGCTCCGCAATCTCCCACTGCACCATCACCACCATCCGTTCGATGTCCGCGCGTGCGACGAGCAGATTGTTGATGAGCGGCGTGGCAATCACATACGGTAAGTTGGCGACGAGCTTCCGGCGAACGCACCCCTTCTCCGTTGCGGTTGCGTCCCACGCGGCGAGCATGTCGGGATTCAGCTCGCTCTTGCGGGCCAGCGCGTCGCCGAATACGAACCGCACATTCGGACGTTCGCCCACGACATCCTTCGCGACGGGCTGGAGCGATCGATCGATCTCCACCGTGACCACCGCGCCGGCTTGCTCCGCGAGCCTCGCCGTGAGCGAGCCTGTGCCTGTACCGACTTCCAGCACGGTGTCTGTGGTATCCAGTTCGGCCGTCCGCACAATCAGGTCGAGCAAGTTGAGGTCGATGAGGAAGTTCTGGCCGAGCTTGCTCTTGGCCTGAAGGCCGTGGCTCTCAAAGAGTCGCCGGAGGTACGAGAGTGTCTGCCGCGGCGAGGGGACAGGCTGTGCAGGGGTGTCGGTCATGGGGCTCCTGGCGAACGCGAATCGCAACCAACGTCGATCACGTTCGGTTCGCCTGTGTTGGATGGCTCATTCGTTGGAATAATTTCTGAACATGCTTGGCGAGCAGATCGAACTCCAGGTTCACCGCGCAGCCGGGTTGTTTCAGGCCAAGTGTGGTGTGCGTTCGCGTGTGCGGAATCAGCATCACGCTGAAGCAATCGGCATGCACATCTACAACCGTGAGGCTCACACCGTCCACCGCGACCGATCCCCTGGCGACCAGTAACTCCTCCCACTCCGCCGGGAAGCCGAACACGAGTGTTAACCAGTCGCCCGTGACGGTCTGCTCGCGCAACGTACCGACGCAATCAACGTGACCTGTGACAAAGTGGCCGCCGAGTGCGTCGCTGGCCCGCAGCGCGCGTTCCAGGTTCACGCGACTGCCTGCGGTTAGCGTGCCGAGCGTCGTCTTCGCCAGCGTTTCCGGTCCTGCCTCAAAGTCGAAGCACTCGCCCGCGACCGCAACGACTGTCAGACACGCGCCGTTGACTGCCACGCTCTCCCCGATCTCCAGTTTCGGCGCCATCGACGGCTCCGCGATGCGGAGTCGGTGGCCGGCGTGCGCGTCGATCACGCCTTGCACGGTCGCCAGCGATTGCACCAGCCCTGTAAACATGGGAAGCCTGTGCGCGGTGCGGACGGTTGTGAGGGTTCGGGTGAGCGCGCCCCAGCCAGCCGGCCGATAACTCAGAGGGGTATTCTAGCAGGGGGCCTTGCGATGGGGATGCTTGATCACTGGCAACCGGTGTTACTTAGCGGGAATCTCCGCAAGAAGCCAGTGGGCGTGACCGTTGCGAACGAGCCGATTGCACTGTTCCGCACCTCGGACGGCACTCCGGCCGCGGTGTCCGATACCTGCCCACACCGCAAACTCAAGCTCTCCGTGGGCGAGGTTGTCGGCGATGTGCTGCGCTGCAAGTATCACGGATGGACCTTCTCACCCTGCGGGCATGGCGAAAGCCCCGCCGCGCCGAAAATGACCGCCTGCACCACAAGCTACGACGTGCGCGAGGCGCACGGCCTGATCTGGATGAAGTCGCGCCAGAGTACCGCGGCGTTCCCCGCAGTCGAGGTACCAGGCTTCCTTCCTATTTGCACACTGGCACACAGTGTCCCGGCACCGCTGGAACTGGCGGTGGATAACTTCAACGAGATTGAACACAGCGCCACCGTTCACCAGACATTCGGTTACGACCTCGACCGGCTCCATGAAGTTCAAGTGCGTTTCGAGGCAACCGACGATAGCGTCCGCGTCATCAACTCGGGACCAACGAAGCGGATCAACCGCTTCTTCGCCGCGCTCATCGGCATCCGCCGCGGCGACACCTTCCACGACGAATGGACCACGCGATTCTCACCTGTCCACTCGGTCTTCGATCACTGGTGGACCAGCCCCGATGGAACGCGCGAAGCGATGGTGCGCTGGCGGCTGTACATCTTCTTCGTACCGCAGGACGAACGAACGACGCGCGTCTTCTCGGTGACGTTCGCGAAGTCTCGCTATCCTGGCCCTGGTGGCGGGTTGCGGCCGTTCCGGTGGCTGCTGCGACGGGAGATCGACCGCGAGGTACAGTCGGATGTGTCGATGCTCTACCACATGGCCGATTACGACACTAGCATCGATGGGTTGAAGCTCAGCCGCTTCGACAAGGTGCTCGGCCTCACGCGTGAACGTATCGCGCGGATCTATCGCGGCGACGACGGAACGCGGATCGGACTGAAATTGACCGGGTGAATCGAAACAGGGCCGCCATACCGTGGCGAGCAGGGTAACCCTGCTCGCCACAACACGTCTCAGTAGCGGTAGTGGTCGGACTTGAACGGGCCGTCCTTCGGAACGTGGATGTAGGCAGCCTGCTCGGCCGTCAGTTCTGTCAGCATCACGTCGAGTTTCTTGAGTTGCAACCGGGCAACATGCTCATCGAGCTTCTTGGGCAGAATGTAAACACCGACCTGGTACTTCTCGTGGTTCTGCCAGAGTTCGATCTGGGCGAGAACCTGATTGGCGAAGGACGAACTCATCACATAGGAAGGGTGGCCGGTGCCGCAACCCAGGTTCACCAGGCGCCCCTTTGCCAGAAGGATGATCCGCTTGCCATCCGGGAAGATGACGTGATCGACCTGCGGTTTGATCTCCTCCCAGCGGTAGTCTTCCAGAGACGCCACGTCGATCTCATTGTCGAAGTGGCCGATGTTGCAAACGATGGCCTGATTCTTCATCTTCGCCATGTGGGCGTGCGTGATGACCTTGTAGTTACCGGTGCAGGTCACGAAGATGTCGGCCTTGTCGGCGGCGTAATCCATCGTGACCACGCGGTAGCCTTCCATCGCGGCCTGCAGCGCGCAGATGGGGTCGATCTCGGTCACCCACACCTGCGCGGAGAGCGCGCGGAGCGCCTGCGCCGACCCTTTCCCCACGTCGCCGTAACCGGCGACGACCGCGATCTTGCCTGCAACCATCACATCGGTGGCACGCTTGATGCCGTCCACGAGCGACTCGCGGCAGCCGTAAAGATTGTCGAACTTCGACTTGGTGACGGAATCGTTGACGTTGATGGCAGGGAACTTCAACTCACCGCGCTTGTGCATCTGGTAGAGGCGGTGAACACCGGTCGTGGTCTCCTCGGTCACACCTTTCACCGCAGCAAGCCGCTTCGCATACCAGCCAGGCTGCGAACCGAGCCGCTTCTTGATTGCGGCGAAGAGAATCCGTTCCTCCTCACTTGTGGGCTTGTCGAGGACGCTGGCGTCAGCTTCCGCGCGGGCGCCGAGGTGAAGCAGGAGTGTCGCATCGCCCCCGTCATCGAGGATCATGTTCGAGAAGCCGCCGTCGGCCCACTCGAAAATCTTGTGCGTGTATTCCCAATATTCGGCGAGTGATTCGCCCTTGTAAGCGAACACAGGAACGCCGGCGGCAGCGATGGCGGCAGCGGCGTGGTCCTGCGTCGAGAAGATGTTGCACGAGGCCCAGCGAACCTCGGCCCCGAGCGCCTGGAGTGTCTCGATGAGAACCGCCGTCTGAATGGTCATGTGAAGCGAGCCAGTGATGCGCGCGCCCTTGAGCGGTTGGCGTGCGGCATACTCCTCGCGGATGGCCATGAGGCCAGGCATCTCGGTTTCAGCGATGGCGATTTCGCGGCGGCCCCAGGGGGCCAGCGCGATGTCGGCGACGTGGTAGTCGGTGAAAGAAGCGTTCTTGTGCGCAGTGGCAGTCACGTTCAAAGTCTCCTCAACAATGAACGGGCGCCGTTGCACGGGAGTAAGCCACTTCTGCGAGCCTGGCAAGTACGCCTCTGCGTCCCGTTGCAGCGCCCCTCGAAGAAGTAGATGTTGGCTGATTGGCTCTGGAGAAATCCTCGGAGAGTGTTCGCCTAACGGTGTCTATTGATAGCAGGGCGAACCGAGCGGAGGCAAGCTCACCCAGTAATTATCAGCTCGGAGGAATCGATTGGACTCGCATGCAACAGGGCCGTATGATGCCGATCATGCTCGAACCAGTACTCGAACTCACGGGCATACGGAAGCGATATAGTACTCATACCGCCGTCGATGGTGTCTCGCTCACGGTGGAGGTCGGTGAGGTCTTTGGCTTGCTCGGTCCCAACGGGGCAGGCAAGACGACCCTCCTTTCCATCGCCGCGGGCCTCCTGCGAGCCGATGGCGGCCAGGTGAAGTTGTTCGGCCAGCCGTTCACCCGCGAGAGCCGCGAGTTACGCCACCTTGTGGGAATGGGTACCCAGGACCTCGCGATTTACCCGGACCTGACCGCACGCGAGAACTTACACTTCTTCGGCAAGCTCTACGGACTGCGCGGCCCGCAACTCAAATCGCGCGTCGAGGAGGTGCTGGCTGCGGTCGGCCTCACCGACCGCGCCAGCGACCGCGCCGGGACGTATTCCGGCGGTATGAAACGCCGACTGAACCTCGCAGCCGCCGTTGTCCACGGGCCGAAACTCCTGTTCCTCGACGAGCCAACCACTGGCGTGGACCCACAGAGCCGCAACCACATCTTCGAGCAGGTCAAGGCACTCAATGCCGCCGGGATGACCGTGATTTACACCAGTCACTACATGGAAGAAGTGCAGGCGCTCTGTCGGCGAATCGCGATCCTCGATAGCGGCACGATCCGCGCCTGCGACACGCTACCGCAACTGTTGAAGCGCCTCGATTCGATGATTCGACTGACCGTGGCAAGCGCACCGGAAGGCTTCGCCGAACGACTGGAGAAACTCGCTGGCGTGCAGCGCGTGAAGCAAATACGCATACCGGGAGCGGGTGCGGCCACCGCTTTCACCCTGACCGTGGAAGATGTGGGGCCAGTACTGGCGAAAGCCGCAGCGGAGTGCGCCGCGAGTGGTACGGAACTTCTCACAGCAACCACCACCGAGCCGACCCTGGAGCGAGTGTTCCTCAATCTGACCGGACGCGAACTCCGCGACTAACACTCATGTCAATCCTGACGCTCGCTGCGAAAGACCTCCGGTTGCTGCTTCGCGATCCGCGCAGCGCCATCATCCTGCTCATCACGCCGCTTCTGCTCATCCTCGTGCTGGGGATGGCACTGGGCGAAGGGTTCGGCGAGAAGCCAGACGATCGTTTGCGCATCTCTATCGTCAACCTCGATAAGGGTCTACCTGGCAAAGTACCCTTCCCGGATAAACCGTGGGTGGATGTGGTGATCGACGACCTCAGCGCGACACCGAACCTCCGGATCGAACTGATTCCCGACCGCGCGGATGCCGAACGCCTCGTGAAGGAAGGGAAACGCGCGGCGGTACTCATCTTCGAGCCGCAGTTCAGCGAACGGATGCAACGCTGCTCCTTCCTGTCAGACGCCACCCCGCCTCCTGTGAACCCCCTTGGCCGTGATGGTGTGCGTCTCGATCGGCTCGGCGTGACGCTTCTCACCAGCCGCACCGAACCCGTGTCGGCGGCCATCATCGAACAGGTCACGCAGGTCACACTTCTGCGGGTGGTGATTCCGTGGATGATCGGGAAGGCCTTCCGGAGTGTCGGCAATGAACAGTTCATGGCCGATGTGGCGAAACGGTTGGAGAAATTGAAGCCCGTACCGCCGAAAGTGCTCGAAGAACTCGACCCCGTGGTCCAGAAACTCCTCACCGCGCTTTCCAGCGACCCGAAGTTCCAGGCACTGGTACTGAAGGAACTCCGATCGGCAAAGGGGAGCAATTTCTTGAAAGCCGGGCAGGATGCCCTGGTGATCGCGAACCGGAAGATCGAGTTTCAGAAGGCCGTTCACAAGGCTTTCCACGACCCGGAAATCCTGAAACGGCTGGGCAAGGAGATCTCCTTCGGCGAAGTACTCACGCCAGAGACGCGCGGCGTCGTTGGGCCAACAGTGCAGCAGGGCGTGGGCGATCTATTCTCCAACTACAACTTCAAGGCGACGACGTGGGCCGATCTCGTGAAGAGCGCCAGCCGCGAGGCCAGTACTACAAACCGCGTCGAGTATCGCAGCACGGGCGGCACGGGGTTGCTCAATCGCGGCGCGCTACGTTATCAAATCCTCGTGCCGTCGTACACGGTCATGTTCGCATTCTTCCTCGTGCTCAGTGTGGGCTGGCTCTTCGTCGCCGAACGCAAACACGGCACGCTTGTGCGGCTGCGAGCCGCGCCGCTAACACGCGCGCAAATTCTAATGGGCAAGCTCCTGCCGTGCCTCGCCGTATCGCTTGTACAGGGCGCGTTCCTGCTCGCGGCAGGTCGGATCATCTTCGGCATGACATGGGGTTCGCGCCCCGAGTTGCTCGTTCCACTCGTCATTTGCACGTCGTTCGCCGCAGTCGGGCTGTCGGTACTGGTAGCGAGCATCGCGCGAACCGAGACACAGGTCGCGGTGTACGGCACGCTGATCGTGCTGATACTCGGCGGCGTAAGTGGCTCGCTGATGCCGCGCGACCTGATGCCAGAACAGATGAAGCAGATCAGCCTGATCACTCCACATGCCTGGGCGCTCGACGCGTACGCGCAACTGCTCGCGTCAGCGTCGCCTGATGTCGGCGCGGTTCTCACATCGTGTGCGGCCCTCGTGGCCTTCGGCCTCGCCTTCACTGCGATTGCCTGGTGGCGAATGGATCTGGACTGAAGGTGAACAACCCCCTGGCACAGCGAAGGAAACACGCGGGTACTTGCTGTGCGATCAACCCCGTGGAGACACGATAGCAATAGACGAGCCGCCGCCTTGGGGGAAGGCGGCGGCGTGGGGGAATGTCGTCTCGATAGGGGAACGGACGTGTTGTCTGAAAGGTTCAGGAGAGGGGGGAACTCTCTCCTGTGGCCGCGACCTGGGGGAAGGTCGTTGTGGCCATCGCATACGGTCGGTGCCCGCCGGTTGGGGGTGGCGAACTCTTGGGGGAAGAGTTCGCCGTGCGGCCTGGCACCGATCCGCGACTCGCTTGGGGGTTGCGTGTCGCGGACGGGAATACGTAAAGCAGCGAGCGTGCCAATCACGCCGCGCCATGCCGATGTCGAAGCTTCTTACTGCCGCAAGTCCTGTGTCGAATGTGTGTTACGAAATGTTCTCGAAGGAGTCACCGTGGAGGGAATCGCGTGGCACAGTTGTCGGGGCCACGCGGCTTTGTAATTCTTGCCCGGTCGCGTAAGACGAATCCCTAGTAAAACTGACAAAGCTTACCCACTTTTACGCGGAGTGCGCCATGCCCGCCGACAATCTGGTGCAGAATCTGGAGTCCGCGCTCTCCCGGATTCCGCTGATCGACCCGCATTCACATATCGACCCACTCGCGCCGGTGTCGAAGTCGCTCGACGACATCCTCGGCTACCACTACTACACGGAACTGGCTCACTCCGCCGGCATGAGTCAGGCACTGCTTTCGAAGGATGCCGACCCGCGTGAGCGTGTCCGCGAGATCGTGCGGTTCATGGACCGCTACGATAACACCGCGCAGTACGGCTGGTTCCTGGACATCGCCCGCACCTTCCTCGGCTTTGAGGAAGAGGAGCGCATCACCGCAGCGGACGCCGACTCACTCTACGACGCGGCCCAGAAGACCTTTTCCCAGCCGAACTGGGAACAACAGGTCTTCGAGAAAACGCGGCTCGAAAAAATCTTCCTCACCAACGAGTTCGACGACCCACTGGCGAACTTCGACACGAGCAAGTACGTTCCCTGTTTGCGGACAGACACACTCGTCTTCCATCTCGACAAGCCCGACACACGACGGCGGTTGGAAGCCATCTCGGGCGTTCACGTTCGCGACGGCGCGACGCTGCGAATGGCGCTGGCGAAAGTGTTCCTGCACTTCACACGCAACGGCGCGAAAGCGTGCGCGATCTCGCTACCGCCAGACTTCCACCCAGCCCGCTTCGACGATGAACACTTCTACGAACAGATGCAGTTCCACGACTTCCACGACCTGGCGCCTGGCATCTTCTGGATGATCGCCGAGTTCTGCCGCGATTTCCGACTGCCATTCGACCTGATGATCGGTGTGAATCGTCGCGTCTACGCGAAGGGCGTGTTCCAGGGACAGGACCTCTTCGATCAGCGCACGAGCCTCTTCCAGTATCGCGACCTGTTCAATGCCTTCCCGGACGTGACGTTCCCGGTATCGGTACTGACCAGTGGACAGAATCAGGAACTGGTGTCGTACTCGTGGATATTCCCGAACGTGCTACCCAATGGCCACTGGTGGTACTCGAACACGCCGCCGTATATCCGCAAGGACCTGACCGAGCGACTGACTGCAGTGCCCAAGACGAAACTCGTCGGGTACTATTCGGATGCGTACAAGCTGGAGTTCGTGAAACCGAAGTACAGCATGTACCGGCGAATTCTGGCAAACGTACTCGCCGACGAGTTCGTCCGGCCTGGAGTGCTGGGCGAATCCGATGCCGTGGCGCTGGGTACACGCCTGCTCCGCGACAACGTGCGTGAGGTGTTCAAGGTGTAGTCGCGCGCGTTCCGTTTCTACAACCTCATGTGAATAACCATCCGATTGAAATCAGCCTCCGAAGAAGATGCGCCAGATGTCGCGGATGAGGCCGCGCGTACTCTTGTCGCGTGGTGGGAGCGCCGGATCAACGCTACCTGTTCCGAGGCAGGTGAAGCAACTCTCGGTGTTGCGGTCGATGGTTACTTCCCGTTTCCCTTCACAAGTCGGGCACAGGAACGGCATCCAGCCGCGCGGCCCTGGCTTGTAGCCGTAGAACTTCGCCCCGAAACAGAGCTTGCAATCGGGATTGCCACTGCACGGACAACGAACTTGATGCGCCATGATCCTTCATCGAAGGTGGAGAGCGAGCGAGGTGTTAGAGTAGCGAGATGGCCGGCGAGATTCCGCCTGAAGTGAGAATAGCAGGGGCGTGCGCCGGGCCGGCCCGCGACCGGCGGAATGCCGGCCGAGTGTCGTGTTCAGCGTCGCGAAGAGTGCGAGGTTGGTTGAAGCCAACTGCACCCCAGGGATGGACAGGCATTCACCGCCCATTCCCTTCGGCAACCAGGCGACCTGCGGGACAAAGTGCGAGGGGTGAACCCGCAGGCCCATGGCTTTGCGCCCCCGCCTCGCGACGGGTTTGCCCTTTCGAGGAAGAAAGGTGTGGCGCGCGGAACGCGCCAGCGCACGCCCCCGACCAGGCGACCAAAACTCGCCCAGCCGTTTGCTACCGAGACTCTAGGACAACTTCTTGCCAGACGCAAATCTCGCCTGGACGGAATGTCTTGCCTGGGTTGCGTCCTTCCATCGGCCGCGCGCAGGAATCCGGCTCCGCAACCGATCGCGTCACTCGCTCAAACCAAAGTCGATGGGCAGACGGCGCCACGCGCTGTGGATGTGATTGGCCGGGTTGCCCGCGGAGTCTTTCTGCACGTTGAGGAACTCGACGACAAACTCCGGAGCCTGAATGCGATACGTGTACGGCTGGCCCGGTCGAGGGCTGCCCGCATAAGCGAAGTGGAGCTTGGAATCGGGCGTGTTCGTGGCCTTCTTCATCTCCGCGGCGGCGAGGTCTTCAGGCATCCGCCCAGCGTACGCCTTCAGGAGTTTCATCAGAATGTCTTTCTGCGGTGCGGTCAACTTGTCCGCGGTGATCCCCTTCGGTTGTCCCACGTCGGCCTTCGCCTGCCCTTCCTTGATCTCCGGTAACTCCTTCGGTTGCCGGGCAAGTTTGTCCTGCTCGTCGCTGAGCGACTTGATCAGTTCGCGGGCGAAGTCTTCGCTGCCTGGCAGCACGCGCAGCCCCTTCTTCGGCCCTTCCTTCACATCAGCGGGGTTCGCGCCGAAGAGCATCGGCGCACCGGCCACCACCTCACCCCGGTCCAGCGTGTAGTTCACCGAGAGGTGATGCCCCTCGAAGCGCCAGCCCCACTTCCCGGTGTTGCTCGGATCACCGAAGATGCTGACAAAGTACCAGCCGGTGTTCCGCGTCATCGCGCTCTTGGCCCCCTCCAACTCCTTGAGAAGTGATTCCATCCCCATGATCTGTGTCGCTTGCTGATACCCGGTCGCAGAGAGGCCGGACTTCAGTAGGTTCATCGCAGCCTTCTTCTGCTCGGCGGTCATTTCCTCGAGTCGCACGCCCTTGCGCGTGAAGTGCTTCGCGCGGTCCTGTTGGGGAGTGAAGTACCACTTGACGCGGTGTGGGTCGTTGAAGCCGAAGGAGGTCTTCTTCTTCAGTTCCGGCGAGAGGGAAGCGAGGTAGGTATCGGCGGCAGCCTTCATGCGTGCGCCGGCGCTATCGGGTGCGGATCGGCCAACCAGCGCGACGCCGACGATGCCAGCGAAACTGAGCGCGAATGCGGCCAGACGGAGACGAGTCATGAGGAGTGCTCCGGGGAAGGCAGGTGGGTGGAGACGAGCATACGCGACGCAATGCGGAATGGAAAGCGCGCAAACGCGCACAGCCGAAAGAGAGTCGCATGGCGCGCGGCAACATCGCCCGTTCCACGATGCCGCCGCGGCCACGCTCAGGATACCGCCCGCCGCCCCCTACCGACAACGGGCAGTCGATGTATTAGTATACGTCCGTCCAATTCATGTCAAGTGGCGAAATGGGAAAATGGGAAATGAACAACCCTCGCGGCCGCAAGGCAACAGCGAGGGTTGTGTGTTATTGGTCTGATGGGTGATCAATCGCAGCAGAGGTCTTCGCTGAGCTTGGCCAGCGCCTCGCTCTCGATCTGACGGACACGCTCGCGGGTCAGACCGAGGCACTCGCCGATTTCCTTCAGCGTCTTCGGTTCCTCGTCGTTGAGGCCGAAACGCATCCGCAACACGGTCGCTTCGCGCTTGTCCATCTTGTCCAGCAGAATCAGAACGTGCTTGAGGTCGTCGGTTTCGACCATCTCCATGTCGGGCGATTTCGAGCGTGAGTCCATGAGCATCTCTTCGATGCTCCAGCCCTGTTCGCCACCCTGGTCGGCCTGCGGAGCGGCGTTGTAAACGCGAATCGCCTTCTTGATGATCGCCAGTTTCTTCTTGGGCAGGCCGAGGAACCTGGCGACTTCCTCGTGCGTGGGCGGCCGATTGAGTTCATCCGTCAACTTGTTGGTCGCGCGGCGCCATTTCGCCAGGAGTTCGACCATGTAAGCCGGAATGCGAATGGTCTTGGCGGTGTTAACCAGCGCGCGTTTGATGCTTTGCTTGATCCAGTAACTGGCGTAGGTACTGAATCGTGTGTTCATTGTGGGGTCGAAGCCCTCGACGGCCCGCAGGAGGCCGAGGTTCCCTTCCTCAATGAGGTCTTGCAGTGCCAGCCCCTTGCCCGTGTAGCCACGGGCAATGTTGACCACCAGTCGCAGGTTCGCCCGCACCATGCGTTCGCGGGCATCGGTGCTTCCCGCGCCAATGGCGTAGGCCAGTTCCTTCTCCTCATCGGCGCTCAGGAGCGCCGTTTCGTTGATCTCACGCAGGTATGTCTCCAGTGGTGACTGGACGACATCGGCACGATAGTGGCGGAGTCGCGACATGAACAGCATCCTGTCTTCTGGGCTGGTTCGGTCGTCGGTCGCGGTCGGGGCGAGACCTCGGGTTGGACGCGGCGCGCCATGAGTGAATGCTCAGGCAGGTCGTCGTTGGTCGAACCCGCAGACACGTATCGACCGCTGAAACGATACCCTGGATGAATGCGCGGCAGAAACGCCCGGTTAGGGGGGAATCCAGGCGTTGCGTGTCGGAACACGCTCATGATCCGAGTACCGTGACGAATCGTCACGGCTGTCGCGGCCGGGGGAGGCCGCGTAATACGAACAGGTCGCGGGCCGAAGAAACCGAACGGGATGATTCTCCGGCCTCAACAACAGTATCCGTGGCGCGATTTTGACTTCAATGTCATTCGCCAGGTGCTTCGTGTGCTAACCTCACGGCCCCCGGCGGAATCGTTACCACTTCTCTATCTTGGACCACCGCGTTCAAAAATAGTTTCGGAAAGTCAACTACACATTTTGCCATTTTTATTGGGCTGCCAGGGAACCCAACAATGGTGTCGAAAGTTCCGACAGAGGCAGGAATCGCACGCTCCACACCTGCCAGAAAACTCACGAATTCATGGGAAAATGACGTGGCCCCAGGGATAAGCCCGGGGCCACAGGAAACTTCAGGTATCGAAGAAAAGCAGCATGACACAACCGGTGTGCGTCCGAGTGACTGACGGGAAACCCAACTCGTCACGCGGATAAAATTCCGATTGCGTTGCTCCGCGATGGTGCCTTACTCAGCCGGCGGTTCTTCGGCGCCGGGCATCTGGAACAGTGGGCCTCGGTCGCCCGTGCCGCCGCGCAGTTCCTCGCGCTTGGCTTCCTTCTTCTCGCGTGCGGCCTTCGCCGTTTCCATGGCCTTCTCGGCCTCGGGGCCTTCGATCGGCATGTCCGGCACATCATCGGGCACGGTCGGATCGTCGATGTTCCGCATCGAGAGGCCGATCTTGCGATCCTTCGCATCCACGCGAAGCACCTTCACATCCACCTCGTCGCCGACCTTCACCACTTCTTCCGGACTCTCGATCTTATCCTCGGAGAGTTCGGAGATGTGCAAAAGCCCTTCAAGACCCGGTTCCAGTTCGACGAAGACGCCGAAGTTGGTGAGCTTCGTGACCTTGCCGTGCGTCTTCTGGCCTGGTGCATAGCGGGTGGGGATGTCGGTCTCCCACGGATCGGGGCCCATTTGCTTGAGGCCCAGTGCCACGCGCTTGCGTTCCTGATCGACGGTGAGCACCTGGCAGGTGATCTTCTGCCCCTTCTGCACCATTTCAGAAGGGTTGGACACCTTTCGGACGTGGCTCATGTCCGAGACGTGCAGCAGGCCGTCGATCCCTTCTTCGATCTCGATGAACGCGCCATAGTTGGTGAGGTTGCGCACCACACCCGTGATGACGGTCCCGGCCGGGTACTTCTTGGCCACGTCGCCCCAGGGGTTCGACTGGCACTGCTTCATACCCAGCGAGATTTCCTTCTTGTCGTGGTTGATGTTCAGTACCTGAACCTCAACCTTGTCGCCGATCTGCACCAGTTCCTTCGGGTCGGCGATCCGCTTGACCCAACTCATCTCGGAGATGTGGACCAGCCCCTCAATGCCTGGTTCCAGCTTCACGAATGCCCCGTAAGGCATGATGTTGACAACCTCGCCCTGATGCCGGCTGCCGATCGGGTACTTCGCCTCGATGTTCTGCCAGGGGCTTGGCGTCTTGTGCTTCAACGAGAGGGCGATCTTCTCCTTCTCGCGGTCGATGTGGAGGATGTACACCTCCAGTTCCTGGTCGATCTGGACCACATCGCGCGGGTTGGTGACGCGATGCCACCCCATATCGGTGATGTGCAACAGGCCGTCGATGCCGCCGAGATCGACGAACGCACCGAACTCGGCGATGTTCTTGACCACACCCTTGCGAATCTGGCCGACATCGAGTTCCGCCAGGAGTTTATCCTTCTGGATGCGCCGGCGATCCTCGATCAGCTTGCGGCGGCTCACGACGATGTTCCGCCGCTGCTCGTCGATCTTGAGGATGACGCACTCGATCTGCTTGTCGATGTACTCGTCGATGCTCTGCGGCCGGCGGATGTCGACCTGCGAGGCAGGGAGGAAGACATTGACGCCGATGTTGACGAGCAGCCCGCCCTTGATCTTCTTGAGCACCTTGCCGCCAACAACATCGCCTTCCTTGTGCTTGGCGAGGACGGCGTTCCATTCCTTTTGCCGCTTCGCCTTGCGATAGGAGAGTTGAATGGTGCCGTCTTCGCTCTCGACGGTTTCGAGCAGAACCTCGACGGTGTCGCCAGGCTTGGGCGGCGGCGTCTCACTGCCGTCTTCCTTCCATTCATCGAGTTTGATAACGCCTTCGGACTTGTAGCCGATGTCGATGACCACATCGTCGCCACGGATTTCGAGCACCTTACCGGTGACGATCTTGTTGGCTTCGTATTCCTGGTCGTCGGCTTCAACCCAGCGGAGGATTTCCTGGTTGAAGTCTTTGTCGATGTTCTGGATTTCGTCGTCAGCGACGTCGAACTCGCGAAGGAGGTTGCGGTTGACCATAGTGTGATGAGAGGAGAGGCGGCCCGGCGGTTCACGCGGAACCGACGGAGCAACTGGTTGAAGGTCTCGTCCGCTCCCGGCAGGCCGAACTGGTCCGCGACATCGGGTGCGAAGTTGGGGAATTGTAGCGTTCGTACGGCTCCGAAACAGGGGGACTTGACGACCGAGGCCCGGAATTCACTTCCTGGCGGCATCTCCAAGCAGTTGACCCGCGCGTGCCCGCTTGGTCCGCTGTTCATAGAACGACAATCTCACGCCTCCGCGCCCGGGCGCTTCCGGGCTTCATCGCCTTTGCGATTCACGCAGGTTTCCGCCGGTGGCGGTCTGCGTCGTGGCGCGCTCTCTTACCACGGGAACGAGGAATGCGAACAGTTCGGGAGACAATCGAGGAGATTTACGAGCAGGTCGTCCGTCGCAATCCTGGTGAGTTGGAGTTTCACCAGGCCGTGAAGGAAGTGCTCGATACACTCTCGCCGGTGCTAACGAAGTACCCGCAATACGCCGAGCACAAGGTGATCGAGCGGCTTTGCGAACCCGAACGCCAGATCATTTTCCGTGTGCCCTGGCAGGACGATCGGGGCGAGGTCCACATCAACCGCGGCTTTCGGGTCCAGTTCAACAGCGTGCTGGGGCCGTACAAGGGCGGGTTGCGTTTCCATCCATCGGTGTTGCTGGGGACGATCAAGTTCCTCGGCTTCGAGCAGATTTTCAAGAACGCTCTCACCGGGATGCCCATTGGCGGCGCGAAGGGCGGTTCGGACTTCGATCCGAAGGGGCGATCCGACGACGAGGTGATGCGGTTCTGCCAGAGCTTCATGACCGAGTTGCGCCGCCACCTGGGCGAATATACCGACGTGCCGGCCGGCGATATCGGCGTGGGAGCGCGCGAGATTGGCTACCTCTTCGGCCAGTACAAGCGGATGACCAATCGCTACGAGTCCGGTGTGCTGACCGGCAAAAGCCCACACTGGGGTGGCGCGCTGGTCCGCAAGGAAGCGACCGGATACGGGGCCGTCTACTTCGTGGACGAAATGCTCAAGACACGCAAGGAGTCTTTCGGCGGCAAGGTGTGTGTGGTATCAGGTTCGGGCAACGTCGCCATCTACACCATCGAGAAGATTCAGCAACTCGGCGGCCGCGTGGTGGCTTGTTCCGATTCGGGCGGGGTGATTTACCACGAACGCGGCATCAACCTGGACACCGTCAAGCAACTCAAGGAGGTGGAGCGGAAGCGAATCGCCGCTTACGCCGATCTCCATCGCGACGCGCGATACATCCCAGGCGGGAGCGTGTGGGATATCCCCTGCAAGGTGGCGATGCCATCGGCGACACAGAACGAGCTTGACGGCGAAGCGGCTCGCCGCCTGGTCGCCAATGGCTGTATCGCGATCGGTGAAGGGGCCAACATGCCCACGACGCCAGAAGGCGTACGCGTCTTTCAGGAAGCGGGAATCCTTTACGCACCCGGCAAGGCAGCCAACGCCGGGGGAGTGGCAACCTCGGCTCTGGAGATGCAACAGAACGCCAGCCGGGATGCCTGGTCGTTCGAGCATACCGAGCGGCGGCTCCACGAAATCATGACGGAGATTCACCGCGCGTGCCACGAGACAGCGGCCGAGTTCGGCAGCCCCGGCAACTATGTGCTGGGTGCCAACATCGTCGGCTTCACCCGCGTGGCGGAAGCGATGGTCGCTTTCGGTCTGATCTGATGGGAAAAGGTGCCGACTCCGAGAAGATGAGTCGGCAGCGAACGAGCATTCCTGCGCGCTTCCGGGAGTTTCTCGCACCTTCACTCGGGCGAACGGCCCATGAGATAAGCGCGCAGTTCGATAAAGACCTGCGTGCAACGCTGACGCCAGTTGAGATCGGTCAACAGCGACGGATGCGACGGCCGGAACAGGACGTGGATGGTGAGCTGACTCTCCTTACCCGGATCGAGGTTGTGGAGGTGCAGTTCCACATCGATAGGGCCAGCGGCGCGACGCAGCCCCAGCCACGACAGCGGCCCGCCGGTGGTACTCTGTGCCTTCCGGCCGCCCAGCCGCACCTTCACCAGGCCCGGCACCGATTCCACCACCTCACCCCCGGCATCATGGACGAAGCCGCGGAGTTTCATGATCGCGATTCGCTCTGGCATCCATGCTTCCATGTGGAAGGGAAGAGCCGGTTCGTCGCGAGCGATGCCAGGAATGGTTGCGAGTGCCACCGGCTCGGCGTCATTCACAGCGGAGAGTGCCGCGCTGGTCGCCTTGCCCACAGCGAAAGCCGAACGCGAGCCAGGCGGCGGTGTGGCGATACCCGAGTGTGAGCCAGGGGGTGCTGCGGCCCGTGCCTCGGCCTTGGCCTGCGCGCGGTTGAGTGCCGTGTCGAAACGATCGGCCAGTTCGCGTGCCATCTGGGGGCGGTCTTCGGGGTTCTTCGCCAGCACGTCGAAGACCAACTCTTCCACCTCGCGCGGCACCCAGCCCTTCAGTCCGACCTCCGCGAAACTCGGCGCATACTCGGTGGCGTGTGCCAGAAGAATGTCCATGCTGGTCGGGCCGTTGAACGGTAACCGCCCGGTGAGCAGTTCGTACATCATCACGCCGACCGAATAGAGATCACCACGGTGGTCCATTTCCTCGCCCCGGACCTGTTCCGGACAGATGTAGCCTGGCGTGCCGACCGCGAAATCCACATTGGTATCCGTGACCTTGCGCGCCAGCGTTTCGCCCTCGATGAGCTTGGCCAGGCCGAAATCCATGACCTTGATTCGCTCGCGCGGTGTATCTGGCTCCACGATCATCAGGTTCGCGGGCTTCAGGTCGCGGTGAATGATGCCCTCATCATGGGCGGCCTGAAGCACCTCGCACAGTTCGCCGATGATCCGCCCAACGCGCGGCGCGGCCATGCGGCCGTTCTTCGCCAGAAGCGACTCGAGATTCACTCCCTTGACGTATTCCATGACGATGCAGGGGCCGAACGGGTCGTCGAGGCTGGCATCGTAGAGCGTTACCGCGCCGGGATGATGGAAACGCGCCATCAGGAGCGTTTCGCGCTGGAAGCGATCTCGAAACTTTGGGTCGGCCGCAATCGACTCGTGCATCACCTTGACAACGACTTCACGGCCGAGATCGATCTGCCGGGCGAGGAAAACCTTCCCCATACCGCCCTCGCCGAGCAGTCGCTTCGTCTCGTATCGCCCCAGAAACACGCGACCGATCATGGAGGCACTCGCTCCGAGGTCCGCCGAAGCGGACGGATGTGTCATCCCCAACCCTAGAGCGAAAACTCGCGTCGGGCCAATCAGGTTCTGACGCTGGCGCAGGCTTCGCGCGGGGCGCGAAATCCCGCGCCCGACCCGAACGAGTACGGATTCTGCTGGGAGATGAATGCGACGAGGTGTGTGAGATCGGCCCCGCGTGGTCCGCTCGCAGTGCGAGCGGACCTGAGTCACCGCAAACGCGGTCGTTACGGCTTCTTCGGATCCTTGGGCGGGGCCTCGGTCTTCTTCCAACCAAGCAGGACCACAGTCGGGGCCTCGGCCTTGAGATCGACCGGGAATGTCAGTTCATTGGTGCCAGGCATCTTCTTGACATTCTTCAGCCCATCGAGAAACTCCTCCGGCCCCGCGAGGTTATCGTAATCTGGAACGCCGTAGTGCATCGGAAGCACGAACAGTCGTGGCTTGAGTTGCCCCATCACGGCCTGTGCCTGTTCGCCGTTGATGGTGTAAATGCCCCCAACGGGCACCATCAGTACGTCTACCTTGCCAATGGCCTTCACCTGCTCCGGCGTGAGCTTGTGTCCCAGGTCGCCGAGGTGACAGATCGTGAGGCCATCCACAGTGACGACGAAGATACTGTTCTTGCCTCGCTGCATCCCGTTCAGCACGTCGTGATAGGTTGCCACGTTGCGAATCTGGATCGGGCCGCGTTTTTCGTTGATGACCTTCCACTCTTGCTTGCCGTTCTTGCTGATGACGCCGCGATACACATCGGCCTCGCCAATGACAACGCGCTCCTTGGTCTTCTCCTTCACCTTGCCGGTGTCGATCATCTCGATGAGTGAATGATCGTCGTGCGGGTGGCTGATCATGACGAAATCAGCCTTGACCATGCGACGGCCGAAGGCAGGAATGGCTTGCGGATCGAAGGCGAACTTGAAGCCTTGCGACGATTCGACCTGAAAGAACGACTGTCCGAACCAGCGGATCGTGATCGTCCGCTGTTTCGGGTCTTTCTTCGGCTCCTGTGCGGAAGCCGCCGAGGAGTGGGCAGCGAATGGTGCGAAGGCGAGAGCCAGGGCACCGAAAAGCATGATTCGCCGGGTCATGGGTTCTCCGCTCAGAGTTCGGGCGCGACGGTATCGGAACTTCGCACGCATTCTTCCTACCGCCCGAGCCACCACTTCATCAAGTGCCAGCCAGGGTCGAAGCACCGGCCAGTGGTTGCGGCAGTTGGCTCGTCGTAACGTGAGGCCGTGTCGGGCGCGATCCCGGCGCCGCAGGCCGCGAAGGCGACTGCGCCATGCGCGTGCGCCCGCGTGCGGATGGTCGTGCGGTGGTCAGGCTCGATCAGCATGCGGTAGTCGCCGTAACGCGGCAACGCGTTCAGCAAGGGGCCGACGATATCTTCATCGATCCGCTCCAGCGCCTTCACCTTCTCGTCGGCGCGTCCCTCGTGCGAGGCCTCATCGGGCGACTCGACGTGAACGCAGACCAGATCGAAGGCACCCAACGCCTCGATGGCGTACTTCCCCTTGTTGGCGTAATTCGTATCGAGATAGCCGGTCGCGCCGGGCACGTCGATGCGATGCCACCCCAGCAGCACACCGACACCGCGAACGAGATCGACGGCGGAAATGATTGCCCCGCGACCGCCATACACCTGTGTGAACGGCTCCATTCGCGGGGCTTTCCCTTGCCCCCAGAGCCAGATTTGCGAAGCGGGTTTCTTTCCTTCCTGCACGCGGCGCTGGTTGACAGGGTGCGCTGCGAGGATCGGCTTGCTCGCCTCCATCAGTGCGTTGAGTAACTCCGCTCCAGGCCCCTGCGGGAGATAACCCGCGACAGGTTGATCGGGGATGTCGTGCGGGGCCTGTGTCTTCGTCCCTTCGAGAAGCGATGCGGGCGAGTGGCCGCGCCAGACGAGGATATTGCGATACTGCACACCCGCGTGGAACTCGATGGTGCCGCCAGCGAGTTCCTTACCCCCGAGTTCGTGCTGCAGAGCGCGGATAAGCGGGGCGCCGTCCTCGCTGGAGATGTGCCCCGCAGTGAAGTCGCGCATGTGGCCATCGGGCGCGTACACCAGGTTGCACCGTATGGCCCAGTCGTTGGGGCCGAGATGAATACCCATTGCCGCGGTTTCGAGCGGAGCACGACCGGTGTAATACTTCAGTGGGTCGTAGCCGAATAGCGACAGCGTCGCCACGTCGGATGCGGGCGTGAGCAATGACGGCACGTTGTTCGACAGGCCCACGACGCCTGTCTGCGCAACGCGATCCATATTCGGCAACTTCGCGGCCTGAAGCGGCGTGAGGCCGCCGAGTTCCGCAACGGGTTCGTCCGCGCAGCCATCAGGGATCACAATGACGTACTTCATGGCGGAAGTTATAGCAGTTCCAGAATCGGTGCGCTGCCGTTATGCGAACGGGCACGGGCGCCGCGTTCCTCATGGCGACTTTCGCCGTTGGAATTGTACCATCAGGATCGGTAGCACTGGTAGATTTGGGAGTAACTGGAAACACCCGAACATGCTGCGTGCAAGACAAGCCTGACGGCCTGTGAGCGAGCCGAACTGCCCGCGATTTGCACACACTGCACAGTCATCGAACAGCCTTGAGAACCTGTTCATTTCACGAGCAATTCTCCAGGTTCTCCACGCGATCCGATCGTACGCGCGAGCGGTGAAACTTGCTGGGAATCGAGCCGTTGCGACAGCCCGGCGCGGCGGACCGCGATAAAGTTGCGTCGTGGAATTCCTCAAGCTGTCTCGCCCGATCAGCGAAGCGCGAACCCCAGAGCACGCGACTTTGTCAGTTTCTTGAAAAGGTGCTTGGACCTCGGCCTGGCGGGCGTTATCCTCAGCCTATTCCGCCGGCCTCTCGCAACGGCGGGCGTGTTTCCCCGGCCCATAGCCAACCTCGACCCTCCCATAACGGCACGCTGCCGGGCGGGTCGGCCTGTCCACTGTTACTCTTCCCATTTCGGCCCTCGTTCGAGGAGAATGTGATGGCAACGGTCGAGCATGGCGAACTGCAGGTTGTGGTCCCCGTCGGGTTTCTTCTGGCCGAAACACAGGAAGTGACCGTCTCGGTCAGCCGGCCCGGTGGTGAGCCGCTTCCCGTACGATTGAAACTGATCCCTGCACGCCAGACCGAGGAAGACGAACTGGCATCGGTCTCCGACCTCACCCCGATGCCCGTTGGCTGGCCGCGTCGCGATCCGTTCGACGATCTCTACGAACCGGAGTACGGCGGTAGCGACTGAGTGCCAATCCGACGGGAGCGTCGGCCGCCATCGTGCTTCCACACGCGCAACGACTCGGCTATAATCGGGGCAAATTGTCCACCCTGAGAAACCGGACCAATGGCCACGGCTGCACCGCTCCCGGAAGTTCTGCCGGATGAAGAGACTCAAACTCGCACCCGGCGCCAGCCGCCATACGCAGTCATCCTTCACAACGACGATTCCAACACGATGGACTTCGTTGTCATGGTTCTGCGGAAAGTATTCGGTTACACGGCCGAGAAGTGCATCGAGTTGATGCTCGAAGCCCATAACAAGGGGCGAGCTGCGGTGTGGATCGGCGCGATGGAAGTAGCCGAACTGAAGGCGGATCAGATTCGTTCATTCGGGGCCGATCCTTACGTCAAGAAGGACGGTCACCCACTCGGTGTCAGCATCGAACCGGCAGCGTAGCAATTCCCGAAACGCTCAGCAACGCAGCCCCACTGCCGGAACTTTCGCAGGGATCGGCGTGCAGAAGAGACTTGCCATGTCCGAGCGGACCTGACACTCACACATCCCGTTCCTGAGATGCCCGACACGTCCGTGAGTTTCTGGCTTACCCGGCGGAATCTCCATTCCACACTGGCAAATTGTTGAGTGTTCAACTGGCGATTGAACCTCGCGCGAAATCCGCGAGCACTTTCGCACCGTCTAGGGTATGCTGATACCGCATGTTCCACAGGAGATGCCCATGAAGAAGGTCCTCGCGCTGTTGCTCCTCGCGCTCCTCACAGAAACCGCGACCGCGGATATTCCTCCGCCTCCGCCACCGAAGGGTCAAAAGTATGTTTCCGTGAACAATCAGGTCGTGCTTGGCAAGGGCGTGACGGGTTATCTATTCGTGGAACGGGTGGTCCGATTCTCTCCCGGACCGCAACCGCCTACCTTCCGCAAGATGAAACTGAACGCGGAGAAGGCCACGGCGATGACCGCCGGTGCCCGGCGCACTTCGGTCAGCCTCCTGGCCGTGTCTGAAGACAAGGCGAAAGAGTTCAAGACAGACGCCGACCTGTTCGCTGCCCTCAAGACGAACGCGCTGAAGGCTCCGGAAATCGGGTTCAACAGCACTACCATCGTTTCGGACTCGGTGAAGGGTCAATCCGTCGAGTGGACGTACACGATCACCAGTATCGACGCGAAGGCGATCAAGGCGAAGGTCGCTGGCGATGGCGCGAACGCGCCGACACGCCGCCGAGGACCGCCTGACGTTGAGGACGCACCTACCGATTCGGCGACTGCGGCTCCGCGCGGCGGCGTATGGGTCGCGGGGCTGGCTGCGACTCTGGGTGTGATGCTCGGCGGGCTGTGGCTCGCCGGGCGATCGCGCCGCAGGGCGTGAGGCTATCGGAAAACGCAACCGCCCCGGGCGGCGAGGCCCGGAGCGGCGCGAGGAGGGTGCTTCGGTGTGAGCGGCACACAACGTGTGTCGCTTTCGTTTTCAGGGGACACTTGTGATCCAGCCGTCCTTCAGCTTGCCGTCGCGGGCAACGAAGAACTTCAGCGGCAGGAATGTGTTCAGGTCCTTGTGATTGAGCACGAAGGTGACGTTATCGAGGTTGAGCGTTTCCCAGAGGTGCAGCCCGACGAGTACGTCGCCCTTGTGAATACCCGCAGTCGCGGAGTTGCTGCCAGCGGCCACATCCACCACAATGAGGCCGCCGCGGAGTTGCGGATTGGCCTTCGCCACCGCATCGGCCCCCACCGGCGCAACCTTGATCCCCAGTCGCTTCCACACCGCATCCGCGGCGCTCAGCGGGGCACGCATCGCGGGCCGAAGGCTCAACTCCAGGTCGGTCGCGGTGTTGCCGCGTCGCACTTTCACGGCCACCTTCGAGCCATCTGTCTTGTCCAGTAGCCCGCGTTCAAAGTCGATGGATGTGACTACGGCAATGTCGCCGATCCGCTCGACCACATCGCCAACCTTGAAGCCGGCTGCGGCTGCGGGCGAGTTCGCGTCGACATGCTCGACGGTCACTGTGCGCTTCGCGGCCGATTCCACCGACAGCCGGCTGGCACGGTCGCGGAACGTCAGCCCGTGGCGAAGACCCGTTCGCCGGCGAACGCTTATGAGGTCCGCCGCGTGCGGGATGACCTGATCGGCCGCCAGGGCGAAGCCGATATTCTGGGCGCCGGCGCGAATCGCGACATTCACTCCCACCACTTCGCCGAGAATGTTCAACAGCGGGCCGCCAGAGTTGCCCGGATTGATCGCGGCACTCGTCTGGATCAGCCCCTTGTAACCCATGTCCTTGTTCAGCGACACGTCGCGTCCCTTGTACGATACGCGACCATTCGTGACGGTGTGCTCGTAGCCGAAGGCGTTGCCGATGGCGATCACCGATTCGCCAACCATCAGGTCGGACGAGGTGCCGAAACCGATGACCGGCAGCGGCTTCACGGGATCGATCTTGATGACGGCGAGATCGGCATCTTTATCGGTGGCCAGCACGCGAGCCGTGTAGCCGGTCCCATCGAAGAGTCGTACGCGAAGGCTCGATACGTCGTCCACGACGTGGTAATTCGTGAGAATGTAGCCACGGCCATCGAGAACGATGCCGGTGCCCATCCCGTTCACGCGCTGCGGCTGGCCAGCGGGCCGGTTGAACGCCTCATCGGTCGATGGGGCCACCATCCGCTCGCTGTGGATGTTCACCACGCTGAACTTCACGTGATCGTACACATCCACCACCTCGTCGCGTCGCTTGCTATGTGTGACGCGCTCGGTGCGTTCGCCCGCGGAGAGCGTGGGAGGCGGCTCGGAGAAGGCAGGCCCCAGTGCGGCCAGACCAACAGCACCGACCGAGAGCACCGCAGGCGCGAATAGCCGGCGGCGGGCGAACCGGAGAAGCGTGGTGGCAGTCAGTGATCGCATGTGGCCCCCGTGCCAGCGGTGGAATCCATTTCCGTGTCGGCACACTTCTGTTCGGAAAGCGAGCAACGCTCTGTCCACGACTGACCGCGAAGGAATGGCGGTCTCATGCCCGCGCAGGAACACCTGCGCCATGCGTGCGAAACGGACCGGATCGCGCGACCGTGCCGGGAGTACCGGTCGCGCGGGCTGTTGTCGCGAGGCGCAGGGCGAAATAGTGTGAGGGGTGCGAATCGACTTGAACGAATCTGGCGGGATTCGATGATCGCATCTTGCGCACGACCGTTCCAATCCTTGCCAGCGGTAAGTTAACCTCGTGGAGCCGGCATGGCGCGAACCCCCCGCATGGAGAGGATCGAGGCACTCCTGGCCGACGATCCGGATGATTCCTTCCTCCGCTATGGGCTGGCGATGGAGCATGCCAGTGTCAACGACGACACTCAATGCGTGGCAGTGCTGCGTGAACTGATCGCCCGCAGCGCGGCGAAGCCCTATATTCCCGCTTACCTCCAGTGCGGCCAGGCCCTGGCCCGACTCGACCGCAACGAGGAGGCGTGCGAGATACTCCGCGCGGGAATCGCCGCCGCTCACATCGTGGGCGACGCGCACGCCGAGGGCGAGATGCAAGGACTCCTTGCATCGCTCGAATGAAGACTCTTCTTCACCAACCCGACAAATCGCACAGATGAATCCGAGAGTATGACATGAAGACGTTCCATGTACTTCTCTGTGGGCTATGTGTTCTCGGCATGTTCTGGGGCACGCCGCTTCGCGCCGCCGAGATCGACGTGAAGAAACTCGCCGAGATCGACGACGCGGCGAAGACGGTCATTGAGCGCGGCGACTGCCCAGGCGCCGTTGTGGTCGTCGTCCACGGCGACAGGATCGTCTACCGCAAGGCGTTCGGCAACCGGGCCGTCAAGCCGGCCGCAGTCGCCATGACGATCGACACCGCCTTCGACATGGCCTCCCTAACCAAGCCCGTCGCGACGGCTACGTCGGTGATGATTCTCATGGAACAGGGGAAGCTGAAGCCCGGCGATCTGGTGAGCAAGTACTGGCCGGAGTTCGCGGCCAACGGCAAGGACAAGGTCACTGTTGCCCATCTGTTGCTGCACACCTCGGGGCTCATTCCGGACAATGCCATCGCCGATTATGCCGATGGTCGAGCGAAAGCGATGGTCCGCATCGCCAACCTCAAGCTGCTCTCACCGCCGGGTACGCAGTTCCGTTACAGCGACGTGAACTTCATCGTGCTGGGTGAACTCGTCGCGCGGATCAGCGGGGCACCGCTCGACCAGTTCGCCAGGAAGCATGTCTTCGAGCCGTTGAAGATGACGGATACCGGCTTCAATCCGACAGGCACACTGCTCAAGCGTGTCGCTCCGACAGGGCTGCGCGACGGGAAAATCATCCTCGGCAAGGTTCACGATCCCCGGTCGTACAAGCTCGGCGGCGTCGCCGGGCACGCGGGTCTGTTCTCGACAGGCGACGACATGGCCCGCTACTGCCGGATGCTCCTGCGTGGTGGTGAACTGGATGGCGTGCGCATTTTGAATGCCAGTACGGTCAAGCTCTTCACGGCGCCACACACGGTGCCGCTTGTGAACAAGGGGAAGGAGACGAAGGGGGCGCGGTCACTCGGCTGGGATGTGGATACGGGCTTCTCGTCGCAACGCGGCGAGCGATTCAAAAAGGGTGAGGGATACGGCCACACCGGTTTCACTGGCCCAAGCGTGTGGGTCGATCCGGGATCCGGAACCGCAGTCATCATCCTGACCAACCGCGTTCATCCCAACGACAAGGGCGTCTCGACCCCCCTGCGGCGCAAGGTGGCAACGATTGTCGCGGAGGCAGTGGGGTTGGGGAAGTGATCGAGTTGCCGCGAGGAGCAGGCCAGGAACTTTCGTTTCCCGTCCGCTCCTCGCAGTCGCCGGGTTCAGGCATACTGATTGATGAGCTTGGAGAGTTCGTCTGGAGAAAGCACGCCGCTCTCCGTGTGAACGGGCGAATCGCTTCCCTTGAAGAACAGGATGCGCGGAATGGTCATCACGTCGTACTTGACCGCGAGATTGGGGTTCTCATCCACATTCAGCTTGCCAACCTTCACCTTGCCGGCAAACTGATCGGCGACGGCGTCGATCGTGGACGAGAGTCGGCGGCACGGGCCGCACCAGGGTGCCCAGAAGTCGGCGACCACGAGCGCGCCGCTGGTAACATGCTCGTTCCAGTTTCCCTCGGTCAGTTCAATCACGTTCGGGCTGGCCATACACGAATCCTCAGTGAGAAGTGCGGGGTCGCAGCGAGAGCGACCGTTGATTTCCGTTCGACATTCTACTCCAAAGATTCTACCGCACCAGCGGGGAGTTCTTACTCGGCAACGAGAGCCAGCAGCATCGAATCACTCCCGCACACGGAAACTGGCATCTCCACGACGGCATCCGACCTGGACGTGCCGCAGTTTCCACCTTGATCCTGTCGCGTTGCTCACAGTCGGCCCGTTGCCGCAAGGGCGAACCTGCCCTAAGAATGGTGTGTCCTCAGGCGCAGCCGCCAATTGTGGCCCTATCGTCTAGTGGCCTAGGACACTGCCCTTTCAAGGCAGGAACTGGGGTTCGAATCCCCATAGGGTCACTCTGCCAGGTTGATAGTGGGCAGCGTGCAGGGGGCAGAGAAGGCAACTCCGCCTCTGCCACTGTGCGCTGCCCACTCCTCACTTTCAGGACGCTGCCATGAATAACATTCCCTGGTGGGGCTACGTCATCCTCGCCGGCCTCGCCTGGGGTACCTACGTCCCCATCATCTTCTATGGCGGCTCGGAACTTGGCGGCCGGCAGAATGCCCGGCTCATGGCCATTCTCTGCGTCGGTATCGCCTACTTTGTCCTGGCGGTTCTCTTCCCTCTGGTGTTGTTCCTCACCGGGCAGCAGCAGTGGCCCGGTCTGAAGACGACCGGGCTGGTGTTCGCGAGCCTCGCCGGGGTCGCCGGTGCGGTCGGAGCGATCTGCGTGGTCTTTGCCTCCAGTTCGGCGATGGTCGCCGGCATGAAGGTCAAGGAACTTCACCCGGACTTCAACCCTGCGTCCTACCGCCTGCTCATCGGGCCGCTGATCTTCGGTCTCGCACCCGTGATCAACACGCTGGTCAGTTCCTTCTGGCACCCACAGCCGAGCAACCCGTGGCACTTTGAAGTGCATCTTCCGGGCTGGAAGCTCGCCGTTGGCATCCTGCTTGTCGGCGTCGGTTCGTTCCTCGTGCTCTATTCAAAGGATGAGGCCGAGGAGAAGCGGAAGGCCGCCGGGCTGAAACCGGCCGCGCCACCCGTTGTGGCCGTCGCGCCGACAGACGCATCCATCCCTGCGCCACACTCATGACCCCTGAAGCGGCCGTCGCGCGACTCAACATCCTCCTCGCGCACGCCTGGATGGTCCGTACCTTTCTCAAGCACGCGGACGAAATCCAGCAGAGCGAGGACATGCTGGCCGTACCGCGCGCGATCTACGATGGCATCCGCGCTGTCGAACCGGCACGCGAACGCGGCGACCACGGCGACTTTCTCCGCCGGCTTAAGGGGAAACTTCCCAGGCTCCGCCGCGCTGCTGAATACTTCCGCGATCACTTCCGCGCGTTCTCTCCACACACCAACTACGAGATGGCCTCCGCGAGCTTGCTCGGCATCGTACAGCAGATGGAGGAAGTCTTCGCGGCGCTCGACTGGAACGAGGTCGCGGCCCTGATCGCGGCCAGCGCCACACTCACCAACCGCGAGGTCGCAGAAGCCGCGAAGCCGCACGATCCCCTCGATGACATCGAGATTCCCGAAGTCTGAACGCGCCCCCGCACCAGGCGGGGGCTTCCTGCTCTGTCGATTCTGCTGCCTGTCCCAACTGGGTAATCTGCGCAATTTCCACACAGTTCGTTGACTTCCTGGTGATTTCGTCAAATCATCAGTCCATAGGTGCGAACCATCCCATAGCTGGCCCCTTCACTCCACTCGCGAGTACGACCTCGCCGGAGGGCGCATGGATACGGCGTTTCTGGTTTGCGCGATCCTCGGCGGCACACTGCTTGTGTGTGAACTCCTCGCCGGGATGCTCGGCTTGGGCGTCGAACACGATATCGATGTCGATCACGACACCGACCACGGCGACGGTCACGGCAACTCTCTGTTCGGTGTGCTCACGGTCCGCACCGCCACAGCAGCCGTGCTGTTCTTCGGCCTCGGCGGGCTTTCCGCGCTGTACTACGGAACGAACGAGGCCGGCGCGTTCGGTGTGGCGTTGGGCAGCGGCGCACTCGCTCTTTACCTCGTGGCTGCCGCGATGAAGGGACTGAAACGGTTGAAGTCCGACGGCACCGTTCGCATGGATCGCGCAGTGGGCTGTCTCGGAACAGTCTACCTGCGAGTTCCGGGTTCGCGTTCCGGCGCGGGCAAGGTCCATCTGAAACTCCAGAACCGCACTGTTGAGTGTCTGGCAGTCACATCGGGTGACGAAATCCCCACTGGCAGGCCAGTGCAAGTCGTCTCGATCGTTAGCCCGGATACGGTTGAAGTCGCTGCGGCGTAATTCCTGGCATCACAGATAATCCGGGTGCCGGCGCATTCGGAACGGCACACGGTGTGTGTGCCGATCACATTCACCTGGGAGCCACCATGTTGCCCCTCACTCTGTTCGCGGCCCCCAAGCAATCCAGCGACATGGATGTTCCCTGGCCGCTCATAGCGGCTATCGCGGTTGGGCTGGTTGCCTTCGGTCTGATCATGCTCATCGCACGGCGATACAAGCGCTGCCCCTCGAACCGCGTGCTGGTGATCTACGGCAAGACCGGCGGCGGCGATGCTGCCCGGTGTGTTCACGGCGGTGCGGCGTTCGTGATCCCGCTCATCCAGGACTACGACTACCTCTACCTCGATCCCATTCAGATTGAAGTGCCGCTCAAGGGCGCACTGTCGATGGAGAACATCCGTGTCAATGTGCCGAGTGTCTTCACAGTCGCCATCGGCACCGATGCGGAAACGATGCAGAACGCCGCAATTCGCCTCCTGGGGCTGGGCACGCAGGAAGTGAAGGAACAGGCCCGCGACATCATCTTCGGCCAGCTCCGGCAGGTGATCGCATCGATGAAGATTGAGGACATTAACCGCGACCGCGACAAGTTCCTCGACAACATCCAGAGGTCGCTGGAACCGGAGTTGAAGAAGATCGGCCTGGTGCTCATCAACGTCAACATCACCGACATCACCGACGAGAGCGGTTACATCGAGGCCATCGGACGCAAGGCCGCGGCCGTCGCGATTCAGCAGGCGAAGATCGACGTGGCCGAACAAGAAAAGAAGGGCCAGATCGGTGTCGCCGAAGCCGAGCGCGAGAAGGCCGTGGCAGTTGCCAACGCGACGAAGATTCGCGAGATCGGCACCCGCGAGGCCACCCGCGAGCAGGCCATCAAGGTCGCGCAACTGGACAAGGAACGCGAGGTCGGCGAACAGACCGCCCACTTCGAGCAAGAAGCACTGGTGAAGGAAGCCGAGCGCCAGCAGGCCATCCGCATCGCGGAACTCGACCGCGACCAGAAGGTTGGCGAGCAGAAGGCGGCATTCGATCGCGAGGCGCGCGTCGCGGAGGCCGAACGCGACAAGCGTGTCCGGCTGGCGGACGCGAACGCGAAGGCGGTTAGCGGCGAGGCGACCGCGCAGGCCGACATCGCCGGGGCCCAGGCCACACTCGCGGTGAAGAAGGCCGAGGCGTATCAACTTTCCGAAACGGCACGACGCGAGGCCGAGGCCGCGGTGCTGGAATCGCAGAACAAGGCAATGGCGAAGGCGGCGCTCGCGGAGGCCGAGAAGGTGGAGGCCGAGAAGCGGGCGTTGCTGGAAGCACCCGCCAAGGCGGAAAAGGCGAAGATCATCGTGGATGCAGAGGCCGCTGCCGAGCGCGTCAAACTGGAGGCCCAGGCCCAGGCCGCCACGATCTACGCGAAGCTCGAAGCCGAGGCCCGCGGTCAGTTCGAGATTCTCGCCAAGAAGGGCGAGGGGTTGAAGAAGATCATCGAGGCGTGCGGCAGCCCGCAGGCCGCTTTCCAACTACTCATGCTCGAACACATGGACTCGCTGGCCGAGGCCAGCGCGAAGGCCATCTCCAACATCAAGTTCGACAAGGTTGTGGTGTGGGAAGGTGGCGGCAACGGCGGCGAGTCAAACACGGCAGCTTTCGTGAAGGACATGGCACGGATGATGCCTCCGATGCTGCAAGTGATGAAGGATATCGGCGGGGTGGAGATGCCGGAATACCTCGCCAAGCTCACCGGCGATGCACCGACTTCAACCACACCGCCGGTCAGCTCCAACGGCACACACGCTGCCGCCTCATCCCCGGCGTGATCGCTGCTCATATCGAGCCGGAAGCATGCGTGACACTGTATTGCAGTGTCACGCATGCTTCCGGCTCGTTCGTTCATACTCGTCGCGGCGCTGTGATACGATTGGGATGCGTGTCGATGCGACTTCCGGTTCCGCGCGGAGCACCCATGCTTCCCTTTCCTGTTGATGCTTTCCCGCCACTGGCGGGCGTTCGCGTACTCGATGCAGCCCGCGTTCTGGCCGGGCCATTCTGCGGGCAACTTCTCGCCGATCTGGGTGCCGAAGTCATCAAGCTGGAACGCCCCAGCAGCGGTGATGATACACGCGGCTGGGGGCCGCCGTATCTCGAAGGCTTCCCTGATCTCTCCGCCTACTTCCTCTCGTGCAATCGCGGCAAGCGATCGCTGACGCTCGACATCGCCAAGCCGGAAGGGAACGAACTCTTCCACGAACTGCTGACGCAGTGCGATGTGCTGATCGAGAATTTCCGTACGGATAGCGCGGAGAAACTCGGCCTGACGCCAGGCGCACTGCTTGCGAAGCATCCCCGGCTCGTAACGTGTTCGATCTCCGGCTTCGGTCGCACGGGGCCGATGAAGGACGCGCCAGGCTACGACTTCGCGATTCAGGCTCTCAGCGGCCTGATGAGCATCACCGGCCCAACGGAGGGACCACCGTCCAAGGTGGGTGTCGCCGTAGCTGACGTGATGACCGGTCTCTACGCTGGCAACGCGATCCTCGCGGCGTTGCACGCCCGCGGTCGTAGCGGCCACGGCTACGCCATCGATCTCGCGCTGGCCGATTGTGCGCTGGCCGCGCAGGTGAACGTCGCGCAGGCGTACCTCACGAGTGGTAAGGTCCCCGGGCGCCAGGGAAACGCGCACCTCCAGATCGTGCCGTATCAGCTCTTCGCCACTTCCGATGGATGGATCGTGCTCAACGTCGGCAACGATGGCCAGTGGCAGGCCTATTGCGCTGCGGCCGGCGCTCCGGAACTGGGGAGCGATCCTCGCTTCGCCACCAACCGACTGCGCGTCGAACATCGCGGCGAGGTGGTGCCGAAGGTGGCAGCGTTGATGAAGCAATTCCCCACGACAGAGTGGGAACGCCGACTGTCGGCCGCGAACGTGCCGCACGCCGTGGTGCGCAGCCATGCAGACGTATTCCGCGACCCACAGACACTCGCCCGCAGCATGAAGGTCACGGTGCGCGACCCGGCGGGCAAAGCAGTCGATCTCGTCGGCAACCCCATTCGTATACAGGGCGCGTCGGAGGCCGAGCCGGTGATGCCGCCGCGCCTCGGCGAGCAGACAGAGCAGGTACTGGCGGAGGTGCTGGGCTTGAGCGCTGAGAAGGTGAAGTTGTTGCGTGACAGGGGCGTGGTCTGATTGAGATTCCGTTTGCCATCCGAAGTGGTTACATTTCGCGATACATTCGCGCGAGGGCTTCGCATGACCCCGACCGTTCCGCCAGGCACCGACCTGAAACGACTCAAACTGCTATACGAGTGGGCCGAACAGCGTTACCTGAAGTCGCTTCCGCTGGAGCATTTCATGGAATCCACGCCCCAGGCAACACAGCGCAAAATCACACTGGAGAGCTTCGACATCATCCACGCCTCACGGTCAGACATTCAGTGCTTCAACGAACTGGCGGTGATCTATCCGAAGCCGGGCCACAATCCGGACAAGCCCGGCACTGTCGTGCCAGACAACATGGTGGTGATCCACACGAAGCCGATTGTGGCTGAAGGCAGCTACATGACACCGCTGCAACCCGCTGACCCGTTCCTTGTACTGGAGTACGTGTCGAAGAGCAGCGTGCGGAAGGATGAGGAAGTCAACTACGCGAAATACGAACAGGAACTGCAAGTCCCGTACTACCTCCTCTTCTACCCGGACGCGGACGAACTCACACTGTTCAAGCTCAAGGACGGGAAATACAGCACCGCCCTCCCCAACGAGCAAGGCCGCTACGCGATTTCCGAACTCGAACTGGAAGTCGCGCTCCTGGGCAAGTGGATGCGATACTGGTTCCGCGGCGAACTCGTTCCGCTGCCCGGCGACTTGCTCAAGGAGCGCAACGCGGCCGTGCAGGAGCGCAACGCGGCCGTGCAGGAGCGCAACGCCGAGCGGGCGGCCCGGCTTGTGGCAGAGGCGGAACTCGCGAAACTGCGTGAGGAATTGGCGAAGGCAAAGGGAGGTAGTTCGCCATGAAGTTTGGCCGGGGTGCAACCCGGCCGCTCGCCTTGAAATCGCGTCTTCCTTACAATCTCGGCACTTGATCCCTTCTCCAGGAGTTGCCGAGATGCCAACCAACGCGCCACTCAACCGTAAGCTCCGTATGGGACTCATCGGCGGCGGACAGGGGGCCTTCATCGGCCGCGTCCACGCCACGGCCGCGATTCTCGATAACCGCGCCGCACTCGTCGCCGGTGCACTCTCCAGTGATCCTGCGAAGGCGAAAGCGAGCGCGCCCGACTACGACATCCCCGCCGAGCGTGCCTACGGTTCCTACAAGGAGATGGCGGAAGCGGAAGCGAAGCGGCCCGACAAGGTAGATTTCGTTTCAATCGCGACACCCAACCACACGCACTTCGAGATCGCGAAAACCTTCACGGAAGCCGGCTTCAACGTGGTCTGCGACAAGCCGCTCACATTCGACCTCGCACAGGCAGAGGAATTGCTAAAGGTGGTTGAGAAGTCCGGCGTGGTCTTCGCGGTGTCGCACAACTACACCGGCTATCCGCTCGTGCGACAGGCCCGCGACATGGTACTTAACGGCGAACTCGGCGAGATCAATGCGATTCGCTCGAACTACATCCAGGGATGGCTCCGCACGCGGCTGGAGTCGAGCGATCAGAAGCAGGCAAAGTGGCGGACCGACCCCAAGCAAAGTGGCATCGCAGGCTGCTTCGGCGATATTGGCACGCACGCTTACAACCTCGGTCGCTATATCACGGGCCTTCTGCCGAAGGAACTGTCCTGTTCGCTGAAAGTCTTCGAGCCAGGCCGGGCACTCGACGACTACGGCGTCGCCCTCGTGCGGTTCGACAATGGTGCGCTCGCGACCGTAACTGCAAGCCAGATTTCCCACGGCCGTGAGAACGACCTGTTCATCGAGGTAGATGGGACGAAGGGCGCCATCGAGTGGCACCAGGAGGAGCCGAACAAGCTCTTCGTGCGGAGGAATGGCGAGGCACACAAGATTTACACGCGCAACGGCGGGCCGTACCTCAGCGCCATCGCCGGCGCGTCCTGCCGTCTCCCGAGCGGCCACCCGGAAGCATTCTTCGAGGCATTCGCCAACGTCTACAACACGGCTTACGACGCGATGGTAACACGCGCCACCGGCGCGAAGTTCGAGACGGTGAACACCATCTATCCGAACATTTTCGATGGCGTCGAGGGGATGCTGTTTATCACCCGCTGCGTCGAGAGCAGCAAGCAGAACGGCGTGTGGATCCCCTTCCGCCACGAGAAGAGCCGGAAGTGACCACGCACAGCGCACCTGGTGCAGCAGCGGCAGCGAGAGATCATATTTGCTGCCGGTTTGCCGTTATTACAGGTAACCCAGACCCAAGCTACGCCACCGAAGCAGCCAGATATGATCTTCGTGGCCTACAAAATGGAGTTTCTCGGCTTCATGGACGATAGCACCACACATGTCTTCGGAGAGTTGACGGACCAGAGCCTGCGAGCACTCGGAACCACGCATGCCGGCGACTTCCCCGGCCCCGAATTGAGCATGTTCGGCCTCATGCAACCCAGGAAGTGACTCGTCTCAGTACTCCTGCACGAGCAACTCCCCGGTCGCGGCAAACCAGCCGCGTCCGTCGATCTGATACACACCATCCGTGGCGCCCGCCAGAAATCGCACTGCTTCTTCCAGTAGTTTTTCCAGTAGCACTTCATCGTTGACGTCCACGGGTTTGCGGAGCGTGATGAGTTGCTGCGTCTGGATAACCCGTGCCATCAACGGCACACTGTTGGGGCTATAGGTCATCGTTTCGAGTTCGGCGGCATGAGTGTTCAGGTCACGGCGGAGGTCGTCTTCCTTCGTGAGGTAGCGTGCCAGGAGTACGGGCGAGCCGGTCGCGATGTGGAGCGTGCCTTCAGTCCATCCGAGAGCGTCGCCCTTGAAGTGTGGCTCGACCGTCAGTCCCACTGCGTGCAGATGCTCGGCCAGCGCCGCGGGCGGTGGTTCGATTTCGTTGCGTCCAAACACGCGATACCACATGAAACGTTTCACCTTCGGCTTGTGTACTTCTTCGGCTCCGGTTCACTGATGATCTTCAACAACTCGGTCACGATGTCGTCACTGGTGCGCCCCTCAGCCTGGGCTTGAAAGTTGGCGCTAACGCGGTGGCGCAGCACAGGGGTGGCGGCCTTCTTCACGTCGTCGATGGCCACACTCGGCCGGCCATCCATCGCGGCGAATGCCTGCCCCGCTTGTGCCAGGAAGATACCGGCGCGCGGCCCGGCACCCCAGTCCACCAGTCGCTTGATCATCTCCGGAGCACTTGGATCCTTCGGCCGCGTCGCGCGCACGAGCTTCACGATGAATTCGTTGACGAACTTCGGCACCTCCACCTTCTTCACGAGCTTCTGCCAGGCGATGATCCGCGCTGCATCGAGCACCTTCGAGATTTCCGCACGCTCTGGCCGCGTACTCATCGTCACGATCTGCTGCTCGTCTTCCGCAGTCGGGTAGTCGACCTTGATGTTGAACATGAAGCGGTCGAGCTGGGCTTCGGGCAGCGGATAAGTTCCTTCCTGCTCAATGGGGTTCTGCGTCGCGATGACGAAGAATGGTTCGGGTAGTTTCATGGTGTCGGCGCCAGCGGTCACTTGCCGCTCCTGCATTGCTTCCAGGAGAGCGGCCTGCGTTTTCGGCGGAGTTCGGTTGATCTCGTCTGCCAGCACGATATTCGCGAAGATTGGCCCGCGGATGAAGCGAAACTCGCGTTTACCATCGGACGATTCTTCCAGCACTGTCGTGCCTGTGATGTCGGAGGGCATCAGGTCGGGTGTGAACTGCACGCGCTTGAAGGCGACGTTGAGTATCTGTGCGATGGAACTGACGAGCAGCGTTTTGGCCAGCCCCGGGACGCCGACAAGCAGGCAGTGACCGCGTGTGAAGATCGCGGCGAGTACCTGCTCGATGACTTCGCCCTGACCAACCACGACGCGGTGAAGTTGATCGAGCATCGCGATGCGGTCGGTGGAGAACTGGTTGAGGTATTCGGTGAACTTGTCGGTGGCAGACACCGTTGACCCTCGGAGTGAAAGTTCGCGTGAAAGTTTCCATTTTACCAACTCGCGGCAAGTCGATTAGCTGTCGCGTGCAGCTTCTTCTTACTGCGCGCCGTAGCCGTCCATCGCTTCAGCCTTCACACGAAAGTCGTGGATAGGAACACACATTTCCGACACTCGTGCGAGGATGGCGGAGAGCGCTCCGACTTTCCCGAGTTTCCGATTGCGACGGAGAAATCCTCGGGCTAGTATCTCGGTTAGATTGGCAAACGTGCCAGACCCTGCCAAACCACCTGCCTCCCTCACACCTTCCTTTCCTCCGTTCGGAGACTGCTCATGTTGACGTTCTGGGGTGCCAACCAGCAATTCTGCGACGGCATCAACCGCCGCAACTTCCTCCAGATCGGCGCGCTCGGGGCCGGCCTCACTCTGGCCGACGTGCTCCGCCTCAAAGCGCAAAGTCCCGCTGCCGCACAGAAATCGTCGCAGAAGGCGGCGATCATGATCTACCTGCCCGGCGGCCCCAGCCACATGGACATGTACGATCTGAAGCCCGATGCTCCGAAGGAGTATCGCGGAGAGTTCAATCCGATCCGCACCAATGTTCCGGGTGTGCAAATCTGCGAACACTTCCCCATGCAGGCTCGCATGTGGGACAAGCTCGCCTGCGTCCGCTCGCTGATCGCCACCGACGAACATTCCGACTCTCTCGTTAGCACGGGCTACAGCGAGCAGGTGAACCGCACGCAATCGCACCCGTGCCTCGGCTCGGTGATGTCGAAACTCCGCAGCGGCAGCACCACCGACGTGCCGGCCTTCGTCAGTCTTCGCGGCGGCGGCAGCATCGGCACCGAACCGGGCTACCTCGGCGTCGCGCACCGCCCGTTCACCCCGAGCGGACCGGGTAACGAGAACCTCCGTCTGGCCAACGGTGTGAACAACACCCGCATGACCAACCGTCACGACCTGCTCGGCAAGTTCGACACCGTGCGCCGTGAGATCGACGCTACTGGCACGATGAAGGGGATGGACTCGTTCACGGGCCGTGCGTTCGACATGATCGCATCAGGCACGGTGCGCAAGGCGCTGGACCTCAAACTGGAAGACCCGAAGAGCCGCGACCGCTACAAGGGGGTCGAACAGTTCCTCACGGCGCGGCGGCTGGTGGAAGCCGGCGTCGGCTGCGTCACGCTCTCAATCGGCGGCTGGGATACGCACTCCAGTAACTTCAAGACGTTGAAGCGGCAACTGCCAGAAGTGGACCGCGGCGTTGCGAATCTGATTCAGGACTTCCACGACCGCGGCATGGCCGACGACGTGGTGACAGTGATGTGCGGCGAATTCGGACGCACGCCCAAGATCAACGGCTCCGACGGCGGACGCGACCACTGGTCGCCCGTGATGAGTGCGATGATCGCGGGCGGCGGGCTGAAGATGGGTCAGGCAATCGGTGCCAGTTCGGCGAAGGGCGAGTATCCGAAGGACCGGCCATACAAGGTGCCGCACCTGCTCAGCACCATGTATCACGCTCTGGGAATTGACGCAGCGTATACCTTCCCCAACGGTTCCGGCCGCCCGATGTACATTCTCGATGACCGCAACAGGGTTGAAGAACTGCTGTAAGGCGACTTGCGCTTCGCCAGTGCGCCGCGAACCGGGGGCCTTGCGGCTCCCGGTTTTTCATTGAACTACGGGTGTACGATGGGGCCGAGTTTCTCGATCAGACTCTTCCGGTTTTCGTAACCAAGATCATTGTTCATTATTCAGGTCGACCGCAGCGACTTGAGCCGGAGGATGGCCAGGACGGCATCGTCTTGAAGGGGGCTGGCCGAGAGAAGCGCGGCGATGAGACAATCGCCGGCGCGCCGCTGCCGCCTACCGTGTTGTCCCACAGATGCAGATCGGTCAGGAGAGCCGCCGACGGACGCTTCGCGAATACCTTCACGCTCTTGAGTGCCACCCCCAACCGATATCTCAATGCTGTCCACTGGCGCAATCGTCGCCAGTTCCGCCAGCGGTTCACGGTTCGGCATGGCCGACGCTTCCTGCGAATGTTCTACGCCGCCTTGCGTAGCTCGGTCTTCCATTTCTCACGATCGAGGTGTGGAGCGAACGGCCGGCGGCCACACAGCATGCGGCCCAGCCCGAACCGCAACCGGCGACCCAGACCCAGTGGCTCCTTCGCGTACTCGTTCAACCTCACACGATACTTCGCGAACTGCTCTGCCGTCGGCATCTTTGCCTGTTCACGGAACGCCGCGGCCCACACATTGAGCGGTCGTCGCTCGGGCCCGTGCCAGCCGAGGACGCGCGTCGGGTACGCTTCCAGGAGAGACTCGAAGGCCTCAGGCGTGAAGCGCCAGTAGTCGCAGGGGAAAGCGTGAACGTGGAAGTAAAACGGGCAGCATACGAGGAAGACGCCATCAGGTCGCAGCACGCGGCGCACCTCCTCGAATCCCTTCCAGAAGTGCTTCACATGCTCGAAGACGCTGAAGGCCAGCGCGGTGCCGATGCTGGCGTCAGGCAGTGGTAGGTTCTCGACGTTGGCGACGAGATCGACCCCTGGCCCTTCGCGGAAGTCCATGCCGGTGTACGAGCGGCCGGGAAACAGTCCGCGCAGGTCGATGAGGTCTTCTAGCCCCTCGACCTTGTACGACCCGATCTCCAGGATCGGATCGGGCAGGTGAAACGACTCCGTGGCGGCGCGTGCCACCCCGCGCAAGAAGCGATTCATGCGCAACTCCCCCGGTCTGCACTGGTGTGCTGAAGACGTGAGGACATAGCGGGGTTGCGCGTTCGTGCAAGAGTGATTTGTCGCGGAGGGTGTCTCGATGCGTAACGGCGCAAGCCGGGCAAGCGCGGCAGGATTGCCGCGCGGACCCGACGGGAGTCACGTTCCCGCGAACTTTACGCCTGCTGCCTGCATTGCCTTCTGCACATACTCCATCATCTTGCGCATCGGCGGTACATCCATGCCGGCGACCTGGTCCTCGCTGGCATACATCGTGTTCAGCGACTGGAAGATGCCGGGATCGCCCCCGGTGAACTCGTTGACCAGGCCGACCCACCGATGGGCCAGTACCTGCGCCTGGAGACTGGCCGGGTCGGTGCCTGCGTCCATCGCGGCCTGGACCTCGGCCATGAGTTGTGGCCACTCCGCTTCGACTTCCTTGATGCGCGCCTCGCCGACAGTTTCTCTGCGCTGCTTCAACTGATCCAGTTGCTCCGGCGTGTAATGCTTCTCGATCATCGTCATCACCTCAATCGTTTCGAGGAACGTATCAGCGGACACCACGTCCGCCGCGTCGAGTGTCGCCACGAGGCTCTCCAGACGGTCTCCCAGAGCCGCCAGTTCCGCCGCCTGTTCACGCACTTTCGTGAGATGCAATCGCACCACGACCCGCGGGTCGTAGTCCGTGCGCGTCATGTACTCCTTCACCTGCTCCAGGCTGAAGCCAAGTTGTTTCAGACACAGAATCTGATGAAGGCGTTCCACATCTGCAGCGGTGTAGAGGCGGTGACCCGAGCCGTGTGCCGATCCGGTGCGCACGGACGGCCACAACAGACCGATGGCGTCGTAGTGATGCAGCGTGCGAACTGTCAGCCCTGCCCGTGCCGCCAGTTCGCCCACCTTCCAGAATCGTTCCGGCATCGCACACCCCCGCAACGTGTCACTCGACAAAGAAATGGTAACCCCTGACGTAACGTGAGCTTCAAGAGGGAAAGCGAGAATTGGCAAACGGCCAGCGGAAAACGATATGGGATCTACAAGCTGAACGGCGGTGCCAGCCTTAGCCAAAAAGCACGGCGGGCACTCAATCGTGCCCACCGCGCCTTCAGTAACTTTTCCCACTGCAACCGACCTGACATCAGGGCGACACAGGAGCGTGCTGCCATTCCACCACAACCGCCATGGACCGCGCATCGGCGGGCATCCGATAACGATAGGTGCCCTCAAACACGAACGTCAGAGCCTTCATTTCTCGACGGGTGGTGTCGTAGAGAGCCAGTCCGGTCAGTTTAGCCTCACCTCCATACCGCGGTTTTGGCTCATCTGCCTTCAGGCCCGAAGCATTCTGTCCGATCGCGACATGCACACCAGCGATGTCGCCCCGATAACTCAGAAACGCCATCCCGTTCTCGATCTTGTCCACTCTGCCCGTGAACTGAACCCTGGTAACTTCCTTGGCAAGGGGCCAGCCATCGGAATCGCTGCTGGGGCAAAGGACACGCGAGAACTGACGAGCCACCCCGTCTGGCACTTTCCATTCGGTTCCCGCTTCCACCTTCGGCGGCGCCAGCCCGGCCCACTGTTGAGCTGTCAACGAAAGCGAATCAATCCGCACATGATTGTCGGCATCGGATCGCAGCGGCTTGTAGGCAATGTAGCGGCCATAAAGCGCGAGGTTCACGCTCTTGTCCGGCCGAACTCCGACGCCACGATTGGGTAGCGACTCGAAGTGCTGTACTGATCGTGGGGTCACTTTCCCGCAGACTTTCAGCGCGTCGGTAATGGTCTTGCCGATCACCTTGACCCAGGCCGCTTCGGTCTTCGCATTATCCACATCACCGTTCGTGATAACGACATGGCTACTCTCCCCGTACCCGCTCAACACCTTCCCTTCCGGGGACACAATCCAGATACCTTGAAACTGATTCTTCTGCTTCTGAATGGAACGATACAACTCCCCACCCGCGCCCTTGAACTTCCGCGCCTTGTAAATGTTCACGGCCACAGGGATGAAGTTGTCACGGACATCTCGGATGATCTGCTCGTTCGATAGAGGGCCCGCACGGAGCCCGTACGCATACCCTCAACACGCCTCCAGAGGATCATCACCACTTGCGAAAATGAACAGAGAGCGGTTTTCTTTCTTGGCCAACTGCTGGGCCTGCGCCAGATCGGTGAGCCAGGGGATACGACGCCACCGCGTTTCGTCAGCCCGTGGCTTCACGATCTTTACGAAGCGATCGAGCGAAGATGGCAGCTTGAACGCCATGGGAGTTTTCGCTTCAGATTGCTGGTCAGACGACGTTGCGTTTTGTCCTGCAGATTCTCGAACGAATCCGGGACCGATTATCCCGCTGCCAGTTCCCGCAGCCAGACCACATACCATGACGAACCACAGCTTGACGAATTCCATGAGAGGCACTCCTTCGGTAAGAACGTCACACGAACGAGTTTCACAACACCGGAACCAATCGCCATCGAATGGCGAAGCTCACCTGCGAACATCTTGCGACAAGACACTTCTCAAGAATGCGACAGACGCTGCATGCCGGGTTGAACCTGGTCACGCGGCAGTTGTGGGGAATGTGGGCGAACGACGAGGTTTCGCCACACGTTACGGGCGGTCCCCCCGCAGGTGAGCTAAACGCATCTCGTTCCACGTCTCGGGGAGCGACGTGGAACCATCCGAGGCGCCGCGTCAGGCGGCAGCGATTCCCTGTCAGGCCACGCGTCAACCCTTGTGGCAATACTGCGTGGTCTCACGACCCAAGCCGCTTGCCTCGGGTGGCATCTGGCGGGCTTGAAGTTCCAGAAATGTACCGCGCCGCCTGTGCGACTGCAACGCTTGGCGAGGTCAGTTTCTCACGTCTCTGTCAGTGACCGACGCGCGGGAGGCCATGATCGAGACTCGCACGATACAGGTTATACGTCAGGTGTGCCTGGCCGTGATGGTGTGCCTCATGCCACGCTAGTATTTGAAACCACTCCTGATACGACCACTGGGCCTGCTCGTTGGGCTTGCCTCCCAGGTTGACTTCGGAAAGTCTGCGAAGGTGATTGAGAAGTGCTTCTCGTTGTGAGTTCAGGTAGTCCCGGATGACATCCACGGATGGAATGTCGTCGTCCGGAATGCTACCGCCTGCGAAGCGTCGAACCAGTTCCGGTTCCTGCGACTCGCCACCGATCATGCGGACATTCAGATGGCGATCCTCCGTCGCAGCGATGTGCATGAACTGCCACGCGAGGTGCGCACGCCCGGCACCGGGTCGCCAGCCCAGAACGGCTGCAGGCATACCAGACGCACTGATCGCGTCCAGAAGTTCGAGCGTCTTGCTTCGGGAGAAGTTCAGCAAGGTTTCGAGATCGGCGTTGTTCATCCGTCTTCTCCTTCGGCGCAACAACTCACCCATCAATACTGTCGTCTCATCGAACGATGCGGCCTTCAGCAGCCCATCAATCTCATTCGCATTGAAGACGATGCCAGACAGGGGGGCGTTCGATCCGTGTCTGGCGTGTGTGGAACTTCATTCGGCTCGGCCAACGCGCATCGTATCACGGCCGCTTGCCGAACGGAAACCCGCGGTCTGGTGGAACGTAACCCTTCGACGTGCCAGCCAACTGTGCGGCCACGGACGCGGTGCGCTTCTCGATGAACGTCTTGAGTGTCGGTGGGCCGCTGAATCCCCCAGGCGGGCGGAAGCCGCCGACGCCGTCTTTCCGTGCCGCTGCCGCCTTCGCGTCCCGTTCCAGTGGTTCCTTCACGACCGCTTCCGCCGCGGCGAGTTGCTTGAGCAACCGCTCTTTCTCGAATGCCGAAGCTGCCAGTTCTTTCAACAGCTTCTGATACCGCGCGCCAATGCCCGGCGCGGCGAGGAGACGTTCGGTCAGCCGGTGCTTGCCCGAATAGGGATGGGTGAGGCTCAGGTCCATCTGCTGATCGTTCGATCCGAAGATGAAGAAATTGGCGAATGCCCGGTCGAGGTCCCACGGCATGAAGTGGAGCTTATTCGTCTTCGGATGGAGATACAGATAGTAGTTGTGGCCGAGTCCGAAGAAGCTGTCAGAGTTGGCCAAGAATGACGTGGCGGCGAGGAAGCGGAGGTAGCCGTCGATGTCGAGGTAGGAGTCGATTTCCTTGTTGAATGTGGCGTCGTCGGCCTTGTCGACTAACCGTGCGAACGCAATCATCCGGGCCGCCTCCTCCTTCGTCGCTTCGCGCTTGGCGGCGTAGACCCTCTTGTACGCGTTCCAGTCGTTACCTCGGTCCTCGAACTCGCGTAGCCGCTCCGGCTTCATGAGTAGCCCCTTGCTCGACCCGAAGTGGTCGCGGAGGAACGGCTTGTCCACCTCCTCGACAATTGTGTAGAGGCCGAGCAACTCCTTGTTGTACTTCCCAGGAACGCTCAGCCGGACCTCGGCCAGAGCCGTTTGGGAGGCAGGCACTCCAGCCGACCGGTAGACTTCGTATGCCAGCGATTCCCGGCACTTCGACGGGTCAGTCACTCCGCAGTGCAGGTTGATCGTCTTGGAGTCGCCAAATCGTTCGGTACCGCCCGCGCGGTCGAGATCAATCTTGAATGACTTCTTGATGGTACGGCTCGTATCCATGATGGTCCCGTTACCTTTGTAACGGATGCCGACCTTCGCGAATGTCTTGTCGCCGATGACAACGGAAGCGGTTCCCCAGGAAAGGTCTGCACCGAACTGCGACCGGTGGACATCACGTTTCGGGTCGATTGGCTTGTTGGGTTCTTTCGGTCGCTGACCGAATCCGAATCCGCGGTTCCCGCGCGGCTGGATGGCGTCGAATTCCTCGGCCGTCAGCGTGATGTGAACCTGCCAGAGTTTGCCGGGAACGAAGACCGCGGCATCTGGCCTGGGCGTATCCGCTGCCGGTACAGGAGAGGCTGCCCCGATCAAGGCAAGTAGCACAATCAGGGCCGAAGCAATTCGCCCAACGATTCCCGGTCTGAACCAGTGCGTCATCGAATGTTCCCGTGAGGTGGTGAGGCTGGATGGACCGGGCGAACGCCCGAGAAATGTTATCATGACGAGGCAACACCGTCTGGGCAACCGTCGGCCAGGCGGATTCATCTTGCATTCATCGTGGTGGTCTACTCGTTCAGCACGCGTGCCGCCCCGAGTGAGCGAGGCGGCACGCGATGGGTCAATAGTTGCCGACCACTTCACCGCCACTGCGAGTGCCAAGCGCCCGCCAGGTGAAGATGTTGACGCTGCTGGAGAAGAAATGGACGGAACCATCCATCAGAAGCGCGTTGACACCGCTGGTGTGGTAACTGCGTGAGGTGATCGCTGCATAAGTCGGCTGGGTTCCATGCTCCTCTCGCATGGATACCCAATCGATATCGTAGGCGGTGCCACCAGAGGTATAGAGGACCTTCGTGTTTGGTGGGAACGTGGTTGTGAAGCCAGTCTGCTGGACGTGGGCATCGACCCATTCCGTATGACCGGAATCCGTCTTGAATTTCGTGCCCCCGTAACTCACGACGCTTCCAGGATCCGCAGGCGGTGCCGCGCCCAGCGTCGCCGGGTTCCCTCCGTCCCGCAGATAGGGAGTCCACGCCTTGACTTCGGCGAAGCCAATCGTGTTACTCATGCCGTCCGTAAAACTGCCCACGCGTTGCGGAACGGCATGAACGAAGGCGCCGTCAGCACCGTTCCCTGACAGCGTGGCATGATTGTAGATGTACCAGGTGCCGTAGTTGGCCGTGTAGTTCATCGGGTGCATCATGATGCCATCGTCCGGGTGCGGCTTGTCGTTGGGGTCGCTGGGGCAGAGATAGATGGAGATCCGCTGTTGGGTCACGAGAGGCTGGAGTTTGTACTGCATGCCGAAATTGACTTGCTTGTAGAGATTATCCTGTTCAATGTACGGCAGCAGGAATGACGGTATCGACCAGGCTTCCGTGATTCCCGACTGGTAACGCACCACTGGATAGGACTGGATCGCTCCTTCGTAGTTGTGCAAGGCGAGGCCGATCTGCTTGAGGTTGTTCTGGCACTTCATGCGAGCGGCCGCCTCGCGCACTTTCTGCACCGCAGGCAGCAGCAATCCGATCAGGATGGCGATGATCGCAATGACGACGAGGAGTTCGATGAGGGTGAAGGCGCGCCGGCAGCGGGGCATGGGGTGTTCTCCAGATGAGACGCTGTCTCAGGTATGCTCCAAATACGTTAGCAATAATGCTGCCAAGAGCGAAAAAATCGCACAAGTCGTTGCTGGTAGAGATGTTATGAGAAATGAACTGACGGGTGGATACTCAGAAATGGCTAACAAATGGCCAGTTCCGGTCATGCGGTTGTCATCCTCGATCACCGCTTGCTAACCGGTGGCTTCCCCGAGATCATTCTGCTCAGGGCCGCAGTTGCCCACGACGTGGCAGACACAGACAGGAACTGATGTTCGCCATGGGGGTCGCCGTTGTCGAAGTAGGGCTGAGCCTTCGACTTGAGGCGCGATTTCACAAGCCACGACCCATCCTTGTCCTGAGTGCGAACGAGATACGCGGCCGCCCGGCGAGCAACTGCGTCGTCCCGAAGGGTGCCGGTTCTGAGCAGAATGTAGAGAACCTGGCCGGTGGCGTATGCATCGCTACCCATTGTCTTCGTTTGCGACCAGCCACCATCCTTGTTCTGGGCCTGCAACAAAGCTGTGCGAATGATCTTCTTCGTTTCCGCTTTCTCGCCGAGTAACTCAAGCCCCCACAACCGCCAGACGTAGTCTTCCGTCTCTCGCAACGCAGTCCGTGAGAGCCATGCCTGGGCACGCCTGGTTGCCTTCTGGACTTCCGGACGCTGGCTTTCCGTGGCGTAAGCTTGCATTGCCATCAGGACGACCACCGTGTTGCCAACCCTGGACGAGGACAGCGGAGGCCGGGAACAGGACGGCAGCCAGGGGCCGTCGATGCGGGTCGGTTTCTTCTTGCCGGGATCAACGTTACCGAGCCGGGCGAGTCCTTGCATCTTCAGTAGATAGGCCACAGTTGTTTCGGTCGTCGCGTCCGAGGGGCGATTATCGAGCATCAGTGCCCAAAGCCCGAACCCGGCCGTAGTTGATCCGCCAGGAAGGTGACGGCCCGCTTTCATCAGGTCGATGCGGTCCTGCAGGTACTTGTGAGTCAGATCCGCCTGCGCCTTCATCCAGGCTGTCTCGGACTTGCTTCCGACCTTCGCCGCTTCCACATTGGCGAGCATCGGAAGAGTTTGATGATGACACGAGAAGCAGGTCTTGTTCTTGATCCAGTTGCGGCCCGCCTGCCGGCTCAAGGCGAGGCCGCGATCTCTGACCGTCTGAATCTCGGCGTCTGCAACCGCGTGTTCTGGCGCCGGAGCTGGCGGTTTCGCATCAGCGCGATGGCCTGGAATGGCAGCGATGATCTGCGCAGTCACGATGCTCGCCACCACCCACCGAGCCAATGAGAGCATGTTTCTCACTCCCAGTCGCACAGCTGCTACCAGTCGGGTCCTCAACAGAAGGCTCTGCCTTCTGACTACCGTGACGTTATCCGGATTCCGCCGGCTGCGAGTCGCTCCCGGAACTCGCTCACAATACCCCCCAGTCGCTCGTCCAGCACTGCCAGTGTTCGAGACGCGATCTCCTGAGGTACACCGCCGAAGTATGCTTCAGCGATCCCACCGGCGATACACGCCATCGTGTCCGCGTCTCCACCAAGCGAGATTGCGTTACGAACTGCATCCTCGTATCCGTCCGCTTCCAGGAACGCGATGATAGACTGCGGCACAGACCCCTGACAGGAGACGTCGAAGGTATACTGTTCCCGGATGTCATCCAGCCTATCGGACAGATTGTACCCGAACTCCCGTTCGATATGTGATTTGATCTCGGCCTTTGTGTGGCCCGTGCGGGCGAGGAAGACCGCGGTGGCCGTGGCCTGGGCGCCCCGAACTCCCTCCGGATGGTTGTGTGTCGCCTCGGCACTCTCCCGTGCCTGGGCCAACACCTGCCCCAGCGTGTCGGATGCGAATCCGACCGGGCTGACCCGCATGGCTGACCCATTCCCCCAACTGTTGTACGGGTCACGGTTGCGGTAACCGGCCCAGCGGATGAAGCTACCACCATACCCTGCCAGTGGGTACGCGTGGAAGTAGTCGTGGAACAGGTCGGTGTAGCTGCCGCCGCGGAGTATTCGCTCGGCGACGGCGACAGTCAGGACCGTGTCGTCGGTAAACCGACTGTGCTCGACGAACAGGGGGAAGTCTTTCGTCTTGGTCCCTGAACCTTCGTGGACCGACCCGATGACATCGCCGGCAATGGCTCCCAACATCGATCCGCTCCCCGTGGTCGGCAGATTCTCGGCATGTTGGGGTATTGTTGTAAAAAGAACACAATCACAAACACATGCGACGAATCGCCCAAACAGCACCATCATGGTCACTGAGCGGGCGAGTTTCAACCGCGTTTCATGCTCACTCAGGCACGGGTGCGGCAGTCAGTACCTATCGGACAACTCTGAACGCATTCACTCCGATCAGGTATGTCAAGGATCGCGCGGAAGGCTCGTTTCTGCGATGCCGTGTCATTCACGTTCCGTGGCCGCGATGCGCGTGTGCTGATGGTGCACTGACTCCCGTTCACCCGGCCGTTAGCGATACACTTTGGGTGGTTCCTGAATCACGGGCGCAGCAGCAGCGAGGATCTCGCTGCGGTTCCGAGTGAGTGGCGGGTAGATCCGCTGGCCGTTGATGATCTGCTTGGTCTTCTTCGCTGGCTCACCCTTTGTGACAACGTGTCGGTCCCAGCCCTCCGTGTACACGGCCCCCCACGGCCCCAGATCCAGGATGGTGACATACCGCTCAATGCGTAACGGCAAGAGTGGTAAGCCGAGGAGATCGCAGACGACGTTGTGCCCGGCGAATCGCCCCATGGGTCGGCTGTGCTGACAGGACATGATCGACGCATGGCAATCATCCATCTGGGCACGGGCCACATCGCCGACCGCGAACACGTTGGGGATTCCCGTGACACGCAGGAACTCATCGACCGCGACACGGCCGGACCGGTCGGCTTCAACGGGGAGCAACCGGGTGAGAGGATTGGCTCGCATCCCCGTACACCACACCACCGTGGCCGCGGGAATTTCCTCTCCAGACTTGAGAATGGCACCCTTCGGGCTGATTGAAACCACCTCGACCCCCAACCGTGTCTCGATTCCCAGCGCGGCGAGAGCCTCTTCAATCACGGGTCGCGCAGATGCTCCCATGTCTGAGCCGACAACGGGACTGTGATCGGCAAGAATGACACGACAGGAGTGCGACGAACCGGCCTGTGTCAGGACTGTTCGCAGCCGCCCTGGCAACTCGGTCGCCGTTTCGATACCCGTTAGCCCGGCCCCGACCACGAGAACAGTAAACTGGCCGGGAGATTCGGGCAATCCAGGTAACGATTGGAGATGGTCGTTGAGTTTCACCGCGCCGTGGTATGTGTCCACGTCGAAGGCATATTCGGCGAGGCCCGGTATGGGCGGCCGGAAGAGTTGGCTGCCGAGAGCGAAGACGAGGCGGTCGTAGCAGAGGGTCTGCTGTCCGTTCGCCGCAGTGGTGGTCACAGATTGCGTGGTGAGGTCGAGATTGGTGACTTCACCCTCCACCCTGCGAACGCCGATGGGGCCCAGCACGTCGTCGAGGGGAACCCGGACCGCGCGCAGGTCCGACTCGTAGTTCCGCACACGAATGCTGTGAAAGGCATCGTGGTTGACCAGGGTCACCTCGACCGCGTCCGCCCCCAGACCCAGTTCATCGAGCTTGCGGGCCGCGCCGACCGCGCTCCACAGCCCGGCGAATCCGCCGCCCAGAACCAGGATTCGTTTGGCGCTCATCATGTCACCTCGCGAGCCGGCCGGGCGAGGTCGGATCGACTTGATGTTTCGGAATGGGCGACGGGCCGGGCGGAGGCTTCTCGCTGTTGTATGCAGCCCACCAGGAGGAAAAGCCAGCGACACTCAGAGTGATGCCCGGCCCGCTGGTGATCTCAGCGGCCCACGTAACACCCACGCCGTTATTGCTTCTTTTTCTTCTTCAGATCAATCGACTGCAACGGGAAGACGGCGCTGGGCGTGTGCTGCTCCTTCATGATCTTCTCCAGTCGCATCACCACGTCAGGGTGCTTCGCGGCAACGTTATTCTTCTCGCTCTCGTCCGTCGCGAGGTCGTACAGTTCTGTCTTCACCACGCCCTTGCCGAGTGCCTGCCGCACGGCCTTCCAGTTCCCTGCGGTTACCGCTTGCTGGCCGCCGTAGCCGGAGAATTCCCAGTAGAAGAACTCGTGCAACTTCTGTTCGCCCTTGCCGATGAGCGTCGGCCAGAAGCTGATACCGTCGAGCCTGTCTGGAACCTTCGCCCCTGCGATGTCGCAGAGTGTTGGCAGCACGTCGGGGAAGTAGAACCGCGTGTCGCTGACGCCACCCGGCGCGATCTTCCCTGGCCAGTAGGCGATGAACGGCACGCGGATGCCGCCCTCGTAGACGCTTCCCTTCAGCCCACGAAGTTTGCCGGCGGATTGAAAGAATGCCGAATCGGCGCCGCCGACGTTGTGCGTTGGGCCGTTGTCGCTCGCGAAGATAATGAGCGTCTCTTTCTCCAACCCCAGCGCCTTCACCTTCTGGACAACGCGGCCGACTGTGCGGTCCATGCGCGTGACCATCGCGGCATAGCCCGCGTGCGGGGCCGGGTGTGGCTGATAGCCCTTCTTCCCGTCGTAAGCCGGGTCGTCGCCGAGTTTTCCCTTGTATTCTGCCAGCGAATCTTCTGGCACCTGCACTGCGACATGCGGAACGATGAACGGCAGGTACAGGAAGAACGGTTTGGTCTTGTGCTGTTCGAGGAATGTGAGCGCCTCGACCTCGAACATGTCCTGCGTGTATTGCTTGCCAGTCTTGCCGTCGTTGTCCTTCAGTTCGATCCGTTTGTCGTTGCGCCAGAGGTACGTCGGGTAGTGGCTGTGAGCGTGGCGCTGGCAGTTGTAACCGAAGAAGTAATCGAAGCCATGCTTCAGTGGGCTGCCGGGAGTGTCCCACATGCCAAGCCCCCACTTCCCCATCGCCCCGGTCGCATAGCCGCGGACCTTGAGCAACTCCGCGATGGTCACATCCTCGGCGCGAATCGGATACTGTCCCTCGGGCTTCGATTCCCGGTTGTTGCGAACAGTGCTGTGACCGGTGTGCAGGCCTGTCATCAGTGTGCATCGCGACGGCGCACAGACCGGGCAGCCCGCGTAGAAATGCGTGAACTTCATTCCGCCGGCCGCGAGTCGGTCGATGTTCGGTGTCTTGATGATCTTCTGGCCGTAGCAACCCAGTTCGTGGGCGCCGAGATCGTCGGCCATGATGAAGACGATGTTCGGCTTCTCGGCCGCACGGAGGGATGGTGAACCCAGAACTGTAAACGTGACGAGACAGGTTGCGACTCGCAGCATGACGACGACTCCATCGGGGTTGTCGTCAGTTTCCCTGCAGGGAGCAAGGTGTCAACAAGAAACGGGAACTCGCTTCCGAAGGAACTCAGGACATCATGTTGGCGCGAGAATTATCGCCGACGCGACTGGCGATCCAGGCGAGCAGGATCACGCCCGCGACGATACCTGCGATGATGAGCATGCCGCCAACTGGCGTTTCGTCATGCTCGGCCGGATACTCGTCGACGCGCGTGCGCGCTGTGGGCACGGTTGCGGTGGCGATACGCGGTTCAATCGCACTGGTCGCCAGAACCAGAGCTACCGCCAACAACACCGCACGAACCGGCGTGGTGAAGTAACTCCGCATGAGCGTCCTCCTGCGTTCGGCCATGCTTCTCATTGACACCTCCGTTCATCCTATTGTTCGCTGTGAGCAAGGTCGGATTGGTCGAATCCTATTTGTACCGCCTTAACATCAAGAGATATCGAAACTTGCGGCGGGGTGTTCTCAGAACGAGAACACCCCGGAGGCAGAACCTCCAGGGCGTGCGAGTCAGGCGGGGTTGTGTCGAAAAGCGCCGTGTTACTTCATCAACATGGTGGCCGCGATATAGACACCGACCATCAGCAGAAGCGAGACTGCGACGATACCAACGGTCCCGAACGTACTGGGTTTCTCGGTCGGAGTTTCGTCGCTCCAGGCCGGAGCTTCGTCCTCCTCGACGGGTTCCTGCTGCGGCACGGGAAGCTTGGTAGACTGCGCCGGCGGCGCGCCGCGGGTGGGGAGTTTCATGGAGGCACGCGCCGGATCCACCGGCGGTTGCGACCTCGGTCCCGCAGGTGCAGCGCCTGCATCTGGCGTGGCCGGGAACTGGAACGAAGCCCGGTTCGGAAGGGCCGCACCAGACCGGCCAGCAGGCGATTGTGGTTGCGACCGCGGTTCAGGCGTGCGGACGTTCGGCGGCGCCAGACCCGGCTGTCCTGGTGAAGAGCCTGGTGTCCGGTTGGGGAGTGTGATCTTCGAGCCTTGACCGGACCGTCCTCCCAGACCGGGTCGGCCACCGCTGGAAAGCCCGGCCGTACCCTTTCCGGGCAGGCCGCCAGGAATCTTGCTCGGGTCGCCCACGAATGGCTCCAGCGCTTCCACGGCTTCATCACAGCCGCCATAACGCTGTTCAGGCGTCTTCGCCATCATCTTCTGGATTACAGCTTCAAGCTCTTCGGGAACATCGGGAGCCAGTTCGCGGATGGGCGTCGGCGCCTTCGTCTGGTGCGCCATCATCTTCTCGACGGCCGACCCTTCAGGGAACGGCACTCGCCCGGTCAGCGAGAAGTAGAGGACGCAACCGAGGCTGTACTGGTCGCCAGCGGGCGTGCGGTTGGTCGGCTCCATGATGCTCTCGGGGCTGGCGCAGTCCAGCCCACTGGTGAGCGTGTTGGCCGTGGACATGGTGTCCACGAGGCTCTCGCCATCGTTCTCGACCAGGAGCGAACCGATGCCGAAGTCGAGGATGCGGGCCTGATTGTCGGAGCCGATGAGGATGTTCGAGGGTTTGACGAGGCCGTGGAAGAGGCCATTCTGGTGCGCGGTCGTCAGCCCCTGCGCGGTCTGCACCGCGTAGAACACGGCAAGGTTAACGGGCAACTTGCCCTGATTCTGCACCAGGGTTTCGAGGGGTTGACCCTCGGCCATCGGCCAGGCGAGGTAGTGGAGACCGCCGGCGGTGCCCACATCCACGAACGGGACGACGGCCGGGTGAGTGAAGTTCGCGAAGGAACGCACCTGCCGGCGGGCGAGGCGGACGTTCCACATGCTGCGGCGTGGCAGCACCTTCACCGCGTACTGGTTGTTGTCATTCTTGGAGTTAGCCTGGTAAACCTGTCCCATGCTGCCAGCACCGATGGCGTCGAGTAGCACGTAAGGCCCGAGCACAAGTCCCTGGCTCTTACCATTGAGGATTCGCTCAGCCTGAAACGCTGTTAGCGTGCCCTGATCGACCAGAAATTCTGCGAGCGCGGGTGCTTCCGCTCGCGGGTTTCGGCGAAGGAACTCGCCGACGATCTGGTCGAGCGGTCCGCGGTCGATCAGGCCGCTGCGCCGCAGGTCCCACACGAACCATTCGCACGCGCCGAGGTCGCTCGTCACCATGATGGGGGGTCGTCCTTTGATCGAGAGTTCGTGCCCCGCCCGGGTTTGCTTCGGTGGGCAGCGGCGGCAAATTGCTCACGCAAAAGTAGGACGTTTTTTGTGGGTGTCAAACTCATGCCACCCCGTTTTCAGGCGTCAGCCGACCCACTATCCTGAGCGAGATGGGTGACGACCCGAACTTCCGCGACGGAGCGACTCGTGGCCGGCGCATACGACGCCACCCTCAAACAGTTACTCGATGTCTGCGCGCCGGACTGGGTTGCGTGGCTGGCGCCGCTGATTGGCCTGCCGGCCACAGTGAGTGCAGAACCACTGGATGTGGACCTCTCCACGGTTCAGCCCGTGGCCGACAAGGTGTTCCGGTTGCGATCGCCTGCGGCCGGGTTGCTTCACCTGGAAGTGCAGTCGAGTTGGGACGGCGACTTCGCGGATCGCCTGTTGCTCTACAACGTGCTTTTGGAGGATCGCTACGACGGCCCGGTTCACACGGCCGCCCTGCTTCTCAGACGTGAGGCCAGCGCGTCGGGGCTAACCGGCACCATCTCGCGGCTCGACACGAACGGACGCGAGTATTTACGATTCGCGTACACTCTCGTGCGTGTCTGGGAACTGTCCGCCGATACGCTCCTGTCGGGTGGCCTCGGCGCGACCCCGTTGGCGCTGCTCACCGACGACGCAGTGCCGCGCATCGCCAGGGTGGTGGAACGCTTCGCCGAGCGCGTAGCAGATGAGGTGCCGACCGACGCAGAGGCAAGCCTCCTGCTGAGCTGTGGTTTCATTCTAACGGGGCTGCGATACGATAAGGCTGTGGCCCGCACGCTGTTCCACGGAGTGCAGAAGATGAGGGAATCTTCGACATACCAGGCGATTCTCGAAGAAGGCCGCGAAGAAGGCCGCGAAGAAGGCCGCGAAGAAGGCCGGGACGCTGGCACACTTCGCGCACGCCAGGAAGATATTCTGGCACTGATCCGGGAACGGTTCCAGACGGTACCGCCGGAGGTGGAGGCGAGGGTGAACGCCACGACAGACGCAGCCAGACTCCAGGCCGCACTCCTTCGCGTCCTCCACATTCACGCCGCCGACGAACTGCTTCTCTGAGAGGCCCGACCCTCCCGGTCGGAGCCTGTTGAAAACGGAATACGGACTACGCCCGAACCTCAACACAGGACTCTGCTTCCATGGCCCTCGACCCGTATCAATCCTGCCCATGCGGCAGCGGCAAAAAATTCCGGTGGTGCTGCGCCCCGTACTTTTCGACTGTCGAGAAGGCGTTCGAGCAGGAAGGTCAGGGGCAGCACGAGGCCGCTCTCCAGACGATCAAGGGATTGCTCAGCGCTCACGCGGAGAATCCCTCCATCTGGTTCTTCTACGCACAGTTCCTGTACAACGCAGGCGTCGCCGACACCAATCCAGAATCGCAAGGGAAGAAGATCGAGGAGGCGGAGAGCGCGCTTTCCAAGTCGCTGGAGTTGAACCCGCACTTCGGGATGGCTCACTTCCTCCGCGGCCAGTTCCGCGAGAACGAGGGCGAGTTGCTCGGCGCGCTGCTGCTCTACCGCAAGGCAGCCGAGACGTTCGACCCGCAGGCTCACGATCAACTCACTTCCGCGTATCTCAAGATTTTCCAGTATGAATCGTCGTACCTCAACCGCCCGGTCGCAGCCCGTGCGGCGTTGGAACGCGTACTCCACTACCAACCCGCCGAAGCGGAACTGCGCCAGGAGTTTGACGACGCGTTCGGCCCGGACGGTTCCTATCCGGAGTCGGCACGCAAGAAGTACGAGTTCCGCCCCACGGCCAAACCAATCTCTGAATCGGCCGCGACAGGCAAGTTCACGGATGCCCGCAAGGCGTTCGAGGAGTTGACGCAACAGACACCCGACGATCCGGCCGCGTGGTTCAACCTTGGTCTGGTGTTGGCGTGGATGGGTGAGAATGCGAAGGCGATTCCGGCACTGGTGAAGTCGGTGGAACTGGAAACCGATGATTATCGCGCCGAGGAGGCCGGCGCGCTGACGGAAGTGCTGCGATGCGGTCACGGCATTCCGGCCGAGGAGACAGATCATATCGGGCATTCCTTCACCATGCCCATCCGCGACCCACAACCGGTGCAAGGGCTTCTCCAGGCATACACGCAGGCGAACAAGCTCCGCGGGGTCCGCGCCAACCGCGAGACAGGGACAATTGTCGGGTTGGTCGTCGAGGAGATTCCCTCGTTGCTGGCAGTGGGTACGGTGAACCTCGCGCGAGTCACGGCGCGACTGATGATCGGCCAGGGTGTCATCCGACTGAGCCACCCCAACCGTGATAGCGTGGCGAAGGTGGCCGACGACATCCGGACCTCACTGCAACTGGCCGTCGAACAACCAGTCGAGAGCGTCAACTCTCTCAACTTCGGCGACGTGGTACTCGAGGCGCTCGCACAACCCAGTGGATCGGGCGACGAGGCCGCCCTGGAAGCCAAGCTCGGCGATCACGCCGCGCACTACTTCGAAAGCGTGTGGATTCACAAGCCGCTCAAGGCTCTCTCCGGCAACACGCCCATCGACGCGGTCGGCAGCAAGAATCTCCGCAAGGCGGTCTTCGGTGTCGTGAAGTTCCTTCAGGACTGCATGGCGTCGGTGTTGCCATACAAGCAGGTTGGCGAGCTGATGGTGCCGATCACGCTCTACGACTTCAACAACCTGCGTCACAAGCTCGGGCTGGAATACATCAGCGCCGCTCCGCCAGAGGTGAACGTGCCGGCCGAAGTTCCGGCTGCAATACCGCAACCGGCCGAAACGACCCCCAAGAAGCGCGACTTCAGCACGATGAACGTGAGCGAACTCGCCACGATGGACGTGGCAGCTCTCTCCGTGGACGAACTGGAGCAGGCGATGCGGGCGGCGGTGAAACTCGACGCTCGCGAACTGGCCGTGGCCTTCGCGCAGGCCGGCCTGACCAAGCCCTTCGACACGGCTCGCCCCGACCGCTATCCACTCTTCGCCACAGCCATCACCGGCGCTGCCGCTGCCGGCGAGATCGCCCGCGCTGCGGAGTTGATCGATCAGGGCGCGAAGTACGATGCCGAGCACAACGCCGGCGCCCGCGCCACCGATTATCGGCTCCGCAAGGCACAACTCTTCGTCAAGGCAAAGGACGCCGAGAAGGCCGCGGCGGAGTTCGATGCGATCGTCGCTGCGCACCCGGACGAAGGAAAGTTCTACACCAGCGCCGCGGAGGAGATGCTGCGGCTGAAGGCCGCCGACAAGGCCCTCCACTTCGCGGAAGCGGGACTGGAGGCCGCTGGCCGAACCGGCAACCGCGACCTCGAAGGTCACTGCCACGAACTGGTCGAGGCGGCGAAACGGGCGAAGTAGTTCCCCAGGTAATCCGCTCGCAGCGCGAGCGGATTACCACGAAATCGCGACGATTCTTCCCGGTTGCAGCCCCCTGCGACGGGCGCTCTGTGGTCCTGCCGCTCGTGATGCTCGTGGAGCGAGCGGACCATCCTGGCCGCCTCATTCCCGGATCGCTTCTCATGCTCACTCTGCGTCTCCTCACGCTTCTCGCAATTCTGACGTTTGCTTCGCCTGCCGTCGCGCAGCCCACGGTGCAACCGCCAGAGAACTACCGACCCGCGGTCGCGAAACTGGAGGCACTCATCCGGCACGAACTGGCCGACAAGAGGCTCCCGGCGATCTCCATCGCGCTGGTGGACGATCAGAACGTCGTCTGGGCCGCGGGATTTGGTTTTCAGGACCGCGGAAAGACGATTCCCGCCACGGCCGAGACAGTCTACCGCGTCGGCTCCGTTTCCAAACTCTTCACCGATGTCGCCGTGATGCAACTGGCCGAGACCGGGAAACTCAATCTCGATGCGGATGTTGCGAAGTACATCCCAGACCTCAAGCCTGATTACAAGGATGGTGAGAAGCATGTGACTCTGCGGATGCTGATGTCGCACCGCTCCGGTCTCGTCCGCGAGCCGCCCACTGGCAATTACTTCGACCCAACGGAGCCTTCGCTCCAAACAAGCGCGCTGAGCCTCAGCGGGTTGCCACTGGTCTATCCGCCAGGAAGCCGCACGAAGTATTCCAACGCGGCGGTCGGCCTCGTCGGCTACGCTGTGCAGCAGTCGCAAGGCCAGGAGTACGCGAAGTACGTTCGCCATCAGGTCATCGACTCACTCGGGATGAAGTCGAGTTCCTTCACACCAAACCCCCAGGTGAAGAAGCATCTCGCGGACGCCGTGATGTGGACCTATCACGGCCGCGAGTTTCCCGCACCAACCTTCCAGCTTGGCGTTGCTCCCGCAGGGTGCATGTACTCCACCGTGCTCGACCTGGCGAAGTTCCAGTCGTGCCTCTTTGCCGGAGGGAAGACCGGCGGCAAGCAACTGCTGAAGCCCGAGACGCTCAGCGAAATGTTCCGACCGCAGTTCGCCGCAAAGGATGCGAAGGCCGGCTTCGGCCTCGGCTTCTATGTGAACGAGTTCCAGGGCAAGCGCCGCGTCAGTCATGGTGGAGCGATCTATGGCTTCGCCACGAGTTTCGTCGCGCTGCCGGGCGAGAAGCTGGGTGCGATCGTCATCGCGACGCGCGATGCATCAAACGCCGTCACGGGCCGCATCGCCGACGACGCGCTGCGGTTGATGCTAGCGGTGAAGGCTGGCAAACCATTACCGAAGATCGAGACGAGTGAACCACTGCCCGCCAGTGAGGCACGCGCCCTCGCCGGGCGCTACACTTCGGGCAAGCGATGGTGCAAGCTGACGGAAAGCTTTGGGAATCTTTACCTCGCACTGGATCACGGCGGTTACCGCGTGCGGCTCCGCAAATCTGGCGCAGGGCTGATTGTGGACGACACGGAAGCCTGGGGCGTGCGGATTGCACTCGGCCCCGACGAACTCACTCTCGCCGGCATCACGTACAAGAAGGAGCAACCCCGCAAGACCGTGCCGCCGGATGCGCCCGCGAAGTACAAGGGACTGATCGGCGAGTATGGCTACGATCACCTGCCACTCTACATCTTCGAGAAGGACGGTCAGCTTTACGCGATTATCGAGCACACCGAAATCGATCCGCTCACCGAGGAATCCGAAAATGTCTTCGCGTTCCCGGCGGAACGTGGAATGTACCACGGCGAGAGGCTCGTCTTCACTCGCGACGCCACCGGCCGCGCCACGCAGGTGACTGCTGCCAATGTGGTCATGCCGCGACGGAAACTCGATGGTGAGAACGGCGAGACGTTCAAGGTGAAGCCGATGAAGTCGCTGGATGAGATTCGCAAGGCGGCACGGATCGCGAAGCCGCCCACGGAGAAGGGAACGTTCCGCGCACCGGAACTGGTCGATCTCGCAACCATCCCTGGCGTGAAGTTCGACATCCGTTACGCCACGCGCAACAATTTCCTCAGCACACCCTTCTACACCAGTGCGAAAGCATTCATGCAGAAGCCCGCGGCAGACGCACTTGCGCGCGTTCATGCGAAACTCAAGGAACACGGCTACGGCCTGCTGATCTTCGACGCCTACCGCCCGTGGCACGTCACGAAGATGTTCTGGGATGCAACGCCAGTCAAGTTCCACAACTTCGTGGCCGACCCATCGAAAGGCTCACGTCACAACCGTGGCTGCGCCGTGGACCTGACGCTCTACGACCTGAAGACCGGTCGGCCGGTCACAATGGTCAGCGGATACGACGAGTTCTCCGATCGCGCGTTCCCGGCCTACCCTGGCGGTACGTCGCGCCAGCGCTGGCATCGCGATCTGCTGCGCCGCGCGATGGAGGCAGAAGGCTTCACGGTGTACGAAGAAGAGTGGTGGCACTTCGACTACAAGGCCTGGAAGAAGTATCCCATACTGAACTCGCCGTTCGAGGAATTGAAGTGACGGGGTGACGCGAGCGGCCAGGGCTGACTGGCCGCTCGCAACGCACGCACTGATTCACTGGCTCGCAAGATGCGGCATCGGTGCGATGCTCAGGATCTCTTGCGAGTCGCCATCTCGTTCGCCACCCCGGCGTTCCTTCCCCTTGCGTTCGTCACCCCGGCGTTCCTTCCCCTTGCGTTCGTCACCCTTTCGCTCCTTCCCCTTGCCCGCATCCTTTGGCCCACGTTGGGTTGGCCCCATCCCAGGGAAGCCAAACTGGCCCTTCCCCATCGGGCCGAACCCGCGACCCCAGGCGCCAGGCCCGAAGTTCCCACCCATCCCAGGACGGCCGAAGTGATTGTTAGGCCCGAAGTCCCCACCCATCCCAGGACGGCCGAAGTTTCGTTGGCCGCCGAAGCCACCAGGCCCCATGGGCATCCCTCGCGGACCGGCATCGCGACCGGGGCGCGGCATCGCGCGGTTGTGGTGAGAGCGAATGGCCTGCACGAGTCGTCGCGCGGCCTCGGCCTTCGCCGGATCGTTCCCTTGTGCGACTTTCTCCAGCGTGGGGATTGCTCGCGGCCCTACCGAAATGATGGCGGCGCGGGCACTGTCGCGTACCACGTCATGTGCGTCGGTGCTCTTGTCCAGCAGCACTTTCAGCCACGCCTCCACGGTCGCGTCGGCTTTCGGCGGTTCCTTCTTCTCACCGAAGGGCCATTTCTTGAAGTCTTTCTTGTCGCCACCCTTCTTGAAATCCTTCTTGTCGCCCTTCTTCCCTTTCTGAAACGCCGCTGGCTGAGCGAGAGCAATTCCCGCCATGAGAGCCACGCCGGTCGCGAGGGCGAGCGGGGCAATCAGTCTGCGCGTCAACATACTCACCTCCGATGATGGATGGGGCCGATGGTGCGAAGTGTTGCTTCGCCCGCCACCTTCAGGTTGATAAACCCCACTCACCGTACTGTGCGACCGCTCTCAGGGGAATTTCATTCCGGGCGCGGAGTCGCACGCACGAGCGATTTTCGTTTATGCTGATGGGAAACACGAGGAAGAGGCGATGCCGGCTGAGAGTGAAACGGGGATTGCCGAGTTGCTCGCGAAGGTCCGCACAGGCGACCAGCAAGCACTGGCGACGCTCTACGCACACCACCGCGACCGACTCCGCCGCATGGTACAACTGCGACTGGATCGCCGACTGGCCGGCCGCGTCTCGCCATCCGATGTGCTCCAGGAAGCCTACATCGACGCCGTCAAACGGGTCGACTTCTACTTCGAGAAGCCCGACCAGTCGTTCTTCGGCTGGCTGCGGCTGGTCGTGGGTCAACGTCTCGCCGATGTTCACCGCGAGCATCTCGCCCAGAAACGCGATGCCGGCCAGGAAGTGCCCATCTATCGCGGCGCGCCAGGAGCCGATTCCGCATGCCTTGCGGCAAGCTTGCTCGGCAGCGGCACAAGCCCCAGCCATGCCGCGGCCCGCACCGAGTCGTTCGGCCGGCTGGAGGCAGCGCTGAAGCAGATGGACCCACTCGACCGCGAAGTTCTCGCACTGCGGCACTTCGAGGAAGTGAGTAACGCGGAGGCCGCTGAGATTCTTGGCATCCAGCAGGCGGCCGCCAGTAAACGCTATGTGAGGGCGCTGGCGCGGCTCAAGCAAATACTCGAATCGCTCCCAGGGTTCGGCAGTGTTGTCGAATGACCCATAGCCGGGTGAAGCAGGTTCCCATGATCACTGAAGATCGCGACCCGGTGGAGATTCTGGCCGAGGAATTCGCCGACCAACTCCGTCGCGGCGAGCATCCCTCCGTCAGCGACTTTGCCGCTGCGCACCCCGAACACGCGGCCGAGTTGCGCGAGTTGCTCCCTGCGGTCGCCCAGATGGAGATGCTGAAACGATTCCGACATCCCTCCGCAGAGCCGTCGCTGCCGGATCGCTTCGGCGACTTCCGCATCGTCCGCGAACTGGGCCGCGGCGGCATGGGGGTCGTCTTCGAGGCCGTGCAGGAATCACTTGGCCGACCCGTTGCGTTGAAGGTGCTGGCGCGGCATGCGCAGCTCGACAGGAAACGGCGCGAGCGATTCGTACGCGAGGCGCAGGCCGCGGCGAAGCTCCACCACACCAACATCGTGCCTGTCTTCGGTGTCGGTGAACAGGATGACCTGCCATACTACGTCATGCAACTCATTCCGGGCTGTGGGCTGCATGCGCTCGTCTCGCGGTGGCACAACGAAGTCAAGGGTGAAGAACTGGTCCTCTGCGACACACGGACGGCTCATCCCGGCCAGACACCCACCGGAAGCAGCGGCGTGACTTCAACAGAAGTCGAGGTCCACACACCAGGACACGGCGACTGGCGCTTCGTCGCCGAACTGGGAGCGCAAGCCGCACACGCGCTGCATTACGCGCACAAGCAGGGCGTACTGCATCGAGACGTGAAGCCGGCGAATCTCATCTACGATGGCCAGACGCTCTGGGTCGCTGATTTCGGGCTGGCAAAGCTGAGCGATTCCAACGGGCTGACAGCAACCGGCGACATCCTCGGCACGCTCCAGTATCTGCCGCCCGAATGCCTCGCCGGCCGCGCCGACGCACGCAGCGACGTGTACGGTCTGGGCGCGACACTCTACGAGCTACTCACTCTCAAACCGCCATACGACGCCGACAACCCGGCGCGACTCATCAAGCAAGTCGCAGACACCGAGCCGACGCATCCGCGTCAACTTCGCCCTGGCATCCCCCGCGATCTGGAAACCATCATCCTCAAGGCGATGGCCCGTCAGCCCGAGGAGCGCTATGCCACCGCGCACGATCTCGCCGAAGATCTCGAGGCCTTCCTCGAAGACCGACCGATCAAGGCGCGACGAACTTCACCGGTTTCGCGCGCCTGGCGCTGGTGTCGGCGCAATCCGGCAGTCGCGTCGCTGGCGCTGAGCACTCTGGTCGCGCTGTCGATGGCGGCGGTGGCAGGCTGGGTCGGCTATGCGCGGGCCGAGGAACGTCGCAGGGATGCAGAAGCCGAAAAATCGAAGGCGGAGGATGCGAGGAAGGATGCGGTCCAGGCCACGTCTGACGCGAGGCAGATGGCCGAGAAACTCGAAGCGAACCTGAAAGACTCACTCGATACGTTCTCGCAGGTATTCGAGGCCGCCAGCGCGACCAACCGCCAGGGTTTTGGGCTTCCGCTGCCGCCGATGATGAGCGGATCTCGTCGCGGGCCAGGTGGCCCAAAGAAGAAGGATGGCGGCCCTGTGCCCGGTGGTCCGGCTTCCGACATGGCTGCGATTCTGGAAGCCGTGCTAACATTCTACGATAAGTTCGCCAAACAGAACCGCCTGACACCAGAGCTTCAACTGGAGGCTGCCAAGGCGTCGCGGCGCGTGTGTGAGGCTCACGTCTGGATGGGCCGACCGACGGAAGCACGGGCCGCGTTCCGCCGCGCGGTCGGGGTGCTCGAACCACTGCTGGTTCAGTTCCCCGATAACGCTGAAATTCGCACCGAGCTTGTGATGGCGTACATCGTGGCGCCATCCGAGGAGTTCCCCAGCGACCCGGACGCACCGTTGCGCCGCGCCGCGGAATTGGCCAGCAGCGACCCGTGGTTGGCCGGGGTGGTGAGCATGCGTCGGGGCTTCGCGCGGGAACAGGCGAAGGACTGGCCCGGCGCGGAAGCTGCGTTCCGCGAGGCCGCCAATTCGCTCGCGCTCGTAGGGACACGCCGGCCGCAAGGGCCGTTCGATCTGGCCTTCGCACGTTTCCGACAGGCCGCTGCGCTTGCTGAACAGAAGAAGTGGCCCGAGACACGCAAGGTGCTCGAAGTCGCGGCTGAAGAGTTCCGCACCGCCACTGGTGGACCTGGCGGCCCGCGCCCCGGTCGCGAGTGGGTTGGGATGACGTACTGGGCACTGGCCGACGTGTGCAGGCAGATGGGCGACACGAACGCCGAGAAACACGCACGCACGCTGGCGGAGGAGCAACGCGGCCGCGGGCCTGGTCCGGGCTTCGGGCGCGATTTTGGCCCTGGCGGCAAGATGGATGGTCCCTTTGGTCCGTGGCCCTTCGCCGGCCCAAAGAAGTGAAGAACGGAGTCCCGCGTTACAACTCCAGTTCAAACCGCTCCGTGTCACGGAACGTCGCTGTTGCTTCGTCGTAGACACGCCGCATGCCGATGAGGTGCAACCCATCGAGCGTGTAGTCGTGGTAGCCCCATCGCCGTGTCTGTGTGGAACTGCCAGTGCAGATCGTGGCGAACGGCAGGTTCGCCCCGCGATGGAGGACGTACCACCTGTGCCGGTGGCCGTGGAGCCAGAGTTTCACGCCGCATTCGGCCATCACATCGCGCACCGCGGTCCAGTCGCGAAGCTGGTGCCAGCGCGGTTCCGGCAGGTGATTCTCCATTAGAATCGGGTAATGGCTGACAACGATCCGCGGGCCATCGCCGAGCCGGGCGCACAGCTCGCGGAAACGGACGAGCTGCGCGCCCCCCACACGGCCGCTCGCATCCCAGAGCAGGAAGTTCGGAGCCGCGGAGTTCAGCGCGATGAGCCAGGCATGCCCCACACGACGGGCGAAGGGGTAGTCGTCCGGGCCGACGCGCTCACCGATCATCCACGAAGTAAACGCTTCTTCAAAGCATCGCCGCCGCGCCGTGTGACCAACGTACACATCGTGATTGCCTGGCACGGCGATTCCTGGCGGCAGCCCTGGCTCGCCCACGCCCAGCCGTCGTGCTGCCTCCTGCATCTCATTGGGGAAGCCCAGCGCGGTTGCGTCGCCCGAGAAGACAAGCTGATCGAAGCCGCGTGTCGCGAACTCGCTTCGCAGCGCCGCGGTCACGTCGTTCGCGAGCCGGAACGACTTCGCACGGCCGAGTACCGTGAGGTTCACCCAGCCGGAGGTGCGCTTGTTGAAGGCGTCTCGCACGCGCCAGCCTCGCCGTGGCGCAGTCAGGTGAATGTCGCTGAAGTGTGCGAGATGGATCATGGCGGAATAAAATCAATCGTGACGCGACAGCGGCCCGGTGCCGCTGTCTTATGAGTCCGCTATCCACATTACGCGATTCCCATGATTACCTACAGCTTCCCAGACAAGGTGGTTCTGGTCACAGGTAGTTCGCGCGGCATTGGCGCGGGAGTACTCTCCGCGTTTGCTCGATCCGGCGCGACTTGTGTCCTCCATTTCTGGGACGATCCTGACGGCGCCAACCGGAAGGACGCCGACACGCTTGCCGCCGAACTGCGCGCCCTGGAGAGCAAGCCGACGGTCCACGTCTTCCCCACCGACGTGCGCGACGCGGCACAGGTTCAGTCACTGATGCAGCAAGTGAAAGCCGCCTGCGGCGGGCTGGATGTGATCGTGAACAACGCCGGCATCATCCGCGACCGCACTCTACGAAAAATGACGTTGGAGGAATGGCACGCCGTGATTCAGACGAACCTCGACGGCGTCTTCCACTGCTGCAAATACGGCACCGAAATTCTGCGCGACGGCGGGCGAATTATCAGTATCGCATCGGTGGCCGGACTGATTGGTTTCCACGGTCAGGCGAATTACGCCGCGGCGAAAGCGGGTGTCATCGGGATGACACGCGTGCTCGCGAAGGAGTTGGCCCGGCGACAGATCACCGCCAACGCCATCGCGCCAGGCATGATCCAGACTGCGATGATGGGCGAGATCAAGGAAGACGTGCTGGCGGAATACCTCAAGGCGATCCCGGCCGGACGATTCGGCACGCCGGCCGACATCGCCAACGCGGTGCTATTTCTGGCCAGCGAGGAAAGCAACTACATCACCGGGCAGGTACTTCCTGTCACAGGGGGGTGGGTTTAGGGTTGCGCTGCGACCCGCTTACGGTTAGAGTTTGATCCATCCATGCCGCCACCCTTAACCCAAGCCCCGGATTGCCCATGCTCCTCTTCGCGGAACACACGCTGGAATCACTGGGATTCTCGCTGATGGGTGCCACCGCCTTTGGCGTTCTCGGCATTCTGCTGGTCGTTCTCGGTTTCAAGGCCTTCGAGTGGCTGACGCCAAAGCTCAAGGTGGAGGAAGAACTCGGCAAGGGAAACATCGCCGTGGCGGTGGTCGTCGCGTCGTTGATTCTCGGCGTCACGGTCATCGTCTTCCGCGCGATGAGCTGATGCCATGCGTAAATCCTCCACCGTTACAGTAACGCTCCTCGCGGGGCTGATGCTGACGAGTTGTTGCATGAACACGCTCGGTTGCAGCCGCACGCGGCAGGCCGAGCACACATGGTACGACTCGGCCGGCAATCGCATCGAGGAGAAGTGGAAGACCGACGCCGCCGGCCACAAACTGCTCGACGACAAGGGACGCACGATCCCGGATCCGCACGTCCCATACGACCGCTATCACCGACCGTGGGTATACACGGGTGAGTGGATGCCACTGCCGCCTCCGCCTGGCTCACGCACCTATTACCGCACGGGTAGTTCGTGGTGGGGCAGTTCCGGCGCGCGTTCGTTCCGTTCCGGCAGCACGTCGTCGCCGTCGCACACAACCACGCGTTCTTCCATCAGTCGCGGTGGCTTTGGTAGTACCGGTCACGGTTCTCACAGTTGAGGGCTGCATGAAGCAACTCACCATTGTCGTGAAGCCGTTCCGCGCCGAAGCCGTGCTACGAGCCGTCGCCGAACTCGGTGTGACGGCCTGCGCGGTGCGCGAGGCGAAAGGGTATGGCCGACAGAAAGGATACCTCGACCGCTACCGCGGCTCGGAATACAGCGCGGCGTATCTGCCCAAGGTCGAGATCACTGTCTGGGTTACCGACGAGCAAGCTGTAACGCTGGGCGAGGTGGTACCGAAGGTCGCTCGCACGGGTCGCATCGGCGACGGCAAGGTGTTCGTCGTACCGCTGGCCTGGCACGAGCCGCTGGAGTTCTGAGCGCATCTCAACCCGCTCAATTTTCCCACACCGAAAAGCCGATATAACCCGAACGCCCGGAATCCATCTCGTTCGGGGGATCGACCAGTGCGCAAGCAACTCGGAAGGCAGTTCGCTGCCGCAGGCCTGGGTGTCATCCTCGGCGCTTCCAGCCTCAATGCCCAGCCGCCCCAGCTTCCATCGCTGCCCAGCTTGCCACCACCCGGGGCATACACACCCGGTTCACCCGCGCCGCGAGATCCGTTCGCACCGCGTATGCCGCCGTCGCAGTTCCCACGGTCTGCGCCGCCTGGTCAAAGTTCGGGAACGTATGCCCCTGATCTGTCGAGGCCGCAGTTGCTACCGCCGGCTCTGCGGAAGCAAAGCACAGAACCTTCACGCGTGAACGCCACAAGTTCGCCGGGCACAGAGATTCCGTTGCCGCACCCGGAAAATAAGCTGCGGCTGAACGTCATGGACGTGCAGGTGAAGCGTGCGCCAGGCACCTGGCATCTCTGCGTCGGGCAGAAGGTGCTCCGCGACTTGGGCGACAATGAGACCAACGCTCGCGACGTGGCCCGTGTGCTCCGCGATCTGCGCCCGACAGAGTGGGTCACCATCGGCAAGGGGAAGCCGGTGGTGGAATACGGATTGACCAACGGCCGACCTGCGATGGCCGCCGCTACACCCGATAGCAAGGACCAACAGAAGCCCGAATCGGGCGTGGGCTCGGCCAGCTATACCGGCCCGATTGTTACTGGGGCCGGAGCGAAGATCGTGCTACCCATCGATATGCTCAGCGCGCGTGTCGAACCGATCCGCGGCGCGTGGTGCGTCCGCGACGATAGCACACTCTTCTTCAACTTCGGCACCGACAAGTCCGGCGCCGAGCAGGCCGTTGCAGTCATCCACAAGTATGGCTTTAACCGTGTTGGCATCGTCGGCTCGCCAACACAGCCCACCATGAGCTACTTCTTTGCGTCAACAGATCGCGAGAAGCCCAAACCATTCGCCGGACAGGTGCTCTTCAACGCGCAGGTGGACGCGATGACTCACACGGGCATCCCGATTCCTGGCGTCGGCTTCACGGGCGAGATGGTGAAGATCAATCCGCGGAAGGTAGAGGCGCGGAAGGTCGGGTTCCAGTGGGTTGTCGCTTCCGGGGCCGAAGTGCTGGGCAATTTCGGCGCGACAGAGTGGGCCGCACGCGAAGCCGCACGCAACATCCGCGACGCCAACTACACCGAATTCTGCAAGATCGGCGGGCAGTCGAATCTCACCTTCTTCCTCCACAACGGGAAGCCACCGACACGCGCTCCGTTCAGCGCGCTGGGGAAGGGTTTCAATCCCAACGGGTTAAAGGTCACGCAGATCAACGGCAAGTGGTCGGTGACGGATGCCGGCAAGCCAATTCTCGCGGTGGGCAGTGCGCAGGAAGGTGAGGTGATCGCCCGCGTGCTGAAGGCATACGGCTTCGATCAGATCGCCCACCTGGGTGTCGGCATTCCCAAGGGTGGCATCACTTTCCTAGTGAAGACGCGATAAGGTGAATGAGAATCGCGCGCCACACCGTTACCAGGGACGCCCGCGAATAGCATTCGCGGGCGTTTCGACTTTCTCCAGGAGACTCTCATGCCAAAGCGAATTGACTGGCTTTACGAACGACGCGGGTGAATGACCTGCCAGAAGGCTCAGGGGTTCCTTGAGCAACACCCAGTCGCCATCTCCGAAACCGTGAACGCGAGCAAGGTCCGATACGGGGAAGCCGAAGCACTCGCTCTGCTCGCCAGCATCGAAACCCTCGTCGCGATGAAGGGGAAGAAGGTGGAAACCTTCGACCTGAAGCACAACCGTCCCGATGACGCACAACTCCTCTCCCGATTGCTCGGCCCCACGGGAAACCTCCGCGCACCGACGATCCGTATCGGCCGCACGCTCATTGTCGGCTTTAACGAGGATGCGTACGCGGAACTTCTGGGAAGTTAGGCAATCTCGCGGCGTCATAACGACACCGCGCCGCGAGACTCATGTCAGAATTGCCGGCCAGAGTGGTATTCTGTGCCATACGATTGGGAGGCATGACTTTCTGGCGTGCAGCGGAGCATGCATTCTCTCGCCTGGACTCGATGAGGCTCACCCATGAATCTGTTCGTTGTGCTGGCCGCATTCGGACTCTCCGCTCCATCGCCAGTGGGTGTGTGCGAACGCCACGCCGACATTGCCTACCGCACCGATGCAGGCGCAGACAAGGAACGGCACACACTCGACGTGTATACGCCCAGGGGGAAGAAAGACTTTCCGGTCGTGCTATTCGTTCACGGTGGAAGCTGGAAGAGCGGGAACAAGAACCTCTACGCCGCACTCGGTCAGTCACTGGCCGCCGATGGTCTGGGCTGCGTCATCTGCAACTATCGACTCTCACCCGCGGTGAAACACCCGGCCCACATCGAGGATGTGGCAAAGGCGTTCGCCTGGACGTACGACAATATAGGCAAGTACGGCGGCCGGAAGGACCGCCTCTTCCTCTGCGGCCACTCCGCCGGCGGCCACCTCGTCTCGCTGCTGGCCACCGACCCGCAATACCTGAAGGCCGAGCATCACACCCTCTCGGAAATTCGCGGCGTTTGCTCGCTCAGCGGCGTCTATCGCGTCTCGCCCACCGAGCGAATCTTTGAGACTCCCTTCGGCAAGGACGCGAAGGTGTGCAAGGCGGCCTCGCCACTCACATACGCAGCCGGCAAGCACCCGCCATTCTTGATTGCTTACGCCGACAACGACTTCGCATCACTCGATACTATGGCCGAAGACATGACGAACGCATTGCGGAAGTCGCACAACACGGTGAGTCTGGTGCGCTGCAAGGATCGCAACCATTACACGATCATCATTCAGTTTGTGAATGACACCGACCCGCTGAACAAGTCGTTCCGCGAGTTCGTGCGGAAGAATTGCAAGTAGTTTCGTAGGGTAGGACAAGGCTCTGCGCCGTTCCACCAAGCAAGATAGTAGTCATCACGCTCCGCGTGATGACCGCGCTGAGTGCGGCTATTGCGTCAACTCTGCCGCCGGCTGCGGTCGCGGTCATCACGCGGAGCGTGATGACTACTATGGTGGGACGGCGCAACGCCTTGTCCCACCCTACTCCGCCCAGCGCGCGCCTAGTCCCGACTGAGTCCCGCCACGATCTTGCGCCCGAGTGCGTCGTCGGGTTCGCCCTCCCACGCGATCCCGACGCGGGATGCGTCCGGGCCGTCCGGTCGGAAGATGATGGTAAACTTGCGGCGGTCGGGCGTGGCGGCGCGGACCGTCATCCCCTCGCCGTCCGCGTCGTAGGACGCCCCCAAACTGGTGCCGGACATGCCGGCCTGGTGGATCGCCTTCGGCACGCGCAGGTACGCGACGCGCGGCTTCCCCGGCACGCGAACGAATCCCGCGGCGTCGGGCGCCGGCGGCGAGTCCGTCGTCCGGCAGCCGAATAACCAGAGCGTAACCGTCAGCGTTACGAGCGTCGTGACGCGCATGTCCTGACCCGCCCGTCGGAAAGGGTGCTCGGGAGCGGGCCGCAATTATCCGCGGATCAAGCGAGCGTCAAGCTCAACACCGCGAGCCTCACGCGCCGCCGTCGATGCGCACACCCACTTCCGCCAGCGCGGACTGGAAGGCGGCGAAGTTCTCCTCGTCCACCACCACCGCCAGCGGGCCGAGGCGCTCGGCCACGAATACTCGTGTCGCGGGCCACTGCTCCACACCGTCGGCAATCTCCATCGTCGGCAGTTTCACCACCAGAAGCCGCGCGGCCACTGGCGGCGGCAACTGCGGCCCAATCAGCAGGAGTCGCCCCGCGGGGGAGAGTGGCGAGCCGGAACGCTCGGCGAACCAGGCGTCAATATCCGCGAGCAAACGCCCGCTCTCGCCCGCGCGGCGCAGCGAGGCCGCCGTGAGGCGAAACCTCCGTACGCCATTCGACTCGATGGGCAGCGCCTCCGCGAAGTAACCGATCTCCGCTTCCAGCAGCAAGTCGGCCTGCGGGGTATCGACCGTGAGTGTCACACCGTCATCGGCGAAGGTGAGGCAGCGCTGGGGGCGAGCCTCATAGTCGCGGTTGCCGATCAGCCGCAGTTGCGATAGCGCCGGCTCGGCGCCGTCGGCGGTCATGCCGATGCGGTCGGTGAGCCGCAGCGTGACGACGCCGCGATTGACGGCCGCATCGAGTTCCACGGGTGTCTGAAACTCGACCAGAACCGCCGACGAAAAGACCGTGATCCGCTCACGTTTACTGGCCCAGCGCTGGAGCAGATCGACAACCCCAGCGGGAACGGGCCGCGTTCCGTGACGATTGAGCGTCTGCACGATCATCGGCAACGTCAGCCCGCTTTCGAGGCCGCGGTACGTCTGTTCCGGAGTCAGTTCGAGGGTGCAAGCCGGGCCGATTCCCTTCCATCGCGCGAAGTGCGTCAGTGATGCAATAAGCGCCGGCGTTAGCCCTTGCCGGTACGCCAGGATCTCGGCATTCGGTTGCACCATGAGCGTCTGGGGGAAGCTCGGCGGCACGGGCGGTTCCGGTTCACCCCGAAGCAAGTGCCGGCCGAACGTTGAAAGTCGCAGTAGCCCATCCGCAACCTCCACCATGCCGAGCGGATACGCAACGCCGAGCAGGTAACCGCGGACCCATGCCGCACCCTTGTCCGCTGTCGCTTCCGGCAGCACTGCGGCCCACGAGGGGTGATGCGACCAGAGCCACTCGGCCACGGCCTCCGCGGAAACCCAGTCGCGCGCGAGTAGCAGTGAGAGCAAGCCCGCGGATGGCGTTGGCGAAAGAGACAGCGGGTTGTCACTGTGTGCGTAGCCCGCAAGCGGATCCCACGCCTCCACCCACGTCATCGCTGCGAAGAGTTCCGCGAGCAACTCCAGCAGTGGGCCATCCCACACAGCAGATAAATCGTCGGTTTCGAGCGAACCATCACGCTCCGCGAGCCACCCTGCGGCCTTCGCCCAGAGTAGCGCCAGCACGCCGGCATCCGCAATCGGGGCGAGTTGATCGACCGGGGCCGCGGCGAGCACGGGATCGGTCTGGAGTCGCGTCAGATCGCGTTTGAAAAGCGTGCGCCCCTGCGTGAGCCGCACCGGGTCTGCGTGAACCTGTTGCCATGTTGCCGCGAGTCGTAGCGGCCATTCCAGCGCGTCGGCCTGGCGCGGCGCAGATTCCGGATGCCCTTCGCTCAGATCGGGCAGCTCCAGCTCTTCCTTCCGCGCACGCGCCGCGACACCCGGATGCGCGTATACGATCGCCGCGCTCATCCCAACTTCGCCGTACCATGTGGTGAAGTCTGTTAGCTGCGGCGAGTCGGGATCGAGTTCGGGAAAGAGCAACCCGGCATCGAGGAGTGACTGCACCGGGACGAAGCCGTCGCTGTCGCCGAGTGCCGCGAGTAACGTGAGCAGATGGCCGACCTTCCAGCGTGCCTGCCGGCTGATGCCGATGAGGGCGAGCAGTTTCCGCGCCGCGGCCGGTTGCTCCTTGATACGGCGATCGAGGACGGGAGCATTGGTGAAGGTGGCCGCCGCCTTGTCGAGCAGTTCGTCGGTCGGGAGGCGTGTCCGCGGGCGGACGAGCCTGTCGGCGACTTCCCGCAGGAGTGGCTCACCGTAGTGGGCAAGCGTCTCGCGGCAACGAAGCGACCAGTCTGATTCAGGGTCGGGCATGGTTCCTAGCGTGTAATCCTTTCGCGCCGCTCGCGGAGCGAGCGAACCACCATGCGGTGCAGGTCTTATTTTCCCACGACTTGCGGTGTGTGGCCCATTTTGCGGAGTTCGTCCAGCACCGCGTCGATTCGGCCCGGGCGGATCAACAGTACCTGGTCGGAGAGCCGCCCCGCGACCTCCGTTGCAAGTTTCTTCCTCGCGAGTAACTCTTCCGCGAGGACCGCATCTTCCGTGAGAACGAGACACACACGCCGGTGAAGTTTGGCCGCGAGGCGTGCTGTGGGATTGTTCATGGGTCAGTCGGTTCGATTGAGCGTGAAGCGGTGGTCGGCGTGTTAACCCACTTCGCGTCTTGCTGGCAGAAGGTCTTGTTCGTCCAGAATCTCGTAGCTGTAGCCCTGCTCGGTGAGGAACATCTGGCGGTGATGCGCGAAGTCGAGTTCGCGGGTGTCGCGCGTGACCAGGGTGAAGAAGTGCGCGTCGCCATCGCCACTACTCTTTGGCCGCAGGATACGCCCCAGTCGCTGCGCTTCCTCCTGACGGCTACCGAAGGTTCCGCTCACCTGGATCAGCACGTTGGCGTCTGGGAGGTCGATGGCGAAGTTCCCCACCTTCGAGAGAATCAGATGCCGTACCTCGCCCGTGCGGAACTTGTCGTAAAGTTCCTCCCGCTCGGGTGTGTTCGTGCTGCCGGTAATCAATGGTAGCTCGAATCGATCGCGCAGCCGATAAAGCTGCGCGAGATACTGCCCAATCACAATCACGCGCTGGTCGCGGTAGCGATCGAGCAACTCTGCTACGACCTCATCTTTTGCCTCGTTCTCACTCGCGATCCGATACTTGGCGCGATGATCGGCCACGGCGTATTCCATTCGCGTCTTGTCGTCGGGCAGTGCCACGCGAATCTCCGAGCAACTCGCACTGGCAATCCAGCCCTTGGTTTCCAGTTCGCGCCAGGGCACGTCGTACTTCTTCGGGCCGATGAGTGAAAACACATCGCCCTCGCGGCCGTCCTCGCGGATGAGCGTCGCAGTGAGGCCGAGCCGGCGGCGAGCCTGAATCGTCGCCGTCACGCGGAAGACGGGCGCCGGTAGTAGGTGTACCTCGTCGTAGACGATTAACCCCCAGTCGCGTTCCTCGAACAGCCCGAAGTGGGGAAAGTCCTCCGTCTTGTCGGGTCGGTACGTCAGAATCTGATACGTTGCGACCGTCACCGGGCCGATGTCCTTCGTCTCCCCGGTGTACTCCTTCACCTCGCTCTCGGTCAATGTCGTCTTGTCAAGGATTTCACGCCGCCACTGCTTCACGGCCGTGATACTCGTGGTGAGAACGAGCGTGTTCTTCTGCAAGAGCGACATCGCCGTGATCCCGACGACAGTCTTGCCCGCACCGCAGGGAAGCACGATGACGCCGCTGCCGCCGCGAGCGTCGCCGCCCGCATAGAACACGTCAGCCGCTTCGCGCTGGTAATCGCGCACCTGAAACGGCATGCCATTGAGTGCCATCGTGTCGCGCAGCGCGATTGGCAGCGTCGCCCCTTCCGTGTAGCCAGCCACGTCTTCGGCCGGGTAACCGACTGTGATGAGCGCCTGCTTCAGCACGCCGCGGAAGGCCGGGGAAATGGCAAAGCTGGTGTCGTCGAGACGCTCGCCGAGATATTCCCGCACCTTCTTGTTGCGAGCCAGTTCCGCCAGGAGCGGCTTATCGAGGCAGACGAGTCTGAGTGTCTCCTTGTCGATGCGTTCGAGCCGGACACGGCCATAGCGAGACACGGTCTCGGCGATGTCGGCCGGGACGTTCTGCGGAATGGGGAACTTGGTGTACTTCTGGAGAACCGCGAGCACCTCCTCGGCGGTGAAGCCGGCGGCCGCGGCATTCCACAGCGACAGATTCGAGACGCGGTAAGTGTGGATGTGCTCCGGGCTTTTCTCCAACTCCGCGAAGGGAGCCAGCGCATCGCGAGCCTCCGCGTATTTCGGATTATCCACCTCCACCAGCAGCGAGCGGTCAGACTGCACAATCACCGGATTGGCTGGATCGAAGGTCAGCGGCACGCTGGCCGTTGGCACTGTCTTCGCGATCTTCGGCGGCATAATCACCGGTCGGGTTGGTGTCCCGGAATATCTCTCGGAGGCGAACATCCCATGCTATCGGTACCGCGCGGGCGCGGACAAGGCGAAGTGCCAGGGGAATAAATTCCGGCAGAACGACTCGTGCAGAGGGGAAGCCTCCCCTGCTTTTCGCGCACTATCCTTGTGGCGAGGCTTTGAGCTAGACGTAATCGCTTGAGGCACGCACAATACCCCATTCGCAATCCGGCGGCCAGGAGACGGGCGGTGAAGAAGCACGCGAAGAAGTGGGTCGGGCTGTTCCTCAAATACATCGTCGGCTTCGCACTCCTGGCCTACGTCATCTCCAAGTACTGGGGACCGAACGAAAAGAGCGGCGCACCGGGCCTCAAGCAGCTTTTGGAACGCCCCATCGCATTTGAGTGGCTAATCGGCGCCGCGGGGCTGATCGCACTGGCCGCGTGTCTCCAGATCATCCGCTGGTATCTCCTGGTTCGCGCCCTCGATCTTCCGTTCACACTCCGGAACTCGTTCCGGCTCTGTCTGGTCGGAATCTATTACAATACGTTTTTCCCCGGTTCTGTCGGCGGCGACTTGCTCAAGGCGTACTTCATCGCGCACGAACATCGTGAGCGAAAGGCAAAAGCAGTCGCGTCGGTCATCGCGGATCGCACGATGGGACTCTTCGGCCTCATCCTATTCGTCGCGGTACTCGGCTCGACTGCCTGGGCACTGGGTGATCCTCGCATCGGTGCCAACCCCGACCTGCAGTTCATTGTGAAGCTCATGGCGGTCATCGGCGCGGCAACGATCGCCGGTTTCCTGCTTCTGGGGTTACTACCGCAACGCCGCGTGGATCGCTTCGCCGCACGGCTGAAGTGGGTTCCCAGAGTCGGCGGTGGGCTGTCCGAGATGTGGTATGCGGTGTGGATGTATCGGCAGCGTCTGAAAGTCGTCGCGCTGGGGCTGGCGCTTTCGGCTGGCGCCCACTTCGGGCTGGTCTTCTCGTTCCACTGCGCGTCGCGTGTCTTCGTGCCAGAGAATCCCGCGGAAATGGCCAGCCTTTCCGAGCATATCGTCATCGCGCCGATTGGCTTCATCGCGCAGGCCATCCCGATCACACCTGGCGGCGTGGGTGTGGCCGAGGGCGTCTTCGCGTGGCTATACAAGCTCTCCGGCCACCCCGAACAGCTTGGCATCGCGGCTCGCCTGGCGATGCGCGTCGCGGAATGGCTCATCGCTTTCTTCGGCTACCTCGTTTTTCTCCGGATGCGCGCCGAGGTTCGCGAGATTCAGCATGAAGTTGAAGACGACACTGCGGATACGCCGACCGGAGCCGCGTCAGTGTCTCTGAATATCAAACGTGAAATCATCGGGTCGCAGTGACTTCTGAGATCCCAAAAAACAAACCGCCCGGACCACCAGCAGACTCTCCCCTCTGCCGGTGACCGAGCGGCCGTTTCGAGCGATACCGTTCCGCGAGTACGACTGCCACGCTGCCTCTCCCGTCAGCACGTTCAGCCTGTCCCTTGGTCAGTTCGCACGATGGAGAGGAAAGCACCCGTTGTGCCAAAACTCCCCAACAGTCTCACTCCGTCCGCAACGCTCGTCGTAAGTTCATTCCTCCCTTTCCATTAGCCCGACGGAAATTCTCATCGTTTCGCATCCGATAATCCACCATCAGCCGTGCAGTTGCTGCCGATCCCAGCAGACATCGCCCCGGTGTGCCGGTTCTCGTGACATTTGCGACAAGCAGTTTGAGTGAACCCTTGTCGCACGCCGCCCGACCATATCTCTGAGGGCCTCCGATGCGTTGACGCAACGCCTCTGCGCTTCGTACCATCGAAGGAGAGCGCCCACATTCCGCGCCGGAGCAGACATGGCCACGGACGTTCGGCTGAAGGACGAGTTACCCGCGATTACCGACCAGCTCGTCGAGACGTACACCGAGTGCAGCCGGCTCAATCATCTCGCGCACGAACCGCTGCCCAGCCGCGATGCGGTGGACGACATCCTCCGCGATCTCTTCGAGGTCCTCTATCCGGGTTATGGCAAGCGGCAAAGTCTCCACATGGGGAACATCGGCTATTACGTTGGCAGCTTGATCGACTCGTTACACGATAATCTGACCACGCAAATCGCTCGCGCCCTGCGCCACGAACTCTGCGAGGAGTCGCCACACGTCGATTGCGAGAGAATCGCGCAGCCGAAGGCGCTGGAGTTACTCCGTCGGCTCCCGGAAGTCCGCAAGACACTCGAACAGGACGTGGACGCGGCATTCCGCGGCGATCCGGCAGCGCGCAGCCATCACGAGATCATCTTCAGCTACCCGGGCCTGGCAGCGATCACGACATACCGCGTGGCCCATGAGTTACAGCAACTCGCGGTGCCGTTCATCCCGCGCATGCTGACGGAACTGGCTCACGCGAAGACGGGCATCGACATCCACCCTGGCGCGCGAATCGGCACCGGATTCTTCATCGACCACGGCACCGGCGTCGTCATCGGCGAGACGTGCGACATCGGCCACGGCGTGAAACTCTACCAGGGTGTGACACTCGGCGCGCTGTCGTTCTCGAAGGACGAGGAGGGCGCACTCCTACACGGATCATACAAACGCCATCCGACGCTCGAAGATGGCGTGGTGGTCTACGCGAACGCAACGATCCTCGGCGGGCAAACGGTGGTCGGCGCACGAGCAGTGGTCGGCTCGAACGTCTGGCTGACCGAGAGCGTCCCCCCGGATACGACAGTCGTACTCGAAAAGCCCAAGCTCAGGCTCAAGGGCGCGAAGCCCGCCCACGAACCGCTGATGTATGAGATCTGAACTCCGCATCCCCGGAGAAGTCGCGAAGAACTCGCCGATGCATCGCAACACCTCCAACGGATTGCCACGCACGACGCCAAACCGGCTCAGAACATGACCGACGACGACACAACTCGCCTTGATGATTACCGCTTCCAAATGGGACATGATGCCGGGAATCTCGCGATGGCGCTCGATCAACTCACCGATGCGCTCACGGCGCTGAACCAGCACGCCGTCTACTACCGGCTGGAACAGGGGCAGCGTACAGCCGCGCCGCCTGATCTCGCCCCGCTCGCCGCGACCATCGCCCGCGCGAAGTCGCTCGTGCAGGCCACGTTGATGAGATTGAAAGAGAACGAGTGAGTCTCTGGTCGAACGCACTACGCTCACTTACATCACATGACGCTGTCGGGAGGAACGGGCCGCATTGCATTCCGCGCAGACTCCGCGGATGACGAGCGTATGGCCCGAAGGTCGGAATTGATTGGCACCGGCGACGCGGTCGAGCAGCGTTTCGAGTTCCTCACTTTGAAACTCGGCCATCGCCCCGCAACGTTCGCAAACAAGATGATCGTGCGCCGGGTAGCCGTAGTCGTGATCGTAAACGGTGCGGTCGCCCAGTTCGATACGACGGAGCAGGCCGGCATCCACGAGTTTCGCCAGTGTACGGTACACGGTAGCGCGACTGACGCGTTTCTTGGCCTGCTTGAGCTTCTCGATGAGTTCATCGGCGTCGAAGTGCGAGTGACGCGCAAAGACGTACTCCAGCAGTTCGCGTTGCTGCTCGGTGAATCGCTGCGGCGTGGGCCGGCTGGCGAGGTATTCGCGGAACTTGTCTTCGGGCGTCTGCGACACCGCGACCGCGGGCAGTGACACGGCTTTCCCTCCCCGGGCGTGATACGCCTCATTTTATTCGATGGAACGCGGCGTGCTACAGAAGCGTTAAGGCACCGAGCAAACAGTGGAGAAGGATGACTTGCTCCTCCGCTTCTGTTTCCTGGTGCCTCGATGGTTCCGTGGCCAGGTCTTTCGGGGCTTACCGGCCCTCGATGCGTCGCAGGAGAGCTTCCTCGGCGAGTTGCCACTTCTCCTCAGTGTCATAGGTGCCGTCGGCGATTTGCTGGCGGATGCGGGCGACCAGTTCATGCCGGATGCCGTCGGTCCGCGTTTCTTCGGGTACCGGCGCGGATTCGCTCAGTCGGCTCATCCGGTCGAACGGAGTCAGCGGTGGCGACGCGACCGGGACAATCCGCCAGCGGTGCCAGCCTCGCGATGATGTCTCACGCATGGGAATGTCATCTCCCTGCCGTGCGGGTATGTCCCGCGAGCGACAGTCGGTCGGCCCGGCTTCCGGTGTGGAACGGCAGCCGCAGCGGTTCACCCTCTCCCAGGTCGGTATGCAAGTGCAACGCCGAAACGCTGGCTCGCATCCCGACCGAACCCGCCTGACACGCAGTTACTTCCTGACCTGGCGCAGGTGGGATCGTTTCTGTCGCGAAGGCGGGTTCCGCCGCCCCGGACACGGTTCACCCGTTCAGGCGACCGTGTCCATTCTACGCAAGTGTATCGTCGCCGGCGCGCGTTCGGTCGCAGGAAATTGGGCACCCTGCTGCGCACTTCCCTTCGTGGAACCGTCCGGCACGCGCGTTACTCGGATGATGCGCGGCGAATGGTTCACGCCGACGCCCTAACCCCCGTACCCGGCACTTCTTGCCCGAATCTCCTCAAGGCGTTGAACTTCAATCAATCGCCGCGCGAAGTCGGTTTGCTGCCATGTGAGCCGCGCGTGTTGGTGCCGGGTGGCGGTAACCGCTGAGAGTCGCACGCACCAGCGCCACCGCAGAGGCTGTGTCAATCTGATGCCCTGGCGAAACGAACACCGGCTTCGCGCCTCTCGCCGATCGCATGACCGCACCCACGTCTTCGCCGTTCCACGTCAAGGGCGCTGTATCGCCGGCTTCAGGACCTGGTTCGTCGTAGTCGCCCACCAGCCAGCTTTTCGCGCAGCCCACGCACGGCAACCCCAACCACAACCCCAGGTGGCAAGCCAGACCGAAACGTCGCGGATGAGCGATCCCCTGTCCGTCGAGCATAGCTGCATCGAGTGAAGAGCGCAATTGCATGAAGGCGTCGAGCAATGCGGGTAATTCACGGAAGGACAGTAAACCCGGCACATAAGGGAAGTTCACTTCGCGTGTCACGATGCGTTCTTCGATCACGGCGAGGTCCGAGACACGCAACACGACGACCGCCGCGAACAACCGCGGTTCGGTGAGGTGATACGCGATGTCGCAACCGGCGACGAACTCGCAACGGCCCGGCGGCGTGGAAGTGTCCACTCGCGGCGCGAGCGACTGCTGGAGCGTGACCGCTTCGTCTTCCGTTGCGGGCCAGTCGTGAAGATGGGGAACGTGCATCGCAGGCGCAATTCTTGAAGGTGCGCGGGCTATACGGATTGTGCGGATCGCAGCGGTGCATGCCGGCGTTCGCTCATGTGCCCGGTCGCTTGCGCGTGCTCTCGTCCTCATACGCCTTCACGATGCGTGTCACCAGTGGGTTTCGCACGATGTCGGTCTGGTCGAGGTGGATGATGGCGAGTCCCTCCACGTCGCGCAGGCGATGCACGGCATCGGCCAGGCCGCTCTTAACCGTTCGCGGTAGGTCGGTCTGGGTCATGTCGCCGGTGATCACGATTCGTGAGTTCGCTCCCATGCGAGTCAGGAACATCTTCATCTGTGCGACCGTCGCATTCTGCCCTTCATCCAGAATGATGCACGATTGATTCAGCGTTCGGCCGCGCATGAATGCCAGTGGGACGATCTCGATGACTTCGCTTTCCATCAACTTCTTGACCACCTCGGGATCCATGATGTCCGCGAGTGCGTCGTAAAGTGGGCGGAGATACGGGCTGATCTTCGCCACAAGGTCGCCCGGCAGGTAGCCGAGTCGTTCGCCGGCCTCCACCGCGGGCCGCACCAGCACGATCTTCTTCACCTGCTTGCTTTTCAAGAGCGATACAGCCCACGCCACCGCGAGGTATGTCTTGCCGGTGCCGGCAGGACCAACGCAGAAGACCACGTCGTGATTCTGGAGCGCCTGAATGTACCGCCCCTGGCCGTCGGTACGGGTGCGAAGGCTTCGCCCACCCTCGGTGGATACCACCGCCGCGCCGCCACGCTCTGTGCCTACGCGAACGACTTCCAGCACACTGGTCACGTCCTTCGCGGATAGCTCACCCTGCTTGCGTGCAATCTGCCGGAGTTGCTGGAGTGCCCGTTCGAATTGCGCCACGGCCTCCGCGGTCCCTTCCATCCGGAGTTCGCCACTGCGATAGATCGCCTTCACACCGAGGGTATCTCGCAAACTGCGGAGGTGCGAATCACGCGGGCCGAAGAGGATGACCGCTTCCTCGCGATCTTCGATCGAAAGCGTGTGTGTCACCGGCGAATCAGGCATGAAGAGCCTCGGAATGATTCCCCCGCGGAGAACGCGGAGACAGAGACAGTTTACCGCACTCGCGCGAACAAACAGCCGTATTCCCTTGCTTGTGCCGCGATCGCTACGTTCAGACACTGAACCACAGATACGCAACCGGGGCCGCAAACAGTACTGAATCGACCACGTCCAGCACGCCGCCAAAGCCAGGGATGCGCTGTGAGGCATCCTTCGTGGCACAGTCGCGTTTGATGAGTGATTCGGCCAGGTCGCCGAGTACCCCAGCCAGCCCCACAGCCAGCCCGAAGGCGAATGCCTCCGCCGCGCCGCCACGCGGGAAGATGCTTGGGGCCAGCCACCAGCCGACAATGCCGATCACGCCACCTGTGAACATGCCGCCGGCGAAGCCTTCCCACGTCTTCTTCGGACTGAGTGTGGGCGTCATCTTGTTTCGGCCCAGGAATGTGCCCGTGAAGAACGCTCCCACATCGTTGCACTTGGGCACGAACACCACCAGAGCGAGCATCACTGCCGAAACGAAAGCATCAGGCGCAAGGAACCGGACCTGCACGAAGAAGCACGAGAGCAGGCCAAGATACGTGATCGCGAAGAGCGTGAGGCCCAGTCGCGGCACCGCGATACGGGCTTCACCCGCGTAGCGGCGCATCTCGATGAGGAACGCAGCAAGCATCACGGCAACGAATACGAAAACGAGCAGTGCCCACGGCGCCGCGGGGTCCTCGCGGAACTCGTGGCGAACGATCGGATACCAGTTCGCGGCGATCAACAGCAGCACGCCGCCGATGAGGAGCGGTTCCGATGGGCGGAGCTCGGGCGGAAAGAGGCGGACCAGTTCGCGCGTGCCGAGTACGCCCGCCAGCAGAAGGAACGCGAAGAGGAACGGGAACCACGTGAAGCCGTGCTGCGCAAGCTGGGTGTCGCCGATGAGCACGCACGCGGCGCCCAGCGCCAGCAGCACTCCAACCAGCACCCGCGTCCGAATCATGGGGGTTAGCCGTGAGGGGTGTCGTGCGGGGTGCCCACATTGAGACCGCCAAAGCGTCGTTCGCGCGCCGCATAGTCTCGCAGGGCCTCATGCAGAAGGCCCGCGTCGAACTCCGGCCAGAACTTCGGCGTCACCCAGAGTTCGGCGTACGAGATTTGCCACAGGAGGTAGTTACTAACGCGCATCTCGCCGGCTGTGCGAACGAGTAAGTCCGGGTCGGGCATCCCTGCGGTGTAGAGCGAATCGGAAATGGCCGTCTCGTCGATGGCCTCCGGCTGCAACTCTCCCTTCTGCACGCGCGCTGCCAGGGACTGTACGGCGTCCACAATCTCCGCGCGGCTGCCATAGTTAATCGCCAGACAGAGCGTCAGGCCGGTGTTGTGTTGCGTGAGCCGGGCATTCTCGTCGATCTCGGCGAGTACCTCGTCGGGCAGTCCGGCGCGCCGCCCGATCACGGCGAAGCGGATGTTCTGGTCGAGGATGCGTTGCCGCTCGGCGAGAAGATATTCCTTCAGAAGCGCCATGAGGAAGTCAATTTCGGGCTTGGGTCGCTTCCAGTTCTCCGACGAGAGGCAGTAAAGCGTGAGTTGCCCAATCCCGAGCCGGCAGCATTCCTCGGTAATCACATCCACGGAATGCGCGCCCTGAGCGTGACCCTCGGCGCGTTCCTTTCCCTGACCCTGTGCCCAGCGGCCGTTGCCATCCATGATGATGGCGACATGCCGCGGCAGTCGGGCCGGGTCTAACCCGACCGACCGGACGTACGCGATCGGATCGTGTGCGGTCATTGGCATGGCGAACAGGAGAGCAAGTTCGGACTCGTGAGCCAGACCACGGGCTATTCGTGCAGGAGTCACACCAGAATCGTCTGTTCCCGGCCTGGCCCCACGGAGACGACGGACACCTTCAACCCCACCAACTCACTAATGCGTTCGACATAGCGGCGTGCCCCCGCGGGGAGGTCGGTGAGCTTACGTGCCCTAGTAATGTCTTCGCTCCAGCCTGGCACAGATTCGTAAACCGGCTGGCATCGTTCCAGTTGATACGCATCGCTGGGAAAATGTGTTCCGCGTTCGCCATCGAGTTCGTAAGCGGTGCAGAGCTTCAATTCCGGCAAACCACTGAGTACATCGAGCAGCATCACCGTAATCTCGTCGGCACCTGCAAGCGCTGCGGTATAACGCACGGCCACGGCGTCGAACCAGCCCACGCGCCGCGGGCGACCTGTGACGGTGCCGTACTCGCGACCGATCTTGCGGATGCGTTCGCCTGTGCCGTCTGGCCCGTCGCTCAGTTCCGTGGGGAATGGCCCCTGCCCCACGCGCGACGTGTACGCTTTCACCACACCAATCGTGCGGCTCACGAACTTCGCCGGTACGCCAGTGCCGCCCCAGATACCTGAGGGCAGACTGCTGGAACTGGTCACGAAGGGATAAGTGCCGTGATCGACATCGAGGAGACTTCCCTGCGCGGCTTCAAACAGGAGACGCTTGCCTGCGGCGAGTGCGTTATGCAAGAAGCGGGGCGTATCAGTGACAAACGGCCGCATTCGCTCCGCATAGCCGAGATACTCATCGGCCACGGCATCCGCGGAGAATCGCCGGAGCGTGGCGGCCGGATCGGCGGAGAACGCATCCATCAACCGATTCTTGAACGGCACGACGAACTTCAGCCTTTCCCGGAGGTGATCGGGGCGGAGTAACTCGCCCATACGGATGCCGAAGCGCCGGCCGACCTTGTCCTGGTAACACGGGCCGATGCCGCGACCAGTGGTGCCGATCTTCCCCTCACCGCCGCTCTCCAGGAGTCGTTCTTCCTCCAGGTGATACGGGAAGATGACGTGCGCGTGATCGCTGACGAGCAGCGAACCGGACACGTCGATGCCGCCCTTCGCGAGCGAATCGACCTCTTCGAGAAAGCGTGGCGGATAGACGACGACACCGTTGCCGATGACGGACGTGACATTCGGCCGGATGACCCCCGTGGGCAAGAGCGACAGCTTGAACGCCTTACCATCGACAACAACAGTGTGTCCGGCGTTGGCACCGCCGTTGTATCGCACGACGATGTCGAAGCCATCGCCGAGCAGATCGACGATCTTACCCTTCGCCTCGTCGCCCCACTGCAACCCCACCACGCACGTACCGGGCATCGTATGGAACCGCCGCATCTCAAGGTGTATGGCAACCCGTCTCACGCTAGTCCGCGCGGCAGGGCGCGTCAAGTGCGGGAGGCAGCAGCGCAGCACTCGCCGCGTGATTCTGCTTCACGCGAAGCGCGCCGCTGGTGCAATCCGCTGTGTAAGCAGAATGGCATCTTTCGGAATCACCTCCGCTCGCATCGGCTACTTTCGGTAGCTACCATATTGACCAAGAAGCTGTGCCATTCACGAAAGGCGGTCGCCGTGTTTCGCGTCTGTTCTGTGCTCACGTCAGCAATTGTGTCGGCACTACTGGCGGCTCCGGCTGCGCCGGCCGCTCCGCCGGAGAGCCTCTCCAGGAAACTGGATGAGATACTCACCGGGCCGGACTACAAGCATGCGACCTGGGGAGTGCTGGTTGTGGATGCCAAGACCGGCGATCCGGTCTACGCTCGCAATCCGGATGCGATGCTCGCACCGGCATCGGTCACGAAACTCTTCACCTGCGCCGCGGCGCTCGTCGCTCTCGGCCCGGATGCCAGGCAAGAAACCACCGTCTTCGCCAATGGCACCATCATCAAGGGGAAACTCCGCGGCGATCTGATCCTCCTCGCGGGCGGCGACCTGACGCTCGGCGGCCGCGCGAAGGGCGGCAAGACTGTCTTCAAGGACAGCGATCACACGTACGCCGGCAACGGCACGCGCACGGAACTGACCGATACCGATCCGCTCGCGGGGCTGAACGAACTCGCCAAACAGGTGAAGGCGGCTGGCATCACCGAGATCGACGGCGAGGTGCTGATCGACGATCGATACTTCGCGCACACACGCAGCACGGGTAGTGGCCCGGAAGTCGTCACACCCATTGTGGTCAACGACAACGTGGTCGATGTCATCATCACGCCGGGTGAAAAGGAAGGCGATCGGGCGAGGGTCGAGACGCGGCCGAAGACACGCTTCTTCCAGATCGACAAGGTGGTGACCACCGGCGCGGAGAAGTCGGAGGCGAATATCCAGTTCTTCACCCTCAGTGCGAACCAGTGGGCGATTCGCGGCAGCGTACCAGTCGGCGGCAAGCCGGAGATTCGCGTTTATGGCGTGAGCGAGCCGAGTCTCTTCGCCCGCGCGCTGTTCGTGGAAGCACTGCGGCGCAATGGCGTACTTGCGCAGTGCGCCGTGCTGCATCCCACGCATCTTGGCATCCCATCGAAGAGCGACTACGAGAAGTTACCGAAGGTTGCATCGCTCACGTCGCCGCCGTTCAAGGAGACTGTGGCCGTGACCATGAAGGTGAGCCACAACCTCTATGCCAGCGCGATGCCGTGCCTCATCGCGGCGTCGAAGGGGAAACTCACAGCCGATGCGGGACTGAAGATCGAACGGGATATTTTCAAGGACATCGGTGTGGACACGAACGCGGTGTCGTTCGCCGGGGGCGCCGGCGGCGCGCAAGCCGACCACATCACCCCACGCGCGGCCGTGCAACTTCTGCGAGGGATGGCCAAGCGCTCCGAGTGGGAGGCGTACAAGGCCGCGCTGCCTGTGCTGGGCGTGGACGGGACGCTGGCGAAGGTGGTGAAGGCAGATAGCCCCGCTCGCGGCAAGGTGTTCGCCAAGACGGGCACACTCTACTGGTACGACACGGTCAACGAACGCTACTTGCTCCAGAGCAAGGCGCTCGCTGGCACCATGACCACCCGAAAAGGCACCACTCTCTACCTCTGCATGATTGTGAATAACGTGCCGCTGCCGAAGGGGACCGATCCGGCGCGTGAGGGGAAGGTTATGGGCAAGCTGTGCGAACTGCTCTACGAACATGGACCGTGAGCGAACTGGCATCGCGTCGCGCGGCCGTTGCTTCATTCTGGGCAGCGCGATGCGGGCCTAACTGTGTCTCATTTCACCTTCAAGCAGTTTCTTCTTGCGGTGGAGGCCGCCGGCATAGCCGTGGAGTTTGCCGTCGGTGCCAATGACCCGGTGACAGGGCACGACCACTGCGACAGGATTCGTGGCGCATGCCCGTGCGACCGCTCGAACGGCCTTCGGTGAACCAATGGCCTCGGCAACCTGCTTGTAGCTGCGTGTCTCACCGTAAGGAATTGCACACAGCGCATCCCAAACGCGGCGTTGAAAAGCGGTTGCACGCACATCTAGCGGCAGGTCGATGTGTGGCTGATCTCCGGCGAGGTGATTCTGCAGCTCTGTCATCCACGACGAGAGCGAATCGTCGTCGCGTGCGATCTGCGCTCTGGGGAACTCTTCCCGCAGCGCTGTCTCCATCGCCTTGTCGCCATCGCCGAAGCTCAGCCAGCAAACGCCCTTCTCGGTCGCCGCGAGAATGACCCGCCCTACCAGGCACTTCGCGGTGGTAAAGCGAATCGCGACGGGCTGTCCGTTGCGGCTGCCGCCATCGCGATACTGCCCTGGCGTCATACCGAGTCGCCCTGCGGCGGAGCCATAGAGACGACTACTGGAGCCGTAGCCGGCGGCGTTCATCGCAGTGGTCACGTCACTTCCCTCCCGGAGTTGTCGCTTGAGGCGGTCGATGCGACAGGCATCGGCGAATTGCCGCGGACTGACACCAGCGACGCGCTTGAAGACACGCTGGAGATGCGCGGGGCTGATCCCGGCCTGGCGGCCAAGCTCCGCAAGAGTGGGCGTCTCGGCGCGTGTGCGGATGTACTCGCACAGTTCCGCGACGAGCGAGATGGTATCGGCGTCGGCAGTCGGCATTGCAGCCCTCCCTCGGCACGATACGCGAGGAGAGGGCGAGTCGCTATCCGCTTCTTGCGCAGGCTGGGCATGAGCACGGTTTTTCCGTGCCGTGCCCAGCCCCGCCGATTACTCCTTCTTCGGTTCAGGGCTTTTCTGATCCTTCTTGGGCTGAAGTTCAACGCCCACTCGCTTGTTCGGGTTCACCTCCATCGGCGGCCAGATCACGACCGGCTTGGTGTACTTCGGAGAAGCGTCACGCAGGCAGACGATCAACCCGTTGTTCGCGGCGAGATAGATCCGGTCGTTAGCGGTGTTGATGATGTTGACGTTGAACTCAGGGAGATTCACGGAACCGAGCGGAGCAGCGATGCGACGCGCCGGATCAGAAGGGCGCTTGGCATCGTACACCAACAGACGGCCCCGGTGATCGCGGACGTAGAGGAACTCCTCGTTCGCTCCAATCACGCGGTCGGCGCTGCTGGCCGAACGCCAGACGAGTTTGCCCGTGGCTCGTTCCACGCAGGTCACGCCGCCATTGTCACTGGAAGCGTAAACATACTTCTTCGTGATGTAGGGGCTGTGATTGTTGATGCCGCCCACATCGGCACGCCACTTGACCGTGACGCCACCATCCAGGCTGCTCTTGGGCGCGTCGAGCGCCAGGAGCGCGCCGTTACCCATTGGAACGTAGAAGTTGGTGCCAGACCCCTTCGGTGCCGCAGCGATTGGGGAGGGAAGTCGGTCCCTCACTTCACTGACAACATGCCCCGCCTCGCTGTTCTTGTTCAGCGCAACCACGGCGTTCCCTTCCAGCACGGCCCAGGCGCGAACGGGCGTGAGGATGAGCGGGTAAAGCACGCGAGCCGTCATGCCGTACTCCCAGCGCAGCGGCGGCGAAATACCCTTGGGGCGCAGGTCCGATAGCATCATCGACGCTGCAAGCGACGGCGGAATGACGCCCAGTGAGGGTGTTGCCTGGATATAGCGGCCCGATGGCTGTCGCAGATGGTAAGGCCGGTGAACCGACGGCAGTGGATTGAGCGACGGCGACGGCGAGCGATTGTCCAGGTTGTACGGCGGCACAACGCTGGGAAGCGGCCCCAGTGAAGGCGTCTTGCTTCCCGTCACGCCGGCGATGGGCGCCGAGAGGATGTTTGGCCGATACAGCGGCGGAGAGACATCCTCGGCTTCAATTGGCATAGCGCCGGCAGCATACCGTTTGAGAATCTCATCCACCGGGCTGGTGGCAGCACCACGCCCCGCACGAGTCAGTGACTCGGCGCCCGTCTTCACCGGTTCGCTGACAACCACAGGTCGGGGAAGGTTGTATACCGCGATGCGGTGCGCGCCGGCGCTACCAGGTCGCATTCCCAGCACGCAGTACACGCCTGTTTCATCGGCTGCCAGCCCCACCGTTGCCGGCGTGCCCGTATCCGTGACAAACTCGACCTGCCCGGTGTAGCGATAGAAGGCGTAGAGTTTCGTGACGTGCGCCACAAAGACAAACTTTGAGTTGGCCGCACAGGGATACGAGTTGGCGTTTGTTCCGTTCCCCAGCCGGACGGCCCATTGAATCCGTCCGGTTCGCACATCGATGGCCCCGAACAGACCCGCGCGTGTCTGCACGAACACCTGATCGCCGATGGTCTGAATCTGGGTCAGCGCGTCGCGCGATCCTTCCACCGGAATGAACTGCGTCCACTCGGTACGGAGATTCAGGCGGTCGAGTACGGCCTTATTTGGGGGAACAGCCTTTGAGTAAGTCCCCAGTGGTTGCGAGGATGCCAGCGCGGCACTCACGAGTATCAGGAACGGGATCGCTGCAAGACGGTAACGCATGGTGCGGCTCCGGGGGCGGAAGACGCCAAACTCCTTACAGTGTAACAGCACATCAGAATAAGTGTGAGCGCGGATCGCACTCTCGCGGCCAGACGAACATCAGGGGCGATGTCGATGGCGCCGGTTATGCCGCCGAACCATGCGCGCAGCGCGAATGCGATTACGGCAGCGCGAACCACATGGCGCCAACGTAGGGGTCGTGGCAGCGTTGTAACTTCGCCATGTCCAATGGACTTTCCCGGAGAATCGCCATGACTGGACGCACGCTTGCCGCCGCCGCGATCGTGGTTGTCATCAGCACCGCATTCGCACAGCCACACAAGGCTCCACCGCCAAAGGCTGTGGTGAAGGACAAGAAACCCGACCTTCTCAGGCAACTCTCGACGCGCATCACCGTGGACCTGCTGGAGGGGCCGTTCCCGGAAATCGTGGCGAACTTCTCCGACAGGTATCACATCACTATCGTGATCGATCGTTCAGCGTTTGAAACTGGTGAGACGGGGGAAAACGTCAAGCTAACCAAGCTCACCAACATCCGACTCGATAGCGCGCTGAAACTCCTGGCGCAACAGGTGAAAGGAACGGTGCTGGTCTATCCGGAATATGTGAAGATCGTTCCGGATGTCATAGCTGCTTACGAGACGGGACTACTCACCGTGAGCAATGATCCGGACGACGTACCCCTGATTAGCATGACCGAACTGACCCGCTCTCTCCCGCTCATCAAGCGCGCTCTGGTGAGTGCCAACTTCAAGAACAAGCCACTCTCGGAGATACTCGACGAGATCGCCGAATCAACCGGGGCGACAGTCAACCTATCTCCAGGCATACCCGCCAACGAGCGCGACTATCCGCTCACGGCGCGGTTCGCCAACACACCAGTCGACGCCGCGGTGCGCACGCTCTGCGAGATGGCCAACCTGGGTGTGATCGAGGACGCCAACGCCCTGCTGGTCACGACCCGCGAGCGAGCCGCGGCGCGTGCGAGTCAAGACGCTCAGAAGATGCGCGCGAAGCAAGGGCACCAGGTGTTGGGTGGGCTGGGTGGCGTGGCTCTGCAACCAGACATGACTACGGAAATCATCAAACTGAAGGACCAGAACGAGCAACTGAGGCGGCAAATCGAGGAACTCCGGAAATCATTGGGGAAGTAAAGTGACCAGTGTTGCGCAGGAAACTGCGCAATTTTCGTGTGAGAGCGTATCTCTTGCCTGCGAAAATCGCCAAATTTGGCCGTTCTGAGCCGCACATTTCGTAATCTTCGTCGGAATTGTGTGCAATTTCTGACCTTTCGTGGGCATTCAGGCGCAACTCTTGCACGCATCGCGTGCCGCTCGAGGTGACCATTGGTTGGCCATGTTGGCCGCCCGCCTCGGACGTTACTGTGAGGGATCGCGATGCGCACCTGTGTTCTCTTCCTTCTGGCCCTCGGCGGGCTGGCCCTTCTCGCTGACGACGCGTCGGCCTTCGGTCGTAAGAATCGCCGCAGCAAGGGCTGCAACTCGGCTCCCAGCTCATGCTGCGGTAGTTCCGGAGTGACACGGGGGTACGCCAGAACTGCTGGCTGCTCAACGTGCGGCGGTGTGGCTTACGCCGGAATGTCGGGTGGCAGTAGCACAATCACCACGATCGACGGCAAGACCTACGTCCGCGGTGCCGATGGCAAATACTACGCAGGCATGACCGCCGGCATGCGGTCGGGCGATTACTTCACGCCCGGCACGATGTACTACAGCGGCTACTACGGCAACTACCCTGGCGTGTATCAAGCGGGTTACGCCTCCCCTGGCAACTACTACGGCAACGGCATTCGCCCTGCGGGTGCTCAGACGATGCCCGGCGCGACCCAGCCAGGCAGCACGGTTCCGAAGCCGCTGCCCAACAAGTGATCCCTATTCACACACGAGCCGGTGCAGCGATCACTGCGCCGGCTCGTGTGTGTTTCGCACGTCTGTCACTCAGCTCCGCCTCCGTTGCATTGCCGCAACCGACCGAGTTGGTATGTTAGCTCTCGCCTGACGGGTTCTGCCGCACGCACACGCGGGCCGCAGACGAAGAGGGAAGCCGGTGCGAATCCGGCGCAGGGCCGCTGCTGTGTTCGGCCAGAATTTCGAGACTCCTGCCACTGCGCATGCCGCGGGAAGGCCATCCGAAGTTCGTTACGAGCCGTAAGCCAGAAGACCTGCCCAACGGGCATTTCTATCGTTCGGACCCCCGGACCGGGTCGCCGAACGGGCGGTCTTCTTCCTCGCCGCGCGTGCGGTGCCCGTCCGTTTTTCGCGATTCGCGTTCGCGTCTGAAAGCCGCTCACCCGACCCGGTGGGCAGGAGCGAATCCGTGCCAGTCTTTGGGAACCAAACCCGTACGTCGCGCCGCGCCTTCACACTGATTGAGCTTCTGGTGGTGATCGCGATTATCGCGGTCCTGATCGGTCTTCTGCTGCCTGCGGTGCAGAAGGTCCGCGAAGCGGCGGCCCGCATCAAGGGGCAGAGCAACATGCGGCAACTCGCCATTGCTGCGATGAACTTCGAGTCGGCCAATGGTGTGCTGCCGCACGTCTACGAGCTTCAAACGCCCGACTATCTCCAGGCCAAGTACCCCTTCGGTTACGCAATCTCCGACCCAAACACGTACAAGATCATGTCGGTAGACCCGTATCAAGGCATCCTCAGCCCGTACTACGAGGGGAATAACAAGATCAACGTCTCACCGAAATTCGATGCGTATCGGGATCGAATTCAACTGGTGTTTATGGGGCAAACCGGTGGCTACGCCTTCAACAGGAACTTGCTCGCCAACCCGGCCAGTCCGCAGTCCTTCGCCGTGAAACGACCCGTTCGAGGCAAGGGAATCGCCCAGATTCCCGCCACTTCGCAAACATACATGTTCGCGGAAGCTCTGCTACTCAACACCGATGGCAGCCTGTCCGAACAGGGATCGTGCATGTTTGGCTCACCACTCATCGCCAACGGCAGCAGCTACGATCCGAGCGCGACACAGGCGACCTCCAGCTATGGCAACGTCTTCTCGCCGTTCTGGTGGAACGGCCAAACGATGGTGTCGTTCGCCGATGGCCACGTGGAAATGCGCGGGCCGATGTCGCCGGAACCCTCAGTCGTGCCGTTCCCACAATCGACATGGAATACGGCCAAATCGACGTACCGGACGATACAACTCGGCTACCTGCCGCAACTGTTCGACGGCCGCTACACAACAGACTGAGTACAGTGCCAGGTTTTGCGTCACAACAACAAGCGGAGGCCACTCGCCCGCGCGAGTGGCCTCCGCTTCTTGCTTCCGGGCCGGTCACTCGCCACGCGAGCGACCTGGTGTTGCTAGTGTTCGTGGCCGCCGGAGAAGAATCGGCTCTTCGGATCGGCGCGGCCCCAGACATAGGCCAGCAGGTCGAGAATCTCGTCGCGCGTCAGCTTGTCGAGTTGTCCCTTGGGCATCATCGAGTTTGCTGCCTTCTTGCGGCTGACGATGTCTTCCTTGTTCAGCACGATTGGCTTCGCGCTGGCCAGCGGGTTCTCGATCACCTTGACCACGCCGTCCTTCTCCTCGACGATCATCGCGGTCATCACCTTCTCGTTGGATAGTTCGATCCGATACACGGCGTACTTGTCGTCGATCTTCCTGGAAGGATCGAGAACGTGCTCCAGCACGTCGGTCGCGCTCTTGAACGTCTTGGGATCAAGCTTGGCCAGGTCCGGGCCGAACTCGTTGCCTTGCCCGCCGAACTTGTGGCACGCGATGCACGTCGCGACTGTGAACATCTGCTTGCCCGTGGCAAAGCTACGGCCGCCCTTTGCCTCCATTTCCTTCACGGAATCGACCAGTTCCGCGAGTTTCCATTCCGTTCGGGGGCGGTTGAACTTCAGAAGTTCATCCTTGACCGGCAACGGGTTCTTGGCGAGATACGCCTCCGGATTCTCCTGGTAGGCTTCCAGGTCTGGTACGACGTAGAGCGCTCCGTGCATCCGTCGCCAGTGACCAGGGTAAGTGCAGACGTAAGGATAGATGCCGGGTTCCTTGGGCGCGGTGAACGTGAGTTGCTCGTTCTGCCGCGTCTGAAGGAGCCGGCTCTTGAGCAGGATCACACCACGCGGCATGTCGGGGACATACTGCTTGGCCGCAGCGCCAGGCGAGGTCGCGAACGCTTCGGCCGCCATGCCGACTTTCTCCAGGTTACCTGGCGACACGATCACGAAGTTGTGCGGCATGATGTCCGTGTTCTCGAACACGAACTCAACCGGCTTGCCGGCCTGAACCGTCATCCGTTCCTTGTCGAAGCTCATCTGGTCGAAGAGCGTGCCGACGCGGATAACGCGGACGCCGATGTCGGCCAGTTCGCGGCGAGCGGCTTTCGCTTCCATCGCCGGCAGCAGATTCGCCAGCCCCTCGCCCAACTGCATGAAGTCCAGAGCCACTGGCGTGGTCCGTTCCGCGACCGGCAGCGAACGGATGAACTTCATCACGACTGCGAGCGTTGCCTTCGCGTCGTCCTTCGGCCAGAGCCGCGGAGGAATGCGCAGCATGGCTCGCACGGCCGCGGCGCGGTCGGTGGTGTCGGCGAGGTACTTCGCAATGGCCGTGAAGGCGTCGCTCTCCTGGCCGCGCACGCTGGCCAGCGCGGTCATCGCGGCCTTGCGGACGATCCGCATGGGCGAACCCGCGCTGACCTTGATTTCCACCTTCACCTTTGGTGCCCGATTCTTCACAGACTGGAAGATGGTGCGCCGGTCGGAATCGAGCACGCGGATGGTGAAGTTGTTGAGTCGCGAGCCGAGCGAATCGTCGGTACGGTTCCAGATCACGATTGTCTGAATCGGAACCTCACGGCCAAGATCAACCTGCCACCACGGGTCGGCGACGCCTTCCTGGGAGTGGGTGGAGGTTCCGGCACCGTAACTGCCGCTGGTGTTGCCGTCGATGGCACGTCGGGCCGCGCCGCCGTGAGCGGTGCTGCTCTGGCTCGCCTTCCCCTTGCGCGCGACGTTCACGTTGTCGCTGAAGACTTGCACCTCGGCGAGTGTGAGCGTGCGTTGTTTGCCGGGTAGTTCAATGCGAACGTATCGGCCCTTCACCGATTTCCCTTCCTCGACAGTCCTGGCCAGTTCCGGCGGCAGGCCCGCGAGCAACGCCTTGACCTTCGGATAGAGCGCGGCGCGAGCGGCCGGGTCGCGCACCATGGGCACCGCAGCGATGAAGTCTTGCAGTGCGCCGACGGACTTTGTTGCTTCGGCCCATGCCTTCTCGACGCCGCCGTCGGCCGCGATCAGCGCGACATAACCGATCTGCCGCGTTGTCGCTGTGCGCCCCTTCGCGGCCAGCAATTCGAGATCGGTGCGCCCCTTCGCCAGTTCCCCCATTGGCATAGCCGTGAGGAGGCGGGCCAGGTCGAATGCCACGGTCTCGTCGGTGGCAGCCGACTCATCACGCTGCCGAAGGGCGTTCACCAGCACGTTCAGTTCAGCCTTCTTTTCCTGACGGGCCAGCCCGGTGAGTGCCTCACGGCGGAACTCATCGCGCACCCCGGGACGGAACAGCAATTCGAGGTAAACCGCGGGCGTGCGGTCCATCTTCAGGAGATCATCAGTCGCCACCGACTTCAGAAAGTAACGCGCACCGGCTGGCGTGGTGAACTTGATCGGCCGCTTCTCGGCGATGGCTTTCTGAACGATCGGACCGAGTGTCCGCATCGTCTCCTTGCAGAGCAACTCGACGTAAGGATCGACGGGCCTGTCTTGCGCGATGAAGACCACTTCCGCGGCTTCTGGCACGCCGAAGTAACTCGCGCCCCACACAGCCATGAGTCGCACACGTGCGTTCTCGTCGGCCGCGGCCTTCTTCAGCAACTCCAGTGCGCTGGGCACGCGATCTCGCCAGTAGGTGAGAACGCGCACCGCCGCCGCGCGGGCGCGGGCATCGGGCGAGGATAACACCTGCTTCAGCAATCCGGCATCCGGAACGTTGAGATACTGGTGAACCCACAGCCCTTCGAGTCGCGAGTGTTCGTAGTCCTTCGCGGACTTGTCCAGACTCGCGATCCAGTTATCCGTGGCTGGGATGATCTCCTTCGCGTCGCGGGCGCCAATCTCGAGCTTCGCGCGATAACGAACGCGATCCTCCTGACTCCTCAACGCTTCCAGGAGATCCTTGACAGGTGCCCCGGCGATCTTTGGTGAGGTCGAAAGCTCGCGTCCCTCGTAGGTGACCTTGTAGATGCGGCCGTGGGTGCGGTCGCGGTTGGGGTCGCGGAGGTTGTGTTGCATGTGGCCGATGATCGGGTTCTGCCAGTCGATGAAGTAGAGTGCGCCGTCCGGACCAGTCTTGCAATCGACCGGGCGGAAGTTCGGGTCGCTGCTGCTGAGGATCGGTTCCTGTTCCTGTCCCTTGAAGCTCGCGCCATCGTCCGTGAGCTTGTACCTCAGGATGCCCTGGAAGCCGATGCAGTTGGTGACAATCAGGTTCCCATTCCATTCCGGCGGGAAGTGCTGACTGGAAAGAATCTCCATGCCGCCGCTGGGCCGCGTGCGTTGCTGGTAAACCTGCGGTGGCCGACTGTGCTTCTGCGGGAATGGGAGATAGCTGCTGAAGAGCGGGGCGTGATACGGCTGCGCGCCGGTGCCATCGATGACGATGTCCTGGCCCCACCGGTCGAAGACGTGACCGTGCGGGTTGGCGAAGCCGAACGTGACGTACACGCCGAACTTCTGCGTCCGTGGCTCGTAGCGGAAGACACCGCCGTTGGCGAGTCGCGTGACCGGGCCGTAGGGGTCTTCGATCTGGGAATGGTGGAAGGTCCCTTCCTGGAAGTAGCATGCTCCGCCTGGATCGAGCACGAAACTGTTGGAGGTGTGGTGCGTGTCGGCGGTGTCCAGCCCGCTGATGACGCGCTCGTGAACGTCGGCCTTGCCGTCGCCGTCGGTGTCCTTGAGGAACATCAGGTCCGGCGCCTGCGCGACGAGTACACCGCCGTTGTAGAACTCAAAGCCGGTGGGGTTCTGCAGGTGATCGTAGAAGACGGTTCTCTTGTCGGCCTTGCCGTCGCCGTTGGTGTCTTCCAGCACGATCAGCTTGTCGTTGTACGGCTCGCCAGGGCGCCAGTGCGGATAGAGTGGCCATACCGCAACCCACAAGCGGCCCTGCGGATCGAAGGCCATTTGCACGGGGTTGGCCAGTTCAGGGAACATCTTTTCATCGGCGAACAGCGTGACCTTTAGCCCCTTGCCGATGGTCATCTTCTGGATGGCTTCTTCACCAGAGAGGAAGAGGTGCGTGCCGTTGGGTCCGGCGCCGGGCTTGTTCGTTGGCACTGGCACGAACTTCGGCAGGTTCGAGTCGTCGGGCTTCGTCTCCTTGCCGTGTGCGGCGGCCCAGATCACCTTGTCGCGATTCGCAGTCATGATGTCGAGGATTGCGAGTTCGCGCTGGACGACCTCGTAGTTGGTCTGCCCGCCGGTGAACTTCAACCACGCCCGCCCGCCGTAGGTTGAGTAGCCATCAGTGACGCGATAGCGCTGGAACCAGTGGAATGCCTTGTCCTTCACGGCGGGGCGAATCTTCGCCATGAGTTTCTCATCGGGCGGCGCATACACACCCTTAACCGGGAACAGCCCTGCGTCGATGATCGCACCGAGTGCGCGGTTACCGGCTTCGTTCATGTGAATACCGTTGATCGTCAGCGGTTGCTTTGCGGAAGCGTAGGCGTCCTTCGTTGGGCGGAAGATATCCACGAAGTACGCGCCGTTGGCCTTCGCGACCTCGTTCATGGCCTTCGTGTAGAGCGCGAGGTTCTTGTTGCGTTCCGCGACCGCTTCACCAGTCGGCAGGTTTGGCGACTGGTGATCCTCGAAGGCATTGGGCGAGAAGATGACGAGCCGGGGGGCAGACTTGCCGTTGTACTTCTGCGCGAGGGTGTGTTTGATGAAGCCCGCGAGGTCTTCCTTGAACTTCGATAGTCCAGCCTCTCCCGCGTAGGACTCGTTGTAACCGAAGAAGGCGAAGATCACATCGGGTCGCGTGCCGGCCTGCTCGAAGCGGTTCGGGTTCACCACACTCTTGTCGGCGATTGCACCGGGATTAGGGATCGGCGCGTTCGCGCTGAGCCACTGGTCGGGCGTGCCAAAGTCCTTCGACCGCTGACGGAACGTCACCTCGTCGCCGGAGAAGCCGAGGTTGCGGATCGTCAGGTCGAGGTCCGGGTGGCGAGCGTGGAGGAAGGTTTCAACCCAGCCGTCGTGCTGCATCCGGTCGGCCAGCGTGTTGCCGATGATGCAGATGTGCTCACCCTTGTTGAGTTGGAACGGCGGCAGAGGGCCGGGTTCCGCGCCAGGTTGTGCGGCTTCAGGCTTTGCCGAGAACGGCGAGCCGCAGGTGTAAGTCAGCGTAGCCGCCAGAATCGCAATAGGGGCGAGCAGCGAACCGGCGCGGAAGAGGGAGCGTCCGCCGGGCATGTGTGATCTCCGGGGTAGCAGGCGAATGGCAGTCGGGTAGGTTCCGTAGTTGTACCAGAGGCAACGCGCGAAGGCGAGCGCCAGACTCAGCCTCTCGGCTGGATGCGACACGCTTGCAGGTGCCGCTCAAAGTCATTCCAGTCGATGCCCTCGGCGAAGACTTCCAAACGACTGTCGCGGCGGAAGGCAGTGGGCGAGACGCTCACGGCGGTGCCGGCGCGATTCACTGCGATCCATTCGTCTGCCAGGTGGAACACGCCCTTGAGCCGCGTAATCGCCTGGTTACTGGCGAAGAGTGCGAGGAGTTTCGCCTCGTCGAACACGTCGGCCGCGTCGAACACCCAGCCGCAGGTGGGGTGCGGCAGAGTCATCACTCCGGCGGCCTTCCCCTGCGAGTGAGAGAACAGCGATACGGAATCGTTCCGCTCTGGCGGGAACAGCGGTTGCCGTTCATCGTTCGCGCTTAGATCGAGCCAGGCGGGGTCGATGCGGCCGTGCGTTGTACCGGCGACGAGTAACTTCGGCGGGAATAGCCCATCGGCCCATGTCTGGAACTCGCGGACCAGTTCCGCCGGCGCGAGATCGAGTTTGTTCATCACCAGTACGTCTGCCATCTGAATCTGATCGACGAAGATCGGATTCTCGCGCATCTCGGGTTTGGCGAAGTCGGCCGGATCGACAAGTCCGATGGTCGCCCGCACATCGAGGCGGCCGTGGTAGCTCATACGGAGCGAGTCGAGCAGCCTCGCCGGATGGCCGAGGCCCGTTGTCTCGATGATGAGCCGATCGGGTTGTGCTTCGAGCAAGAGGAAGTGAATTGCCACCGGCAGGAACGGCGCTGCAGCGCAGCATACGCAACCGCCGCCAACTTCCTTGACCGTCACTCCTTCTGGACCGGCTCCCTCGATCAGCGCGCCGTCGATGGCCACCTCGCCATACTCATTCACCAGCACCGCCCACCGTGAACCAGACGCCTTCCGTTTCAACAGGTCGATGACAGCCGTCGTCTTGCCGACGCCGAGGAAACCCGTGACCAGGTTTGTGGGAACGCTTTGCATGAACTGATTGTAGGCACCCATTTGCCCTACTTCGCCTGAAGAACCTGTATGACGTGCGCCGATTATTCCACCGTGGGAAACTTTGCCGTGAAAGTGCGGGCGGTCTGCGCGCTGCCCGCTCTGTGCGCTGTTCTGGCGCTGACTGGCTGTCACGGGCCAGGTCAGCCTCCGGCGCCGCTGCCTGCGCCAGCGGTGCTTCCGGTCGGTGGGCGTGCGCCCGTCGAGCCAGATGTGGCTGCAGTTTCCATGATCTCACGCAAGCCGACGGCCACGCCCGCGGAGTATCACATCCTGACGGCCGCCGAGTGCCGCAGACTGGCAACCCTCAACGCGCCGTTCGCGGCCGATCTCGATCGCCACCCTGATAATCAGCCACCTTCGCATCCCCTGTTACGGAAGAACGCCGCCCGGCATGCGGAGAACAGCCGACTTGTTCGCGGCCATGCGGCCGACGAACTTCGTAACCGCGCTGCCGGCGACGCGCTGGATGAGTTCTACAAACTCCTGGATGCCGAAGGGCAACTCGTCCTCGTCAACCAGGGCGAAAAGGAAGCCCGTGAGCAACTCGCCGACGCGCTGAAGGCGGAACAGGCGGGCATCAGGGGAGCCGACATCACGGCCATCCGTCGCCAGTTGCTCGACATCGAGGCGAACCGCGCAAAGCTCGAAGCTGGCATTGAAGCACTCAACGCAAGCCTTCGCGCGCGGCTCAATCTGGCCCCGGACCCACTCCCGATCTGGCCTTCTGATTCGCTCAGAGTGCGCGATGAAGAGGTGGACGTGGAACAGGCCGTCGTGACTGGCCTGGCATACCGCCCCGATCTGAACCTGCTGCGCGTGCTCGCAGCAGGTAATGCCGCGGACCTGGCCGAAGGTGTCCTCCGAGCAGCTAGCCCGTTGCTTGCCACTGCCGGTACAAGTAACCCCGCCGCCATTCTTCTCTCGCCGATCCTGGCACCGTTTATTGGGCGGTCGGAGCATCGTCGATCCGCCATCACCGCGCGTGTCCGGCAGATGCTGGTCGGCCGCGAGCGTCAGGCTGAGGCCGAGATTCGCGCCGCGGCGGCGAATCTGCATGGCGCAACGGCCACGGTCGCCGCTCGCGTGCTGGATGTGAAACAGGTGCAGGAGCGGATCACCGAACTGGAAACTCGCCAGAATGCCGGGCTGAACGTGACCGCAGAGCTTGTCGGCGCACGCCTCAATCTGCTCAAGGCGAAGGGTATGGTGCTCACGGCATCAACCGACTGGGCAAGCGCCGAGGTGAAACTTCGCAAGGTGATGGGCTTGCTCGTGCGCGAGTAGCCTCGCGGTTCCCACCGCTGTCACACACGATCACACATACGGCTCCCCCATGTGATGAGAGTGGGGAGAAGCGTTCACATCCAGGATCGCACGAATTCGCTATCTCGCAAACGATCATTGTACATTATGTATGTGTCGATTGTTCGGTACAATGACGGAGGTACGCCGCGCCAGTAGGAGAAGTGGAACGAGCCGCGGCGAGTTTGCGAAGGGGTACTGATGCTCCGCGAGGAACAGATCGACATTCGCCGGCAGCGTGCGAAGGCGGTCAAATTCCAGATTGAGAACCTCGGCAAGAACCGCGTCTTCTCGGACTACCGCGTCACGAACCCGGAATCTGGCGGGCAGTATACCGTATCGGTGCGCGGCTTCGAGGTTGGCGACAATGCCTGCAGTTGCCCGGACTTCAAGGCCAACACGCTGGGCACATGCAAACACGTTGAGGCCGTGCTCGACGCACTGAAGGACGAAATCCCACCGCATCTCCAGAAGAAGAAGGCTGAGATCAAGCGGCCGGAAATCTTCCTCTACTACGGCGAGCAACTTCAGCTTGGTCTTCACCTTCCCCCACGCCATTCTGACAAGCTCGCCAAGCTCGCACAGTCGTACTTCGACGACAAGGGGCACTGGTCCGGCCGCGGCTCGTTTACCGCCATCATCGGTGAGATCGAGCGCGTGCCGGAAGAAGTTACGGTCACTTCCGATGCGATGGAGTTCATCGACCGCGAGGTTGAACGCGCCGAAATGCTCGTGTGCGAGGCCGAATGGCTGAAGCAACTGGAAGCCGGCACGTTCGACCTGAACCTCCTCTCCGCGCCACTGTACGACTATCAACTTCGCGGCGCGCTCTTCCTGGCCTGCCGTGGCCGCAGCATCCTCGGCGACGACATGGGGCTGGGAAAAACCGCCCAGACACTCGCCGCCGTGGAACTGCTGGCACGCGAACGCGGCATCCAGCGCGCGCTGGTCGTCGCGCCGGCATCGGTGAAGTATCAGTGGGAATCGGAGATCAAGAAGTTCACCAGCCGCCCGGTGCAGGTGATCGAAGGGAACCCGGAAAGTCGGCTCGATCAGTATGCACAGCCCACCTTCTATCGACTGGTGAACTACGAGCAGGTCGTGCGCGATCGCGAGGCAGTGAACGCCTGGAAGCCCGATGTGGTGATTCTTGACGAGGCGCAGCGCATCAAGAACTGGGAGGCAAAGACCAGTCGCGAGGTGAAGAAACTCCGCAGCCGCTATGCGATGGTGCTAACAGGCACGCCGCTGGAAAACAAGCTGGAGGAACTTTACAGCATCGTGCAGTTCGTTGATGAACGGCGATTCGGCCCAGCGTTCGAGTTCCTCCACGAGCATCGCGTGCTGGACGAGGAGGGGAACCTCAAGGGGTATCGCAACCTCGACAAAATTCGCGAGAAGCTCGCGCCAATCTTCCTGCGACGCACGCGCACGGAGGTTCTTACGCAACTGCCGGAGCGCACCGACAACACGGTCTTTGTGGAACTCGCCGACGAACAGCGAGGGCCTTACGAGGAACAACGCAGTACACTCGCAAGACTCCTGCAGAAGAACTACCTCACCGACCTCGACCGCAAGCGCGTCCTGGCCTGTGTCGTAAACCTTCGCACCATCTGCGACAGCCTCTTCCTCTTCGACAGGCAGACTCGCATTTCACCCAAGCTCGACGAGTTCGCCGAGCTGGTACCGGAGTTGATCGGTCGCGACCCGGAGAGTGGTTCAACGGTACACAAGCTCGTCGTCTTCTCACAGTGGGAGACGATGGTGATGGAAGCGGCCCGGGTGCTCGACACGCTGGGCGTGAGCTATGTGCTGCTGCACGGCGGTCTTTCGGGCAAGGAGCGGAAGACCGTGCTGGCGCGATTTCAGAACGATCCGGATTGCACGATCTTCCTCAGTACCGATGCCGGCGGCACCGGGCTGAACCTCCAGACAGCCGACACGGTGGTGAATCTCGAACTGCCGTGGAATCCGGCGGTACTGGAACAGCGCATCGCCCGCGTCCACCGGATGGGCCAGAGCCGCCCGGTTCGCGTCATCAACTTCGTGACGCTCGGCACAATCGAGGAGAAGGTGCGGCGAACACTGGAAGCCAAGCAGAATCTCTTCGCAGGTCTATTCGAGGGCGACGCGGACGAAATCCCGTTCGAGACGGTTCGCGTCTCCGCGTTCCTCGACACCATGCGGGAACTGATTGGCACTGACGAACCGACTGGCGAACACCGACCCGCAAAGACCGCCGGCGCTTCGCGGGCTGAGGGCGAGCATCTGCCGCTTGCTTCCGAATTGCTCTGGAGTGGGGTCGCGCAAATCGTGGAAGGTGCCTGCGTGATGCTGACTGACCCGTCCGCGGGGCAGCAGATACCGCCCGAAGTCCGTCAGCGATTGCTCGCCGCACTCAGGTTACTCAACTCGAGCGAGTCTTCTGGGTAACGGGTCACACGGGGTGCATTTCATTTCCGATCGGATATCATGTCGGCTCCGCGTCCCCGGAGTTTCCCCATGTCGCGCATGCTGCTTGTGTTTTCTGCACTCATTCTCATGCCGTCGCTGTCGCTTGCGCGGGCCGGGAATATCGAACTGACAGTTGATGCCACCGACGTGGGTCGGAAGATCATCCGCATCCGCGAGGTGATCCCCACCGTGGCTGGGCCGCTCACGCTGTACTACCCGAAGTGGATTCCTGGTCGGCACCGCCCCGTGGGACAACTCGCGAATATCGCGGACTTCCGCGTGAAGGGTGGTGGTAAGACACTGGAGTGGAAGCGCGACGACGCCGACCCATTCGCAGTGCATCTGACTGTGCCAGAGGGAGTGAAGGAGGTCGAGATTACCTTCGAGCTACTCCTTGCGGCCGGCAGTGAGGGAGGGGCGCGATTCATGACAGTCGCTTCCCCAAAGGTGCTGACACTCAACTGGAACGACGTGCTGTTCTACCCCAAGTGCGATGCCCCGCTGACACTGGTGTTCACGGCACGGCTTAAACTGCCGCCACGGTGGGGATTCGGCACCGCGCTCTTACATCTGCCCGAGCCAAACGAAATCGCCGCTTTCAAGCCCGTGACGCTCGAAACGCTGATCGACTCGCCGCTCCTGGCCGGCGCGCACGTTCGCGAAGTTCCGCTGGACGACAACGGCGCCCATCGCGTCGTGATGGCGTGCGATAGCCCCGCCGGGCTGGAGGTGCCCGAATCGACCCTCGCGGCGTGGAAGAATCTCCCACGCGAGACCGCGGCACTCTTCGGCGGCTCACGTCCTTACACGCACTACACCTTCTTGCTCGGCCTCAGTAATAGCATCCCTCGCGCCGGCATCGAGCATCACCAGTCGAGCGACAACCGCCTGGGCGAATTCGCAATGGTGAAGGCAGCGGAACGGAAAACTGCCGCCACGCTGTTGCCGCACGAATTCGTCCATGCGTGGAACGGCAAGTATCGCCGCCCGGCCGGGATGATCGTACCGGATTACCAGGTTCCGCACCAAACGCGATTGCTCTGGGTGTATGAAGGACTGACGAACTATCTCGGCTGGCTACTCGCAGTTCGCTGCGGGTTGCTCACACCAGTAGAAGCGCGCGACTACCTCGCCGTTACCTCAGCTCGCATGAGGAACACGCACGGCCGCACCTGGCGGCCACTGGACGACACCGCCGCAGCGGCGAGCACACTCTACGACGCCACCCGATCCTGGCGTTCTGTCCGTCGCGCCGTGGACTTCTACGACGAGGGAACGCTCCTGTGGCTGGAAGCCGACGTGATGATCCGCAGGCAATCGAAAGGCACGAAGTCACTCAATGATTTCTGCAAACACTTCTTCGCTGGCGGCAAGAATGCGGCCACAGTGAAGGGCTACAAGCTCGACGACGTGCTTGCGGCACTCAATGAGATTTCGCCTTACGACTGGAAAGGGCACTTCCGCCGCCGCGTCGAAGTCGTAACGGAAACGCCGCCGCTGAGTGGCATCACCGGCGGCGGCTGGGAACTTCGCTTCACCGAGAAGCCAACCGACTTCTACGCCTCACTGGAAGGTCTCTCGAAGGGGGTAAATCTCGATAACTCGCTCGGCTTCGCGGTCGGTGGCGATGGTCTCCTGGGAGACGTAGTGCCGGATTCACCAGCGGCGAAGGCAGGGCTGGCGCCTGGGATGAAACTGCTGGCGATCAACGGTCGGCGGTTCACGACTGATGGCTTGAAGCGTGCCGTAACAGCGACGAAGAGCGGCGGGAAACTCGACTTGCTCGCAGAGAACGGAGACTTCTTCAAAACGCACGCAGTGGAATACAAGGGCGGGGCACAATATCCACGACTGGAACGCAAAGCGAACACACCAGACATACTGACAGAGGTCGTGAAGCCCGCCAGGAGCAAGTAAGTCGCGCGGTCCTGCGACTTTGGGGGCAAGATTGCCACACGGCCAACAGGTCCCCCGCTGGCAATCCTGCCCTCAGGCAGCTCGCCTGACCGTAAACGAAACAAATGTCGATATGCCAGGAGCAACCCGCCGGCTCACGCTGGCAGTCGAGTCTGGCCAACTGTGCCCCCTGATACCGCGCACGCCCGCACTGCCGTCTCGGCACTAGCTCAGTATCAACTCGGGTCGCGCTCGCATCCAGACACGTCATCGGCCATCATATGTTGGCCAGTTCGCCGAAGAACTCGTGATCCTCGTTGTAGCCACCCTCGCCCCTCCCGATGGAACGCACGTCCTCCACGAACTCGATGGCGCGAATCCACTTGACCATCTTGAAGCCGAGTTGATTCTCGACCCGGAGACGTAACGGTGCGCCGTGCTGTTCACCCAGCGGCCCGGCGTTCATCTCGTAGGCCAGCATCGTGAGCGGCAGCGTCGCGTTCTCCATCGAGAGGCTGTCATAGAACGCACCGCCCTCGCCACCCTCGCCGAAGGAGTAGAACACCACGGCGGTCACTCCCGGCTTCGGTCGGACCAGTTCGATCAGTTTCGCCAGCGGCAGCCCGCCCCATTCGGCAATGCCCGACCACCCCTGAATGCAATGGTGCAGCGTGACCTGTGTCGCCTTGCCCATCGCGTGCAGATCATCGAGCGATAGTTCAACCGGATTCTCAACCAGACCGCTCACCTTCAGTCGGTACTCCTTGAAGTCGCCTGCGGCCAGCGCCTTCCACTCCGCGCTCGTGGGCACCTTGCCGTTGGCCCAGAAGTACGGGGAGATGTCCTCGCGGCGGAACTGCGCCACTGGCACAGCGCGGTTGAGAAGCGCGGCCATGAGTGGCGTGATGACCGCACGCGCAACGCGCTGCACGACGCGCGGGCGCCGCCATGCCAACCGATTAGCCAGCGCACACGCGGCGACAACCGCACCCAGACCCACCAGCCCCAACCAGATGCCTGCGGAGTTGGTGTTGTCTGTCCCCAGGACAATGTGATTCATATTTCGGGCAAGGCCCGTGATCGCCACCATCGCGACATGGCCGATTAGGAACAGCACGAACGAACACATGATGAGGAAGTGCAGCGACCGACCCACCTGTCGATTGCCGGGCAACTTCGGATACCAGCGGAACCGATTGGTCAGCGCCGGCGACATGGACGGCCCGGTAAGGATCGCCAACGGCGCGAGGATGAATACCACGCCGAAGTACGTCAGTTGTTGGAGGCCATTGTAGCTGTAGAAGCCGTTTGGTTCAGGCGGAAGATGGAAGGTGGCGTAATGGACGAAGAAGGCCCAGGCGTCGGGCACAACTTGCCAGGAATCGGGAACAAGCCGCCGCCATTGCCCCGTAGCGAACAGCAACAATACAAGAATCAGGCCGTTACCCACCCAGAAGAGCGCACCGAGGAAGTGCCAGTGCCGCGCCATGCCGATCGTATGCCGACCACCTGGCAGGCCGATCCAGGGAGACAGGTTGCGGGCGTCGTCCTTCGCCGTCCAGACGCGATCTGTCGGCACCACGACGGATGTGAGCCGCAGCCACTCGCTGCCAGGCGTGCAGTGAACGTTCCAGTACAGCCGGGGGTGATCCGCCAGGATTTGCAGGCCGCTTCGCACCATCAGTACGAGGAGGAGGAAGTTCACATAATGCGTGACGCGCAGCCACGCCGGAAAGCCCTGCGGTCCGCCTTCTGGCGGCGGCAGCGGTGCCGGCACGACCGGCAGCCCCACTGCTGCCCACTGGAGATACGCCGCCGCCACCGGGACCAGCACCGGCAGCAGCATCACGAGCAGCGTCTTCCAATTGATTCGCATGAAACCCAATCGGGCGAACGCTCAGTGGCGCTTCGGCCGCGACTCCAGGTACTCTTTGATCGCCACCGCGTCGTTGTGCTCCTCGTCCTTCGCACCGTAGACGAGTGTGAGTGGGCCTGAGTGTGCCAGTTCCCGGAGACGCGAGACCTCGTCGGGGTGTTCGTCCAGTTCGTGGAAGTAGCGTTCGCGAAACTTCTCCCAGCGCGACGGTTCGTGCCCGAACCACTTGCGGAGTTCGGTGCTCGGCGCGATCTCCTTGAGCCAGAGATCGATGTGCGCATTCTCCTTCGCGATTCCCCGAGGCCAGAGGCGGTCGATCAGTACGCGAGTCCCGTCGTCGCTCGCGGCTTCCGAGTAGGCCCGTTTCAACCGAATGTCCATGTTCGTTACCTCCAGTTGGCCGAGATGCCTCTTCAATTAAAGGAGAATGGTGATCAACACGGAAGAGTCTTCGATTCCACGAACAGCATGAAGTTCGCCACCGGAAAGGTACAGCAACTGGCCGGCTGCGACCGTGTGTGTGTGCCCGCTGGCGGTGAAATCCACTCGACCCTCCAGACACTGCACCGTGATCTTCCCGGCGACACGGTGCGGCGGTAACTCCTTGCCTGCGAGCACCACGAGGCGAATCACTTCGAGGTCGTCGGTCTTGATCAGCGTCGTGGTGATTGACTGTTTGAGCTTCTCGCCGAGCGGGCGAATATCCACTACCTGGCCCGGGCATGCGTGTTCGATGGCCACGGAGAGCCTCCTGTTGGGTGATGACTGCCGACTACCAGTTGCAGTCAGTGAGTATCGTCATCTCACCTACTCGCGTTCGCAAACGCGATGCCGAACCGCACGCCCATTTCCAACAATCCCGACACTGGTGCTATCTGGCCGTCGAATTCGTCATCTTCGTCGGTTCCACACATCCTGTTCGTACTTCGCCTTCACCAACTCGCGCATCGTTTCGCGCGGCAGTGGGTCATACGCGCCCACGGGCTGCCACTCCGCGACGAGTAGTCGCTTTGCCTCGTCAACTGTCGTGGAAAGATTCGTAATGAACGCCCCGTGTGGGCGGTTCTGGCGATAATCTGGCTGACGCTCCGGCGCGTTGAGATACTTCGCGACCCGCGCCAACTCGAAGTCGCAGAGGAGCGTACCGTGATGGAGAAAGTGCGTGCGTTTGCGTTGCTGGGCATTGCCGGAGAACTTCACCCCACTAACCGCGAGATCGCTTGTTCCTTCCACGGCGCACGCGCTAACCGGCATGAGGGCCTGAACAACACGCGCGAGGATATAACGGTTGCTGGCGCGAATGTCGTGCAGGTGCGGGGCGTGCTCGTAGCTCAGTACGAGCGTGAAACAGAGGCAGCCCGGGCCGAGCAGTACCGTGCCACCACCACTGGCACGCCGCAGTATGGGAACGCCGTCTGCTTCGCACGCGGCAACGTTCACGTCAATCGATACGGAGCCGCCTGAGCCAACGACAACAGCAGAAGCGGGTTGCTCCCAGAGGCGCAGCACCTCGCCGCCGTCCGCTTGCTCGGCCGCAATGAGTAACGCCTCGTCGAGCGCGAGATTCTCGGCGGCGGTGGGCAGTGTGAAGTCGAGCAATTTCATCGGGCGTTGACGGCTCAGGGGATAGACGTATTCCAACACCGGTGTTGTACGAGCCGCGAAACTCGGAGAATCCTCTCATGCCGCCGCGATTGGCACACAACGTGTTCTTCAAGCTCAAGGACGCCTCGCCTGCCCGAGTGCAGGAGATGGTGGACGCCTGCAAGAAATACCTCAACGTGCAGCCGGGCATCGTCTTCTTCGCAGCCGGCGAGATTTGCGCGGAACTCGACCGCCCGGTCAACGATCGCGACTGGCACGTTGGCCTGCACCTCGTCTTCATCGACAAGGCCGCCCACGATGCCTATCAGGATGACGCCACGCACAACACGTTCATCGCGGAAATGAAGCCGAACTGGGCCGGTGTGCGAGTATTCGACTCGCTGGTGTAAGACGTGTGAAGCCGCGACCGCTCGCGAAGCGAGCGGACCACCCCAACACTGCTCAACCATGAACCGGCTTCAACCGCACGAGTTCGCCAAGTTCCTCCGCACCTATCGCTTCATCGGCGGTGCGTTGCGATCCGTGAAAGTGCTTCATCGCGGCTCACGTGATGTGGCGATCGAGTTCCGCGTAACGGTGCGCGAGGCGGTCACCGATCTGGGCAAGGAATCGCGTCGCGTGCGGTTGGGGTTCGTGCTGGAAGGCGCGGACGAGTTCCGCATTCAGATGCGGCCCGGCCAGCCGAAAGCGCGAATCGCCGACGCGCGATTCGGTTACTTCAACGGCCTGATTTACGTCAGCTTCGATTCGATCGGGCTGGAATCCAGCGAGACGGCGCAACTCTTCGACTTTCGCGCCAGCGAGGTCTATGCCGCAGGCCGCGAGTTACTCTGGGAAGTGCTGAAGCCCAAGGACGCGGCAAACTGAGCAAGCTGCGCCCCGCGAAACGATTCTGCAGGCGAATTCCTGCTCTCCCACCGCGCCGCCAGACGATAAGACTCTACCCCGGCGCGGCGGGCGCGCCGGAGTCTGGTCCCTGGTTCGGGCGCTGCCATGACCTACCGAACCTCACTCGTTCTCGCGTTCACAGCCGCACTCAGTAGCGGTTGCGGGACGTTCTACAACCTCACACAGCCCGGGATCGCCCCACCCGAAGCCCCCACCGCGAAGGTCTGCCGTGTCTACGGCGGCGTGCGCGGCGACTGGCCGCTCATCTGGGACTACCCACTGAGTCAGACGAAGGACTACGCCGACTACGTCTTCATTCCACTGTGGGCGACCGTCGACATCGTCCTCAGTGCCTTCGGCGACACGCTGACGCTGCCTTACACGGCCGCCGAGGAGGTGCGTCGCATGCTCGCTCCATCTGCGGAAGCCAGTTTCACGCCAGCGAGCGTGCCCGAGGGTCCGGCTCCGATCGCGACGCCGGCGACCCTTGAGCCGGACGCGGGTTCCGTCACTTCGCCACGCTGAAGCGGTAGATGGTGGTTTGCTTGTAAGTCTCGCCTGGCTTGAGAATCACGTTCGATTTCTCTTTCCACTCCGGCTTGTTGATCGAATCCGGGAACTTCTGCGCTTCCAGGCAAATCGCGTTGTACTGCTTGTAGATCGCGCCGCCCTTCCCCGTGTTTGTGCCATCGAGGAAGTTGCCGGTATAGAACTGCAAGCCCGGCTCGGTGGTGTAAACCTCCATCACGCGGCCGCTCTTCGGCTCCACCACTTTCGCCGCCAGTTCCGGCCGCCCGGTGATCCCCTTGTCGAGCACGAAGTTCAGATCGTAACCCACGGGTTTGCCGCCGGTCTTCTCCAGGTCCGTGCCGATGGGCTTGGCCTTCGTGAAGTCGAATGGCGTGCCGGCAACTGGCGCAATCTTGCCTGTCGGAATCAGCGTCTCGTCGGCCGGGGTGTAGTTCTTGGCGGCGATGGTCAGTTCCAGCCCCTTGATGTCGCCGCTGTTGTGCCCGGCGAGGTTGAAGTAGCTGTGATGGGCGAGGTTGCAGATCGTGGTCTTGTTGGTGGTGGCACGGTAATCGACAACGAGTTCGTTGTTGTCGTTGAGTGTGTAGGTCACCTCCGCCGAGAGTTGCCCTGGGTAGCCTTCCTCGCCATCGGGGCTGACATAGCGAAACGTGACGCTTGGCCCGGTCGCGGTCAATTGCGGCTTCCCTTGCCACACCTTCTTGTCGAAGCCGTTCTTGCCACCGTGGAGTGTGTGCGGCCCCTCGCCCGGCTTGGTGATGGTGTACTCCTTGCCATCCAGCGTGAACTTCGCGTTAGCGATGCGGTTGGCGCAGCGTCCGGCGTTGGCACCGAAGTACGGGTGCCCCTTGAGGTAGTCTTCGAGCTTGTCGAATCCCAGCACCACATCGGCGAACTTCCCGTTCTTGTCGGGAACCTGAAGTTCCGTGATGATGGCCCCGTATTCGATGCACTTCATCACCACGCCATTCTTGTTGATAAGCGTGTATTGATAGATGTTCGTTGGGCCTTTTTTGCCTTTGGCCGCCGGGATAACGCCGAACTTGGTTTCGCCGAACGATGGCCCGGTGCCGGGCCTCGGCTGAGCGGATGCGGTCATGGCGATTCCCAGTGTCATGAGCAGTGTAGGAAGGACGCGACGCATGAACTTCTCCTGAAGCACAACGGGGTGTGGACATGGTATCCGACCGTGTAATCTAAGGCGAGCGGGGCGCAAAACCCGCCCGGAAACAGATCGATCCGTCCACACTCTCCTTCCGCTCGCCAGGAACTCACGATGCCCTCCGATATTCTCGATACTCCCGACTCGGCATACGAACTCGTCACGTCCACACCTGGGCCGCGCGGAACGCTGCCACTGACGGACGAACTGCTCCGCCACGCTCCCAGCGGCGACCTGTTCGGCTGGAGTCAGAACGTCGGGATGGGGTGGAACCCGGCGCTACTCGGCGGGAAGGAGTTCACCATCGTCAGCACGCACGGCGGATTGCGAGCGGACGACGGTACCCCCATCGCACTCGGCTTCCACTCGGGTCACTGGGAGGTCGGGCTTCTCGTGAAAGCCGCGGCCGAAGAGTTCGCGCGATTGCGGTGCTTGCCCTTCGCCGGGGCTGTCACCGACCCGTGCGACGGCCGCACGCAGGGCACCACCGGCATGTACGACAGTCTGCCGTACCGCAACGACGCCAGCCAGGTCATGCGCCGACTGATGCGCAGCCACCCCACGCGCGCAGGCGTGATGGGTGTGGCGACGTGCGACAAGGGACTGCCGGCGATGATGATGGCGCTGGCAAGCCAGCATCACCACCCCACAATCCTCGTGCCCGGGGGCGTGATGCTCGCAGGCGAGGCCGGGAACGAGGATACCGCAAAGGTGCAGACCATCGGCGCCCGTTATGTTCACGGCGAAATATCGCTGGAACAGGCGGCCGAGGCCGGTTGCCACGCCTGCGCCTCGCCAGGGGGCGGCTGCCAGTTCCTCGGCACCGCGGCCACATCGCAAGTGGTCGGCGAGGCGCTGGGGCTGGCACTGCCGCACTCGGCGCTGGCGCCGTCGGGACAACCGATCTGGCTCGATAACGCCCGCCGCTCGGCCCGCGCGCTCTTCGAGATGTCCAATCGCGGCATCCGTACGCCGGACATTCTGACAGAAGCCGCATTCAAGAACGCACTGGCGGTGTTCGCGGCATTCGGCGGCAGCACGAACTTGCTACTGCACACACCGGCGGTCGCATTCCATGCCGGCGTAAAGCGACCGACCATCGACGACTGGAACTTCTTCAACCGCCGCGTACCGCGACTGGTCGATGCCCTCCCCAATGGCCCCATCGGGCACCCAACGATCCGCGTCTTCCTCGCGGGCGGCGTACCGGAAGTGATGCTCCATCTCCGCGAACTCGGACTGCTTCAACTGGATGCACTCACGGTCAGCGGCGAACCGCTCGGCGCGCTCCTCGACTGGTGGGTGAAGTCGGAACGCCGCGCGCGGCTTCGTGAGTTGCTGAAATCGCGCGACAGGGTCGATCCGGATACGGTCATCATGTCGCCGGAGGCCGCGCGCACGCGCGGGCTGACGAGCACCATCACCTTCCCGCGCGGCAACCTCGCACCGGAAGGGGCAGTGATCAAGTCAACGGCCATTGATCCGTCTGTTGTGGATGCCGACGGCGTGTATCGCAAAACCGGACCAGCGAAAGTCTTCATCCGCGAGCGTGACGCGATCAAGGCCATCAAGGGAGAGGGTGAACGGACGGTGGTGCCTGGCGATGTGTTGGTACTCTGCTGTCGTGGACCGATGGGAAGTGGTATGGAAGAAACGTATCAGCTCACGAGCGCGCTCAAGCATCTGAAGTGGGGGAAACAGGTCGCGGTGGTGACTGACGCGCGTTTCAGCGGTGTAAGCACAGGCGCGTGCATCGGGCACGTATCACCGGAGGCGCTGGCCGGCGGGCCGCTTGGCAAACTCCGCGACGGCGACCTCATCCGCATTGCGATCGACCGCAACACCCTCGAAGGGTCGATCGATCTCGTGGGGGATGCGTCTGGCGATCACGGCCCGAACTGGGGCGTGGCCGAGTTATGCCGGCGCCAGCCGCGTCCCGATCTCGCGCCGGACCCGGCCCTTCCAGCCGATACGCGTCTCTGGGCCGCCCTTCAGCATGCTTCTGGCGGTGTCTGGGGTGGTTGCGTGTACGATGCAGATGCGATTATCGCGAAACTCAACGGCCAGGTGGGATGAGGCATGGCGCGGCCATTCAACAAAGAACCCCGCGACAATGTCGCGGGGTTCGCGCCTCATTCTTCACGCAACCGGGGGGCTACTTCTCACCATACGCCTTGTAGCGATACTCTGCCTCGACCGGAGGAGCAGGGATGGCCGCCTTGCCAGCAATCGTTTGCGTGGTTGTAATCGGAGTGGAGAGCGACCCAAGGTTCACCGCCGGGGCACCTGTGCCCGCACCGCCACTGATACCCAGATAGAAGCCGCGCCGGCAGCCGCAACCACCGAACCCAAAGTAACTGGAAGAGACGGGACGATAGAAGCTGCCGTAGTAGCCACCATAGTAGGGCCAGAAGCTGCCGTAATAGGGACGGTAGAAGCTATTGTACACGCCCCAGCCGCCACCCCAGCCACCCCAACCACTGCCCCAGCCAACGCCCCAACCACTGCCCCAGCCAACGCCCCAACCACTGCCCCAGCCACCACCCCAGCCACCCCAACCCCAGCCGCCGCCCCACCCACGATACCCGCCCCAGCCGCCGCTCCAGCCGTGGTGTCCGCCCCAGCCACCGCCCCAGCCATGGTGGAAGCCGTGAGTCAGTTCCGTGTCGCCGGTCGCGTTCTGCTGAACGGTCCCTTTGCCGCCGAGCGTCATCGTCGTGCTGCCGGTCGAGCCGTTGCCGGTCAGTCGTTGTGTCTCGCGATCGTCGGCGCGGGCCGCGCCGGATACCACCAGCACCGCGCCCAGCGCAAGTGCCGACTTCCAGATGCGTGCGATCATTGCGCGGTTACCTCCGGAATGGCATGGCGTTTCGATGATTCCGCCTGAACAGATTGTAGCTGGTCGCAGAGAGATGCGGAAGCGTGCGCGTGGCGAAAATACTCAAGTGCGCGCGGGCGACCATGCTCTCGCTTCGCGAGGCGCGCCACTGGTACACTGATCCCATCATGCTCGACTTCACCAAAACGTCGCTGCTCGTCGTGGACGCGCAGCGCGGCTTCACCGAACTGTGTCCTGACGAACTGCCAGTGCCTGGCGGCGCGGCCATCGTGCCGCAGATCAACGCGCTACTCGCGCTGCCGTTCGCACGCATCGACGCAACACAGGACTGGCACCCACCAAATCACCGCTCCTTTCTCGGCCGCGCCGACAGCCTCTATCCGCCGCACTGCATCATGGACACACCCGGCGCGCAGTTCCTTCCTGGGCTTCACACACACCGCTTCAGCACCATCTGGCGCAAGGGATACGATCCGAACTTTGAAGCCTACGCTGTCACGGCCCAGCATCCGGCGTTCACAGATTTCCTCTCCGCCAGCGGGATACACACGGTCGTGGTCTGTGGGATCGCGATCAACATCTGTTGTTTCTTCGCAGCGCGCGACCTGCGACGCGCCGGCTTCGACATCTGGCTCGTGGAAGATGCCAGCGCCGGAATCGACTCGCCCGCGGTCGGGATGTTCCAGTCGAAGGCGAAGGAGGAAGGGCAAACGATTGGCATCCGCTACGGCAGTGCCGCAGAGGTGATCGGCAAACCGTCTGCATAAGCTGCCTGGCAACTCACGACGACTGTTCGCCTGCAAGCCGCGCCCGTGCCCGGGCAAGCAGCATGTCGTGATCGAAGGCAAGCGGCGGCAGTTCGTCCAGTGGGAACCACCCCACCTTCGCCGCATCATCGGCTGCCACCGGATTGACCGCCGTCGGGTCTACCTGCGCCAGATGCAATACGCTGACCGTCCAGCCTCGCGGATCGCGACCCGGATCGCCTGCTGTGTACAGTTGTTCCAGTTCATCCGCATCCACACCGGTCTCTTCTTTCAATTCGCGCCGGGCTGCGTCCGAGATCCGTTCACCGCTCTCGACGTAACCTCCTGGCAATGCCCACTTTCCGGCGAATGGATCGTGCTTACGCTGGATAAGCAAGACGCGCGGACGGGCTTCGCGTGTCGCAATCACAATATCCACTGTCAAGGCCGGTCGTGGGTAATCGTAAGTGTGCTTCTGACGGTGGCTGGTGCTCATTGAGACTCCGCACGGCGCTTGAGTTTGCGGCAACATTCGGGAAACGACTTGAGGATTTTAGCCCGTTCCCGAGCCGGTGCCAACAAGGGGAAAATCAAACCATCTGATACAATGAGCATGCTTCCTGGGGGCATATTGGAAGCCGCAAATAACTCAAACCGAACCCCAAGTGAACCGCGGCGCGTCCCTCTTCTGGTGGTGGCGTGGCCCCTTCTCTCGGAACCGCGGGTAAGCGTAAGGAGAGGTGCCTTGTGCAGTTGCAGCAAATTGTGCCGGTGAGAACCACAGGGGCGACCGCGCCCGCTGCTCCGGCAGTTACGAAGCCGAAAGTGATTGTCTGGGAGGCGTTCGACGTTACCGACCCTGTGACCGTGGCCGCGGCCGACCTGTACGAACGGACACTCGACGCGGACGAGCGCATTCCGTGGATGTGGATTGAGCAATCCGTTCAGGATCGCACGAAGAGCAAGCCGCGGCCCGGCGGATGGAGCCGACATCTGATACTGGCCTCGCCTGAGGGCAAGCAAGACGAACCGGAATCGCTGGCCGGTTACGTTTACGGCGCACTACTGCCCGGCTACGGCGGCTATCTCTGCTACGTTGGCGTGGCAGAACACGCGCGCCGTCTGGGTGTCGGCGGGCGACTGTACGACCAGTTCTTCAAGGTACTGCGTGTCGATGCCGGAGAACTGGGCGAAGGCTTGCCGTTCGTCATATGGGAGAGCCACCGACCCGACCCGACCGCGCCCGCAAGCGACTGGGAGAACTGGACCGCACGCACGCGACTGTTCGACCGCGTCGGCGGCTTCTGGATCGACGGCGTGGACTTCCTCTCACCCAACTTCGCGGCCGATGAGGAGGAGGATGACGCGCCGCCGGTGCCGCTCCAGCTCTTCCTCAAACCGATGGACTTGCCAGAGAGCAGTTTCACGCCGGAGCGGCTGCGCGAGATTGTTGGCGGCTTGCACCGCGAGGTGTATCACAACGAGCCGGGCAGCCTGATGTACGACCGCACTCTACCGGCAACATGCGAACCGCGACTCCGTCCCGCTCGCGCGGCGGGTGTCCGCAAGAGCGAACGCGGCGAACTGGTCTGAAAGTAGTAGGCACACGGAGTGTGCCGTCAAAAAGCATAACGGCACACTCCGTGTACCGTTATGCTTTGAGTAGGTCGGGTGGGAGTCGAACCCACGCATTCCGCGCTTATCAGACGCGGGCCTTACCGCTTGGCCACCGACCTGTAGTTCACCTTCATGTCTCGCACATTCACCGCGCGTTGGGTTTTTCCCGTCAGTGGGGCGCCGCTGGAATGCGGCACAATCACCGTGGATGGCGACCGCATCGAAGCTGTCGAAGTTCGCGGCGCACGCACGGCCGACGAGGACTTCGGAAACGCCGCGATCATTCCCGGGCTGGTGAATCCGCACACGCACCTCGACCTTAGCGGCGCCCGCGGACTGATTCCGCCCACCGATCCCGACCACTTCACCGACTGGCTTCGCGGCGTGATCGCCTACCGCCGGTCGCGCGCCCCGGAGCAAGTTCAAGCCGACATCCGTCTCGGCCTAGGCGAATGTCTCCGTTACGGCACCACCCTGATCGGCGACATCGCTGCCGAAGGCGCGTCGTGGGAGCCGCTCGCGGCGGCGGAGACAAGGGCCGTTGTGTTCCGCGAAGTAATCGGTCTCGGCGGTGAGCGTGCTCGACAATCGTGGATCGATATGGCGCGCTGGCAAACGCAGCAGGAAGCAACCGCCACCTGCCGACCCGCGATCAGCCCACACGCTCCGTACAGCGCCCGCTGGGCGCTAATTCAGGCTGCGTGTCGCAGCGGGTTACCCGTCGCGATTCACTGGCTGGAATCGCCGAGTGAGCGAACGCTGATTGAGGAGCGCTCCGGACCGTTCGTTACATTCCTGAGCGACCTCGGCGTGTGGGACGCGGCCGAACCGATCACTAACACCACCTACACTCTTGCGCATGGAAGCCTTCACGCCCCGCAATTCCTCCTTATCCACGCCAACTACCAATCCGCCGACGCCGTATTGAGACCGAACACCACAATCGTCTATTGCCCGCGAACGCACGCGGCGTTCGGCCACCCGCCGCACCCGTTCCGCGAGTTCCTCGCGCGCGGTGTTCGCGTGTGTCTGGGAACGGACAGCCTCGCGTCGAACCCGGACCTCGACATCCTCGCGGAAGCGCGATTCGTGCGCACTCGTTACCCCGACTTCCCCGGCAATCAGTTGCTCCGCATGGTCACGCTCAGTGGTGCCGAAGCACTCGACTGGGCGAGTGAATGCGGAAGCCTCGAAGCCAGCAAGAGCGCGGACTTCGTGGTCGTGCCACTGCCAGACGCTGACGCGAGCGACCCGCACGAACTGTTGTTCGCCGAGCATGCAGGCGAACGCCGAACGATGTTTCGCGGCCAGTGGCGGTAAAGTCGCAGGCACACGGAGTGTGCCTAACGACTCTGGAGTACCCCGTGCTGGAGTCGAACCAGCCGACCAGGTTTCGTAGACCCGGCACCGCGTTCCCTCGGACGGGGTGTTCTTCGATAAGAGGGTCGGGTGGGAGTCGAACCCACTCCACGCGGGTTAACAGCCCGCCGCTATGCCACATCAGCTTCCGACCCACCAGTACACCGTGCTGGAGTCGAACCAGCCTACCGGGCTTCGGAGACCCAGGGCCGCGCCGTCGGACGGTGCAAAGTAAGGGTGAGAGGACTCGAACCTCTGCCCACTCGGTCCCAAGCCGAGCGCTCTACCAGACTGAGCTACACCCTTATCCAGTCGGGAAGACAGGAGTCGAACCTGCGTTCTCGCGCTTCCGACGCGCGCGGCCACTCCACCTGGCCCACTTCCCGAAATTCCGTGCGTCCGGCGGAGTTCGAACCCGCGCGTCCTGGTTGGAAGCCAGGGAGGCTGCCGCTGACCTCACGAACGCTTCACTTCTCACAGTCCCGGCGGCTGGAGTCGAACCAGCTCCTCCGCGTTTTCGGCACGGCGCTTCAACCGTGTTAGCTTCACCGGGCATCGTCGAACCAGTACCTCGCCAGGGGATCGAACCCTGCATCAGCCGGTTAAAAGCCGGCGGCTTCGCCATTGGAGCACGCGAGGCGACTCTTCAGTTCCGGGGGCTGGAATCGAACCAGCGTCCTCCACCTTCAAAGGGTGGCATCAGTGCCAGCACTGAATCCTCCGGAGTGAACCGAGTTGCCAGAGCTGGAATCGAACCAGCGTCCTCCACCTTCAAAGGGTGGCATCAGTTACCAGCACTGAATCCCTGGCAGTACGATCGAGCAGCGGTGGTAGGACTCGAACCTACAAACTGCGCTTTAACAGAGCGCCGCCTTACCTTTCGGCTCCACACCGCTGTGATAACGACCGCGGGCCGGGCATCTCACTCGGAGACGCCCGGCCCGCAGGAGTTGAACCTGCTCCGCTGTAGCGTCACTCGATCTGAGTGCGAATGCGATTCGACTGATTGAACGGACGAAACCCGCGACCGCGCGTTTGTCGCGGCCGGGCGGGTTTCGGGAATCGGTGAACGAACCATGTCATGGCGTGATCCTGTATCAGAGTCGTCACCTATTAGAGACGCGGCACGCGCCGGAAGGTTCGCGACGCGCACCGGATTTTGTTCCGTTTCCTACCACCGGCCGCGCACCGTATCGATGCGGACGAACAGACCCTGACGTTCAAGCCGTCGCACGGCGAACTCGGCCTGCCGGAGCGTCTCGTAGCGCCCCTGGCGATGCCAGTGATGGCCGTGCTTCACCAGCACGAGGTAGTCCACGTCGTACCGCGGCTGAGGATACATCGGATACGCAGGCGGGAAGTATCCAGGAAGCGGGATGCCGCCTGTGCCAGGTTGCAGCACGATGGGCGGAGCCGCGTGAACCTCACTCACACTCATCCCGATTGCCGAAATCACTGCCGCGCCGAGGATCGCATTGCGAAGCATCGCTATCTCCTTCCTGAGTTGCTCAGGAGCTTGGGGGTTCTGGCTTTCTTTCGCCGGTTCCGCTCAAGTAACACGCCGCAGCGGCCGACTTGCGCCGTACGCTTGTGTTGTGCGCCGCTTGCGAGTGGCGTATGGTGTGAAGGAGAAAGTTGATGGGCCGCAACGGAACTGCGGAATGGATCGGTGGGGCAAGGGATCGGGATATCGTGACGCAGACCCCGCTTCCCACAGTGCATGCAGGACGATCAATGGCGAAGGCGCCGCTGTATCCGCTGCGATTCGAGCCGATCTTCACCACCAATCTTTGGGGTGGGCGGCGGCTGCCTGCGTTCCTCAATCGTACCATTCCGCACGACGACCCCGTTGGAGAAGCGTGGATTCTCAGCGATGTGGATGGCAGCCACAGCCGCGTTACCGATGGACCGCTGGCCGGCACAACGCTCCGCGAACTGATGGCCGCCAGCGCGGAACGTCTGCTCGGCGCGGCGAAGGCACCGCAGGGCCGCTTCCCGCTGCTGCTGAAGTTCCTCGACGCGCGCCAGGAACTCTCGGTGCAGGTCCATCCCAACGACGAACAGGCCGCGAAACTCGGCGCCGGCAAGTTCGGGAAAACCGAAGCCTGGGTAGTCCTCGACGCTTGCTCCCAAACCAGCCGACTCTACGCGGGCTTCGCGCCAGGCATCACCGCGCACGACTTCCGCGCCGCGCTCGCCACCCGGACGACACCACGGACACTCCACAGCTTCGCACCGAGTGCCGGTGATTGCGTCTTTCTCGAAGCCGGCACCGTCCACGCCATCGGCCAGAACCTTTTGCTCTTTGAGGTGCAGCAGACCAGCGACATCACCTACCGTCTGTACGACTGGGACCGCATCGACGCGAAGACGAAGCAACCCCGGCAACTCCATATCGACGAGGGGCTGGCGTGCGCGAACTTCGAACGCGGGCCGTGCCATCCGGTCGGACCAGCAGTGGAGGTACGCGCCGGTGTCCGCCGAGAGGGGCTGGTATCGTGCGCGCACTTCACTCTGGAACGGTGGACGGCACGGGCACCGTTTTGCATCGGCGCCGCGAGCCGCTGCCGCGCGGTTGTGTGTGTGAAGGGGAGCGGCGAGCTGGAATCGCGCGGCGTGCGCTTCGCGTTCCGCACCGGGGATGTGTTCCTCCTGCCGGCCGAGATCGGCGAGTGCATCGCGATTCCCGCCGAGGAAGTCACGCTCCTGGAGTGCGGCTTGCCGGACTAACTGGAAGTTGCAGTCATGGCATCCCCGGCGGTCGAGTTGAGGAAACTCCGCAAGGAGCGATTCTTCGAAAGCTGGGGCGACTTCGTGGACGCGAATCGCATCAAGTCGGCCGAGGCCAGCATTCGCCGGCTCATCGACGAGTTGCTCGCGCTCGGCCGCGGACGTACCGAGGCCGCCGCCCGACACGCGGTCGCTCTCTGCGTCCGACGATTCAACCGGATGGATGACGGCTGGATCTGCACCATCGAGCGTGAAGACATCGACGAGCAGATCGGCCGTGTCATCGACGCCTGCGGTTTCGAGTATGGTGAAGACTGGCTCGACGAGCGGGAATGGTGACATGGAGATTGACCTCAACGCCGATCTCGGCGAGGGCGCCGGCTTCGACTCCGAACTGATGCCGCTGATCACCTCCGCGAACATCTGCTGCGGGCTGCACGCCGGCGGGCCAGGCGAGATCGCCCGATCGCTCGTTCTCGCTAATCGCTTCGATGTCAGCGTCGGCGCACATCCTGGCTTTGCCGACCGCGAACAGTTCGGCCGGCACGAACAGCAACTCGGCAATCAGGAACTCATCGCACTCTGCGTGTATCAGCTTGGTGCGCTGGAAGCGATGACGGCAGCACTGGGGATACCGCTGCGATACGTCAAGCCACACGGCGCACTCTACAACCAGGCGTGCCGCGATCGCGCAGTCGCCGACCTCTTCGTGGTCGCCGCGGCACAGTTCAACCTCCCGGTGCTCGCGCTCCCAGACTCGCAACTCCAGGCCGCGTGCGAGGATCGCATACCGTTCGTCGCGGAGGGCTTCGCCGACCGACGGTATCGGCCCGATGGCTCGCTCGTGTCACGCACCGAACCGGATGCCTTCATTCACGACACCAGTGAAGCCGTACGACAGGTGGAATGGCTCGTCCGCGAACGCGGCGTGCGTTCGGTCTGTGTTCACGGCGATAACCCGCAAGCGGTCGCCTTCACGAAGGCTATTCGCGATGCGTTCCTGGATCGTGGTTTCACGCTGAAGGCATTCGCGTGAGTCTCCTCGTTCGTGAAGCCGGGTTGCAATCGCTGGTGGTCGATCTCGGCCGCGAGCGAGGCCGCGCGCTGGGCGTACCCCTCGGGGGTGCGGCCGACCGCGCGGCACTGACACTGGGTCAGGCACTCGTCGGCAACGCCCCGAATGCCGCCGCGCTGGAAGTCGCCTTCGCCGGGCCAGTACTCGAAGCGCTTCACCCCACGGCCTGCGTGATCTTCGGCGCGTCGTTTCAGAGTCTCGTGAACGACATTCCCGTTCGACCGGGCATCACATTCACTCTCGAAGCGGGCGACATACTCCACGTCGGCGGTACCCAGGCAGGTGCGCGCGCCTACCTGTGCGTCGCGGCCGGTTTCAACGTACCTGAGATGCTCGGCAGCCGTTCGGCGCTCGAAGCGATTCACGCCGGCGACGTGCTGACGTGCCCACCAAGCCGCACGCAATCGCGCGCGTTACCGTTCTGCGTGGGACGACCACCCACGTTTCTCGTGGAGGAGGAACAACGCGTGCGCGTTCTGGACGGCCCACAGGCCGACTGGTTCCCCGACGGACTCTTCTTCGCACAGTGCTACGAAGTCTCGCGCGCAAGCAACCGGATGGGTCTTCGACTCACTGGTGAACCGCTGACACGCCGCGCGGGTGAGTTGGTATCCGAATCGGTCGCGCCTGGCGCAGTACAAATCACCAACGATGGCTTGCCCATCGTGCTCGGCGTGGACGGTCAGACCATCGGCGGTTACCCGAAGGTCGCACACGTCGTTCGCGCCGACCTCGACCTCCTCGGTCAACTCCGCCCCGGCGCGCGGATACGATTCGTTCGCGTGTCGCTCGACGAAGCCGACGCCGCAGCCCGCGTCCGATCGAACTTCCTCCGTGAGTGGCTCACCCGCCTGCACATCGCCGAGCGACAACCCATCGTTGATTGACCTTGCCCCAACTGCCAGCCGTGGCTATCTCGCCGCCTCTTGAACGCAAGGGGAACGGCCATGTTGAAGTGGTTCGCAATGAGCTTGGCAGGCGCCGGGCTGGGCTATGCCACCGTGTACTTCGCACTCGGCGTCCAGCCCGAATCGCATCCGCAACCTGAATCATCTGCAGTGGTTGCAGAACAACCAGCCGCGCCCATTCTGCTGGCGGAAGTGGTGGAAGTGACCGACACGGATCCACTGCTCGATCCGCAACCAGGCCACGCGGCCGGCCTGCCGTTCGATCCGGCCGAGTCAGCCGTGCCGGTTCGCGCCCGCACATCCGCTTCGCCCGCACCGATTCCGCTTGCGGTCGATTGACCGCTTCGCGCCCCTTCACGCACTCCTACAATGATCCTCGGTGTCGGAACTGATTCCGTCTTCCGCCGAGGGTTCTCTCCCATGCGTATGATCACCGCCGCCGCGCTGCTTGCGGCCTTCACATGCACCCTGTCCGCCGCGGACAAGGGTGTTCTGGTCGAGTGGGGCAGCGTGCAATCCACCACGCCGGCCACGTGGAAGGAAGAGACGCCATCGAACAAGATGCGCCTGGCGCAGTTCAAGCTGAAGAAATCCGCGAACGACCCGGCCGATGCGGAACTGGCCCTCTTCGTCTCGCTTGGCGGCGGCAGCATCGACGCCAACCTCCAGCGTCAGGAGAAGAAGTTCGAACTGGCCAAGGGGCAGAAGCCGAAGGTGACAAAGGTGAAGGTGGGGAAGAACGAAGCGACCTACCAGGACATCAGCGGGACTTACCTCAAGAAATTCCCACCGTTCGACCCCAACGCAAGGGTCACGAAGGTCGAGGACTACCGGCAGATTTACATCATCTTTGAAGGGAAGGACTCGCGCGGCAACGATGCCGTCTTCTCGCTGACGTTGCTCGGACCTGCCAAGACCGTCGCGGCTCACAAGAAGGACTTCGACGCGTGGGTGAAGAACTTCAAGTGAGTGGACAGCGAAGTGGAGAGTGGGTAGTGCCCACTGCACACTCTCCACTACTTCCTTCCTCTGCCCACTACTCGACGACATCTGCTCATGCCCTTCTTTGACTACACGTTACCTGAAGGGCTGATCGCTCAGCATCCGGCACCGGAGCGCGATGCGGCACGATTACTTGTTGTGTGCCGCACAGCACGCATGATCGAGCATCGCGTCTTCCGCGACTTGCCCGAACTGCTCGCGCCAGGTGATCTGGTCGTACTCAACGACACACACGTGCTTCCCGCACGGCTTGTGGGGCGGCGTGAGACCACCGGCGGGAAGTGGGAGGGGTTGTTCCTTCGTACTGTCCCCGGCGGCCTGTGGGAGATGCTCGCACAGACACGCGGCTATCCCAAGATCGGCACCACGTTTATAACTGATACAGGCTTGCGAGTAGTGCTGATCAGTCGTACTGACGATCGCCACTGGCTCATGGCACCGCAGGAGGCCGGCGCGCCGCCAGAGTTATTGTCTCGTTATGGGCACATCCCACTGCCGCCGTACATCCGTAAGGGGCGTGAGGAAAGCGCCGACCGCGAACGCTACCAGACCATCTATGCCCACACAAGCGGTTCGGTGGCCGCGCCAACGGCCGGGCTGCACTTCACGCCAGCGGTCTTCGATCGCCTGGCGGCACGTGGCATCGCCACCGCGCGTGTCACGCTCCACGTCGGGCTGGGGACCTTCGCTCCGGTGAAGACGGAAGATCCGACTAAGCACACGATTCACCATGAATGGTGCGAGGTGACACCCGACGTGGTGGAGGCGATCCGTGCCACGAAGGCACGCGGTGGGCGTGTCGTTGCGGTCGGCACCACGACAACGCGAACGCTCGAAACCGCGGCGCAATCGGAGGGTTTGCATCCCTTCTGCGGCGAGACGGGGCTATTCATCCACGCACCGTTTGAGTTCCGCGCGATCGATGCGATCCTCACGAACTTCCACCTGCCGCGAACGACGCTTCTCTTGCTCGTCGGCGCGTTCGCGGGAGACGATCTCTTGCGCACCGCCTACACGGAGGCCATCGCAAACGAGTATCGTTTCTACAGCTACGGTGATGCGATGATCGTACTGTGAGGACGCGTGAGCCGCATGGAATCTCGAACCCGCGTGAATCAGCTATAATCCAGGTCGTTGTTCGAGAGCAGGAAGTCGAAGTGACCATCATCATCGAGGCCCGAGCTTCGCAGTTCTCCGGGTATTCTTACTGGCAAGAAGTCGACACATCGGCCCGAAGCGAGGAGTGATCGTGAATCTCGGACTGGCCGGGAGTGCCGCGGTGGTGGTCGGCGGGGCGCGCGGGCTGGGACGGGCCATCGCCGCGACCTTCGCGGAAGAGGGGTGCCGCGTCGGTGTGTGGGACGTATCGCCGGACGTGCAATCGGTCGCGCGCGAACTCGGCGGTGTTGCGTGGCAGGTGGACGTGAACAACTCGACCGCGACGCGAACGGCTGCAAGCGAGACCTGGGCGCGGTTCGGGGCTGTCGATCACGTCGTCTTCGCGGTTGGTATCGGTTCTGGCAAGTTCGGCTTCCCCTTCTGGAAGCTCGAAGTCGAGGACTGGGATCGTGTGCTGCGTGTGAATCTCGTCGGGGCCGTGGCCGTCGCGCATGCTTTCGCGCCAGTGCTCGCGGAACGGAGACGCGGCACGATACTCTTTCTCTCGTCGGTCGCCGGGCAGATCGGTTCGCAGAGCGACCCGCCGTACAGCGCGGCGAAGGCCGGCCTCATCAACTTCGCGCAGTGCGCCGCAAAAGACCTGGCGCCCGTTGGCGTGCGCGTGAACTGTCTGTGTCCAGGGATGGTGAAAACACCGCTAAACCGCGCGGTGTGGCAGGCGTGGGCCGACCGGCAGCCGCCCGAGCTGCGCGTCGATTACGAATCCTGGGCTGCGGAGAAGATCGCCAGGCTCGTGCCGCTCAACCGCTGGCAATCACCCGAAGACGTGGCGGCGATGGCCGTCTTCCTCGCCAGCGATCGCGCCGCCAACGTCACGGGGCAAACAATCAACGTCGATGGCGGATACGTCATGCACTGGTGATGAGCATTCGCTATCCTGTTCACCAGGGCCTATCCCCCCCGGAAACCCACCATGACGCGACTCTTCCTTCCTGCCGCACTCCTTCTCGTTCTCGCACCGCAGGCCCGCGCATACGAGCCAACGAAGAACTACGCGAAGCGCGAAATCCAGGGTTTCACCGTGCTGGTGAACCCGGAGGTCGAGAAACACCCAGCCGAGGCGAAGGCCGCATTCGCGGAATTGGAGAAGCAACTCAAGAAACTGTGTGCCGTTGTGCCGGAGAAGCCGTTGGCCGCCATCAAGAAGGTAAAGTTCTGGGTAGAATGGCGCGTGAAGAAGAACGGTGCGGCGGAGTTCCACACCTCGAAGGGATGGCTCAAGGACAATGGCTACAACCCGGACAAACTCGGCGGCGTCGAGATCAACAACCTCACCAACTTCGTGAAGTGGTCGCAGATCGCGCAACCCTGGATGGTTCTGCATGAACTCGCTCACGCCTATCACTACTTCACGCTCGGTTATGAATATGCCCCTTTGCATGTTGCTTACAAGCAGGCCATGGAGCGCAAGCTCTACGAGAGCGTCGCATTCGTCACTGGCGGTAAGCGTAAGGCTTACGCAACAACGAATCCTTCGGAGTATTTCGCGGAACTGAGCGAAGCCTACTTCGGCAAGAACGATTTCGCGCCGTACACGCACGAGGAACTGGCCAGGTTCGACCCGGTGGGCTTCGCGATGATGAAAAAAGCCTGGGGCGAGCCAGTGAAGTGAATCTTCCACGCGAGAAGGGAACTCGACATCCGAGAGGCTCTCACATGGCGAACGAGAAGAAGTCGAAGAAGGCGAAGTACTCCGACCCGAAGACGGGTGAATTCCGACACACCGACGGCGACCGCCGCCACCGCCGCGGTGCGTCCGCGAAGGACGCCATCAAGCTCAAGAAGCTATTGCGCGAGCGAGGCAGTCCGCCAGACGAGCCGATCGCGCCATCGGGTTCGTAGGATGGCCCTGCCCGACCCCTTGTCGGGAGTATTCACGCACCCTCGCGGAGGAACCCATGTCGTACCTCGTTCGCGCTGCTCTGCTCACGTTTGCAGCGTTCTTACTCGCCCCCTCTGCCACAGCCGAGGACAAGAAACCAGCACTGCCAGGAGTGAAGCTCAAAACGATCATCAGTTTGACAGGCACGCTGACCAACGATAATGGCAAGCGAACGCTGACGGTTACCGCAGTGGGTCAGGTGCCGACAGGCGGTTGGAAAGGCGCCAAGCTCGTTCGTCGCCCGGTGAAGGACGCTCCGAAGGATGGCATCTATGAGTACGACATGACCGCGGTGCGGCCGAAGGGATTCGTGACGCAGGTTATCTCGAAGGTGACGGCCAAGGATGTGTGGGAGAACCCGCCGGCCGAGCTCAAGGGAGTGCGGGTGAATGGCGTCGGCGATGGAGCGAAGACGATCCAGATTGAGGTGAAGTGACGGGAGAATCGTGGTCATCCGAAGCGAATCGCGATTCACTTCGGATGACCGCTCCACAGCTATTCCTTCACGATCTCCAGCCCCATTTCGTCAGCAATTTCGAGCTGCGCCGCGCCTTGCTTGTTCGCGATCACCTTGCCGGTAGCACGGACAGTCTTGCCCACGAACGTACTGGCGCCCGCCTTCGTCCACGGGCCGGTTTGCGACTTCGCGGATAGCACCACCGCGAAATTCCCCTTCGCGCGGAAGTCCTTCTGCGAGTTCAAATAGAGGTTCGTTTTCCCACCAACCGATTGCACGACGAACTGCACCTTCACTGTCTCGCCAATCTTCTTCGCCGCTTCCACCGGCGCGAGTACGCCCGCCGGTCGCTTGATCTGTGGCACAGGCCCTGGACCTTTGAGTGTGCTCAGCCGCACCTTGAACCCACCCATCGCGTCACCGTCCTCGTCCCGAATCTGCACTGTGATGCGCGGGTCGTCGCTCCACTCGATCCGGATGATGCCGAAGTTGTCGCCGAAGGGCATCCCTGCGACGCGATGCGAGTTTGATTCCGGGGCACGCCACTTCTTCGACGCCTGGTTAAAGCCGCTCGATGTCGCGTCGTAGAGCGGGTAGCCGATGGAGTCCGTGTCGAGGCTGATCTCGGCGTGATGCCGATCGCCACTGAGAATGATGACGCCATTGGCGCCGGTACTGTTGAGCAGTGCGTAGAGCCGTTCGCGTTCCTTCGGGAAGTTTATCCACTTCTCGAATGGGTGTTCGTCCGCGACGACCTGGATGCTCGATACGAGCAGTCGCAGTTCCGCAGGTTTCTTCAGTTGCTCTTCGAGCCACTTCCACTGTTCCTCACCGAGAACGGTCGCGCCGGCGTCGGTGTTGGGCAGGTACGGCGTGAGCCGGCGAACGGTGTCGAACTTCCCTTTCTTGATCGGGCTGCGGAAGTAGCGAGTGTCGAGCAGAATGACTTGCACGCGTTGGCCAGGAGGGCCGATCACTTCCGCGTGGTAGACGCCCTTTCGCTTGCGCCGCGGATCGTTCGGCGGAGTTCCGAAGAAATCGTGAAACTCCTTCTGTGCGGCATCCTTGTGCTCCCACTCGGCGCCGAGATCGTTGCGGTCGTAATCGTGGTCGTCCCAGGTGCCGAGTATCTTCCCGCTGGCCGCCTTGAGCTTCACGAAGCCAGGCACCTTTGCCACCTGCAGGTACTTCGCGCGGATCACTTCCGGCGTGACCTTCACCTTCTTGTCGAGGTCGGCATACATGTTATCGCCCATGAGCAACAGCAGCTCGGGCCTGGTGGCCGCCATCGTGTCGAAGATCGGTACGGGCTTGTCCTGATCGACGCACGAACCGAACACGATCCGGGTGATCGGTTTCGTTTCATCCGCTCGCGCGGAGGGCATGAGTGCGAGCGCGAACAGCAACCCGGTGAGGAGACGGCAACACATGGAGGAGTTCCGGGGTGAAGAGTTGGGGCGGTGTCTATTTGAATGGCCGAGGAGCGCGGCGGCAAGCCGTTCGCGCTCAGAGTGCGCGTTCGATCCAGCCGCCGCCGAGAACGCGAGTGCCTGTGTAGAACGCGACGGCCTGCCCTGGAGTCACGGATGGTTGTGGCGATTCGAATCGCACCTCCGCACCGCCATCGGGCATGGCCACAACAGTCGCCGCAGCGCCCGCATGGCGGTAGCGAATCTTCGCCGTGCAGGCCAGCGGTGTTGCTGGCGCGTCGATGAGCCAGTTCACTTCCGATGTGATGAGCCCAGACGAGTAGAGATCGCTCTCGTCGCCGACAACGACCGTGTTCGAGTCCGGGAGCAACTCCAGTACAAAGCGCTTGCTGCCGGTGGCGACACCCAGCCCCTTTCGCTGCCCGATGGTGAAGCGATCGAGGCCATCGTGCTCTCCGAGGACCGTGCCGTCCCTCTCGACGATGCTACCAGCACGCACGACATCCGGCCGCCGGGCACGCACAACATCCGAGTGCCGGCCGCTAGGCACGAAGCAGATTTCCACGCTATCGGGCTTCTCCGCGACGCCGAGCAAGCCCGCCTCGCGCGCAAATTGCCGAATCTGCGGCTTCGTGTATTCGCCCACCGGAAACAGCAGGTGCGGGAGCACCTCGCGCTTGATGCCATGGAGGACGTAGCTCTGATCCTTCTCGCTGTCGAGGCCCTGGTGAAGTTCTGCCTGCGGTTCGTCTCGCGGCCGCGTGGTCACGACGCGCGCGTAATGACCAGTGGCGATGAAGTCGGCGCCGAACTTCTGACCGAAAGCCCAGAGCTGGCCGAACTTCAGCCAGGTGTTACACACCACGCACGGATTCGGCGTGCGCCCGCGTGCGTATTCGTGCGCGAAGTAGTCGATGATGCGATTGAACTCGCTCTCGAAATCGAGCGCGTAGAACGGGATATCGAGTCGATCCGCGACCCGGCGCGCGTCGCCTGCGTCGATGGCCGAGCAGCAGCCCTTCTTGTTCTCGCGACGCGTGTCGGGCTGGTCGTGACCGTGCGTGCCCGTGCGCATGAACAGCCCCACCACGTCGTAGCCTTGCTTCTTCAAGAGCACGGCCGACGCCGAACTGTCCACGCCCCCACTCATCGCCAGCACAACCCGCGGCATACAGACCTCGAACGAATAGTTCTCACTTCTCAGTATAGAGGCGCCGTGGCGGGAATTGTTCGCATGTGGCAGTGGCCAGTGAACCAGGAACGCAACCGTTGTTGGGGGGGAACCCTCTCCCCGTGCCGCATGCCCGCTTAGAATGGAGTCGGAGGGTGAACCATGAAGCGGGTGCGAATCGGGAATGGATGCGGATTCTGGGGCGATAATCTCGACGCGCCGATCCATCTCGCCCAGGCGGGACAGCTCGACTATCTCACGCTCGAATACCTCGCCGAACTCACCATGTCGATCCTCGCCTTGCAGAAGGCGAAAGACCCAGGCGCCGGCTACGCGACCGACTTCATCAACGTGCTGGGTCGCCTCATACCGATTCTTCAGGCGCAACCGGGCCTGAAGATTGTGACCAATGCGGGAGGCATGAACCCGCGCGCCTGCGCCGCGAAGGCGAAGGAGGTACTCGGCGCGGCCGGTGTTGTGAGGCGAATCGCGGTGGTTAGCGGTGACGACCTCCTCCCTCGGTTGGACGAACTCTTCGCCGCCGGGCACACACTCAACCATCTCGATACCGGCACACCACTTTCCGACATCCGCGACAGGATCGTCAGCGCGAATGCGTATCTCGGCGCGAAGCCCATTGCCGAAGTGCTGACGCAGGGCGCGGAAATTGTGATTACAGGGCGAGTGGCCGATGCCTCGCTCACGGTCGGCCCTGCAGCGCACGAGTTTGGGTGGGGCTTCGGCCAGACCGATCTGGATCGACTCGCAGCAGGCACAGTCGCCGGGCACCTCATCGAGTGTGGCGCGCAGGCCACCGGAGGGTTGTGGATCAACGCCGACGAGTCTACTCGCCTCGCAGACGTTGGCTATCCCATCGCCGAAATCGCCGACGATGGAGCGTTCACTATCTCCAAGCCCAGCGGTACTGGAGGCGCAGTGAACATCGAAACAATCAGCGAACAACTCCTGTACGAAGTGGCCGATCCTGCGAACTACCTCACGCCGGATGTGGTGGCCGACTTCACCACTATTCGATTGTCGCAAACACAACCCGATGTGGTGAATGTCAGTAGTGGTGCGGCGAACGGAGTCACGGATTCATACAAGGTGTCAGTTGCATACCGAGACGGTTTCGCAGCAGCGGGCACGCTGGTCATCGCCGGGCCGAATGCGTCACAAAAGGCACGGCGTTCTGGCGCGATTGTGCTCGAACGGTTGAAGCAAGCCGGGTTGACGTTCGCCGAGAGCCGCATCGAAGCACTGGGCGCGGGTGATTGTGTGCCAGGGGTCGTGCGTGCAAATTTCGACCCGCCAGAGGTCGTGCTGCGCGTCGCGGTGCGCGATCCACGCCGCGCCGCGGTCGAGCGGTTCACGAAAGAGTTCGCCCCGCTGGTAACGAGCGGCTTTCCTGGCACCACTGGCTATACGACCGGCCGGCCGCCTGTGCGCGAAGTCTTCGCCTACTGGCCCGCACTCATTGCGAAGTCGGCCGTGATACCCGTTGGGGAGGTGCTGTGATGGCGAAGGAGGCTCTCGCGCGGATCGCGCACGGACGCAGCGGTGATAAGGGGAATCATGCGAATGTCGCAGTGATTGCCACCACCGATGCCGGCTTCGCGTGGCTGAAGCAGCACCTGACGGCGGAGGTGGTCGCGGCGTACTTCGCGCCGCTGGGTCCGAGCCGCGTGGAGCGATTCGAGGCACCGAATGTTCGCGGGCTGAACTTTATGCTTTACGATGCACTCGCGGGCGGAGCGAGCCGCTCCACACGCTCCGACACGCAAGGCAAGACGCTCGCACTGGCGCTCTTGAGAATGGAAGTGGAGATTCCAGAGGAACTGCTGGGCGAACCGATGAGGTGAGCTGCGATTCACTGCATCGCGCAACAACGGTTGACGTCCAGTTCGGCAGGAGAGGTTCATGTCCGACATCGTGGCTTACGCGCTGCACGGCCCGGCGGCGGTCATCACCATCAACCGGCCCGACAAGCGGAACGCTCTCTCGCGCGCGCTCATTGCCGCGCTCACCGACTCCTTCCGCCGCGCCGCTGCCGACACGGCGGCACGCTGCGTGATTCTCACCGGGAACGGCAAGGCGTTTTGCGCCGGGATGGATCTGGAAGAACTGCGCGGCACGTTCGGAGCCGATGCCGATCAGGTGTGGGACGACGCGGCGAAACTCTCCGCGCTCTACGATCTCATTTACACGCTGCCCAAGCCAACGATCGCCGCAGTCAACGGCGCGGCGGTGGCCGGCGGCGCGGGCCTTGTGACCGTGTGCGACCTCGCAGTCAGCACGCCCGATGCGAAGTTCGGCTACCCGGAGGTGCGCCTAGGGCTGGTAGCTGCGATGGTGATGCCGCACCTCCTGAGGCACGTTGGCGAGCGCACCGCGCGCTGGCTGCTCCTCACCGGCGATTTGATCGACGGCATCGGAGCGCTGCGTGTCGGGCTGATCAATCAGGTGACGACTCCAGAAAGCCTGCTGAGTACGGCGGAAGGATGGGCGGAGGTACTGGCCGCCGGCGGCCCCAAGGCACTGGCGAAGACGAAAGAATTGTTGCATCGCTCGTCGCGGCAAGGAATGTCGGTGGAAGAACTGGCACGCGGCAGTGCCGAACCGCGTCTGACCGACGAATGCCGCCACGGGTTAACCGCATTCTTCGAGAAGAAGCCCGCGCCGTGGATGCCCGCCGAGTAGCGCACTGATCACCCACCGCACACCGCGCGCGGACCATACGCATGAACCCCATCGTTGGCATCGGCGAACTGCTCTGGGACGTTTACCCCGATGGCCACAAGGTCGCCGGCGGCGCGCCGTTTAACTTCGCGTTCCACTGCCACCAACTCGGCCACCGCGCGCGGATCGTATCGCGTGTCGGCAACGACGACCTCGGCCGTGAGTTGCGTGACCGCGTCCACAGCCTCGGCCTCTCTGACGACTACATCCAGACCGACCCCGACTACCCCACCGGCACGGTGAAAGTCGCCCTCGATGCCTGCGCGGTGCCGACTTACACGATCACTGAGAACGTCGCGTGGGACCGCATTGCATGGGATGAGAAGCTCGCGGAACTGGCACGACGCAGCGTCGCGGTTTGCTACGGGACGCTCGGCCAGCGCTCTGATGTGGGATGGAATACGGTGCAGGAATATCTGAACGCGCATCGGCGCGAAGGGAACACAGCCCCACTCCGTGTCTTCGACGTGAACCTGCGGCAGAGCAATCCGAACCCGCTGATGATCCGTCCGAGCCTCGCGCATGCTGATTGGGTGAAGCTCAACACGGACGAAACACCGCGTCTGGCAGCGATTCTGGAAACTCCCACCGCCGACGACTCCGCATTCGTGCGGACGCTCGTGAACCTGACAACACCCGAACAGCGCTGCGTGATGTGGACGCATGGCGCGGAAGGCTGCGATGTGTTCACCTTCAACGAGACGTTCCGTGAACCAGCCGTGCCCGCGCGTGTTGTCGATACGGTTGGTGCAGGCGATGCGTTCACGGCGGCGATGGTCTGCCTGTATCTCGAAGGCCGCCCGCTGCGTGATTGCGCGCGGTTCGCCAACCACTACGCCGCGCGCGTCTGCGAGCAGTCCGGCGGCACACCGCGCATTGTTCGCGTCGAGGTGGAACACGCGGCAGGAGTGAAGTGATGACACCGTTCGAATGGACGCCGCCGACCCTCATTACGCCGCGGCTCACACTCCGCCCCTTCACCGACGCCGATGCGGAACCGCTGTTCGAGCACACGCGAAATCCGAACGTCACGCGGTTCACACTCTGGGAGGCGCACAGTTCCATCGAGGAGACGTTCGTCTTCGTCCACGACTACGCGCAACTCCGTTACCGTGAGGGAATGCCGGAGCCGTTCGCCATCACAATCACGCCCGACCCGCGGCCAGTTGGCTCGTGTGGTTGTTTCTGGGCATCGCAGCAGCACCGCACAATGGAACTGGGTTACTGGATCGCGGAGCCGTCCTGGGGAAAAGGGTACGTCGCCGAGGCATGCCACGCTGTTCTGGCACTGACCTTCGCCGAGTATGGCCCCGAACGGATGCAGGCCCGCGTCATCGACGGCAACAGCGCCAGCGCCCGCGTGCTGGCGAAACTCGGCTTCCAGGAGGAAGGGATATTGCGTCGGTCGCTGTTACGCCGTGGCAGACTGGAAGATGTGCGAATGTTTTCGCTTTTGCGCACGGAGTGGGACGCACGCCGACGCGCGTAGTTGCGGTTCGGGTCACGCCACCGCTGGCGATGGCCCCACGCCGCGGTATCATCATTCTCCAGTCCCTTCCCGCTCAATGGAGTCACCATGCTCGCGCTCGTCCTCTCTGCCTTCATCGCTGCCGATGCCGCACCGCCGCAAGTGTTCCCGCTCTATCCTGGCAAAGCTCCGCTGGCCGTCGGAGATACGGACACCGACAAGCCCACGCTGACTGCATACCGGCCAGAAAAGCCCAACGGCACCGCAGTCGTTGTCTGCCCAGGCGGCGGCTACGGCTTTCTGGCCGATGATCACGAGGGAAAGCAGGTCGCAGTGTGGCTGAATCGGCATGGCGTCACGGCCTTCGTGCTGAAGTATCGCATCGTGGCGAAAGGTCGACCTGGTCCACTCATGGAAGCACCGCTTCTCGATGCGCAGCGTGCCATTCGCACCGTGCGCGCGAAGGCGAAGGACTACGGCATCGACCCGCACAAGATCGGTATCTGGGGCTTCTCTGCAGGCGGCCACCTCGCCAGCACGGCGACCACGCACTTCGACAGTGGCAAGAAAGCGGGAGATGAGATCGACCAGACAAGCTGCCGGCCAGACTTCGCGATCCTCGCGTATCCTGTCATCACGATGGAGGACGGTGTGACGCACGGCGGATCGAAGCGGAACCTGCTCGGGGCGAAGCCCGACGCGAAACTGGTCGCACTCTACTCCAACGAGAAGCAGGTGACGAAGGACACACCCCCCGTGTTCCTCTTCCAGACCACCGCCGACACGGCCGTGCTGCCAGAGAATGCGGTGCGGTTCTACCTTGCGTGCAAGAAGGCGAAAGTGCCTGTGGAAATGCACATCTACGAGAAGGGACGGCACGGTGTCGGGCTGGGCAGCGATCCGAGGTGGACTGGCGGCGAAAAGTCAGTCGCGACGTGGCCCAATCGGCTGGCCGACTGGATGAAAAGCCGTGACCTAATTGGCAAGTAACTGTCAGACCCTGGGCCAATCACGGTCTGAGTTGTTCATGGGCGCACCACCGGCTGTGTTCTCCGCAGTCGCGCGCAGCAGGTGGTTGCTGTCGGTGAACGAGCGATCGTGAACGCCGGCACAACTCGCATACTCGCACCAATCGAAGTCCGTCGCGTTTGCGCGCCAAGCTATTTCGGTTGATGTTCCAACCACGGCTTGATGTGTCGCTCGGCCAGTTCGCGACTGAGTCGGCGTGCTGCCGATGGGAGCATGTGAATGCCGTCGGCAAACTCATCCTCGGTATAGTTCGCTGGCGTGCTGAAGACTGGGCAACCCAGTTCGGCACCGAGAGTGTGAACGTATCCCCAGAGCGCCGCGTGCGCCTCCGGTGTGTACCACGCACGCACGGCGGGCGACTCCGGCAATGTGAGGAACGCAACTGGAATGCCGCGTGTGCGGCAGTCCGCGACCAGATCGCGATAGCAGCGGTCGCTCAACTCACTGACAGGCTTGCCGCGAAGGAAGTGGCTGTGTTCCGTGTGCATCAACGCGCGGCGTTCGGCGCGCTTCGAGTCCACCTCGCCCCCGCAGTATGGGCTGAAGCCGGCCGCAGTTAGCGATTCCCACTCGTGATCGATCCGCATCCGCCAGGGTTGCCAGTTCGGAACGAGGTGGCTGGCTATGACTGGTTGTTGTGAACTCCAGGTATTGAGTCTCTCGCGCGCCCAGCGTCGACGCAACGCTTCCGGGTCAGCGAGGTACGGCGAGAGCCGGCGTGTGTCGCCTGCGGTGAGCTTCGCGGCCGAATCGAGGAAGAGGTAGTCGGCCGGACCGTGAATCGGCAATGTTGCCGGAAAGAGTTCCACCACCACTGCCGCCGGACGCACACCGTCGTCGAGGAGGCGGCTGAGGACGAGCCGTTCACGTACCGGAATCGCACCCGATATGCCGAAGTTGAAGACCAGCGGTGAGCCAGGGCGGTCTGGTAGCCCCATCGCGTCCGGATCAATGGCGTTTTGCGTGCGCGAAGTGCCAACGATCACGACAAGCGGCCGATCAGGGTGTGCGCGCACTTGCTCGCGGACACGCGCGAGTCGGTAGCCGTATTCCGGGTCGCGGAGTTGCGGCAGCGCGGTTTCCACCGTTACAGCCAGCGCCAGATTCGCTGCCACCACCACGCCCAGCGCCCACAGCAGCGACCGACGTGCCCGCTGGCGCCGCGCGGTCGCCCCTGGGGGCGATGGCGATACGACAACTTGCGGCGCACGCAGTCGCGGTGCCGATTCGACCCGGGGTAGCGGGGTTCCGGTGCTCAGGCTCATCGTTCCTCCCGCAATTCAGGCAATTCCGCGACACGCGCGCCCAACCGCGCAGTGAACACCGCCGCCCCGGCGCGTGACAGGTGGAAGCCATCGGCCAGATACTCCGCGCCGACCCATTCGCGCGCGTCGATCACCGGAGCGCCGATGTCGCGACTCAGGCGAGCGAGATACTCGCGAGCGGCAGCCGCTACCTCGGGCGGATACAGATCGCGAAACTCAGGGGAATCCGGCAGCGCGACGAGGGCAACACGCGTGCCGTGTGTGTGAGCCAGCGACGCCAGTTCGCGCAGCGCGCGATCGGAGTCGGAGTGGATGGTGAGACCACGCAGGAGCTTCTGGAATCGTGGCCGCTGATGATCCGTCAGCCGGTCGCGCGTGGCCTCGTCCGCCGGTGCGGGGTCCATTCCCGGCAGCCAGCCCCAGCAGTCGAGTTTCGCCCACGAGCCATCAATCTGCCACGGCTTCGCCATCCACTCCGGTGCGGCCTGCACCAGGAGCCGTTCACGGTTCTCCGAAATCGGACAGAGCCGCGACGTGAGCATCCGGCGTTCAACCTCACTCGCTTCCGGAAAGTAGCTTCGGATTACCGGCAGATCGCCACGTCGCATCCGGCGCGGATCGAAGCGCGCCGCCTCGGCGAACTCGCCATCCTGCCGCAAAAACGGCGGCCAGTATTCCACGACCACCAGCGAAGGCTGGAAGCCATCAGCATAGAGACGGCGCAGCGTGAGGAGTTCCACGATGGGGCCGGCGCCAACCTGCCCCATGTTGAAGATCAACGGATCGCGTGAGCGGCCGCTTCGCACGTTTTCCCAGGCATCGGGCCGCACTCCCATCGCCACACGCGAACTTCCGAGCACGAGAACCAGCGGTCGATCGGGATACTCCTTCAGACGCGCGCGAAGCGATTCCGCACGCCGGCCATACTCCGGGTCACGCAGTCGCGGCGATTCGAGCGCCAGCGCCGCCCCGAGGTGGATGAGCAGCAGGCCGATCACGAGCCACCTCACCGCAGCGCGCGACTGTCGCCGGCGTGACTTCGATGGCACCCGGCACGCTGGTTCGGACCGGATCAGGCCGACGAGCCGCAGTGGAAACCGACCACGAAGAAGCGGGCGAGTGGGTGATTGTGTGCTCAAGGTGCACCTCCAGTCGCAGCGGCAGAGAGCCACGGCGTCAGTGCCTCGTATGCCAGCCGCTGCGTGAAGGCATCCGCTCCGGAGCCAGTGAGGTGGTGCCCGTCACCAATCCGCGCGTCGGGCACCCACTTGCGGCCGTCAATGAGTGGGCAGGCGAACTCGCGTGCCAGTCTCGCCACCAATACTGCCAGTTCCGATCGACCCGGTTCGGGATACCAGTTCCGAAATTCACTCGATTCCGGCGTGAGCAGGATCGCCGTGCGAATATCCGCCGCGCGGCACGTTGCGAGCGCGTCGCGAAGCGCCGCAACGCCGCAACCGCCTGGCCGGTAACCGTTGAGGCACTCGGCGTATTCACGTCGGGCACGGGCCAGCAGTTTCGGCCGCTCGTGTGGCGGCACTTCGCGCAGGCGCATCCCACCATGAGCGTCATCGTCGGGCAATCCACCCACGGCACCAGGAGTCGCCGAGAACGTCTTCGCGTAACGGTCGAGCATCGTCGAACGGTACTCGTAGAGCGGCAGGAGCCAGCCGCGCGCCCCGTGCGCGCCAGTGTTCGCTGGCAGCCCGAATCCGCGCACGAGTGGTACTTCGTCTGGCCGCAGTCGCACCGGTAAGAGCCAGCGAGCCTCCGGCGGTACGGCCATCTGCGATGCAAGCAACAGCGGATGAACTTCGATCACGGCCACGTCTGGCTGAACACCGTCGGCAATCAAGCGGCGGAGATAGAGAGCGCACGTTGCCGGTCCGGCTGCGGGACAGCCGAAGTTGAAGGCTGCGACCGGCCGGCCGAGCTGCTCCGACAGGGTCGTCTCGGCAGCGGCAGCGTCGATCCCGTTGTGAGTGCGCGAACTTCCCACGAACAGGAGCCGCAGTGGGTGTGGTTCGGGCGCGGCTGGATCGAAGCCAGGGTGCGCGAGAAGGGCCGCGAACTTGTCCGCGTAAGGCGGATCGCGGAGCGGCAGGAAGTCGGTGTGGATCGCGCACGCCGTCGCCAGTTGTACCGCAAGCGTCACGGCAAGAGCCACGCCGAGCGCCGCGGCAGCGGTTCGACGCGCGGACCGCGCCGGGCATTTCGCCTTCGGCGAATCCTCGCGGCGCGGCTGGTAGCGTGGCAGTGTATTCGGCAGGAGGTTCATTCCGCACGCCGCCAGGGTCAGAACTGGAAGTAGATGAACGAACTGCCGCTGTTCGGTGCCAGTACGAGTGCCGTGCAAAGGCACAGAGCATAACCAGTACCCAGCACCGGCGCGGGAAGCCGCCGGTAAATCCAGCTCCACGCCCCCGAACGCACGAGCCACTGGCAGGCAAACAGCAGCCCCACCAGAATCCACAGGCTCCGGTTATTCAGCGGTAATGTGTGCCCCTTGTGGATCATGAAGAGTCGCTCGAACACGGCCATCGCCTTCCCCAACTCCGGTTGGAACAGCACCCAGCAGAGGCTGACACAGACGAAGGTGAAGAGGATTCGTAAGCCCGTGCCGAACGTGGTTTCAAGGAACGCTGTCAGGCGCGGCTGCGTCTCGCAGTAATCCTTAAACTGTTTGTGGAGCACGAGCAGCAACCCGTGCGCGGCGCCCCACAATACGTAGCCCCACGCGGCCCCGTGCCACAGCCCACCGAGGATCATCGTGATCATCAGATTGCGATAATTGAGCCAGCGTGAGCCGCGACTGCCCCCCAGCGGGATAAACACATAATCGCGCAGCCACGTCGAGAGCGAGATATGCCAGCGCCGCCAGAAATCACTGACGTTCGTAGCCAGATACGGCATGTTGAAGTTATTCGTTAGCTTGTAGCCGAGCAGGTGCGCGGCACCGATGGCCATATCGGAATAGCCGCTGAAGTCGCAGTAGATGCGCACCGCGTAAGCAAGCACGGCGAACCACATCGCCACCGTGTTATACTCGTCGGGCTTCGCCAGCACCGGGTCGCAGAAGAGGGCCATGCGGTCGGCAATCGCCATCTTCTTGAAAGCGCCAATCAGGAAGAGTTGCACGCCGACCTGCACCCGCACCCAGTTCCACCGTTTGGGGCGGTGTGTCTGTTTCAGGAAGTCGCCGGCACGCACGATGGGACCAGCCACCAGGTGCGGGAAGAAAAGAATGAACAGCAGGAATCGCGGGAGGCTTCGCTCGGGTTCGATCTTCCTCTTGTACACATCCACTGCGTAACTGATCGCCTCGAACGTGTAGAACGAGATGCCGAACGGTACGAAGATGGAAAGCGGATCGAGTTTCGCAAAGCCCGGCTGGTAGCCGAGCTTGCCCAGGCCGTCATACAGTTCGTTGAGGAAGAAGCCGCGGTACTTGAAATAACACAGGATACCGAGGTTCATCGTGATGCTGGTGAACATGATCGCGCGGCGGAGCCGTTGCCGACTCGTCACGCCCATCGCCCGGCCAAAGAGATAGTCGGCGACGGTGGTTCCTGTTACCAGGAACGCAAGCTCGTAGCTCCACGCCGCGTAGAAGTGGAAACTCGCGACGACGAGCAGCCAGATGCGGGCCATCGGCCAGCGCCGCGGCAATAGCCAGTACGCCGTCAGCACCACCGCAAAGAATGTCAGGAACGCTTGCGTGTGGAAGAACGGAGCTGGCAACAGGTCGTGCAGCCAGCGGAAGTAAGCGAAACCGGAGTGGAAGGCCGGCGCGGCTTCGGCAAGGAGCGTGAGTAACATGGCCTGACCATCCCTGGTTGCGGCGCATCGAGAGTGGGCAACCGCCGCGGGCGGGGACTATAGCGGGACGAGGAAACCCTGGTCAATGCCGGGTTCGAGCTCACCTCATTCCGTTGTTCCTTCCCTAAGAAAGAAATAACCAGTGAACTGCATCCGTCCCTCGTCCTGGAGAGACGTGGCAGCGAACAAAGCGAGCGGGGTGGGTCGCCATGCCGGAGCAGTGGGACTACAAGAAGGCCGGGTTGGACCTCGGCAAGTATGAACAGACCATCGCAGGCATCCAGGGGCACGTCGCGCGGACTCACCGTGCCGGAGTGATCCCGCCGCCGTTCCCGCCGCGCAAGGGCGGCAAGGGCGTTGGCGGCTTCGCCAGCCTCTTCGATCTCTCCGCCGCCGGGAGCTACAGGCACCCGGTGATTGTCACCTGCACCGATGGTGTGGGAAGCAAGCTGAAAGTCGCATCGATGGTGGGGCAGTTCGACACCGTTGGTATCGACCTGGTTGCGATGTCGGTGAACGACCTGATCTGCACCGGGGGAGAGCCACTCGTCTTCCTCGACTACCTCGCGATGCCGAAGGACGACCCGGCGCTCTCCGAACAGTTGGTGAAGGGGATTGCCGAAGGCTGCCTGGAATCGGGTTGCGCCCTCGTCGGCGGTGAGACGGCCATCTTGCCCGAGTTCTACCAGCCTGGCGACTTCGATCTCGCCGGCTTCGCTACAGGAGTGGTCGAACGCGACCACCTCATCGACGGCCGCGCGATCCGCGCCGACGACACGGTGATCGGTGTCGCTTCCAGCGGCGTTCACTCCAACGGCTACAGCCTCGTGCGGAAGGTCGTCTTCGAGGTCGCCAAGCTGAAGGTTACTGACCGGGTGCCCGAACTGGGCAAGACCGTGGGCGACGAACTGTTAACGCCAACGCGACTGTATGTGAAGCCGATTCGCCGACTGCTTGAGTCGCACCGCGGATCAATCCACGGACTGGCGAACATCACCGGCGGTGGACTGCCGGACAACATCGGCCGTATCCTCCCACCGGGATTGCGTGTCCATATCGCAGGCGATTCCTGGCCGACGCCGCCGGTTTTCGCGTGGCTTCAGCGATGTGGCAACGTCGCGGACGCCGAGATGTTCCGCGTCTTCAACATGGGGATCGGCTTCGCGATCATCTGCGACACGCCCGCCGTTGGCGAGATCGTCTCACAACTGGCCAATACGGGTCTCGCCGCGTGGCGCATCGGCGAAGTCCGCGCGGGCGAAGTGGGAGTGGAGATCGGCTAACCGCGAGAACCCGAGGGGGCGAGGTCGGCATCGTCGGGCTTCAACCCTTGGCTCCGAATAGCGGATTCTTCCACCCGAGCTTATTCAGCCAGAACTTGCCCACAGTGGTGAGCGTCTGGAGACCATACTTTGTGCTGCGGCGAAAGTTGATCTGGCTCGCCTCGTCGAAGTAACGAACGGGCACCGGGATGTCGCCGAGCCGGAAGCCGAAGTGGACCGCCTGCACGAGGAACTGCGTGTCAAACACGAAATCGTCGCTGTTGCACGCGAATGGGATCGTTTCGAGCACCTGCCGACGGTAGACGCGGAAGCCGCTGTGAAACTCACCGAGGTTCTGGCCGAGCGTCACGTTCTCGAACAGCGTCAGCCCGCGGTTACTCACATACTTCCACCACGGCATTCCACACTGCCGCGCCTCGCGCCGCGTGCGGATGCGGTTGCCAAGCACCACGTCGCAGATGCCGAGTTCGATCATCGCTACGGCGTGCGGAATCACGCGCGCGTCGTACTGGTAGTCGGGGTGAATCATCACCACGATGTCCGCCCCCTGCTCCAGGCAGTAGCGGTAGCACGTCTTCTGATTTCCACCATAGCCTGTGTTTTGCTCATGGACGATCACCGTCAGCCCCATCTCACGGGCCACAGCGACGGTGTTATCCTTGCTGCCGTCGTCCACCAGCAGAATCTCATCGACGCATCCCGGTGGGAAGTCGGCGATGGTGGCTGCCAGGGTCTTTTCCGCGTTGTAAGCGGGCAAAACGGCAATGATCTTGTGACGCCGCGGTGGGGTGATCTCGTCCGGATTGAGGATGCGGTCCACGCGGAAGATCTCGTGGACCGGGTTGAGCGGCGGCTCGGAAAGAAGGGTGGAGGGCATTGGTGCCAGTTGTGTTGGGGCGACGTTCTCTCACTCAGTATAGAGCCGCAAGCCGCTAGGATATTCCGATTTCGGCAGATGTGCAGTTGAAGTATTCCGTACGGCTGAACTACCGCAACGTGAATCGAAGGGCATTCTGCACCTTCGCTCACTACATCCTGAATAGTATACTGATTCTCAGTATCAAACACGCTCCGTTGGCCGGGAAACTTCGAGCATCAGCGACGTAAGCGGTACGGCACTTCCAGCCCGTGCGTCTCCATCAACCCCGCATCGGCGAGTATCGTCTCCGCGGCGCCGTCGGCTGCGAGTTGGCCCGCGTCCATCACCAGCACACGCGGGCAGAGGTCGAGTACCAAATCGAGGTCGTGGGTGGCGATGAGCTTCGCGCCAGGCAGCGTACGGATGACGTTCACCAGTTCTCGCCGCCCGCGCGGATCGAGGAACATGCTCGGCTCGTCGAGCAGTAGCACGGATGGCCGCATTGCGAGCACGCCGGCAAACGCGGCACGGCGTTTCTCCCCACCTGAGAGCTGGAAGGGAACTCGCTCGCCTGCTCCGGGCATCCCCACCGCGCCGAGTGCCTCGCTCGCACGCGACTTCGCATCCGTGGGCGAGGCTCCCATGTTCAGCGGACCAAACGCGACATCTTCCTCAACCGTTGGGCTGAAGAGTTGATCGTCGGGGTTCTGGAAGACGATGCCGACGACCTCCGGCAACTTCCTGCGGTGCTCGATCACAGCCGGATCGAGGCCACAAACGCTCGCCTGACCAGGCATACCTGCGAGCACTCCACAGAGTCGCAGGAACAGTGTCGTCTTGCCGGCACCGTTAGGCCCAACGACCGCCGCGCTCTCGCCTGCACCCAGCGTGAACGAGACGCCATCGAGTGCCAGCCGCCCGCAAGCATAACGGTGCGTGAGTTGATGCGTGGTCAGTGATGAGTGCGTCACGAAAGCCCCAACCGATCCCAGATGACAAGGGCTATCGTAGCAGCCAGGACCGCGAAGAACGCCAGCACATCAGTCCAGGTCGTGCGAAAGTGCGCGAGTGAGTGGAAGATGCCGTCGAAGCCGCGCGTCCGCATCGCGGCAGCCACGTTGTCGGCGCGATCGGCGCCGCGAACCAGCAAGGCACCTGTCGCGTGACCGAGCGCGCGATAGCCGTGCCGATTCGCTCGCACGCGATAGCCGCGCGTCCACATGGCGATTCGCAACCGCCGGAACTCTTCGGCCAGCAGGAACGCATAGCGGTACGTCAGGAGTGTGAGTTGCACGAGCAGGCCGGGCAGTTTCAACTTGTGGGCCGCCGCCAGCGTGTGATGAAGCGGTGCGGTGCCGAGAAGCATGAGCGCAATGCAGCCGATCGTGAGTCCACGGCAGAGCACCGCCAGCCCCGCGACCAGCCCATGCTTCGAGACGTGAACAATCCCCATGTCCCAGGAATCACCGCCAAGTGTGAACGGCAGCACGAGCAAGAACGGCAGCGCGGCGGTGGCGAAGATGGTGAGCCGCGCGAGCGTCCATGCGCGTGGGAGCCGCGCGAGCACGAGGAGGAACAGGCCGAAGGCCAGCGCGACCGCGGCTGGAGCCAGGTGATTCAAGGATGCCTCGCCGCACACGGCCACAAGAGCCGCAGCGAGTTTCCAGCGTGCGTCCCAGCGTGCCAGTGGCGAAGGTGGAACGGGTCGGTAGCGGAACGCGAGTGTCATCTCGGTTGTTGTATCGCCTGTGTACCGGTCGCGCGAGTGGAGGGTTCGTTCTGGTTCACTCTCCTCGTCTTCCTGAATCATTCAGTCGCACAGCCGATACAGTGTTGCGGATTCCAAAATCGTGATCGGACCGCTCACGCGAAGTTTTGAGAGTTTGAGAGAAAGTTTGGGATTCGCTTCGAGAGGGATGCCAGAAAGCGTATAGTGAACGCGCAGGTCGACTCGACCGATCTGCGACGAACGCAATCGCAGCGTCCATCCGACCACTCTTGGTGCCGCTCTCCGAAGTCAACTCCGCGAGCCGCTCCCGAGATCGTCCGACTGATGTTGCTGCCTGGCGCGGGCTGTTTCCGCGCCGAGCTTGCGCGTCCACCCTCGTTGGTCTGTCGCCGTGAGGGTGTTGGTTCTTTCCATGCGCGGTCGAAACCGACCGCAGAGGATGTCTCGTGAGCAAGAAACTGTACGTCGGCAACCTGGCTTTCGGTACCACGTCGGATGATCTGATGGGGCTGTTCGGGCAGTATGGGGCTGTGACCAGCGCTCAGGTGGTCACAGACCGTGAGACGGGCCGCAGCCGCGGCTTTGCGTTCGTCGAGATGTCCAGCGGGGCCGACGAGGCCATTCAGGCCCTGAACATGAAAGAGTTTCAGGGACGCAACCTGACGGTCAACGAAGCCAAGCCGCGCGAAGATCGCCCCCGTGGCGGTGGCGGCGGCTATGGTGGCGGCCGCGGCGGCCACGGCGGCCGGCGCTATTGAGCATCGTGAAGACGTAAATGGTCATCGTCATGGGGCGTGTTTCGTGGCAAGCCGCACCCCTGCCCGCGAAACATGCCCCATGACCTTTGGAGATCACAGCTGGGTTTGCTCTCCAAGAGTGGGTCCCGCAAGCAAGGTCGCGGCGACCTCGCCAGGAGTGCTCACGCGGGGCCGTTGTTCAGCCAATGCCGCAGGAGTGAGCGGGTGAGCGGCGGCCACAACTGCGGCAGGTGGCTCCTTCACATCCCAGGCCAGACCGAGCCACGCAAGCAACCGGATCATCCGGTACGTCATGTCAAACTCGTACCATGCCAATCCGTGCCGCGCGCTGGTCGGCGCACGATGATGGTTATTGTGCCAGCCATCTCCCATCGCCAGATAACCGAGTACCAGGTTGTTGCGGCTCCCCTCGGCAGTGTCGAACCGCCTCTTCCCCCACCTGTGACCGATCGAATTGACAGCAAAGGTCACCTGAAATACCAGCACCGAACCCAGGCAGAAGCCCCATACCACCCCAGCCCAGCCTGCCACGAGGTAGCACCCTGCGGCCAGCAACAACCCCGGCAGCATCCACAGACGGTCCAGCCACACCAGTTCGGGATACTTCGACAGGTCGCGAACCAGACGCGGATCGGGGTACATCAGGTCACTCGCGAAGAGCCACCCCATGTGCCCGTGCCAGAGGCTCCCCACGACGGGCGAATGCGGATCGCCAGGACGATCGGAGTGCGCGTGGTGCAGACGGTGATGGGCCGCCCACCACAGAGGGCCTTTCTGCAACGCCGTGCAACCCGCGGCGGCGAGGAGGAACTGGACAACTCGACCGGTGCGGAATGACCGGTGCGTCAGCCCGCGGTGAAGTCCCACCGTGACTCCCAGCCCGGCGATGCGAGACACCACCGCTGCCAGCACCACTGCCAGAATGGTCGGTGCGACCACGGGCAAGGTGAAGAGGGCCAGATGGACAGCGAGGAGTGGTGAGAGCGAGAGAGTGATGCGGATCGCGCGCCAGAGTGCAACGCGACCAGTGGGTGCCGGCGAACCGGCGATTGGCGTATCCATGCGGCTCCGTTCTGGGGGGCGAATGAGCATGCTAGCATGACGAAGACTCTTCGGCCCCGCAGAAACGCGAGATCGGATGGAAAGTTAAGCGAGAGAAGATGGGTCGCTGGGGCACTCCAGCTTGCTTGCAGCGCCTCACAGCACAGGTGAAATGCATGCGTGCTCTGTTCGGGCATGTGAAGATGCCTGGAGCAAACAGAGCACGCGCAAGGGGGTATTCAGCCGGTCACGGTACGTTGAACTTCGGCAAGTCGCTCGGCGGCTTTGTGCCGCTGGCCTGGCGAGACATCACCGTGCGGAGCTTTGTCGTTTTGTTCTTCGTGTCGCCGCCAGTTGCCAGGAAGAATCCGCCCTCCACGGGTCCCGCGTCGATATTGAGCACTGGGTTTGCATCGGCTGTGAATCGAGCCTTCAACAGAGGTTCCCACTCACCTTTGCTGGTCTTCACCCATCCGTTGCTGTATCGCGCCTTGCGCACCTTCGTGGCCGATACCTTGTTCCGCTTGAAGTCCTCAACGAACGAATAGCACCCCTTGAGCAAATCGCCCTTCGTCAGGGTGGAGAAGGTGACCAGATGCTTCCACTGCTTCTTTTCGGGAAGGTAGAAGTAGCCGCTATATGCGGTCCGGTCTGAACCGTCGGCGCGAGCCGTGACCATGAATCGGTACGTTGCGCCGACTTTCCAGTCGTAGTCGAAGAACGACTGCCCGCCGGTCCCTTCGTTACCGAACCGGCCGACGCGCACCCCTTCCCCCTTGTGCAGGAGTTTCACACGCTTGGACTCAGGCACCTTGCGCGGGTCCTGGCCCGAGGATGGATCCCAGACAGAGAACAGGACGAGCTTCTTGCCGTTGCCCAGTTCCTGGATTCCGAAATAGCCCTTCGACCACCCGCACACCATGAAGTATGTCCCTGGTGAGGATGTCTCGACGGAGACTTCGTCGTAGAAGGCCACGGCTTCAGGAGCCGGGTAGCCCAGGTGAACCGAACGGCAGGCGATGCCCTTGAGTCGCTCGTCTGCAGGCGTCGGGGTGGTGAGTGCGGCGATAGCGAGGCAGGCAAGAAGAGCGGCGAATAGACGTGTCATTGTAGCCTCCGAGTTGGCGCGTCTTCTCAACTTACGCGGACGGATGCGCGGGGTCTACCTCGGCCGCTCCGCGTCCATCCGCCTCCGTGGAAATGGAGGGTTCCCCTGACACGACTTCTGAACATCTGTTCTTATCGGGATACTGGCCCTGTTGGTCGCATTTGAGTCATCTTGGTCGCCTGGCAACCATCCCGCTGGGTGGGACGCGACCGAAATCGCATTGCAGATGGGCCTATAGAACGCGGAATCGCCAGAAAGAATCAGGATCGCCCTGCAATCGCACGCATTGGCCCGGCGATTGCATTATTATCTACCGTCAGGCTTTCACGAACTGGAATAGTGGACGAACTAGTCCACATTTGTATATTGCCTTTTCCCTGGGTACTGGATTGGATACATCTGACGGAGGCCATGCTCGTATGCATGTGCCGACGTATTACTGGTGTGGGTATACCTTGCGACGGACCGCCGAACCGGACACAGAGACACGGAACCGCGGGCCACTCGACGAGCCTACCATGCCCGCCTCGTACACGAATGGCTGTCGCCCTCCGATCAGCAAAGTGTTCGCTCACCCAACGCACACAGATCCCAGGGCACAGTTGCGGAAACACCTCGTCCGTCAGGACCGGTGCCGCAACCAGCGCATTCCCTCCGTCGAACCGCTCTCCGGTTTTGATACCTGCCACACGACTGCGCCGCGTGCGATCCTGACTGCAAAGCATTCCGCAGCCAGGCGAGTCGGCGATTCCTGCATCCAGCCTCGTTTCTCGGTATCCAAACGGATACCCGAAACCAACAAGCGAGTGAATGAGCTCATGAAACGGACATTCTCACCAATCCTGCTCCTCATCGCGGGGGCGATTGCCGTCACCCTGCCTGCGTGCGCTCGCATGAACGCAGAGGAAGGTGGAGAGAAGCACGAGCAAGGGCACAAGATCATCCTCACCAGCCCCGAGTACAAGGACGTAACCATCACCCGGCCATACGTCTGCCAGATTCACGCGCAGAAGCACGTTGAGATCAAGGCCCTGGAAGAAGGGTACCTCGAGAAGATCAACGTCAGCGAAGGTCAGGCGGTCACGGAAGGCCAGGTGATGTTCAATGTGTACCCGCCGGTCTACAAGGCCAGGCTGGCAGCCGAGGAAGCGGAAGCGAAGTTTGCAGAGGTAGAACTCAAGAACACCCGGATGCTCTACGACCAGAAAGTCGTTTCCAGGCAGGAAGTGTCACTGTATGAGGCCAAATTGAATCGCGCGAACGCCAGAGTCGATCTGGCGAAGGCCGAATTGCAGTTCACGGATGTCAAGGCCCCGTTCACCGGGATCATGGACCGGTTGTTCAAGCAGAAGGGAAGCCTCGTCAAGAAGGACGAAGTCCTCACGACGCTGTCGGACATCAGCACAATGTGGGTCTACTTCAACGTGCCAGAATCGCGTTACCTGGAATACATGAACGGGCTTGGCAAGCTGGACAAGGACCGCCGAATCGAACTCCTCAACTCGAAGATCGAGCTGCAATTGGCCAACGGCAAGATATTTAATGAGAAGCCTGACCCGCGTGTGACGATCGAGGGGAAGTTCAACAACGAGACTGGCAACATCGCCTTCCGTGCAGACTTCCCGAACCCTCATGGTGTCCTGCGTCACGGCCAAACGGGCACGATCCTGGTTCACCAGTACGTGAAGCAGGCCATCATCATCCCGCAGCGAGCCACGTTCGAGATTCTCGACCAGCGTTACGTCTGGGTCGTGGGCGACGACAAGGTGGCTCACCAGCGCCCCATCGAGATCAAGCACGAACTGGAAGACAAGTTCGTCATCGAGAGCGGCATCACGATCAAGGACAAGATCGTGCTGGAAGGCGTCCAACAGGTCCACGATGGCCAGAAACTCGATGAAGTCGAGTTCGAGGATCCTGCCAAGGCACTGTCTCACCAGAAGTTTCACGCGGAATAACCGCCGTTTCCTTCGCCCTTCGCCCTCCGTGTCTGTTGAAACGATCGTTGCTGGAGCGATCCGTCAGCGCTGGGCTTCCCATTGGAGGCAGTCTTCACCCAGGGTGTAGAAGACTGCCTCGAGTGGAAAGTTCTCAGCGAGACTCCATCTGTACCGGCGGGATTGTTCCCCCTCACATAGACCCTCACGGACTGATCTCCGAGCATGTTCACGAAAATTCTCTACCGGCCGGCGTTGGCGATGGTGATTTCCATCATCCTCCTGTTCCTGGGGGTGCTGGGGATTGTCACTCTCCCGATCGCGCAGTTCCCCAACGTCGCGCCGCCAACTGTGATGGTCTCCATCGCTTATCCTGGTGCCAGCGCCAATGTGCTCGTCGACGCCGTCCTGATTCCGCTGGAGCAGTCAATCAACGGCGTGCAGAACATGCGATACATGGTCTCGTCGGCCACCAGTGCGGGCGAGGCGACGATCACGATCTACTTCGAACCGGGCACGAACCCGAACATCAACGTCGTCAACGTGCAGAACCGCGTCAACATCATGTTGAGCCGTCTTCCCCCCCTGGTGGTCCGCGAGGGTATTCTCGTCAGCCAGGTCGTCCCCAGCATGTTGATGTATGTCAATTTGTTCAGTACTGATCCCAACGCCGACCAGAAGGACTTATTCAACTACGCCAACGTCTACATCATGCCTGAGATCAAGCGCATCCAGGGCATGGGTATTCCCAGAAACCTGGGTAACCGCAACTTCGCGATGCGTATCTGGCTGAATCCCGAGCGCATGAGGGCTTACAACATCTCGGTCGAAGATGTGATGAAGGCCGTGGCGGAGCAAAGCATCATTGGTTCGCCCGGACGACTCGGTCAGGCCACGGGCATGACCTCGCAATCGCGCGAGTACGTCCTGACATACATAGGTCGATTTAACAAGCCGGAGCAGTATGGGAACATCATCCTGAAAGCCAACCCCGATGGCGAGATACTGCGGCTCAGGCAGATCTGCGTGCCTCCTGCCGACCAGCCAGGATACTCGGCCAACGCGACGCCCGCAGGCTCGGCCGAGCACGAGAAGCCAGCCCCAGCGGGAGGCGCACAGGCAGCCCATGCCGCAGCAAAGAAGAAGCACAAGAACATCGAACTTGGCTCGGAGTTCTTCGACATCTACTCGGACATCGACGGCCACCCGGCGGCGTCCATCGTTCTCAAGCAAGCCCCTGGTTCCAACGCCGCCGAGGTGATCAAGAAGATCAAGGAAAAGCTCGAGGAGATGAAGAAGAACTTCCCGCCAGGGATGGACTACGAGCTTGCCTACGATGTCTCGCGCTTCCTGGATGCCTCCATCGAAAAGGTGCTTCACACGCTCCTGGAAGCATTCATTCTCGTGTCGCTTGTGGTCTACATGTTCCTCGGCGACTTGCGGTCCACGCTGATTCCCACGCTCGCTGTCCCGGTCTCCTTGATCGGTACCTTCTTCGTTCTGAAGTTGCTGGGCTTGTCGATCAACCTCATCACACTCTTCGCGATGGTGCTGGCGATCGGTGTCGTCGTCGACGACGCGATCGTGGTGGTCGAGGCGGTTCACGCCAAGATGGCTGCCAAACACCTCTCGCCATACCGGGCAAGTATGGAGGTTCTGCACGAGATTTCGGGCGCCATCATCGCCATCACCCTCGTGATGACCTCGGTGTTCGTGCCAGTGACGTTCATCCCTGGGCCTGTCGGTCAGTTCTACAGGCAGTTCGGTCTCACGATGGCCACCTCCATCATCCTCTCCGGTCTGGTGGCCCTCACGCTGACGCCCGTGCTCTGCGCGATGATCCTCAAGCCGCACGAACATGCACACGCCTCGAACCACGAGCACGATAATGGCCATGCCCCTGTGAAGAAGCAGCGCAGCTGGGCACTGATCGCGCTGTTCGGCATCGGTGGTTTGGCGGTTCTCGGCGGTGTTGTTTACCTCGCTTACGAGTTGTGGGGCTACATCGGTTTCCTGTTGATCCTTCTCCCGGTTGTCCGCAAGCCGTTTGACCGCGCCGTTGAGATGGTCACGGGTGCATACGCAGCCGTCCTGCGGCGAGTTGTCACGCGCCGCATCATGAGTATGGCCGTCGTTGGGGGTTTCGCGGCAGGCGTTGTACTCGTCAACACCCAGCTTCCCAGCGGCTTCATTCCTGGTGAGGACCAGGGGATCATCTACGCGGTTCTCCAGACGCCCCCCGGTTCGACGCTGGAATACACCAACCACAAGTCCCAGGAACTGGAGAAGATCGCCAAAAAGCTCCCGGAAGTGACCTCCGTCACATCGCTGGCTGGCTATGAGGTTCTCACCGAGGGTCGTGGATCGAATGCCGGAACTTGCATCATCAACCTGAAAGACTGGAAGGACCGTAAGCGGACCTCGCGCGAACTCATCGGCGTGCTCGAAGAGGAATGCCGCGAGATGACCAACGTCAAGCTCGAGTTCTTCGAGCCGCCCGCGGTTCCTGGCTTCGGTACGGCCGGTGGTTTCTCCCTCGTGTGCCTCGACAAGACCCAGTCGAGTACGGCCGACTACAAGCGGCTTGGTGAAGTGACGGACAAGTTCATGACCGAGTTGAAGAAGCGCAAGGAAGTGAAGAACCTCTTCACCTTCTACACCGCCAACTACCCGCAGTATGAACTCATCATCAACTACGACATTCTGTATCAGAAGGGGCTGACGACGGAAGCGGTGCTGAACAACCTCAACATCCAGGTCGGCAGCACATACGAACAGGGCTTTGTGCGATTCAACCAGTTTTACAAGGTCTATGTGCAGGCGTGGCCGGAGTTCCGGCGCATGCCCGAAGACCTCAGCAACATGTTCGTCACGAACGATAAGGGGAAACAGGTTCCCTACTCGGCGTTCATGCAGATCAAGAAGAAGCAGGGCCTGAACGAAATCACCCGCTTCAACCTCTATCCGTGTGCCGTTATCCAGGGTGCTCCGGCGCCGGGTTTCAGCACCGGGCAGTCGATCAAGGCCGTCCAGGAGGTCGCTGCCCAGACTCTCCCACGCGGCTATGCCATCGACTGGGCCGGTATCTCTTACGACGAATCCCGCACAGGGAATGAGTCCGTCTACATCTTCCTCATCGTCGTCGCGTTCGTGTACCTCGTGTTGGTTGGTCAGTACGAGAGCTTCCTCATCCCGTTCGCCGTGATCATGTCGCTGCCGATCGGGGTCTTCGGCTCCTTCTTCCTCCTGCAGGCGATGGGGCTGTCGAACGACGTGTACGCGCAGATCGGCTTGATCATGCTGGTCGGTTTGCTCGGGAAGAACGCGATTTTGATCGTGGAGTTCGCCGTACAGCGTCGTCAGGAGGGGTTATCCCTAGTCGATGCGGCCGTCGAGGGCGGGAAGTTGCGGTTCCGGCCGATTCAAATGACCTCGTTCGCGTTCATCGCTGGTCTGCTCCCGCTGGTCTTCGCCACAGGTGCCGGTGCCATCGGCAATCGAACCATCGGCACCACGGGCGCCGGCGGGATGCTCCTGGGCACCGTGGTCGGCGTGCTGATTATCCCTGGGCTGTACTACCTGTTCGGCAAGCTCGCCGATGGTCGCCAGATTCTGCACGACGAGTCCGAGGCACCGCTGAGCGAAACCTTTGAAGAAGGCGGGCTAGGGACACACGGGCATCACGATTCCCACGCGGCGCCACCACATGCCGCAGGGCATCACGATGCGCCGCCGCCTCGCGATCACCACCCGCATGGGGGAACCGACGGCGACCTGCCGGAGGCCAGCGAAATCCCTCATGATGAGCCGCCGGATCATCCAACGGGGTGAGCGGCGACCGAGCCTGGCTAATGCAATGAAGCGGGAGCAAAGGGTCTTAACTGACCCTTTGCTCCCGCTTTTGTTTCGTCAAGGCAGAGAAACGAGGCTGAAGATTCTGGCTTTGGCGACAAAAACGGATGAAACGATTTGAACAGAATTGCCGATAACTTCAATGAACACAGATGGACGCCCACCCCTCAAGGACGAGGCGGATGAACCTCACAGCGAAAGTTTTGAACGCCAGGCATGCGAAGCGCGTGCTTGTAGGAGCCATTGCTTGCGGCGTGCTGCCAGCGCTGCCGGGCTGCTTCGTTCCCAAAAACCGCCAGGCGGAGACGGGATTGACGCTGCCGTCAGGCTTCAATGGAGCCCCCAACAGTTCCAGCGGCGCATACATCACAGGCCAGAACGCCGGGCAGAACTCGGCGTTATTGCGGGTAGACGAGTTCTACCAAGACCACACGCTAGTGCGTCTGGTGTGTCAGGCGCTGGCCACCAATCGGGAACTGAAAAATCTGGAAGAAGACATCCAGATCGCTCGCGCCCAGGTTTATGGCCGACGCGGTGCGTTTCTGCCAAGGGTCGATTTTCGAACCGGTGCCGGCTGGGATCGGAACAGCCGTTTCAACCCTCTGGGAACCGCCGAGAAGGAACTCGAACACCTCCCTGGCCGGCACTTCCCGGCAACACCGGGCGACTGGCTCTTCGGCATTAACTTCCTCATTCCACTCGACATCTGGCGCGAGTTGCGGAACGCCCGCGACGCGGCTATCGAGCGGTACTACGCGGCGATCGAGCGGCGGAACGACTTCGTCACTCGCATGGTCGCCGACATTGCGCAGAACTATTACGGGCTGATGGCGCTCGACCAGCGAATCGTCATTCTGAACCGGATCATCGAATTCCAACAGAAGTCACTCAAGACGGCCCGTGTCAACTTCAATGGCGGCCGCGATTCCGACCTACCCGTCCGCCGGTTCGAGGCCGAGGTACGCAAGAATCAGAGCGAGAAGTTGATTGTTCGGCAAGAGATCGTCGAACGTGAGAACCACATCAACTTACTGCTGGGCCGCCTCCCGCAGCCGATCGAGCGTGACGCCTCGGGATTCTTCAACACGACAATCAACACGCTGTATCTCGGCGTACCGTCGCAGTTGCTCCAGAACCGACCCGACATTCGGCAGGCCGAGCACGAACTCACAGCCGCCGGGCTGGATGTGAAGGTAACACGCGCCCGCTTCTTCCCGCGCGTGGATATCACTGGCACCGTTGGCACGCAGGCGTTCAATCCGAGATACCTGTTCGATCCGGAGTCACTGGTCTTCAACGCTGCCGGCGAACTGGCCGCACCTGTGATCAACCGAGCAGCGATCCGGGCCGACTATCGCACTGCGAGCGCCCAGCAGTTGCAGGCTCTTTACAACTATCAGCGCGTTATCATTGATGCGACCATCGAAGTGATCAATCGCATGTCGATGGTACAGAACTATAGCAAGAGTCTCGAACTCAAGTCGTATCAGATCCAGTCGTTGGAAGCCGCGGTAACGGCTGCCACCAGGCTCTTCAACGCACCTCGCGAGAAGCGCCAGGTCGATTACCTGGACGTGCTCACCTCGCAGCGCGATCTTCTGGAGGCACAGGGACGCCTGATTGAGAACAAGCGTCAGCAACTCACCGCCATCGTCAACGTCTATCAGGCACTCGGCGGCGGCACGGCAATCCAGTGCCCGCCTCCAGGCCAGAACGTCCCGGCGCCACCGCCTCTGCAGATTCCCGAACCGGTGCCGACGCTCGACCCGATGGACCTACCGGTTCCGCCGCAGCCCGAGGCTCAGCCACTGCCGCTGCCTCGTGATGAGAAGGACAAGGACAAAGACAAGGAGAACAAGTCGGTACCGCCGCCACGACCTGTGCCGCCGCCCATGCCGGGCCAGGAGAAGAACAAGCCGTGAGCGAGGGCAACGGCCTCGCTCACAGGAATCGAAACTCGCCCGGCACATGACGACCGGGCCGATCGTTCACCAGGTAGTTCGACGGATACACGGCGGCAGGCGGTTGCGTCTCGCCTGCTCGCACCCGTCGCGATCCTCACGCTTTCAACCAGGGGGGTGGCCCGATGGCCATTCGCACGATCCGAGTTGCTCTGCTGCTCTCGATTCTCTCGGCCACCGGGTGTGGGACGGTCGCGAACCTGGTCCGTCAGAGGCCCGGCGCGGGCGGTGTGGTGCCGTTCGGTGGGGTGAAGCAGGACATGGACTGCATTCAGAAAGCCGCGAACGGAGACTTCGGTGTCCGTGGGCATGGCCGGACGAATTCGGACCACTACCCGCAACGCGCACTCATGCTCGCGTGTGCCGCCGACCTACCATTTAGCATCATCGGCGACATCCTGACATGGCCGTATGCGGCGACTTACACGTTCATCAACGAGCCAATCCCGATGCCGCCTGTGATCATCGCAACCTCGTCCGAATCCGACGTTCCCTCCATGCCCGCCCCGACCAAGCCTGACGTCTCGACCACCATGCCGATTCCAGTTACGGCTCCAGGCGTGAAGGCACCGGCGCCGCTCCCACGGGTGCCGATCTCGGTCGAGGTCTCACGCCAGGCCGAATCGCACTGGGTGCCAGCACCAGCAACGATCCCGCAAGTTCCGCTCCCGCAGATCCCACAACTCCAGCCGGTGGCGCCGAAGGACATTCACTGATTCAGCCTCCGAACGAATCGCGACCGCAAGACGCAGGTGATGCCTGCATCTTGCGGTCGCGGTGCGTTCGGCTGGCACTCGCTCAGGGGTTCCGCCTCACTTGCACTGTTTCTGCACGAAAGTGCGGAATGCCTTGTTCAGTGGGTCGGTATGGCTCGCGAACCGGGTGATAATCGAGATGTGGTTGCGGTGTTTGCACGTCATGACTTCCACGGACGTGCCGCCGCTCTTGAGCGCTGCGATCATGTCCACGGCCATCTCATCGAGTTGTTGGAGTTCGTTCTCCGCGTAAGCGATCATAAATGGTGGATGCTTGCCGGCTGCGTGTGTGATCGGCGAGGCCGCCTTGCATACTTCCGGATCCTTGCCGAAGGGCGCGGCGAAGACGGTGTCGGTGGGGTCGATCCGGTACACGCCGCTAATCGAGCAAACGGCGCAAATCGCCGATGGTGTTAGCCCCTCGGCCTTGAGGTATTGCGGATCGGTGGCCAGTAGCGATACGAGTTGCCCGCCGGCAGAGTGGCCGCAGAGGAAGAGTTGATCTTTCCGCCCACCGTACTTGCCAATGTTCGCGCTGGTCCAGGCGAAAGCCTTCGCCACGTCCTCGATGTGCGCCGGGTGAAGCGCCTTCGGTGTAAGTCGGTAATTGCAGATGACGCAGCCGAGTCCGTCGGCGGCCAGTGAGCGCCCCAGCACCGCGTAGAGGTTCTTGTTCCCGCTCCGCCAGCTTCCGCCATGAACGAACAGCACCACCGGGAAGTCCTTCTTCCCCACCGGCACATACACGTCGAGCCTGTGGTGAAGTGGATCGGCCCCCTTGCCGGTTCGGTAAGCGATGTCCGCGTGTCGCTCGAACAGATCCTCCGGTGCCGCGTACACCCCCAGGGCGGCCAGAACCACAAGCACACTCATCAGCGATACCTCATCCAAAAACAGAGTGCGGGAACTCATTCGCCGGGCGGTCCCGCGGGCCACACTTCAACCCTAGCGCACGGATTCTTCTGTGGATGGAGAAAATTTGGTACAGGATGAGCGACCTGCCCCCGAGTAGAGCTACCGTTCCGACACTCACTGGCTTACATGGCTGACGGCAACGGAAATGATGCTGGCAACGCTGGCCGGCCGGATCAGCCGCACAAGCGGTTTCGCTCGTTTCACTCTCACCCCGTCGCCGGGCGATTCACGCCGATGCCCGGATCGTAAGCGAACATTAGATCGAGGATATCGGCGAGTAGCGCGAGGCGTTCGGCCTCCGGCTTCTCCGCGAACTCATCGTTGAGGAATGCGAGGATTGCCGCCTGGTTGTCACCGACCTGCTTCGTACCGAATCGCGCGCGAGCTTGTTCGTCCTCGTGTCGAGCCGCATTGCAACACATCTGGCTGTCCAGGCCAGGATAACCGTGGTAGATCCGCAGTGTACCGTTGATCTGAACCTCAACGACCATGCCGCCGAGTATCCATGAAGCCCAACCCTGCTGTGGGTTTCGCCGCCACGCTTCGTCGGCGTTCACGCCTTGAAACGGCTCGCCCTCCAGCACCATCGGCCTGCGGCAGTGATCGCACAGGAGCGGGCCGCCGCCGGTCCCCATCGTTGCCAGTGGGCGAACAGGTGTTTGACCACGACCTGTAGTCGCGCGCACAATCTGCTCGGCGTACTCGCGGTGAACCTCACGCTCGGTCTTCTTCTTGAGGTAAGCCTGGTACGTGGTCCGGGGGTTGGTGTGGTCGCGGACCTCTTTCTGCCCCACCATCACCTTCGCGGCCTTCGGCTTCGCCTCCCCGTCCGCCGCGCCCATTTCTTTCAAACGGTCGTCTACCAGTGGCATACCAAGGCGAGCGCGGAGGTGATTGATCGTTTGCAAGTCTGCTTGCTGGGCCACGCGGGGCTGATCTGGGTACTCGTCCTCCAGCATACGAAGCTGGCGGCGCAGGTCGTCCGACATCTCACGCCTCCTTCTTCCCACTCCCTGTTGTCACCCCACATCCGGACACCATTCCAGACGAATCAGGAGGTGCATTGGTTCGCCTTTTCCGATCTCTGACGCAGCGACATCTGCACGACCGACCAGGCCACGGAAAAGAGCGAGAGCGAGATGCTTGGTCGCACGGCGCGAACCCCATATCTCGTCTGAGACACGCACCGCGCGACGCAGGCCCGCCCACCCTCTCGCGCCAACTCACGATAGCATTCCTCACGGACCAGAGCGGCCGATGAGCAACTCACCTCCCCCAACGACTGCACGCCCCGATGCTGAACGCGAATTGTCTCTCCGCCTCGGGTTGATCACGGTGGTGTTGTTCTTCGCCGTCAGCGGCTTCATCGCCTACTGGAACACACGCACGCTCAGCCGCAACGCCGAACTGGTCACCCGAACGCACGAAGTCCTTTCTACGCTCAAGGACCTGATGGCGCTGGTGAATACCGCCGAGGATGAGAAACGCGGCTTCGTCATCACGGGCGACCCACGCCACATCGAACTCTACACTGCTGCGATCGGTCAGATCGAAGCGAGCCAGGCTCGGTTTGAACAACTCACCGCGAGGAATCCCGAGCAACACGACCGCGCCGTGGCACTGCGACATCCCATCGAGCAGAAGCTAAACGAGATGTCCGGCATCATAGACTTACGCCGAACGCGGGGTTTCGACCCGGCGCGAGAAGCGATGATGACCGACCACGGCAAGGCCGTGATGGAGTCGCTACGCGCACAGGCCGCCGAGATGGAAAAGGTGGAACGCGACCTGCGTGCGAGTCACGTCGAGGAGATGGAGCGAGCGTATCGCGTCGCCATCGTCAGCGATGTACTGACCTGGCTGGTGGGGACTGCGCTGGCCCTGGTCGCGGCGTTCGTGCTTCGTCGGGAGAACGTCACCCGTCGTCAGCAAGACTGGCTCCAGAAGGGGCTGTTGAAGCTCGCCCTAGCAGCAACTGGCGTGAAAACCGCCGACCGCCTCGGCGACTCCGTACTGAAGTGCCTCGCCGAGTATCTCGGCGCACACGCCGGTGCGTTCTTCGTGCGCGACGGCGAGGGCTTCCGCCGTGTTGCCACTTACGGCACGCCTGCCGATTCCGTTCCAGAACGGTTCGACCTCTCCGACGGTTTGCTGGGGCAGGCCGTCAAGGACGGTCGCCCGTTCCTTCTCTCCAGCTTGCCCGATGGTTATCTCATGGTCGGTTCGGCTCTCGGTCGAGCGAAGCCGCGGCAACTGGCCGTTGCTCCGGCGGGAATCGAAGGCGACGTGGGAGCGGTGTTCGAACTCGGCTTCCTCGACCTGCCCACAGGTGATCTGACAGCGTTTCTCGCCCGCGCTGCCGAACCGATTGCGGTAGCGGTCCGCTCGGGCGAGTACCGTGCCCGGCTCACCACGCTGCTGGAGCAGACCCAACACCAGGCCGAGCAACTCCAGGCGAGCGCCGAGGAACTTCGAGTCTCGAATGAGGAACTGGAAGAGCAGGGTCGCGCGCTGCGCGAGTCGCAAACACGACTCGAACTCCAACAAGCGGAACTGGAAGCAACGAACTCGCAACTCGAAGAACAGACTCATCACGCCGAGGCGCAGCGCGACGAGGCAACGCGGGCGAAAACCGCCCTCCAACTGAAAGCCCGCGAACTGGAGCAAGCCAGCCAGTACAAGTCCGACTTCCTGGCGAACATGAGCCACGAGTTGCGCACACCGTTGAATTCGTCGCTCATTCTCGCTCGCCTCCTGGCCGACAACCGCGCCGGGAATCTCACCCCCGAACAGGTCAAGTACGCCGAGACGATCCAGTCCGCCGGCAACGACCTGCTCTCGCTCATCAACGACATCCTCGATCTCTCCAAGATCGAAGCCGGACGCATGGAGATGCAACCGGACAACATCGCATCGCAGCAGATAGTCGAGGAAGTGGGCCGCATGTTCCAGCCCCTGGCCAGTGAGAAGGGGCTGGCGTTCCGCGTCGAGATTCTCCCCGACTGCCCCCCAACGCTTCGCACCGACCGACTCCGGCTGGAACAAATTCTCAAGAATCTCCTCTCCAACGCCATCAAGTTCACCGCCAACGGTGAAGTCACGTTGACCGTTGGCCCTGCCTCGCACCGCCGGGTCGACTTCACCGTACGCGATACCGGAATTGGCATCGCCCCAGAGCAGCAGCAGATCATCTTTGAAGCATTCCGACAGGCCGACAGCACCACCAGCCGCAAGTACGGCGGCACCGGACTGGGGCTGTCGATCACACGCGAACTGGTACGGCTGCTCGGCGGTGAAGTTCAGGTCGAGAGCGAGCCGAACAAGGGCAGCACCTTCATCGTAACCTTACCGACCACCTACGACCCTACGCAGGTGCGAGCACGCCGCGCAAGCGGTGCGCCGAACCAGACGCCGCCTGTGGCTCCACCGGAAGTGGTAACACGTGAAGCGACGCGCAGTCTCGTGCCAGCCGCGCCGATACCGAGCCCCTGCCCGGTCGAGGACGACCGCGAGACACTCACCGGTAATCGTCGCACGATTCTTGTCGTGGAAGATGACTTATCCTTCGCCCGCATCCTCCTGGACCTGGCACACGAGCAGGGCTTCCAGTGTCTTGTTTCCACCACTGCGGAAGAAGCACTGGCGATGGCCGCACAGTACCGCCCCAGTGCCGTGATTCTCGATGTGGGCCTGCCCGACCTGTCGGGCCTCTCGGTACTCGACCGCCTCAAGCACGACGCGCGAACCCGACACGTTCCTGTTCACGTTGTCTCCGGACACGATTACTCCGAGACGGCATTCTCCCTGGGCGCGGTTGGTTACATGCTCAAGCCGGTGAAACGAGAAGACCTTGCCGCTGCGCTTCAGCGGCTGGAACACCGACTGGAGCAACGCCTGCGCCGCGTCCTGATAGTCGAAGACGATCCGGTGCAACTGGATGCCCTCGGCAAGTTGCTCGGCGCGCACGACGTGGAGACCGTCGGCGCCGCCAGCGCCGCGGAGTGTCTGGATCGCCTCAAGTCCCAGTCGTTCGACTGTATGGTACTCGACCTGTCGCTGCCGGATGCCTCGGGGTATTCATTGCTGGAGACACTCAGCCGCGAGGATGCGTACTCGTTCCCGCCTGTCATCGTCTACACCGGACGTGAATTGACCCCGGACGAGGAGCAAAAACTGCGGCGTTATTCGAAGTCGATTATCATCAAGGGGGCGAAGTCGCCCGAACGACTGCTCGACGAGGTTACACTGTTCCTCCATCAGGTCGTGTCGGAGTTGCCCGACGAGCAACAGAAGATGATCGAGAAAGCACGCAGCCGCGACGCGGCGCTGGAGGGTCGCCGGATCCTTGTGGTGGAAGACGATGTCCGCAACGTCTTCGCGCTGACGAGCATCCTGGAACCTCGCGGCGTGGTTGTGATCGTGGCACGCAATGGCCGCGAGGCGATCCGGACACTGGAAGACACCCAGGCCGACCCGGCGCGAGCGATCGACCTCGTGCTCATGGACATCATGATGCCTGAGATGGACGGTCTGACTGCGACGCGCGAAATCCGCAAACACGAGCAGTGGAAGAAGTTGCCGATCATCGCACTCACCGCCAAAGCGATGCGCGACGACCATGATGCGTGCATCGCCGCCGGCGCCAGCGATTACATGGCCAAGCCGCTCGAGGTGGAGAAACTGCTCTCGCTGGTGCGTGTGTGGATGCCGCGCTGACGCGGTGTTCCAGCGTGGCGATCCTGGGCAGAGGCTGGCATCCTCGGCGCGTTTGAGGTACTGATTGAACATCACACCGGTCTGCCGGCGCGATGGCACATCACGCCCTTCGACCGGACCGCTTGTGAGACGAGGTGTCCCGGTGGCCGACAGAACCGAGGAGATCGAGTTCCGCCTGCTGCTCGACGCCATCCACAGGCGTTACCACTACGACTTCCGGGGTTACTCGGTCGCGTCGTTGAAGCGCCGCCTGTCTCGCGCCCGCGAGCACTTCGGCTGTCGTACCTTCTCGCAGTTACAGGATCGCGTCCTTCACGACGAGACGGTGCTGCCGGAGTTACTCTCCTTCCTCACGGTGCAGGTCAGCGAACTGTTCCGCGATCCGGCCTACTTCCTGGCTATTCGCGAGAAGGTTGTACCGCACCTGCGGACGTATCCATCCCTGAAGGTATGGGTCGCCGGTTGCAGTGCGGGGGAGGAACTGTACTCGCTGGCGATTCTCTTCCGCGAGGAAGGACTGGAGAAGCGGACCATCTTCTACGCCACCGACATCAACACGGAGGCGTTGAAGCAGGCGGAGGCCGGTGTCTACGAGATGTCGCGCATCCCACTGTTTACAGAGAATCACCGTAAGGCCGGGGGCAAATCATCGCTCTCGGACTACTACACCGCTGCTTACGACCGCGCGATTCTCGACAGGTCGCTCCGGCGCCGTGTGGTCTTCTCCGATCACAGCCTCGTGTCGGATTCGGTGTTCGCGGAAGTGCAACTGGTGTCGTGTCGGAATGTCCTGATCTACTTCGACCGGGAATTGCAGGACCGGGCCGTCGGGTTGTTCAAGGACTCACTGGTCCGCAAGGGGTTCCTGGGTCTGGGCGGGCGCGAGAGCCTGCGGTTCTCGGCACACATCGGGGCCTTCACCGAGTTCGTTCACAAGGAACGCATCTACCAGAAACGAGGGGGAGCGTGAACGACGGATCGGCTGGAGAAATCGCCCCTCTGGGGCTAGTGGTGGTCGGTGCGTCGGCGGGTGCTGTCGAGGCCCTCTCAGCCGTGCTGCCAGCGTTGCCGGCAAACTACCCGCTTCCGGTTGCCGTCGTCGTTCATATTCCGTCGGATAAAATGAGCATCCTGGCCGATCTGTTTCGCTCCAAGTGCCTGATGAAAGTCAGCGAGGCGGAAGACAAGGAACCACTGACAGCAGGGGCCGTGTACTTCGCTCCACCCGATTATCACCTGCTCATCGAACCGAACCGCCGGCTCTCGCTCTCCGGTGAAGAACCGGTCCACTTCAGCCGGCCGTCCATCGACGTGCTGTTCGAGTCCGCCGCCGATGCGATCGGGGCCGGTGTCGTTGGTGTCGTTCTCACCGGGGCCAACGAGGACGGCGCCCGCGGGTTGAAAGCAATCGCCGACGCCGGAGGGCTGGCCCTCGTGCAGCATCCCGAAGAGTCGCTCGTTGCCACAATGCCGCTGGCGGCACTGGCCGCGTGCCCGGCGGCCGAAACGCTAAGGCTGACAGAGATTGCCACTCGCCTGGTTGAGTTGGGGAGTCAGTTGTGAGTACGCCGCCTCCCGTCCACTTCCTCCTGGTCGATGATCTCGAAGCCAATCTCCTGGCGCTGGAGGGAATGCTGCGCCGCGATGGGCTGGAACTGCTCAAGGCACGCTCTGGCCCGGAAGCACTCGAACTGCTCCTCAAGTACGATGTGGCACTGGCACTGATCGACGTGCAAATGCCAGGTATGGATGGCTTCGAGGTCGCCGAACTCATGCGCGGCACCGAACGCACGCGCCGAGTGCCCATCATCTTCCTCACCGCCGGCAATCCGGACCATCAGCGCCGTTTCCGTGGCTATGAGGCAGGTGCCGTCGATTTCCTCACCAAGCCCATCGAGCCACACGTTCTCATCAGCAAGGCCGGCGTCTTCTTTGAACTCTGGCGCGAGCGCCAGGAGGTTGCACGGCAGCGTGACGAGCTGCGCGCCGCGACCGCCGAGAACACACGGTTGCTCGAAGAGACACGCCGCACCGCCGAGGCACTGCGCGAAGCCGACCGGCGCAAGGACGAGTTCCTCGCAACGCTGGCCCACGAGTTGCGCAATCCGCTGGCCCCCATCCGCAACGGGCTGGAAGTGCTGCGACTGGCGACCGACCCCACCGCCGTGTCACGCACACGCGCGATGATGGAACGGCAACTCGATCACATGGTCCGGCTCGTGGATGATCTGCTCGATATGTCGCGTGTCACGAGTGGGAAGGTACGCCTGCGGCCCGAATCGACCGACCTACGCGATGCGGTACGCGTCGCACTCGATGCGGCGCGGCCCGCCGTGGACGCGGGTCAGCACACGCTGATCGTGAACCTGCCCGACGAACCACTCCGGATATTTGCCGATCCCACGCGACTCGCGCAAGCCGTCAGCAACCTGATCACCAACGCCGCCAAGTACACGCCCAACGGCGGGCGAATCGAAGTGACTGCCGCTCACGTGGGAAGCGAGATGATCATCCGCGTTGTGGATACCGGGGTCGGCATTCCACCTGAGATGCTCCCACGGGTGTTCGATCTCTTCACGCAGGTCGGCAAGCATCTTGACCGCGCGCAGGGTGGCCTCGGCATCGGACTGGCACTCGTGAAGAGGCTCGTGGAATTACACGGCGGGCACGTTTCGGCCGAGAGTAGTGGTCTGAGTAATGGAAGCACATTCACGCTTCATCTGCCAACCCGAGATACACTCTCCGTGAGCGAGACAGGAACGGACGGGCAGGCCGTCAACGCAACTTCATCCGGGGGGGAGCGCGGATGCCGCGTGCTGATCGTGGACGACAACACCGACGCGGCGGAGTCGCTGGCCGAGTGGCTGAAGTTGCGTGGGCATGATGCCCGAACCGCGGCCAGCGGCGAAGAAGCACTGGTCACTGCCCAGCAGTTCCCGCCGGAAGTCGTCTTCCTCGACATCGGGCTTCCGGGCATGAGTGGCTACGAGGTGGCTCGCGCGATGCGCGGCATCGCAGGATGCGCGGGCACGACTTTCATCGCACTGACCGGTTGGGGTAGCGACGGTGATCGCCACCGTTCGGAGGAAGCCGGCTTCGCGCTTCACCTCGTCAAGCCTGTCGATCATGCCAGGCTCGACGCAATCTTCCGCGAACTCACCCGCGCCCGTTGATGCCACACGAGCGCGCCTGCAACGTCGCCCTGTGCGGCTGACGGAATCCGCTGTGGCAACGCGCGCGATCCGAAAATCCTGCCACCATCAACGATCGTGTACCGCCTCATCTTCGCACGTTCTCATCATCCGCTATACTGGTCACATCGTCATTCCGAGGAGCAAAGGACACATGGCAGGGCACAGTCACGCGAAGAACATCATGCGCCACAAGGCGGTGGTGGACGCGAAGCGCGGCAAACTGTTCAGCAAACTGAGCCGCTACATCATCATCGCAGCCAAGAACGGCGGCGGCGACCCAAGCATGAACCTGCCACTGCGTTACGCCATCGATAAGGCGCGTGCAGTGTCGATGCCGAAAGACAATATCGATCGCGCCATCAAACGCGGCACCGGCGAACTGGAAGGCGTGACTTACGACGAGATCATGTACGAGGGATACGGCCCCGGCGGTGTCGCGATGCTGGTGGAAGTGCTGACCGACAACCGCAACCGCACCAACGGCGAAATCAAAAAGATTTTTGAGCGTGCCAACGCCAACGTCGGCGTTCCCGGAAGCGTGGCGTACATGTTCGAGCGCAAGGGCTTCTTCGCGATCGACGCCACGAAGCACTCCGACGAGGACGCCCTCATGGGAATCGCCCTCGACGCCGGCGCCGACGACCTGAAACGCGAAGATGATATTTTTGAGATTTCCTGCGAGCCGCAGAACTTCACAACGGTGTCCGAAGCGTTGAAGAAGGCCGGCATCGAAGTGACCGAGGCCGAGGTGCAGTATCGCCCCAAGATGCAGAAAGAGATCGACGTGGAGACAGGCAAGAAGGTAATACGATTCATCGACGCGCTCGACGACCACGACGACGTGCAGAACGTCTACACCGATGCCATTCTCACCGATGAGATGGCCCCAGAATAATCTTAACGACGTGTGGATGTGTATGCGTCAGAGGCACGCGCCGCTGTCGTTCACATGCATCCACACGTTTCTGCCCGCTCATCAGACTCTCATTTTCAACAACTGGCAAAGCCCTTCACGTCGGCGTAAGATCGGCACTTTAGCGAAGCTATTCCGTTTCCTCCAAGAGCTGTCCCCGTGAATACTGCACCCGCTCCGCGCACCGGGCGTCGACCAGCCTTTGTGCTGCTCGCTGCACTCATCCTCGCCTTCCCTGGGGTCGCGCGTTCCGATCCGGACGACGACATCAAGAAGGAAATCGTCAACGTCGAGAAGCAAATCGCGGATGTGAAACGGCAGATGGACCTGATCCGCCGTGGGCAGGCCGTCGCGCCGGACACGATGCCCGAAAGCGCCATCGCACAGATGAACTGGCGCTGTATCGGCCCGGCGAACATGGGCGGGCGGATCACCTCGTTTGCCGTCGTCGAGAGCGACCCCAACACCTACTACGTTGGCACCGCATCCGGCGGATTGCTGAAGACCACCAACAACGGCACGACCTTCAGCTACCTCTTCGACAAGGAAACGTCCGTTTCCATCGGCGATGTGGCCGTAGCGGCGAGCAACCCGAACATCCTCTACGTCGGGACCGGCGAGAACAACCCGCGGAACTCCGTCTCCTACGGCGATGGCGTCTACAAGAGCATCGACGCCGGCAAGACCTGGAAGAACGTCGGGCTGAAAGCGTCGTACAGCGTCGGACGCATCGTGATCCACCCAACGAATCCGGATGTGGTATACATCGCGGCGATGGGGCGCGTGTGGGGGCCAAACGCGGAACGCGGAATCTTCAAGAGCGAGAACGGCGGCCAGAACTGGAAGAAGATTCTGTACGTCAACGACAAGACCGGCGGTATCGATCTGCAGATGGACCCATTCGACTCGAACGTGCTGATCGCGGGGTTGTGGGAACGACAGCGTGACGCATTCGATGGCTACTTCACCAGCGGCGAGAAGTGGCCTGGCCCGGACCAATACGGCCCGGCACTCGCGCACGGTCCCGGCGGTGGTCTCTTCCGAACAACCGACGGCGGCACGCACTGGAAGAAACTGACGGGTGAGGACGCGCTGCCAGGGCTCCCCACAGTCAACACAGGTCGCATCGGCCTCGACTTCTCACGCAAGACGAAGGGATTGGTCTACGCGATCATCGACACCGAAGACATCGGCAAGGGTCGTCCACCGCTGAAGGTCTATCTGGGTGTCACTGGCGAAGACACGAAGCAGGGGGCAAAACTCAAGACGGTGCTGGAAGACGGCCCCGCCGGCAAGGCCGGGTTGCAATCCGGCGACATCGTCACCGCTGCCAACGACAAGCCGATCAAGAGCTACGACGACCTGCTCGACTTCATGGTGACGAAGAACCCCGGCGACAAGGTGACGCTCGCTGTCCTGCGCGAGAAGAACAGCGAGGAGAAGCCCGAACCGAAAAAGAAGAAGGGACGCAAGAAGGACAGCGATTCGCCAGACGATGAGAAGCCCGCAAAGAAGGACGACACGAAGACCCAGAAGACCGAGAAACTCACGATCACGATGAAACTCGTGGCGCGACCGAAAACCGAGGGCCGCCCGAAGGGAAAAGGCGGCCAGCGATCGCTCTCGCCAGGGGGTATCATTCTGGCCTTCGGCAATCCGGACAATCCGGTCGAGGTCCGCGAGGTGCCCAAGGGGAGCACGGCAGAGAAGGCCGGCGTGAAAGCCGGGATGCTCATTGTGGCCGTCAACGGCAAGCAGGTAGGCGACTTCCGCGAGTATTTCTCCGAAATGCGGATTGGGTTCCGGGTCGAGAACCCGCGCAAGGCGGGCGAGAAGGTGAAGGTCAAATTCAAAGGAACGGAGAATAAGCTCTTTGAGGCCGAATTGCCTCTGGAACTGGTCGAAATGCGATTCGGAGGTGGCGGTCGTGGCGGCAATAATGCCCTCATGCGGTTGCGGCCCATACTGGCGAACGCGGCCACCGGCGGTCAACAGGCCAACGCGCAGGCCAACCAGGGGAAGAATGGCTACCAGACCGGAGGCGTCTATGTGAGCCGCGATACCGGCAAGAGCTGGAACCGCGTCAACAGCCTCAACCCACGGCCGTTCTACTTCTCCGGCGTGCGCACCGATCCGACCGATAGCCAGGTTGTCTATGTCTTCGGCGACACCACACTCTGGAAGAGCACGGACGGCGGCACGAAGTTCGAAAGCGCGAAGGCCGGCAATGTTCACCCGGACCACCACGCGATGTGGATCGACCCGCGCGACTCCCGGCACATGATCATCGGTTGCGACGGCGGCTTCTACAACACCTACGATCGCGGCCAGACGTGGGACCACCTCAACACCACCGGACTGGGGCAGTTCTACAGCGTCGCCACCGATACTCGTCGCCCGTACCGCGTCTATGGCGGCCTTCAGGACAACGGATGCTGGAGTGGCCCGTCACGCACGCTGCGCAGCATCGGGCCCACCAACGACGACTGGCAGTATCTCAACGGCGGCGACGGCTTCATCTGCCGCGTCGACCCCAATGATCCCGATGTGGTGTATGCCGAGAGTCAGAACGGCTTCATGAACCGGCGCAACCTCAAGACCGGCGAACAGAAGGGCATTCGCCCGCGCGCCGTCAAGAAGGGGGAGACTCTGCGCTTCAACTGGAACACGCCGTACATTCTTTCCGCGCACAACTCGCACATCTTCTACTGCGGGGCGCAGTACGTCTTCCGTTCCGTGGAACGCGGCGACAATCTCAAGGCGATCAGCCCGGAACTCACTCGCACCGAGCAAGGGTCGATGACGGCGATTGCCGAAAGCCCGCGCAACTCCGACGTACTCTGGGCCGGCACCGACGACGGCTATTTGTGGGTCACGAAGAACGGCGGCCAGAAGTGGACGAACGTGAGTGAGAATCTCAAGAAGGCCGGCCTGCCTGGTCACATCTGGGTGGCCAGCATCGAACCGGGCCGCAAGGCGGATGGGCGTTGCTACGTCTGCTTCGACGCGCACCGCTCCGACAACGACAAGCCTTACCTCTTCGTCACCGAGGACTTCGGCCAGACATGGAAGAGCATCACGAATAACCTGCCGGAGTTCGGGTCCAGTCGCGTACTCCGCGAGGACGCCACAACCTCCGACATCCTCTATTGCGGCACCGAGTTCGGAATCTGGGTGTCCATCAATCGCGGCAAGACATGGGCGCGATTGAACAACAACCTCCCCACCGTTGCCGTGCATGAGGTCGCGCAGCCCACGACGGCGAGCGAGATCGTGATTGCCACACACGGCCGCAGCGTGTGGGTTCTGGACGTGGCAAGCCTGCGACAGATCAAGCCGGAGACGGCGAAGGCGGCCACCACGTTCTTCACCCCGGCGACCGTGACACGCTGGCAGTACGGGCCAGGAGCCTTCCCGTACTCGCGTGACGTGCGAAAGTTCTACGGCACCAACCCCGAGCAAGGCGGCACCCTCGACTACATGCTGGCGAAGGACGCCAAGTCGGTATCGTTGAAGCTCACGGACGTGAACGGCAAGAGTGTGCCCGGTCGAGTCACGGAAGTTGACGCCAAGCGTGGCGGCAAACTGAGTTCGCTCCCGGCGAAGGCCGGCTTCCACCGGGTGCAGATCGTGATCGCGAAAGCGGGCACCTTCCGCGCCACGCTGACGGTGGACGGCAAGGAGCACACCCAGGCACTCACCGTGGAGAACGACCCCAACGCGGCGCCCAATGCCGTCATCACCGACGAACCCGTTCTGTGGGGCAAGCAGAACAAGCCGAAGGGAGAACGCAAGGAGAGCAAAGAAGAGGAACCCATGGAGGAAGAGGTCGACTGACGCTCTCCACTCGCGAAGTGTGTAACCTGTTGGATGAGCGAGTGCTGTTGGCACTCGCTCACAGTTGCTGGCGGAATCACTCTTCCTTGTCAGGCGTATTCACATCCGCTCGCCTGGCTTCCAGAACAAACTCCGCATACGGCACATCCCACACGCTGGGATGTGCAACGCGGTGTCCGATGTAGCCGTTCTCGCCGTAAGCGGTGCCGTGATCGGAACAGATTACGCCCAGCCATGGCCCCCGTGCGCGCAATTCGGAGAAGAGTCGGCCGAGTTGGCTGTCCACGTATTCCAGCGCGGCGGCATGCGATTCGAGCGTATCGTCTGCCACGCCCGAGAGGTAGAAGCGGTTGGGCTGATGGATCGCCGAAACGTTGACGAACAGAAACACACGCTGGCTGTGAGGCAACTCCGTGAGCCGCGCCAGGGCGAGGTTCACCTGATTCTCGGTGGATCGTGGATCGGTGACACCCAGTTCCGGCGACCAGAAACTTTCGTCGAATAACTCCGGCAGCACGCGGCCCAGCGGGGTCAGTTTGTTGAAGAAGCCGACGCCGCCAATACAGGTTGTGTGATAACCAGCCGCGCGAAGCCCGGCCACGATGTCCGGTGCGTCGAACACTGCGGTGTCGGTGGTGATGGTTTCACTGCCAGGGAAACGCAACGCGAAGAGTCGCGGATGCCGACCCGGAGCAACTGGCGTGGGGAGAAAGCCGGCGAAGAACGCCGCGTGTGCGGCATAGGTGAAACTCCCCGGCGAGTGTCGCTTTTCCCAGCCATCGGGCAGGTATGCGGAGAGGTTCGGAGTGCGCCCTTCGGCGTGCAGGCGTGCGGCCACGTCGTATCGCAGAGTGTCGAGTGTGATAAACAGAATGTCGTGCGTTCCCAACGATCGGCTTGCATTCAGTCGCCCGGCCATGTCACCTCCGCGCCGGGAATCCGTTGACGTGAACGATCAGTGCTTGCCATTACCAGTGCCATTGCCGTTCGTTCCGTTGCGGAGCCACCGCGAGGGAAGCCCGCCGGTGCGGAGCACGTCGCCGAGCATCGCGCGCGCGACCGCGTCAGGAGTGAGCGATTCCATCGCCCGCAATGTCTCCTCGACTGCGTATTCGACGCGGCGCAGTTGAACCTGACCGTCCTCGATGATTGCGTACGCGGTGCGTGGATCGCCATCACGCGAGAGACCGACACTGCCAGGATTGACGACGAGTGTCCCATCCACTTCGAGCGTGTAAGGCTGGTGGGTGTGGCCAGTGATAACGAAATCGACCCCCAGCCCGGCAAGTCGGGGACGCCAGAAATCGGGATCAGCCGGGGCGTACTCGTCCATCGGGTCGCGCGGCGTGGCGTGAACGAGAAGAAAACGCTTGCTACCGAGCGTGAACATGCGCGTGGTCGGTAACTGTGAGAGAAACTGTCGCTGTTCGGGTGTGAGCGCGGCCACCGAAAGTGGCCGCGTGACCGACGTGAGGTAACGAAAACCACCGACACCAGAGACTTCCACATTCTGCGCAACGCCGTGATCGTGATTCCCACGAACCGTATAGGTGGCGTTGGCCCGGACCCACTCGATACAAGCCGCAGGTTCGGGGCCGTAATCCACGATGTCGCCGACACACAGACAGGCATCGAACGGCTCGCGGATCGCTTCGAGCGCCGCGCGATTACCGTGGATGTCGGCAACAACCAGAACTCGCATACCTGCGGCCTCCTGCCGGGATTGTAGGAAGTGAGGGCAGAGCGCGCAGGGCAACACTGAGATTGTAGCACCACACTTCCGGTGATGCCGGAAGTGCCATCACGTTCCCTGTGACGGACCACTCGCCTCGCAAGCGGCCGCGTGCAACGATTCTTACTTCACCAGATTCTGATCGACCGCGACTTGCGTCACGCCAGGAATCTTGCGGAGTTGCGCCGCGAAGTCCCACGCATCGGATGCCTTCGCGCTCCAGCCGACCACGAGTAACCCGCCGTCGGGCTTTCGCTCCACCGCGAGGCGGGCGAACCGCGCATCGGCATCGCGAATGGCCGTCACCGCGGCGCGGAGGTTGGCCGGACGGGCCGGCGCGGCGGTCAGCGATCCTGGCGCCGGCGCAGTGTGAATCGTTCCAGGCGCGACCGGCGATACTGGTGCACCCAGCACGCTCACACCGGGCAGGCTTGGCCGCTGCACCACGGTCTTCTTCGGCTCATTGACGGAGGCCAGCGCGTCGGCAGGTGGCCGCGACAGAACCGGGGGGAGATAGCCTTCAGGCGAAGTGGGCGTCAGCGCCACGCCTGGTAGCGCGGCAGTGCTTCGTCGAGGTTCCGAACGCAACCGGCTGGCAGCCGCGCGGAGCAAGGGGTCAGGATCGGGTTGCACGAAGCAGCCGTTCTTCACCGACTGAATCCCGCGGATGCCGCGAACGACTTCCTCGGCGTGCCGCTTCACATCATCACCCGTCACGGGGCCGCCGATCACCGCGCCGCGGTCCACGACGCTGACCACGAGGTTCACGTCCTTGAGCATCGGATCAGCATCGAACGCAGCGAGAACCGCGCGGGCGAGTGTCACATCGGACACCTCGGCGGCCTTCGCTGCTGGCGGAGCCGCAGCAGAGGGCCGCGCCGGCGCCGGGAGTGCGTCGCCTGCAACGAGGACGCCGGCCGCGCCGAACGCGACCAGGCAAGTGGCTCCGGCAAGCGTGCGAAGCCGCGACGAACGAACAGACCGCGACAGGTGCGTGAACATGGTGAACCTCACCGGCCGTGCGGGCGGCGGAGCGGATGCTGCGCCGAGCCGGCCGCGGGCGTGTGTCTCTATTGTTGGTCACGGTTTTTGGCGGCGGAATTGCGCGCGTGTCATTTTTACAATCGCGACACGAAGAAATGTTCCGGCGGGAACAGGTAGCGAATCGCTTCGGGTCGGCGAAGCGCTTCCGGCTGGGTAATGTGTGCGGGTGCGGACAGTCACTCGTTGTCCGGTGGCAGAACGGGATGCGTCCCGGTGCCTGCCAGGGCATCGCCGGCCGACTTCATTGGCAAACGAATGGAGAACTTGCTCCCCTTCTCCGGCACGCTCTGTACCAGAATGTCGCCTCCGTGCTCGCGGACGATCTTACGGCTCACCGGCAAGCCTAGCCCCGTACCACGGCTGCCCTTCGTGCTGACGAATGGTTTGAAGATGTTCTCCACCTTCTCCGCCGGAATGCCCGGTCCGTTGTCGATCACGATAACCTTCGCCCATGCCCCATCCGTTTCCAGCAGCGCCTGCAGGCCGAGCTTCGCGCCGGGGCGGTCTTCGAGTGCGTCCAGGGCATTGCTCACGAGATTCAGTACGGCACGATGGATGCCGTCAGGGTCGCAGGGCACGGCCGAGACGCCCGGCCCGGCACGCCACTCCAGCGTGATCCCACGCTCGGTGGCGCGGCCACGGACCATCTCGATCACGTCCTCACAGAGCTTGTTGAGATCGGTTGGCTCGATGGCCGGTTCGCGTTCCTTTGAGTAGCTGAGCATGTCGAGGATCAGTTCATCGATGCGTCCCTGGTTCCGCTCGACGAGCCGCCACCCCTTGCTCAGCAAGTCCTTGTCGTCGTCCTTCATGGCAGCACGCACCATGTCGGAGCCGAAGCGGACTCCCTGCATGATGTTCTTGATGTGGTGTGAGAGCGCCGTGATGGTCTGGCCCACTGCGGCAAGCCGCTCCGCATTCACCAGCGCCTGGTGGTAGCGGCTCTCTTCCACGGCAATTGCCGCCTGGTGGGCAATGGCACTGGCAAGGTGAAGATGATCTTCGGTGAACTTCGTCGCATCCACTCCACGACTCACCACCTGTTTGAGTGTCGATTGCGTGTCGAGGAAGAGCACTCCAACGATCTCGCGCCTTCCTTTCATTGGCACACAGATGGCTTCACGGATGTTGTGCCGGTGGAGGCTCTCGACTCCCCGGAAACGGTCGTCGGAGGCGACATCCGACACCAGTACACCCTGCCGCTCCTTCAACACATACTCCACGACAGTTCGGCTAACCGCGAGTTCCTCCTGCTGGTTCATCCCCTCGCGGTAGCGAACGGCCTTCGGCACGAGTCGACTGTTCTCATCGCGAAGCATGAAACAACCGTGATCGGCCTGCACGGATTTGAGGGCCAGGTCCATCACCGTGGCGAGGAGTTGATCGACATCGAGAATGTGGCTAACAGCCTCGGCCGTTTCGTAGAGCGCGGCGAGGCTGGCGAGCCGGACGCGGAGCCAGTCGGTCGCCGCCGCGGGGCGTGAGAGAATCTGGCTGCCGGCATCGGCTGCCACCGTGCGAACGATGGCCGATGCGATATCCTGTTCGGGCCTAGCCAGGAGTCGGACACGCTCGGTGAGATCGTTGGCGGGGTCCTGGCCGTCGCGCCCGGCGGTGAACATTAACACCGTCTGCCCCAGAGTGATCGCGTCGCCACTGCGAAGCGGGGCCGTGCGAATGGGCTGGCCGTTGAGCAGCGTGCCGTTACCGCTGCCGAGGTCGATCAGTTCGTGGCCACTGGGTGAGGAGCGAATTTCGAGATGCCGACGCGACACCTGCGTGTCGTGCAACGAGATGGCGTTGGCCGAGTGTCGGCCCACCGTCACGGTGCCGTCCTTCAGGTCGAACTGCTTTCCTTCGTCCACGCCGCGAATGACGATCAGTCGGGGCACGCGATACTCCTTGCGCGGGGCGCCCTTAACGGTATCGCAGACCGCAATGCGGGGCAATCGTCCACGCGAACTGTCTCTATGTAACAGCCACTTCCGTTTTCGACAGGTGGTGGCTAGACTATGCCCCATCTGTATGAATCACGTCTGTGTTTCCTTTTCCGGAGTTCTCGATGAGTAGCCCCATTCACATGCCGAGCCGACGGCTCTTCCTGGCCTCGACCGCAATCGCCGCGACCTCGCCATTCTGGACCGTTCGCGGTGCTTACGCCGAGGAACTGACCCGGACACCCGCGCAGACTGAGGGACCGTTCTACCCCAACAAGTTGCCGCTCGACACCGATAACGACCTGCTCAACATCAACGATGGCATCACCCCGGCGGTGGGTACAATCACACACCTGACGGGCAAGGTGCTCGACGCGAAGGGGAACCCGCTGAACAATGCGGTGGTCGAAATCTGGCAGTGCGACAACAACGGCGTTTATCTGCACACAGGCGATAGCGCCTCGAAGAAGGACAAGCAAGACAAGAACTTTCAGGGTTTCGGTCGATTCGTGACGGGCAAGTCGGGAGAATACTACTTCCGCACGATCAAGCCAGTGCCGTATCCTGGCCGCACCCCACACATCCACTTCAAGATCAAGCGAGGTCGCAAGGAGTTGCTCACGACGCAACTCTATTCGAAGGACGAGGCCGCACGCAACGCGAAGGATGGCATCTGGGCGGCCGTGCGTAACATCAAGCAGCGCGACGCGATCACGGTTGACTTCACGAAGCTCAAGGAATCGAAGACCGGTGAACTGGCCGCGAACTTCGTCATCGTGTTGGGCTTCACCCCGGCAGGGTGAGGTTGCTCTCCAAGCAACAGCGGCTTCCTGCACCGAGGCACGCAGGGAGCCGCTCCTGCGCGCAGCGATGACGCCTTCCGTTCCGAACATCCATCCCTTTCCCCGCGTACCTCCAGTGTCGGCCCGCTGCCGCGGGTTGCGTCGCGGCGTAGAATCGTTGGTATGACCGTGGGCGACACCAGCGAGCCAATGACGCTCAGCCAGCTCCAGCAGCGTATCCGCGATCTCTTCGGCAGTAAGGACGGCCGCCGGGGCGCGGAGGGCACCTTCATGTGGTTCATGGAGGAAGTGGGAGAACTGGCCGCGGCGCTGCGCGATCCTGATGCCGATCGTCAGAACCTCGCGCTGGAGTTCGCCGACGTGCTGGCGTGGCTGGCAACACTTGCCAACATCGCTGGTGTCGATCTCGACGATGCGATACGGCGAAAGTACGGGGCCGGGTGCCCCCGATGTGGGCAGACACCCTGCGCGTGCCGCGCAGCCAAGCCGTGACCTTCCGAGAAGTTCCGGGGGTGGGAGAATCGTTTGTTGTCAATTCGACGCTCTCTCGCCGCTGTCTTCACACTGCTGCTCGCCGCCGCGCCGGCACTGGCGGCCAGCCCGGTGACCATCACGGGCGTGTCGCTCGGCTTTCCCAAATCGGGCGATCCCGGTATAGCCAGGTTCGGTGCGTGGTCGCCCGTGTATGTCACACTCAACGTGACAGGCGCAGTCACCGAGCCCGCGGAACTTGTCATCGAGTCGCCTGACGCCGATGAACTGATCACCACGCTTTCCATTCCGATTGACCTCACAGGGATCGTGCCAGGCACGAAGGTGTTCGCCCCGGATCGTGGCGCGCTGGGATACGTTCGTCCGGCCGGGATCAACAGTGAGGTAACGGTTTCTCTCCGAACGAAGTCTGGGGTGGCGCTCTCGGAGCCTCATCGCGTGCGAGTTCGGCCGCGTGAGCCGCTTCAGTATGTGGTACTCGCACTCGGCGGCGCACCAGCGGGCTTTGAGTTACCGAAACCGGCCACTGGTGGCGATGCGGGTCCGCTCCGCGCCGGGCGCATCGAACTGGCACACATCAGTACGTTCAACGAGTTACCAGATCAGTGGTTCGGATACGAAGCCGCCGATCTCGTGATCCTCAACACGGGCACCGCGACCGATGACTTCCTCCAGCGGCTCTTCGCCTCAGTGGTTCCCGCGGATGTGCGGAAACGCGAGGCTCTTACAGAATGGTTGCGTCGCGGCGGTCGGCTTGCAATCTCGGTAGGCGAGAAGGTCGCGATTGCCTCACAGCTTCCGGGGCTGCAACCGCTGCTTCCGTATAACTGGAAGCCCGGCGCGCCGGCGCGGACCATGAAGGAAGCTATTTCGCTCTTCTGGTCAGCCGGTCAAGCAAGTCAGACAAACGTGCTGAGCGGACCACTCGGCGGCGGGCAACCGTTCACGATGGCGAATCTCGTTCCGAAGGAGGGGAAGGCCGCGCGTGTGGTGATTCCACCTCCGGCGCGACAGAGCGGGAATCGCGACACGGTCGCAGCGCAGTCGGCGTTTGGGCTGGGGCGTGTCACACTCATCGGCTTCGACCTCGACCGTGAACCGTTCGCCTCGTTCCCACAACGCAAGGAGTTCTGGGACTGGATACTGCGCGACTGCGGCGCCAACCGTGCCTCGGCCGGTGGCGAGGGAAAAGCGCGCCCACCCGGCGCACTGACCGAGGACGAGGCCGAGGCCGCCGTTGCGATTCGACAGCACAATGACCACTTCGAGGGCGTGCCGGTCGTCTCGTTCGGCTGGGTTTCGATGCTCATTGTGCTGTACATCCTGCTCGTTGGACCGCTCGAGTATTACCTTCTCAAGCGTATCCTCGGCCGGCTTGAGCTGACGTGGATCACGTTCCCCATCATCGCGCTCACGGTCTGCGTGCTCTCCTACTTCTCCGCCGAAGCGATCAAGGGGCGCGATCTGCGCGTGAACAAACTCGACGTGGTGGATGCAGACGCGGCTTCCGGGCGCATCTACGGTTCGACATGGCTCACTGTCTTTAGCCCGAAAATCGACACTTACACGGTGGGGCTGGAAGTGGAGAACGGGTGGGGGCTGGCACAGACCACGCCGCCCACGATCAGTTGGTCCGGCGCGCCACGCGGCGGCCGACCCGGTCTGCTCCGTCGCAAGTACACGATCCATTCTGAGGATCAGAAGATCGCGGATGGCCTGGAGAAGGTCCCAATTCAGGTCTGGTCCACGAAGGCGTTTTCTGCGAACTGGTCGAACCGACTGAGCAACAGCGCCACGCACAATTCACCCGCGATTGTGTCCGACCTCACACATCCGCCGGGCGATCGCACGAAGGTGATTGGCACCTTCCAGCACCACTTGCCCATCCCAGTGTTGACGGACTGCGTTGCGTTCTATGCAGGGATGGCGTATCCGCTGCCGGATGCGGTTCTCGTTCGCGGCGAGCCGGTCCGGATTGTCTTCGACCAGGGGACGACCGCGATGCAGTGGCTCCAGGAACACGGCAAGCTCGATGCGCTGCTGGGCCGCGTCCAGAGCTACGCCCAGAGGCCCGGACAGAAACTCTCCCAGAAGCAGGCACCGCAAACGCTCATCGGCCCGCTACCGATGTGGGGCGTACTGTTCCACGAGGCCATGCTCAAGAACGAGGAAGGCGTGTTCGCGCGGAACGCTTCCGTCCGACGACTCGACCAGTCGTGGCGGTTGACACCGGACAACCTCGGTGAAGTGATCATCGTCGGCCGCGCCGTGCCAGAATACGGGCCTGCGGAAGCGATACTGACGGGCGCGAACTCGCCGTCGAAGCTATCGCTGAAGGGACTTCCTGGCCGCGACGTGCGAACACCGATTCCTGGTGTCGCGCGGCAAGAGACATGGGTGCGATTCTACCTGCCCGTCAGGTGAGTGCGATTGCATTCGCCGGTAATCACCAGGAGTTTCGACTTCTGGCCGCAGGCGACCAGCCAAGCGAGTAACCATGATCGAGTGTCGCGATCTGACGAAGAAGTACGGCGAGTTGTTCGCAGTGGACCGGCTTTCCCTGAAGCTGGACCCCGGCGATGTGTACGGCTTCATCGGACCCAACGGCTCCGGCAAAACCACCACGATGCGGATGCTCGCAACGCTGCTCAACCCCAGTTGGGGCGAGGCCACCGTCTGCGGCTACTCCATCTACACCGGCTCGAAAGAGATTCGCCGCGCCATTGGCTACATGCCCGACTTCTTCGGCGTCTACGACGATATGAAGGTGGCCGAGTATCTCGAATTCTTCGCCGCGGCGTATCGCATTCCCGGCGCCGACCGCAAGAAGAAAGTGGACGAGGTTCTGCAGTACGTTGATCTCGTCTACAAGCGCGACGCACTGGTCACGAGCCTCAGCCGCGGCATGACACAGCGACTGGGTCTAGCGCGCACGCTTCTCCACGATCCGCAGGTACTCTTGCTCGATGAACCGGCCAGCGGCCTCGACCCGCGGGCACGCATTGAGATGCGAGAACTCATCAAGCGATTGCGCCGTGAAAACAAGACGATCATGTTATCGTCGCACATTCTGCCAGAACTGGCCGATATTTGTAACAAGCTCGGCATCATCGAACGCGGCAAGCTTTTGTTCAACGGCACCGTGGAAGAGGCCGAGGCCGAGGTGCGGAAAATCAAGGGCGGGCGTGTGTTCCTGGCCTCGGTGGGCGATCACAATGCCGAGGCCGCCCGGAAACTCGCTGCCGGGCCAGAAGTGGCGTCGGCGGAACTCGACCCGAAGCGGGGCGTCATCCGCGTCGCGCTGAATCCAGGCTTCGACGATGGCAGTTTCATCCCCGAACGGCTCGTTGCCGAGCGGTTCAAACTCGTGAGCTTCCAGGAAGAAGAGATCGACATCGAGGATGTGTTCCTCACCATCACGAAGGGAATCACGAGCTAGTTGTTAACCAGGACAGGCGGCCGAGCCTGGGCAGTCGTGTTCCGAATCTTCACAATCCAATCCACGATTCACAATGAGAATCCTTGTCACCGGCGGAGCGGGCTACATCGGTTCGCACACCGTGCGGCAACTCATCGCCGGCGGCCACGAGGTCACGGTTTACGACAACCTGCTGTATGGGCATCGCCAGGCGGTGCCGGCGGAGCATCTCGTTGTCGGCGACCTGCGCGATGCCGATCACCTGGATGGCGTGCTCGTGAATCGCGGCATCGAGGCCGTGGTCCACTTCGCGGCGTTCGCGTATGTTGGTGAGTCCGTCACCGACCCGGCGAAGTATTACACGAATAACCTGGTGTACTCGCTGCGATTACTGGAACGCTGCCGGCGTAACGGCGTGCAGAAGTTCGTTTTCTCCAGCACCTGCGCGACCTACGGCGTGCCGGAGAGCGTACCAATTACAGAGGCCGAGAAACAGCGCCCGGTGAATCCGTACGGGAACACCAAACTTGCCTTCGAACACGCCCTGGCCGACTACGCCGCCGCCTACCCCTTCGGCTATTGCGCGCTGCGTTATTTCAATGCCTCCGGCGCGGCCGCGGATGGCAGCATTGGCGAGGATCACACTCCCGAAACACACCTGATTCCGCTGGTATTCCGCGCGGCAACGGGAAAGATCCCGTATGTGACCATCTTCGGCACCGACTACCCAACGCCTGATGGCACCTGCGTCCGCGACTACATCCACGTCGATGACCTGGCCGCCGCGCACATCCTGGCGCTGGACGCAATCGAGCCAGGGTCGAAACTGGCGTACAACGTCGGAATCGGCCGCGGCTACAGCGTGCGTGAAGTGATCCGCGAGGCGGAGGCGGTCAGTGGGCTGAAAGTGCCTGTAAAGGAAGGGCCGCGCCGCGCGGGCGACCCGCCGTCGCTCGTGGCCGATGCGAGCAAGATTCACGCGGAACTTGGCTGGAAACCGGGCTACGACACACTGAAGCCAATCCTCGAAACCGCCTGGCGGTGGCACAAGGCCCACCCCAACGGTTTCGGTGAGTGAAGTCCCATCGTCCTCTCCTGGATGCGGAGCGCGCAACCCCGGTACTTTCCGAGGTTGCTGGCGTTTAATCCTTTGCGTTCGTTCGTCGAATCTGGTTAGATAACACCTTACCGCCGGCCGGCCCTTTTCGCCTTCCGCATTCCACCCCAACCGACCCAGAATCCCATGAGCGCGAATACTATAGAGAACGACGTTGAGATGATCGAGAAACTCCGGGCTGCCCACCAGAAGCTCAAGAAGGAGATCGGCAAGGTGATCGTCGGGCAGGAAAAGGTGCTCGACGAGTTGCTCATGGCCATCTTCTGCCGCAGCCACGCCCTTCTTATGGGCGTGCCAGGGCTGGCGAAGACGCTCATGGTGTCCACGCTGGCTCAGGCACTGGACCTCAGCTTCAAACGAATCCAGTTCACCCCGGACCTGATGCCCTCAGACATCACGGGTTCGGAAGTCATTCAGGACGATCCGGTAACGCGCGAGCGAATGTTCAAGTTCCTTGCTGGCCCAATCTTCGCCAACATCGTCCTCGCCGACGAGATCAACCGCACACCGCCCAAAACCCAGGCCGCATT
>CAYRDG010000001.1:0-277433 GCA_964422915.1 uncultured Frigoriglobus sp. | reverse complement strand
GCACACTCGGTCACGAATCAGAGAATGCCTCGACGCAAACCGTGGCGTGACCTCAGTAGCATGGGTTGAAGTCGCTTCGGGTGGGAGTTTCGGCCTGGGCTAATCTGCTTGGCTCAGGGCGAAACACCCACTCTGCCCCATGCCCTCCTCCAATCCTGCTCGTTTTTTGAACTTTCACTCGCCATCTCTCGATCAGGCCCACGAAAGACTTGACACAGCGCGACGGGCCGTCAGAATTCACATCTGTGGAACCAAGCCCGTAACGTCTTCGTCCGAAACGGTGGGTTATCCTGCCCGTTCGCCGTCACCTCGTTCTTGCCGAGATTCGATATGCCGCTGCGCAACTGGCTCTGTCGCCCCTGGCTCTGGTCAGCACTTCTCGCCGCCGCATTCGCGACTCCCGCGGGTGCTCAACCACCCTCGCCGCTGGAACTGGTCCGCGGTCTGCGGGAACACGGTCACCTCGATCTGGCTCTGGAATACCTCAAGGAACTGGAAGGGAAGCCCCTTTCGCCAGACGACAAGGCGGCCCTGCTCCTGGAGCGGTCGAAGTGCATGCTGGAGTCTTCCGAGAACGAACCGGACGAGGCGACGCGGATCGGGATGGTGGCCGAGGCACGCGAGGGGCTGAAGTTGTTCCTCATCAAATACCCCAAGCATCCGCGCGCCATTGAAGCACGCCTCACGGATGCCAAACTCACGGCGATGGACGCGCGCGAGCAACTGAACCGCGCACGCCGCATGGATATCCCGCCGCCCAGTGAGGAAGACGGCGAGCGAGCCGCGCGCGAGGCCGCGATGGCCAAGCAAAAAGAAGAAGCGAAAAAGGCCCGCCCACTCTTCCTTCTGGCTGCCAAGCAATTCGCCGAGGCATCGAAGGAGTACCGTGCCCGGCTCGACGACAAGGCTCTCACACCCCTGGCCCGACGCGCTCTGGAACGCGAAGCGTTCGAGGCAGAACTGGCCAGCGGCATCAACCAGTTCAATACCGCCGAGACCTACATGCCACCGCAGTTGGTCACTGGCGCCGAGAAAATGGAACGGAACAAGTTCCTGGAAGAGGCCAAGAGTACGTTCAGCCGACTCGCAGACGGGCCAGCGAGCAACCGCACCGCCTGGGTAGCCCGCGCCTGGGCCGCTGAAGTGACCTATGAACAGGACGACTTTAAAGCAGCTGAGGAAGAGGTGAAAATCGTTCTCCGCGCTCCGTACCTGGAAGCCCAGGACGGCAAGCGACTCGCTCGCTTCTTCCGGCTTCGGCGTGACTTCCTCAGCGCGTTGGGTCAGGGCGACCGCCGGAAGGCAGATGAATGCCTCGTCGAGATCCGCGACTGGCGGCGGCTATACGACAACGCCCGCCGACCCACACCCGAAGCGTTCGCGGTCCACTACTACGAGGCCCGACTCCTGCAGTCCATCGCCGAATCTGGCAAGGGAACACTCACCAACGATAATCGCCAGCGGCTGAAGCAGGCCGAGAAACTCTATCGCGGACTGACCCAGACCGACAACGAATATACTGCCCGTGCCACGCGCCAGCGCATGATCACGGTGCGGAAACTCCTGGGCGAAGCCGACAAGCCCGCCTCGGAATACAGCAACTTTGAAGAGGCACAGATGGCCTCGCTGATTCAGCTTGGCAAGCTCACCCGGGCCGAGGCTTTGTCGGAATGGCGACTCTGGGGTGCCGATCTTCGCGCCGCAGAGATCAAGAATCGCCAGCACAAGACGCTCGCGCTTCTGGAGCGGTCGCGTCAGCTGGCGTCACCCCAGGACAGCCTGGCAGACGTTCACGATGTTCTTCTGCGGCTCATTTACACCTACCAGCTCAGTAATCAGCCGTATCAGGCAGCGATTCTCGGCGAACACGTCGCCCGCACCATGAAGAGTACCGGGGGCAAGGCCGCGACGGCTGGCTGGCTATCACTGATCAACTACCTCGCGGCGAGCCGCCGTGCGAAAGGCGATGAGGCTCGCCTTACCGACCGCGGACGTGCCATCGCAATGGCACGGTTCCTCGATGAGAAATTCCCCAACGACACCCCCACCGACGCTGCACGCCACCAGCTTGCTTCCCTGTACCTGGACGACAAGAGATCGCAGGAAGCGTTCGATACGCTCCTGAAGATTCGCCCATCGTATTCACAGATCACCAACGTGCGCCTCCTGGAAGGTTACCTCGCCGCGAAGCTCGTTACCCCTCGTGACTCGACGCTACCAGAAGCCAAGAAAGCGGAAATCTTCCGGCGTGCGGTCACTGACCTCGCAAAGGTCACCAAGCCCGCCGTTGTGGCACTCGAAAGCGACGTGCGCGGCTATGTATCGGCTCGCTGCCGCCTGGCGCAACTCATGCTGGCACAGGGTCGCGCCGATCCGGCCGCGGAGAAGGCCCGTCCTGGTTACGATCAGGCACTGGCCGTTGCCGATGGCGTTGTCCGCGACATCCCCACCTTCAACGCACTCACCGAGGGGAAGGTGACGGGCAAGGCAGTCAACCTCGACGGCCTGGAAATGATGATGCTGGCCCTCGACGCCCAGGCCCGCGCGACCTACCTCCGCGCCCGCGCCCTGACCGACGCCGCGGACGATCTCCCCGATCTCGCCGCCAAGCAGCAGAAGTATGACGCGGCGACCAAAGCTCTCCAGCCGATCGTGGAGTTGGTCCAGAAGAACGGTCCGCTGTTCGACGCGGAGATGAAAACCTGGTCGGTGGGCGCCGGCGACGACAAGGACACAGTGCAGAAGGCCAGGATCGCCCAGCTCGCTGGAATCGTGGACAAGACCCGTGTCGATGTGATACTGACCGCCTTCCGGTTGCGCGTGAAGCAGTCGAAGGGGGCCGAAGCTGCGGCAATGCTGAACCTCATCGAGAAGGCCGGCGGCAGCATCGAGAATAGCCTGCCGCTGCTGGAACCGCTGGGCAAAGAACTGGCTGTGCAACTGGCCGTACTCCGCAAGGAAGGGAAGAAGGCGGAGGCCGAGGCACTCACCGCCGGACTGGGTGTGCTGCTGAACAAGATCACGACCGTCAAGCAACTGCCGCCATCAACAACGCTCTTCGTCGGCCAGATGCTCATCGAGGTCAACCAGTGCGATAAGGCACTCGATATGCTCCGAAAGATTCCGGCACCGGAGTTCGCCAACTGGCAAACCACACCGCCGAATCAGATTCCGGCAGAACTACGTGGCCGCGTTCAGACCCAGATTCGCGACTACGCCGCCGCGCAATACGGCATTGCCCGCGCGCTACGCGAATGCAAGAAGTTCAAGGAAGCCGAAGCGTTGCTCGCCAGCGTACTCGGAACTAACGAAAAACCGGGTTGGGGTGCCGGCCACCTTTCCATTCGCAAGGAACTGGCCACACTCCACGAAAGCATGGGGGCCGCGCAGACCAACCCCAAGCAAGCCAACCTGGAATGGGGGAAAGCCGTGAAGGAGTGGACAACACTCTTCAGCATTCAGCGGGCGCGGCTCGCCAAGCTCCAGCCGCCGCCAAAAACGGCCACTCCGGATCAGATCGAGGCTCACCGGCGCCAGTTGACCGAGTATCGCAACGCCTTTGCCGACTCGTTCCTCGACGTGAACCGGTGCCTGATTGCCGCCAATCAGCAAGTACTCAAGGGTTCGCCCGACAGACTCCAGAAGGCGTACGTCAGCGTGGCGCGCCGGCTGGCAGACATGGAGAAGCAGATTCCTGCGGCCGAGTGGCAGCCCGAAGTGCAGCACCGCTACGCGGAGTTGTTGAAGGACACGCCGGCTCTCTCCGCAGCGTACAAGGCCGCCGGCGGCAAGTTCTTCCTCGAAAAGATTCCCGTTCGGTAAAGCCAGACAGTTGGCATCGCGTCAGAACACGGTGCCAACGCTCCCCCGTATCAATCACCCTCTACTGGGACTTGTACTTATGAAGCGTCAGGCGATTCGCGGGCTATTGCTCTTCGGCCTCCTGGCTCTCGCCATCGGCTCTGCCCGCGGGCAGAACATCACGGACTCCATCACTGTGCGGAACAAGGACGGCACCACGAAGTCAATCAACGGCACGTTCATACTGACTCCGGCAGGCTTCCAGGTTATCGCAGCCGACAAGAAAGTGGTCGCGACCATCTCCCCGGACGACATCGTAAAGTTCTCCGTCGGCGAGTTGCCTGGTGTGGACCGCGCAACGATCCGTTCGGCGCAGACGAAAGAGGAAAACCACGACTACGACGCGGCTCGCGCACTCTACGACGAACAGCTCAAGAAGGCGAAGCTGCCCGAACGCAGCAAGCGTTACCTGGCGTTCAAGTCGCTGATGACCCGCACCCATGCCGTGGATGAACTCGACCACGACAAGGGTTGGAAGGAGAAGGCCGACGACTGCATCGCGAAGTGGGGCGACTTCCTGGCACCAGGAGGTGATGCCGAGAAAGGATGGGAGCAGTGGCCAGCTGCGCGGGCCGTCGCGCGGCTCCAGGTCGAGCGTGGGAAGTTCGACGACGCCGCCCGCATGTGGTCACGAGTCGCCAAGAATCCCAACATGCCGCCAGACGCACGCGCCGAGGCCGCGCTTCAGCAAATCGATCTGCAAATCCGCTCCAAGCAGTATCCCGCCGCCAGTGCCGCCATCTCGGAGTTGGCGAAGGGAGCAACCGGCGCGCGCAAGGATCGGCTGGCGATCTACGACGCCGCCGCCAAAGCCGGCGGGGGAGGGAAAATCTCGGAGGGGATTGAGAAGATCAAGGCGGAGATGAACAAGACAAAGGACGCGTCGGTCCACGCCACAGGCTTCTCGATGATGGGCGAGCTTTACCTCGCCGATGCCAAGCCGCGCGACGCCATGTGGATGTTCCTCTGGGTCGAGACTGTTGTGAACCAGGATCGAGACGCGACACTCCGGGCGCTGTCGCGCCTGGCCGACATCTTCGAGTCGCAAATGGACGAGGAACAGGTACGGAAGTACCGCGAAAAGCTCAAACGGTTCGGGTCGAGTTTCTAGCTGTCAGGCGAGGGGGGGGGCGTCGGCCCCCTGCTCGGACCTGTCAAGAGCCGTCTGGCCACCTTCGCCCCGCTGCCTCGTGCGCCCTCCACCCCAGTCGAAACTGTTTCGCCCTCTCGCTCAGCATTCGCCAGGTTCAATTGCCTCACTGCCATGCCGTATCGAGAATCGGGCTTCCGTCGCTGACTCAGAAAGCGACATGGCACCGATTTCGCTCCGGCGGTAAAATCGTCACGACGGGTAAAATCGTCCTTGTTTCACAGTTGGGAGGGACGCCATGAAGTTAGTGAGAGTGAAGTGGATGTCGCGGGTGCTGGCCGCAGTCGCGCTGGCGCTATTGAGCGGTTCAATGGGCCGCGCCGCAGACGAAGGGACGAAGGGCGACAGCGCGCTGCGCGAGCAGTTGCAGAAGCTCAACTCCATCACCGGCGACGATGCGATCAAGGACAGACTCGTCGCACTGGCGAAGGACAAGGAGAAGGCCAAGAAACTCGTGGCTGAAGCAGCGTTGATGGTCAAGGAAGCGAAGGGAAAAGAGTATCCCTTCAAGTTCAATGGCGCGTTGATGGTCGCCCGGCTGGCGCACTTCACCAAGCAGTACGATGTGGCCGAGCCGTTCTACACGCACCTCATTGCGGACGCCACCAAGCTCAAGAGCGGTGAGAAGATCGTGAACGCCTACGAGGGGCTCATCGAACTGTACGTCGACGAGAAGAAGTACGCGATGGCCGCGGAGGCGTCCGAGAAGTTCGTCGACCTCATCGGGCCAGAAGAAGTCGAGAAAGCCAAGCCGTTCATCCTGGAACGTCTGGCCCAGATCAAGGCCAAGCAGGAGAAGTTCGACGAGGCACTGCGTCTGGCCGATTTGCTCATTGAGGCGGACCGGGGAGGCTGGTATTTCCTCCAGACGAAGGGTTGGATTCTCCGCGAGCAAGGGAAACTGGATGAGGCCATCAAGGCGTACAGCGATTCACTCGACAAACTCGACGCCAACGAGAACATCAAGACCGAGGTGAAGGACCGTTTCAAGGATCGCACACGCTATATCCTCACAGGCCTCTACGTCGATAACAAGGAGATCGAGAAGGCCACCAAGAACCTTCAAATTCTCATCAAACGCCACCCGGACAACGCCACTTACAAGAACGACCTCGGCTTCATCTGGTGCGACCACGACAAGAACCTGACGGAAGCCGAGAAACTCATCCGGGAAGCGATTGACCTCGACAAGAAGGAGCGGGAGAAGCTGAAGAAAGAGGGGAAGCTCACGGAGGTAAAGCCCAACGCGGCGTACCTCGATAGCCTCGGCTGGGTGCTGTTCAAGCAGAAGAAATACAAGGAGGCGCTGCCGTACCTCAAGGAAGCTTCGACCGATCCAGACGACGGAGCACACCTGGAAATCTGGGACCACCTCGCCGACTGCTACATGGCGCTTGGCGACAAGAAAGCGGCCATCGCAGCCTGGGAGAAGGGCCTCAAGTACGAGGATGTCTCGAAGCGCGACGTGGAACGTCGTCGCAAGGTGAGCGAAAAACTCCGCGACGCTCGCAAGGCGACGAGGAAGGACTGATGGAGTGAGAGAATGCCGATTGCGAGCATTCACGCCGTAATCGGCATTCCTGACTTTTGGAGCTTCTCATGCTCCCAGGATGGACCACCGCAACCATAGGCGGCAAGACAGCAAGTGTCTTCGACCCGCCCGACGGTTCGTCATTCGCATTACTTTACCTTCACTCCCTCGCGGTAGAGTCGCCGGCAACCGATCCCATCTTCACTGCGGAACTGGTCAACCATCGGCTGCGCTGCGTTGCACCCTGTGGCGGACAGTGCTGGTGGGCCGATCGCGTCTGTCCAGCATTCGACGCCGCGTTCACACCCGAACGCTACCTTCTCGACAAAGTTGTGCCGTGGATGGAATCAACGTGGCAACTCGGTGCTCGCGCACTGGCGCTCGCCGGGGTGGAAATGGGCGGTCAGGGCGCTCTCCGGCTTGCGTTCAAGTACCCCGACCGCTTCCCGGTGGGAGCAAGCATTGCTGGCGCGGTCGACTGCCAGGAATGGTACGGCCGCGGCACTCCGATCGATGAAATGTACGCCAGTCGCGAACGCTGCCGGCTGGATACGGCTATCCTGCACATCGACGCGCACGACTGGCCGCGTCACATCTGGTTCTGCTGCGGGCCCGAGGCATTCGCCTATCGTGGTAACGACCGTTTGCACGAGAAGCTTGCGGCGATGGGCGTTCCCCACACCACCGACCTCGACACTCCCGCGCAACACAGCCCGGACTACGTTAAACAGATGATTCCGCCCATGCTGACCTTTATCGTGGAAGCATTGCAGAAGGAATCGCGACGACTGATGTGAAGCACAGCCACTCGATACGCATGGAGTGGCCCAACTCGGCCTGCACTCAACGACTGGCTCGGGTGTTGAACTTCCAGACAACAACACCCGTACCAGGAACCTCCGGCCAACGAGCTAAAACAACTCGCGGGAATCACCCTGACGTGCGTCCGGGAAATCGGTGACGTTCTCATCGGTGATCGGCGAGGAACGCGGTGGATACGGTGTGCGCGGCTGGCCCGTTCGCGGCGGGGCGCTGGCCATCGACGTGCGTTGGACGCCACGAATGCCCGTCATGGGGCCAGGAGTGGGGCGGATCATATCGGGTGTCGCGCCGTTGGCCCACATCAGGACACGACGAGCCACCTCGGCGGCCTGCTTGCTTCCAGGCTGCGGCCGTTCACCGCCAGGCAATCCCAGGTCAAGTCCCAGGACATTCTGTAGCACACCGGCGACCGCCAGGGCCATCTCACGATTCGGTTGACGCGCCAGCCCGCGGAGCACGTCCACGCCATCGGGATCGTGCGGATTGATACGGAGCATCTGCTCAGCGGCGAAGAGACGAATGGGGCCGGGCTGATCCATGTTCGTGAGCCGGTCGAGCAGGTCGGCCGTGAGCATGTGATGGTCGCGGAGTAAGGCCGCGAGCTCAACTCGCAGCGCCGGCGGTGTTTCCAGATCGAGCGCCATCGCAGAGAGGTAACTGGCCACTTCAGGCCGATTCGAAGCGGTCAGGTCGCGATTGTATTGCTCGATCAACGTGTGAATGGCACGGTGTGCCAGCGTGGCGAACTCCTCGGACCAGGTAACGAGATCCGCCATCGCGGCTGCAGGCAGACGGCCCGTGGTGAAGAGAGGACCATCCTTGACCAGACGCGGATCGGCCAGCGCCTCGCGGACTCCGTCGCGGGCGAACGGCCAGCGTTCTTCGACGTTCCACAGGAGAGCCTCGGCCGCAGCCGCCCGCACTTCCGGAGCCGGATCGCGGAGTAGTGTTGCCAGCCCTGCCACTGTCTCGCCGGTTTCCACTGCGGCCATCGCATAGGCCGCCGCTGCACGTACCGCGGGTTCGGCACTCTCGCGGGCCGCCTTCAACACCAGTTCCGCCTCGCCCTGCGCCCACGCTGGGCGATATTCCAGCGCGCCCAGCGCGGCACATCGCACCTCGGCCCGCGGGTCAGAGAGGAGCGCCAGCACCGGTCGAACCTCATCGCGCACCGCTTGTCGCAAGTGCCGCACCTCTGGCAAAACACGGCAGTCTGCGAGTTGCTTGGGCCAGTGCCGGCGGCGTACCAGACGCCCACACCACTTGTTGGCACGCCGCAGCGGTTCCGCACCAATACGAGTCAGATCGTGAAACGCCGTCAGAGCGACGGCCACCAGCAAAAGCGTCCCCTGACCGAGCAGGACTGCCCAGTCGGTCGAGTCGCGGGTTGGGAGCCAGAGCCAGGCCAGGCCAACAAGATAGAGCACGATGAGTGACGCGCTGACTGGCGGCCGCCACACGGGTTGTGCCCGGAAGAAGACCATCACGAATAGCGCCTGCACGCCAGCCCCCACCCACACCGGGATCGACTGCGTACGTGCCGCCAGCAGCGTGATGACCCCGCAGGGCAACACGAGCAGCGCAACACCGAACAGCCAGCCCATGACACCCAGGTCGCGGCGGGAAGCAAGGGAAGACCAGACCATGGTTTCTCACCCCAACCCGAAGGTCGGGATTGCCACGACGCGGTTAGGGGGCGCGACGCGACTGGCCGAACGGGACTTTCGGCGAATTAAGGTAACTTAACTCGCTTTTCAGCCCTGGTCAAACCGCAGAGAGCTTCAGGCGGGCAGGTTCTAGCCGTTGACAAGCCCCAATGCCCTCGTCCGATCATCCGCCGCGGCCGGGGATCTTCTGGGCACTGTTGACGGTCGAATCGTATTTCCCCTTCGCTTCCTCATCGGGCACGACTTCAAGAAACTGATCGGTGGCGGGGATGTCGTACCAGGCTCCATCCGCGAAATCGACGATCGCACGGCCACCGTAATTCACTGTGATCACGCGGCCCACCCTCCCGGCGAATCGCTCGTACTCCGGATGACCTGGTGTGACGCGGACGTACTTGTCCGTCCAGGTGCGTTTGAGTTGTTCGGCCTGATCGTATGTGGGGAATCGCATGGCAGACTCGTGCAGAGGGAGGCACTTCGCGCCTGTTTAGTCTACCCTCGGGACGGCAACCCGCCAACTCGCCCGTCCTCGTTCCTCGTGTCAGCTCGATTGGCGTCTCCGTGCGAGGATGATTGCCACAATACTGGGGCTAATCTGTTGGAGTGGGAGTACTTCCGCCGCGGCATCCTTCTCGACCGCAGCCTTCGGCATCCCGTAGACGGTGCAGGTCGAGGCATCCTGTGCGATGGTGTGCCAGCCGGCCTGCCGCAGTCGCAGAAGCCCTGCCGCGCCGTCACGTCCCATCCCGGTGAGGAGCGCCGCCACGCCCGGTTTCGCACAGCGATTCGCAGCGCTCTTGAACAACACATCAACGGACGGTCGGTAAGGATGCGCGTGCGGTTCGGGCGTGTAGTTCAGCTTACCGTTCGGGGCCAGTTCCAGGTGATCATTGCTGACGGCGACATAGACAGTGCCTGGCGCGGGTCGTTGACCTGCAATCGCAGCCTGCACCGGCAGCGCCGTGCATCCCGCGAGTTGCTGAACCAACCCTGGTGCGAAGTCTGCGCCAATGTGCTGGCTAATGAGCACCGCAGCAGGGAAGCCGTCCGGCAGCGTGGAGAGTAACTGTGAGAGCGCTTCAGGACCGCCAGTCGAAGCGCCGAGCAGCACAAGCGGAGGCAGATCGGTGGGAATGTGTTCCAACCGTGGCATCCCAATGACGCCCGACTCGCTGGCTTCATCGGCTTCCGTCTCGAGCTGTCCGAGTCGGGTAACCAGTTTCTCTGCGTTCTGTACCACCCCGCCGGGGCCGAGCGTAGGGGTGTCCACCGCATCGAGTGCGCCGGCACCCATCGCCCGGCAGGCCAGGGAGTAGTTCGTGGAAACACTGACAGTCACGACCAAAATCGGACAGGGCGACTGCTTCATGATCTGCCGCGTGGCCTCGACCCCGTCGAGTTTCGGCATCACGAGATCCATGAGGATCACGTCGGGCGGGTCGGCTGCTGCCTTCGCCACGGCTTCGGCCCCATCCTCGGCCTGCCACGCAACGGCATACCCCGGCACGGAGAGTACCACCTTGCGGAGTACCGCCCGTGCGAGAGCCAGATCGTTGACAATCGCGATTCGCATGACAGTGGTCAGAAATCAGAAGGTGCCGGCGCAGCGATCTCCTCTCGCAACTGATCTCTGTTCTCCGCTGACCTCTGTTACTCGGCCGGGCCAATCAAGTCGGCAACGGCCTCCATGAAACGGTTGTCGTGAAAACTGCTCTTGGTCAGGTACGCGTTGGCCCCGACTTCCAGTCCGCGTACCCGATCCTCTTCTCGCTCCTTGTAAGAAACGATGATGACTGGCATGTCCTTGAGGTGTTCATCGGCCCGGAGCGTCTGCACCAGTTGCAGGCCGTTCATGCGGGGCATATCGATGTCGCTGACCATCAGATCATACTGTTCAGCTCGCACCTTGTTCCAGCCATCCACGCCATCCACGGCGACGGCGACCTCGTAGCCGTGGTGCAAGAGCAACTGCCGCTCGACTTCACGAACAGTGATGGAATCATCCACAACTAGCACACGTTTCTTGCGTCCGCCAACCGATCTCGTCTCGCATCGTACCAGCAAGCCGGTCTGGATAAACTGGTCCATCGACCGGAAGAGGTCTTCCACATCAACGATAAGTACCGGGGAACCGTCGTCGAGAATCGCGGCGGTACTCAAGTTCGGCACCTTGCCCAGGCGCGGGTCGAGTGGACGCACCACCAGGTCCTGCTCCCCGCGGAAATCGTCCACCACCAGCCCGTACTCACCTGTCCCATCGCTCAGTAACACAACCGGCAATTCCGCGGAGGCAGGCGGAGGCGAGGGGATGTCGAGCACCTGCCCGGCCATCACCAGACCGACGTTCGCGCCGTCCACGGTCACGAATTGACGGTGTTCGATGGAGCGAACTTCTTCACGCGGCACGCGCAGAAGTCGGTCGATGCGGGTGTGAGGGAAGGCGTAAGGCTCGCCAGCCACCTCCACGATCACGGCGCGGATCACCGAGAGCGTCAGCGGCAGTTGCATATGGAACGTTGTGCCGGCGCCAGATATCGTGGTAGCGCGGACATTCCCACCCACTCTTCGCACGGTGTCCTGCACCACATCCAGCCCAACGCCGCGACCGGAATACTCAGTCACGACGCTTGCCGTACTGAAGCCGGGAAGGAAAAGGAACTCCAGCAACTCGGCTTCCGTGAGCCGCGCGACAACCTCGGCAGAGTTCAGCCCACGTTCCACAATCTTCTTGCGGAGACGCTCCAGTTCGATGCCGGCGCCATCATCGGAAACGGTGACATGCAACATTCCCGCGCGATGCCGGGCCTCCACCGTGATCGTGCCTGCCGCTGGCTTGCTTGCACGTTCGCGGATCGCCGGAGATTCCAGCCCGTGGTCGATGGAGTTGCGAACCAGATGTGACAGCGGCGATTCCAGCTTCTCCAGGATGTCGCGGTCCACTTCGGTCCCTTCGCCGGCAACGACCAGTCTCGCTTCCTTGCCCAGTGAGCGGGCCATGTCGCGCACCAGACGAGCCAGCCCGTGCGTACCATCAACGAAGGGGCGCATCCGGCTGGCGATCACCTCGCGATAGAGCCTCGCGTTGAGGTCTTCGGCCCGTGCGGCATGCTCCTCGAAATCGCTCGACTGGTCGCCAAGCTCCTGGCGACACGCGGCCCACTGCTGACGCGCATCAGCAACGAGACCGGCGACCTCTGCCGGCGGTTCCCCGCCGGCCGCGGCATGATACGCCGCGTCGAGCACCGACGCCAGCCGGTCGTGGTGCCGCTTCAGTTTCAGAAGCGCCGTGGAGAACGATGGCAGCCATCGTGCTTGCACAAGCGATTCGCCGGCCAGCCCCATCAACCGGTTGAGGCTCTGCGCGGCCACACGCACAACGGCATCCTGTGGAGGCGGCGAGGCAGAAGGGCGTTCCGGCCGCGCCCCACTCGGCTCGTTCGTTGCCTCGACGGTGGGAGAAGGAGTCGGGGCGGGCGGCACGTCTGCAGGCGGCGACTGTTCGGCGCGGGGAGGGGCTTGCTTTCCCACTGGGGCAGGCTGCGTGAGCGCCTCCGTGATGCTGGCGAGCACGGGTGCGGTGGATTCGGCCCAGGCGAGGAAGTTCTCGTCCGATGTCGTGAGCGCACCTGCGAGTGTGGCAACGGCGAAGCGGAGCCAGTCGAGTGCCGCAGGTGTTCCGTTGTGCGCGGTGTGGAAGAAACTGACAAGCGTTCCGGCTGCGACGGCAACGGGATCACACTTCACCAGTCGTGCCGCGCCGCGAATCTGTTTAAGCGACTCCAGGAGCAGTTCGACCGCAGTCGGGCCACTTGTGAGTGCCGGGATCGACTTCGCGATGGTGGCCAGGTTGCCTCGGAGTTCCTCGCGAAAGAGATCGTACACCGAGTGGGACGCACCCAGTACGAACGGTTCGTCCGGGATGGTTGGCGGCTCGAAGGGCGGCGGTTCAGGGAAGTTGTCGGGCGTTTCCCGCGCTGCAACAACAGGAGTGGCCACTTGAGATTTCGTGGAAGCCGCGCGCGGTTCAACTACAGCATGGCCCGCTGCTTCCAGTGGTGGCTGCTTCAGGCCTGCGGCCATCGCGACGAACTGCGATTCCAGCACGCTGACGGGTGTCGCATTCGCCACGTCCCACGCAGCGGCCGTGTCCGGCGTAAGTTGTCCCAGTTCGGCGAGTAGATCTGCGCCCTTGAGGAGCACATCAACATCGGCTGGCGTGATATGAATGCGCCCTTCCTGGGCGGCGACCAGCGAATCTTCCATGACGTGCGCAAGCCGCACGCCAGATTCGATGCCGGCGATCCGGGCAGCACCCTTGATCGAGTGCGCCGCGCGCATCAAGGGTTCAATACGGGTCGGGTCGGAGGCGTTGGCCTCCAGCACGATCAGCCCCGCGGAGAGTGTCTCGGCATGCACCTTGACTTCTTCGCGAAACAGATCGAACATTGCCGCGTCCATCCCACTCATCGCAGCCGCTCCCGGAGAGACTGGAACAGACGCGTATCGTCGAGCAAGCCAACCGATCGATTCCCATGCGGGAAGACGCCGCGCGTCAATTTCGCCTGCGACCGCGAAAGAGTCGGGGCGGCAGTGGCGAGTTCCGGCGCCAGAACACGATGAACCTGATCGACCTCGTCGGCAGTGAATGCCCAACTCTCGGAGTCGCGGCGAATTACGACCAGCCGTTGCGTCTCATCGTCGCCGAGCCGCCTGGCAGCGACCCCCAGCATCAGATCCAGACGCACACAGAGTTGAAGTTCGCCACGGATATTCGCCACACCTGCCAGAAGCCCGCCACGATGCGGGACACGATGGATTGGCCGGGGCCGTGTGACCTCCACAAGCACCGCGACCGGCAGCGCGAGCCACTCTTCACCAAGCCGGAAGACGAGGACGCTTGTCTCGTCGCCCTCACGCATCATCTCACGGATCGCCAGTCGCGCAGTCCATTCCTCGATGTAACCTGGTGGCGAAGGGGTATCGAGAAAGCTGCGACCAGCAGCGGCGAAGACGGGGCAGTTATTGCAGTGCGTGTGCGGCTCCAGCTCGGGACACGAGCGGTCGCCGTGTGTGCCGATGTAATTCCAACACTGCCCTGCACGTTCGATCATCTTCAGCGGGGTGGGCTTCATGCGTCATCTCCCACGAGTCGCGCCAATCGACGACGCAACGATGCCGCCTGTGCGGTGTCGCCTCGTTGCTCACAAAGACCCGCCATGTGACCCATCGCCTCCTCGTGATCGGGTACCAGATAGAGCGCTTTGCGAAATGCCATGAAAGCATCGTCCGCGCGGCCGGCCGCCAGGTGGATGACGCCCAGAAGCGACATCACGTCGGCATCGGTTGGGTGGTCGCGAAGGAGCAACTCGCAGGCGATTCGGGCATCGGCCAGTTGCCCGGTGTCGGCCAGTTGGCGTGACGCGACGAGCCGATCAGCGAAGGTGGGTTGAGGCACGAGCACGGAAGTCTCGACCTTGCTTATTACAGATTCCTGCGACACTGCCGAATACGGTGCGAGGCTTCTCTCCGCACGCTGATAGATCCCACACTCCGTCGGGCCATCGAGAACGAAGCGGCCAGGCGGCAGTCTGTCGGCTTCCGCCGGAGTCACGCACAGCCGGCCATCCAGCGCCAGCAGTCGGTCGATGTTGGCCGTTGCGCGCCGTTTCGCTTCGTGCGTCAGGTAGATGAAGAGGTTTCGACAGATTATAAGATCGTACGGGCGTTCGGTGGTGAGGAAGGTCGTTTCGGTGAGATTCTCGCGGAGGAACCGAACCGTATCGCGCAGGTGCGGAAGCAACTCCCACATCTGGTCCGCGGCACGGAAGTACGCCGGCCGCACATCCGGCCCGACCTCGCGAAATGCGAAGCTCCCATAACGCCCGGCTGCGGCCTTCGCCAGCGCGCGATCCGAGAGATCGACCGCGTCGAGAGTGAACTCGGTCCGGGTGAGAAACCGCTCGTACAGGCTGATGGCCAGCGAGTACGGTTCCTCGCCCGAACTACACGGCACGCTCAGCACGCGAGCCGGTTGACCAGGTGTTCGTGCCGCACGCCCGGCCACGAAGCCAGCCAGTCGCTCGAATAACGGGCGCCCACCCCGAAAGTACCACGTCTCGGACACAGCCAGTTCGCACGCCAGCGCATCGCGTTCTGCCTTCTCAGAGAGAAGCGCCATTCCATATACACCCGCCTCGGCAAACCCACGCGCCCGCATCCGCTGCTCGACTGCCCGTTCCAGCGCGCCTGTGCCCAGGGTGGTCGGGTCCAGCCCGATCCGTTCCCGCACGACGTTCTCGATCACACCCGATGTCACGATGCGAACCCCGCTTCGATCAGCCCGCCGGATCCGGCCGCTACCTGTGCGAGCAACCAGTCAGGATCGAGTAATCGGATGATGGTTTCGCCATCGGCCAGTGCCGGACCGAGGCTCGGCCGCCCCGCCGGACCCGGTATCGGCTGCGCGATGCCAGGGCGGATTTCGCAGATCTCGTTTACCTGCGTTGCCAGCAAACCGACGAGCGACTCGGGCACATCGGGCGGATACGGGAAAAGGATGATGCGGCTACTCAGATGGGGCGGGCACTCACCGACACCGGCCAGCGCGTGCAGATCGACCACCGGCACGACACGTCCGCGGTAAACAAACACACCAGCGACCCACGGCGGCGAACCGTGGACCGCCGTCAGTCGCACGCGCGGCACGACTTCCCGGACGCGATGCACGTCCACCGCGACCTTGTCTGGCCCAACCTGGAAAACGAGTCCGAGCATGGCGCACTGTTCAACCGAGGAGTGCCGCGGATGCACGCAGAACAAGACAGACAGGAGTCGCAATCAACACGAGTGTCCGCGCATGAATCGGCGTGCGTCTGCGATCATCCGCGACTCTCGGTTCGCAACTCATGTCTTGAACTGAGAAATCTCCTCGTTCAGCCCTTCCACCGAGGCCCGGAGCGTGGCCGTCGCGCGCTCGAATTCCTTGATCGACTGCGCCGACTTGCTCGTGGCATCCGCGATCTGAGTCATCGCGTCATTGATCTGTTGCGCCCCGGTCGACTGGTTCCGCATTCCCTCGTTTACGAGTTGGAACCGTCCACTAAGTCCCTGGACCTCGTTGATGATCTCCCAGGTCATCTGGTTGATCTTCGTCACCTGCCCGACACCAGAACGGACCTCGTCGGCGAACTTGTCCATCTGCATCACACCCGCGCTAACGGCGTCCTGCATCTGGCGTACCATCGTCTCGATGTCGAGCGTGGCGACAGCGGTCTGGTCGGCAAGGCGGCGGATCTCGCGCGCCACAACCAGAAAGCCACGGCCATACTCGCCAGCTTTCTCCGCTTCAATGGCCGCGTTGATGGAGAGCAAGTTTGTCTGATCCGCCACCTTTGTGATCGTTGTGACCACAGCGTTGATGCTGTCGGCCTTCTCTCGAATCATACCGAGCTTGGTCGAAACACTCGTGGTCGATTCCACAAGTTGCTTCATCTCGCCAGCCATCTTGGTGGTGTTGTCTCGCCCGCGCGTGGCCAGTTCGGCCGCGTGGTTCGCACTGCTGCTCACCTCGTTCATCGTACCGGCAAGGTCCTTGCTCGTTGCCGACACCTCACGGACACTCGCCGCTACCTGTGTGGTCGAAGCACTGAGATTGTTGACGGTCTGTTCCTGGCTGCGAGCAATCATGGCGATCTGCGCCGCGGTAGAAAGGAGTTGCAGACTCGATTCACGAGCCTTGGCAACGATTTCCTGAATCTTGACGATGACGGCGTTGATTCCCTCGGCGAGTTGGCCTAACTCATCGCGCCCCTCCACCACTAGCCGTGCGGTAAGATCGGCATCACCGCTTGCCATCTCACGCAAACGTACAACCAGCGACTGGCCTGAACGAATGATTCCACGAATCATCCACCAACCAAACACACCGAAGACTGCAATCACGATGATCGTCAGGAATGCCGTCCAGAACTGCCACGACTTGATCGTTACCGCCCGATGTGCCTCATCGGCTGTTGTGTCCGCCAGCACCCGTTTCGCAGCATCCTTGACCAGTCGGTGTTGTTCGCGGTACAGCGGGCCAAGTTGTTCCTTGAACACCTTAGTTGCTCGCCCCCGCGCCGCCGGATCGCGGGTCAGGTTTGGCAGGTATTCGTCATTCGCGATGCGGAAAAAATCGACTGCCGGAGTATGCGTGGTCGTCTCGATGATCTCGCGCATCGGATCGCCCTGCGGCAGATGTCCAAGCCAGTGGGCGCGGGTCTTCTCATAACGAGCCTCTTGCTCTCGAAACCGGGCCACAAGTCGCCGATGTTCGGCGGAGTCGGTCGTTGTCTCGATCTCCTGCAGGGTAAAAAACGGTTCATCCACTGCCAGCGTCGGCGGCGTAAGGTCGCACAGCAGTTCGCGTCTCTCGGCAAGTTCCTGATAGACCGGTCCGTTAATCACATAAGTGGAGGCAAAATAGATGCGAACGGCAAGGAGCACCACAACGGCGAGCGTGTAGGCCAGCAGCAAACCCTGGAGTTTGGTCCGCAGTGAGAGGTCGCGGAGACGTAACATGATTGATAGCCAGAAAGGAAGCGGGAGCCAGCAAAAGCGATACTACCTGCTGGATCGATCGCGTCTAGCGATTTCAACCAGCCCCCGCTGTTTGTTCAGCCATCGTTGCCAGCATAAACGGTCAAAGCCGCACATCTAGCATGGAATAGTCGTCGGCGAGCGCGTCGCAGCCACGCAGTGCGCGGATGAAGGGGAGGTGCCTGTCCATCAGGTCCGCACTTTCCATCTCACTCTCGATCCGTGCCACGAAATCAGACCAGGGCCACATCTCGCCGTTGGCCTGCTCGATCTCGAAAATCCCATCGCTGAAGACAATGAGCCGCGCGTGGGGCGCAACCGTGATCGACCTGGATTCGTAAGGCATATCCGGCATCATGGCGACTGCCGGCGACTCGGCTTCGAGGTGATGCAACTCGCCGCCGGAGTGAAGCAGTGCCGGCGGGTGGCCCGCATTGCAGTACGCCAGATTGCGACTCTTCATATCGAAGACACCGTACCAGATGGTGAAGTATTTGCCGTCCTGCCGTTCCATCTGGAACATCTCGTTGAGCCGCGTGACCACCGCGCCGGGGTTCCGCAGATCAACGCCCTGCATCCCGTTGGGCGCGAGCACGTTCGCAGCCGAGACCGCCAGTAGCGCGGAGCCGACGCCGTGCCCGCTCACGTCGAGCAGGTAAATCGCCAGGTGTTTCTTGTCGAGCCAGTGGTAACCGAAGATGTCACCGGCCAGTTGTGTGGAAGGCACGAACTTCCAGTCGATGGTGATTGTGCCACTGGCCTGCCCCGTGGCAGACATGGGCGCCGGGAGCAACGACCGGACGTACCGCGCCGCCCGTGCAAGTTCCGCAGCCATTTCGCGCTGTGTATGAGCGAGTTGCTCGTAGGCTTCGTTGCGCTCCAGCAAGTTAATGTAGCCCCGCGAGTGGTAGCGAACCCGCGCCACCACCTCAAGTTTATCGGGCAACTTCACGAGGTAATCGTTGGCGCCCACCGCGAACGCCCTGGCTTTCACCACCGGCTCTTCCTTGCTCGAGAGCACAACGAGTGGCGTCTCGCGGGTCGCAGCGTTAGCGCGGAAGTAGCGGACCAGTTGAAGCCCGTCGATGTCGGGCATCACGAGGTCTTGCAGGATGACTGTGGGCCGGAAGTCGTTGGCAGTGTCGATTGCTGAGGCAGGGTCGGAGCAGTAGCGAAACTCAATGCCAGGTTCATCGGCGAGCATCCGACGAACCGCCTCGCCGACCATCGGTTGGTCGTCCACGAGGAGTACCTTGATCGCTTGTGCATCGGGCATACGGACTATTCAACCAGATAAAATGAACAGCGGAAATGGATTATTCCGTTTCTGCGGACTCACGGAGAAAAGTTGTGGCGGTTGTGCCGGTTGAAACGCACGAAGATCGCACGACCGATCCGGGGCGCCCGGAGCGCGGATCGTGGCGCGAGGAAATGTCGGTCTACCGCGCACGTGTTCGCCCGTGGGCGGAGGATCGCCTTCGACGGGCGGCGCGCCGCGAGAAGCACCCTGTTTATGACTTCCTGTTTGAGTACTATTCGTTTCGACCGGCGCACCTGCTCCGCTGGACGCCTGGCTTTGGTGTCGCACTCCCAGGCGCGACGCGCGACGACATCGTCTGGAGTGAGTTCGTCGAATGCGATGGTGGGCGGATACTGCCCGCGTGCGCGTTCCCGACACACCGTCTGTCGTATCTCCGATGGGCTGTTGAGTACCTCGCAGCGGTGCAGGATCGGGAACCGGCTTTCGCGTGCATGGGATTGCACGAGTGGGCCATGGTCTACCGCGACCCGAACGTACGTCATCCTTACGTTCCACTCCGGCTTTCGCGCGGCGAGATCGACTCGTTCGTTGAATCGCAAGCGTTGCTCTGCACGCACTACGATGCGTTCCGGTTCTTCACGCATGAGGCTGCACCGCGCAACCGCTGGGAACTGACACGGGCTACGACGGCTGAACACGATCAACCCGGCTGCATCCACGCGAACATGGACCTGTACCGCTTCGCGTACAAGATCGCACCGTTCTGCGCCTCGGAACTCGTCGCGGGTGCGTTCGAGGTCGCGCGGACGGCACGCGAGGTGGACATGCGGGCGAGTCCCTACGATCTGAGCAGTTACGGCTTCACGCCAATCCCCATCGAGACTCGCACCGGGCGCGAGGAGTACGTCGAACTCCAGCGCGACGTCGCCAGTCGCGCACGCCCAGTGCGCGCGCAGGTGCTAGAGGTCTACCAGCGGCTTCTCCAGGCAAGAATTGGCGAATAGCCTCTTCCACACAACTGGCGCAACGCTCATAATCGTCCCTGCCTGAATCGCGCCCGCTTTCACACCGTGGAGACTGCACCATGCGCAAGTTCGTCGCGTTCGCGGTGTTCACCGCGATGCTCGTCGGCGTTGTGGCGTCGCGCCCGGCAACGGCAGACGACCAGAACAAAAAGCTCAAGTCTGAAGTGGATGTGCCGTACGTCCCGACCGATGAGAAGGTCGTCGCGGCGATGCTGAAACTGGCCGACGTGAAGAAGGGCGACGTGGTGTACGACCTGGGTTGCGGCGATGGCCGCATCGTCATCACGGCTGTCGGTCAGTTCGGCGCCAAGCGAGGCATCGGCGTCGATTACGATCCGGTGCGATTGAAGGACTGCCAGATGAGCATTACGAAAGCCATCGCGGAAAAGAAACTGACAAAGGATCAAGCGAAGAACCTCACCTTCAAACAGGGCGACGTGCTGAAACTGACGCCCGAAGACTTCAAGGACGTGGACGTGGTGACGCTCTATCTCATGCCCGATGTGAATCGGCGACTGAAGCCGATCCTGCAAAAGGGGCTGAAGTCTGGCGCCCGCGTCGTATCGCACGACTTCGACATGGGCGACGACTGGAAGGAAGACAAGAGCGAGAAGGTGACGTACAAGTCGCAGTTTGGCGACCGCTCCGCAACCGTCTACCTCTGGACGATCAAGAAGAAGTAACCCACAGCGTTCGCCATGCGGAAGGCCCGCGGGCATTGGCTCCGTGGGCTTTTCTGCGCGCACCCGTTATCTGTGATACTGCCTTTCTATGAGATGCCGCCATGCCGACCGACACGCACGACATCATCATCATCGGCGCCGGGCACAACGGCCTGGTCACGGCCGCGTATCTCGCCCGGGCTGGTTACAAGGTTCTCGTTCTGGAACGCCGCGACATCCTCGGTGGTTGCTGTATCACAGAGGAACTGTGGCCCGGTTTCAAGGTCTCCACTGCGGCCTACGTCAATAGCCTGTTGCGACCGGAAATCATCCGCGACCTCGATCTGAAAAAGAACGGCTTCGAGATGTTGCCGCGCAGTCCGTCGTCGTTCACGCCGTTCCCGGACGGCCGCTATCTGATGATGGGACCGGATCGTGCGATGACACTCCGCGAGATCGCCAAGTTCTCGCAGAAGGATGCGGCAGCGTATCCGAAGTATGAGGACATGCTCACGCGCGTGGCCGACTTCATCGAGCCGTTGTTGACACAGACACCACCCGATCCGTTCGGCGGCCTCGGCTCGCTGTGGAAACTCGGCAAGCTCGGGCTGGGTTTCCGCGGGCTGGGGCGCGATACTGCCACCGAAGCCGTGGAGATTCTCACCGGGGCCGCGCGGCCGATCCTCGACCGCTGGTTCGAGTCGCAAGAGTTGAAGGCAACCATCGCGACCGATGCCGTGATCGGCGCGTTCGCTCCGCCATCGCAGCCGGGCACGGCCTACGTACTCTTCCATCACGTCATGGGCGAGTGCAACGGCGTCCGTGGCGTGTGGGGTTACGTACGCGGCGGCATGGGAACCATCTCGAACTGCATCGCCACCGCAGCGAAGAACCACGGCGCAGACATCCGCACGAACACGGACGTGGGGCGTATCCTCGTCGCCGATGGCCGCGTTCAGGGAGTGGCGTTGAAGGACGGCACCGAATTCCGCGCGAAACGCATTGCGAGTTGCGCGGATGCGAACGTGACGTTCCTCAAACTGATGGAGGAAAAGGAACTCCCCGCGGACTTCCTCGATCAGGTCCGGCGGATCGACTACTCGAGCGCGACCGTGAAGATCAACGTGGCACTCGACAGGCCACCAAACTGGAAGGCGTTGCCCAGCGACGGCAAGGTGGGGCCGCAGCACCATGGCACGATGCACGTCTGCCCGGACCTCGACTACATCGAACGCGCCTACGACGATGCCAAGTACGGCCATCCGGCACGCGACCCCATGCTCGAATGCACAATGGCCACGGCACTCGACGACACGCTAGCCCCGCCAGGGAAACACATCCTGAGTATGTTCGTGCAATATGCCCCGTACACGCTGAAGGGGACAATGTGGGAGACGGAAAAGGACCGGTTCGCTGATCGCTGCTTCGACATCATGGAGGAGTACGCACCCGGCTTCAAAGCGAGTGTGCTGCACCGACTCGTGATCCCACCGCCCGACATGGAGCGTCTCTGGGGCATCACCGGGGGGAACATCATGCAAGGCGCGATGAACCTGCACAGCATGTTCAGTTTCCGCCCGGCCGCGGGCTACGCAAACTATCGCACTCCAGTGAAGGGGCTCTACATGTGCGGGGCAGCGACACACCCAGGTGGTGGCGTGATGGGAGCCTGTGGTCTGAACGCAGCGCGCGAGATACTGCGCGACGGCTGACCTGGTGAGTGGCGTTGACGCCGTAACCGAATGCGGGCATGGTACCCCGGCCGCTACGGCGGCCCGCGGCGAACGCGCAAGGAGGTATCATGTCCATCCTGCTCACGGTCATGCTCGGTTTAGCCGGTGCGGTTGACCTGTCCCATTCGCTCCCAACGGCCGGCCACACCCAGCCCTTCGACCTGACATATCTTCCCTGCCGAACGCCGACTGTCATCGCATTGCGGCCCGGCGAACTCATGAAGCAACTCGGTGGCAATCAGAAGGATGCCACCGATACGATCCGACGAATGCTCGCCGCCGGCTTCGCCTTCCTCGACGGTGACTTGAAGGCCGCCCCGATGCCGGCGCCGGCCGATATCGAACAACTCATCCTCGCGGCCCATATCCACCTCGCCATCGGAACGCAATCGAACGGCCGCGGCACGATGGGCATCGACGGCCTCTCGGCCGGACTGGTACGGACTATCCAGCCGTTCGACTGGAAACAAACCGTGCAGAAGTGGTTCCCGAAGGCCAAAGTGGTCAAACACGCGGAGCGCGAATACATCCGCGTGCCGCTGGGAGCAGGCAAGGAAGTATCGCATCTGGCGCTATACGTCGCCGATTCCCGCACACTCGCCTTCGATCTCGAAGAGGGTGAAATGAAGGACCTGCTGGCCCGGTTGAACAAGAAAATTACCTCGCCGCCGCCAGCCGGATGGAGCACCGTCAGCCATGAGATGGTGGCCGTGTGGCAAGATGGGCTTGCGAATGGGTGGTTTGTCTCACCGAAGGAGCCAAAGCGGATCGCGGATCGGGCGATGGCTGCCGCGCTGCGCGGCACGACCTCGTTGGCTGTCGGCTTCTCTGCAGGGAAGCAGACAACGCTCCGCATCGTTGCCACGGCCCGGGACGTGGACGAGGCTCAGGACGTCCGCGCGGCCATCAAGACGATGCTCAAGGCAATGCCCGAAACCGCCGTCAACCAGGCAGTAGGGAAACTCTTCAGCGAGGCAACGGTTCAGTGCAAGGGGAGCGAGGTGCGTGTGAAGGGTTCCGTGCCTGGCAATCTCCTCCGGCGTGCGCTCGATCCCGACGCGGCGCGATGAGCAGCGGAAGTGGGCTGCCGCGCACGTCAGGCCGCCGTGCGGGCAAGGAGAATCTTCCTCCACCACGGGGCAGGATGCGCTGACGCATGTGGCAGATGCAGCTCGGGGGAGACTCTCGCCTTCTTGTGTTGGTTCAGCGTGTAATGGAGACTGTGTTCCACTTCCGACTGAACCATAACGGGCAGGTGCAGATACACCCCTTGGGCGAGTGTGCGTGCCTTGTGCGAAGATGTTATGGACGAATGTCGGAACGCTTTCCACGAACAACGGTGGTGAACAAGTACGCCGATTCGTTACTCACCACGTTCCAGTTTCCACTCCGCGAGTCGCCAGAAGACGGCGCCGGCGATGGCACTGACAAGGGCCGCGATAATCATGGTGCGTGTCAGCACTTCACGCGGCAACTCTGTATCGAACCGCAAGTAACTCCACGCCCCGATCGGCCAGCCGGCAGCGAGTAGCGTCACTGGTAACAGCATGCGGAACGCACGCACGTCAGTGACGCATCGCACCGTCAGCCACGCCCCCACGCCAATCACGAGCGCCACGCCGCCCAGCATGAGTGCCGCAGCCGATGTCCCGAGCCGGATGTCGCCATCAGACGTGAATCCCATCCCCACCGCAGCCGTTGCGATCGCGGCGAACGCAGTGCCGCGCTCGGCATGAGCCTGGGCCTTCGCCCGCAAAATGGCACGACGTTCCAACGGCGTCGCAAGCAGCGCGTCGAGCGTGCCCCGTAACCGCTCGCCAGCCACTGCGCCACTCAGCCCAACAGTTAGCGGGAGAAGGTAACGCCCGGCCGCGAAGATACCCGCGGCCGTCAGGAGCCAGCCGGCATCATCAGGCGGCGCATCGAGTCGCCGGGTCAGCGATTCCGCCGGGTCGAACACCTTTCGCACGCGATCCAGTGCCGTCCAGGTGCCCCGCGCGAACAGGAGCAGGGTCGCCGCTGCGGCGAGCAATCCTAGCCCCTTCGCCACCGTTGGCATCGCCCAGTTCGGCTGCCACGCCACGCACCGTTCCTTCCACAACACCGGATCGGCAGAATCGGGCGGCGGCAGCGGCGAGCGCGTGACTGGTAGCGGCGGAATGAGCGGCGGTCGGGCCGGTCTGGGCGGCAATGGGAACGCACTCCGCAGCGGCGGCGCCGTCGCGGCATCTCGCAGTCGCAGTGAACGTGCCGCGCTCGATAGGAATAGCAACCCCACGAATAACTGAAGTAGCACGTAGCCACAGCCTATCAGGATGGGCCAGGTGGCCAGACTCGACTGACTGTGAAGGTATTCGAGCAGGCCGACCGGACTGGCAAGTACGCAGGGCGGTACGAACGCGCCGCCCACCAGGATGGCCACGCGGCCGTAGGCACGCAACAGCGTCGAGCGGAAGTCCGGGGCGCGACACGCTGCCTCCAGCGCGATCGAAGCGCAGAGCGCGATCGTGCTGAATGTCAGAGAATAGCCAAGGATCAGAAATCGTGACGACACGCGACCGATGCTCAGCGTCAGGGCCAGCAGGGGAACGCTGGCAGTAATCGCCACGATCATGAACGCGATTCGCCCAGCGGCCTTACCCAGGACGATCTCGCGATCGGTGAGCGATGTCGTGAGGAGCAGGGGAAGCGTATGCCGGTCCTTCTCCTCCGCGACGGCCGAGGCAGCCAGCGCAGGCGTCAGCGCGATGATCGCGACCAACTGCACTTCGAGTAATACCAATGCGAAGCGGTCGGCGAAACGGTCGCCTTCCGTGGGAGTGAGGTGAAGCAGCGCGAGGAATGACTCACCGATGGACCGTGGGTAAAACCAGAACGCTGCGAAGACGACGAAGACAAGCACCAACAGGTAAAGCAGCGATACCCACACCCGCAGCGCAAGCCCGCGGCGCGCAAGCCGGCGCAGTTCCCATCCGGCCAGTGGCCCGATCAGACCCGGAGAGCGCACGCTACTTGTCCCGGTCCTGGATACCCAGCGCCACGCCGGCCTTGCCGAATGCGGAGATCGGCGACGGCCACGCGCTAACCACCTTCACCTGTGTCGTTCGCTCACCACTGATACGGGTGTTCTGCCGGGCCAGCCACAGCCGGCCCCAGGCGTGCCCGGCGTGGAATTTCTTCGGATCGTCTGGCAGTGCCGCCCACGCCTCTTCACCCATCACTGTGGGCGCGGCGGCCAGTCGCAGACGGACGGTTTCCCCCAGCGCCCACGCTTGTAATCCTTCATCGGCAATGGCCTTGGCGAACGGCTCGGCCTGCTCCGGCTTGCCCGCCGCGGCGGCGATCTGCGCGAGTCGAAGGAGATCGTATGGCGAGAGCTTCACCTCTTTCGGCTTGCCTGCGGCACTGGCCACGAGCGGCGCTACCGCACTGAGAGCCGGGGCCGGATCGGCCATCCAGTCGGCGCAAAGAACCAGCGCGCGGAGCCGATCCTCGGTGCGACCCGGACGCTGAGCGAGTGCCAGCGCCTCTTCAGTGCGCCCTTCCAGAACGGCCACGCCTGAGTAAGCGAAGCGGACATCGCTGGTAACGGCACCGCCGCCAGGTGGAGGGATCCCGAGGTTCGGCGCGCGTCCGATCTTGAGCACGGCAAAGAGAATTTGCGCGGAAGCAGGGCGCGGATTGGACTTCGCTAGTTCCGCGCCGCGCGCGGCCAACTCTTTCGCGACCTCCGCAGGATACTTCGACCCCCTGTCGGCTCGATAGATCTCCAGGGCAACAACGGCCTTCGCCTCGGCATGCTCGGCCGGGGCGAACATCGCCAGTGGTAGCAGTTCAACCGCCAGCACCGTTTGTCCGCGCTTCACGAGTTCGCGTGTCAGCCGGCGCAGGAGGTGCAACCGATAATCGAGCGGCCCGGCCTGCGACGCACCGAGGAGTTTCCGCAGTTCCTCGTGAACCGTGAAGAGGTGTTCGTTGGGGCGTGTGCGAAGGTTAAGGTCGGGCGTCCAGCGGATTCGAAGCTGATCGCGGGCCTGCTGCTCGGTGCCGCCGAGGTCGAGCATCGTGGCGGCGATCTGCGCGAGTACCGCGTTGCGTGCCGCACCATCGGCTGGACGTAGTATCGACTGCGCCTTGCCGAACTGTTCCATCGTCTCCTTGAGCTTCTCCGGTGTATCGTGCCGCAGCGCATATTCGCCAGCCGCCAGGTGCATCACGGCCGTGAACGTGGGCACATCCTCCTTCGGCAGCGTGGCAGCCGAAGCAGCGAACTCCGCCTGCGCCTCGGCCATGAGCCGGTCATGCTTCCCCTCGGTGCGTGTGCGGGTGGCGTAGATCACGCCGAAGACGACCAACCCCACCAACCCCAACCCCATCAGGGCGAACATGATCTTCTGCTTGAGGGGCCGTGGCTCGATTCCCTCGTCGATCGCGCCGGCTTCCTTGAGCGACTTCCCTGAAACGATCTGTGCCGAGGCGGCGTCCTGCACCCCTTCCAGCTTCTCATTGTTCTGCTTGGCCAGACTCGGCCCCTTCGTGCGGGTCTGCCGCCAGTCGTACTGCCCCTCGTCCTTGGGTTCGGGAATCTTGATGCGCTGGCGGCACTCCGGTTCGGGACAGAGCGTGTTCTTCCCCGCCCGCGCGATAGGCTCGGTCCACTTGTGGCCGCAGTAGTTGCACTCGACCGGGATGAGCATCCGGGACGGGTCTTCATCCAGTTGCGCCGCATCGGCAAGCGCGGCAACCGCGGCGGCCTCAACATCGACCGGCGGGTCGTCGTCGGGAATAGTCACAGGTTGCGGAATCGTGATCTTCTTGCGGCAGTTCTTGCATGCCGCTGCCTTACCAGCAAGGTCATCCTTGAGCCGGTAATGGTGTCCGCAGTGTGGACAGTCGAACTCAATCGCCATTGGGGTATTCCCGCGGCTACGCCTGGATTGCCGGCCGTGACGCCGTCATTATCCAGGCAAGCGGGAAAAGAGGCAATCGGACAATGGAAGGGAAGTTGCAAGTTGCCGGGGAGTTGCTGGAACGAGAACCGCTCAGTTGCCGGGGCGACGGCTCAGGCTCGTGAAGCGGCTCGCTTGCGAGGTGATTGATGACGGCCTGTCCTTGACGATGCGAACCTGCCAGGCCTCATCGCCTTCGCCGTGTTCAATCTTCAGTCCGTGTGCACGGAGGATGGCCGCCATGAAGTCGCGGCTGGTGGCGAATCGCTCCTGTGGAACGGAGGAGAGCGCACGCAGCAGGGGGGGGCGTTCGCCGTCGAGCACACCCGTGAGGTCCGGGGCCGGGCGTGGCGGATTCTGTGCCCGTGAAAGCTCTGACTTCGACTGAGGCGGGAACGGAAAGCGTCCGTATCGTAGAGCGAAGTATGTGATCGCGAGGCTGTACTGGTCCGACCAGTCGGTGATCGTGCCGTTGAACACTTCCGGCGCGGCGAAGTCGCGAGTGCCCTGGCGGCTGCAGGGTGCGCTGGGCCCATAGGTTGGCGTCGCGAGACCATGATCGGTGAGCTTGGCCACGTCGCCGAACAACAGTATGTTGTTCGGCTTCACATCGCCATGCTGGAAGCCGACGCGACGCCCGTCGCGGATATGCCGGCGGGCGTTGAGGAAATCGAGTGCCTCGGCCACCTGCCACATATAGAGGCAAAGCACTGCCGGATCGAGGGGCTGACCCAGGTCTTCATTGTAAAGCTGCATCAGGTCGAGCAGCGTTCCCTCGGCCAGTTCCATGTTCACGACGATGTAGCCCGGGACCGACCAGGCGCCGTGAGTCTTGACAATGTAAGGATGTTCGAGGTTCTGGAACGACTGAACCGACCGAAGTTCGCGTGCCGTCGAACCTGTATTCGACGCCGACATGAATTTCAGCGCAACGGGCGGGCCAGAGGGCGACTCGGCTTCCCAGACCTCCGCGAACCCACCCCGGCCACGCAATCGACTCAGTCGATAGCCTGGCGTTGGCTCGGCACCTACTGCGAAGTTAAACGCGCCGGGTGTGGTCGAGCGGGTGTAGAGACGCGAAGCCCCCACTGAGTCCCCTTTTCGCGAGCGGTTTCCCATCACCAACCGCCGTAGGTCCGTGGAGTTGTTACCATTTCTTCACGAAGTCTAGCACACGATGTGTCAGGAAATGGCCACCCGCGCCGTTTACTTACAATCTGTCAATTTTCTTGATGGATTGGCAACGCTACTGAAACTCCATGCCACGGGTCGGCCGTCGCGGTAGGGCATGACTCCGTGGAATTGAGACGCGGCACGATCAAACACCAGTGGCAAGAAGTAGCGGTCGCCCTCCCATAATGGGAGCGAAAGAACACGCCCGACCTCCACCCATTCCAGCATTCCTTCTGCGTTTCCCTTCAGCGGCGTACCTGTGAAGGAATCGATCCGAAACACGAAGCCGAACCAGTCTTCGCCCTGTTTGCCGAAGCCCGGCCAGGAGATTGTGCCCGCCAGCCGCAACGAGTCGCACTCGATACCGGCCTCCTCGCGAATCTCGCGCCGGAGGCTCGACACGACATCCTCATGAGGGTCTACCTTGCCGCCGAGACCGTTGTACTTGCCGAAGTGGGCATCATCGGAGCGAGCGTTGCGGTGAATCATCAGTACGCGCGACCCGTCGGGCGAAAAGACGTAGCCGAGTGTCGCGAGGATGGGGGTATACGGCATCGCAGGGAACTCCCGAACGAGCTGCGGAAACGATCCAGTGTCACTTCGCCAGTCACTTCTGGCGGAGCATTCGCTCCCACAGCAGAAGCGCGGTCACGGTCTTCGCATCGTGAATGGTGCCGTCCAGGCACATCTGGATCGCCTGTTCCAGTGGGACAATGACAGGCTCCAGCGTTTCGTCAGGTTCAGGCTGGGCTTCACCCGCGGTCAGTTCCTCCGCGACGAACAGGTGCAGTTTCTCATCGAGTACGCCAGGCGAGGCGTAAAGGTAGCCGAGGCTCCGCCACCTCGCCGCCGTGTAGCCGGTTTCCTCGATCAACTCGCGGCGGGCGCAGTCTTCAAGCGGTTCGTTGGGTTCGCGCGTGCCAGCAGGCACTTCCCAGAGTGTTTCGCCGACGACAAAGCGGAAGTTTCGCAACAGGACCACTCGCCCGGCGTCGAGCACAGGCAGGATCACGACCGCGCCTGGATGGCGGATCGCGTCGCGCCGGATGGTCCGGCCATCGGCCGTTTGGAGCGTGTCGACCTCGACGCGAATGCGCCGACCCACATGGACAGTTTCCGCAGGCATGGTTCACCCGTTGGAACGTCGCAATTCGTTGGCCCGATTGCGATTCAGTACCCAGAGTGGTAGATTATCAGTTGAACGGACCACGCGGCCCACATCGTGGGTGTCAGCGAGCCCGGGCCGGCCGCCGGCAACCCGTTCGCGGCGAGAAGTGAGTCCCGTCCGATGCGCGATCCGATGAGCTGGTCGATCCCGGCGTTCCGGGCGTTCGGTGTTCTTGTCCGAATCCACGTCTTCTTTTTCATCATCACAATCGGTCTGTTCCTGCGTCAAGTTTCGCAGCTTTACGCCGTGTGGTGGCTCGACATCTTCTTGCTCACGGTCGTTGTCCTGTTCGGCAGCGTGCTGTTGCACGAGTTTGGCCACTGCTTCGGAGCGCGACACGTTGGCGGGGAAGCACGCGAGATTCTGATCTGGCCGCTGGGCGGTCTGGCGTTCACCGACATCCCGAACCGCTGGCGTGCGCTGCTCATCACGGTCGCCGCTGGCCCTGGGGTGAACGTAGTCATCTGTCTGGCTTGCACACTGCTGATGGGTGTTGGCGGCTACTTCCCGAATCTCAATCCGTTCGCCGATCCGTATCTCACCGAGGTGACGAGCTTTCGCCACGACCGCACCGAGACAAGCAAGTATACGGTGAAACTCTACAAGCCCGGCACCAACCAGGAGCCAGGAAATGAGGAAGTGACCGCCCGATTGCGTGACTACGAGAAACGCAACGGAACCTCGCGACTCCCCACGATCACCGACCGCGGCGAGTATGCAGCGGCTGTGCGAGAACTGGGTTACGAACGCGGGCTGGTTCCCTTCTGGGTCGCCTGGGTGCAGCGCATCTTCTGGCTGAACTGGCTCCTCTTCCTCTTCAATCTGATCCCGGCGTACCCGCTAGACGGCGGGCAACTGTTGCAATCGGTGGTGTGGGCGCGAACCGACTACCGGCGCGGCGTTGTCGTGGCTTCGTATACCGGTTTCGCGGTCGCCATTCTCTTCCTGATTGTGTCGATTGCCATCAATGAAGCGCTCTTCCTCGGGCTGGCGCTATTCATGCTCTACTCCGCCTCGATGCGGCTGATGCAACTCGAATCGGATGAGGGTCCATTCGGCTATGATTTCTCGGCAGGTTATACGAGCCTGGAGAAGGATGAGGATGATCAGCCGGCGTCACGGCGGAAGCGACCGGGTGTCTTCAAACGATGGTGGGACGCCCGCAAGGCGCGCCGGATCGCGCGTGAGGTGGAACAACGCCAGCGCGAAGACGAGCGCGTCGATGAATTGCTGGAGAAGATCGCACGATCCGGGAAGGGATCGCTGACGGAGGAAGAGAAACGCTTCCTGGAGCGTGTCAGCTCCCGCCGCCGGAATACGTCGTAAAACGAACGCACCACCGCCACACGCACACGCAGGGAGGCCGGGAGAGCACAGAGGAACCCGCGCTCTCCTGGCCGCTTCGCGTCTCCGTGTCGCGCTGATGAATTTCTGGAGATGCTTGTGTCCACTCTCATCACGCCCCGCACCCTGTCTGGCTTCCGCGACTATCTTCCGTCTGTCATGCTGGCACGCGAGGAGGTGCTGCGGCGTGCGCGCGAAACCTACCGTGCCTATGGCTTCACTCCCATCGATACGCCCGCGTGTGAGTCGCTCGATGTATTGCTCGGCAAGGGCGGCGACGAGTCCGACAAGCTCGTTTATCGTGTGAAAAGCGCACGCGGCGAGGGCGACGCCGAGATGGGGTTGCGTTTCGACTTGACGGTGCCGTTCGCCCGCTTCAGCGCGCAGTACATCAACGAACTGAGCACGCCATTCAGACGTTACGCAATGGGACCCGTGTGGCGCGGCGAGCGACCCGGCAAGGGACGCTACCGCGAGTTCTGGCAGTGCGACTTCGACACAATCGGCACCTCATCCAATGCCGCCGACATCGAGACAGCCCTGGTCATCAACGATCTATTCACTGCCATCGGCTTCGAGCGGTTCGAGGTTCGCATCAACAACCGTATGGTGCTCAACGGCCTCCTGGAGATCAACGGGCTTGCGGGCCAGGCCGTGCCGTTGCTCCGCTCGCTCGACAAACTCCCCAAGATCGGCCGGGCGAAAGTGTCCGACGAGATGGTGAAGGAAGCCGGCGTGACTGCGGCACAGGCCGACGCGATTCTCACGCTCGCCGAAACGACGGGCACCAACGCGGAGATACTGGATCAGGTCGAAAATTTCTTCACGGCTTCATCGAACGAGCGCACCGCCGAAGGCATCCGCCGGCTGCGTGAGTTGCTCGCGGTCGCGGCGGCCGCAGGCATTCCCGAAGGCCGCATTCGTATCGACCTGAGCATCTGCCGCGGCCTCGACTACTATACCGGCACCATTTACGAGACCTTCCTCTCGGATCTGCCCGCGATCGGCAGCGTATGCAGCGGCGGCCGATACGACAGTCTCGCCAGCAAGTACACGAAGCAGGTGCTGCCGGGAGTTGGTGCGTCGCTGGGTCTCGATCGGCTCATCGCCGCGATGGAGGAACTGAAGCATCCGCTGCTCACGGGCCAGACGACGCCCGCGCAGCTCCTGGTGGTGAACTTCGACGCGACCCACCTGGGCGACTATCAGCGTGTCGCACGGCAACTCCGCGCCGCGGGTGTAAACGTGGAGGTATTCCCGGACGCGAAGAAGGTGGGTCAGCAGCTTTCTTACGCGGAGAAACGTGGTTTCCCGTTCGCGCTGATTGCCGGGCCGGCCGAGTTCGAGCAAGGTATCTGGAAGCTCAAGAATCTGGCGAAGCGCGAGGAGATTTCGCTGAAGGAAGCCGAACTGGTCGAGCAGATTCTGCCTCTCGTTTCACCTTGGGCGATCCGATGAAGACCAACAACCACTACGAGGCCGCGTTCGACGCATCCGCATAACCCAAATGCGCCGGTGCTGCTTCTCGTTGCCATTCCATGACCTTCTTTCCTTCTGCCACGAACACGCTTGCACCGGGAGCGGGGCAACCTGCCCGCTCCCACTCGATGACCTGCCCCGCTATGGTGGCAGTCGCCCGAATCTTGGCGAGGTCGTAACCCCTGCCCTTCGCCTTGCGCTTGAACCACACGAAGACTTTTGCGTCAATCTGCTTCAGGCGCTCACGCAGAACGGCAGCAGGCATCCGCACAGGAACAACGACCTCCGTTCCTCCCGATGCTTGGTCGATTTTGAGCGTGCCGACATCCACGCCATCGGCGTTAAACAACTCCTGTTCGTACCGTGTCCACCACTGAACGAGTTTGCTTGATGGCTCATTGCTGTTCATGGCGGCAAGGCGCTCGACCAGTTGGGTACGTTCCCCTTCCCACTGGCGAAGGGTAATCATCAGTCCCGGTGCCGTGGCTTCATCCGCATCAAGGAAGCGCTCACGAGCATTGCTCAACTTCCGGTCGAGTCTCGCCAATTGCTTTTCTAGCGCCTGCTTGTCGTTGTCCGGCTTCGCATCGGCGGGGCGCTGCGCCAGTTGCTCCAAATGCTTCCGCATGTCGCACACGAAGCGCTTGAGCATGAAGGGGAGCAGTTGGTGATCGTAGGCAACCCACGCAAGGCACTTGGAAGCGCCGACATCGTACTTGTGGCAGCGGTACATGACCCGCCCTTTCGGGTCACGACATCCGTACATGTTGTGTCCGCACTGCCCGCAGTGGACGATACCCGTGAAGGTGTACGGCCCACGGTTGCGGGGTGCCCTCCGCCCTTTGCGCTTCTGGCGCTTGCCTTGAACCTTCGCCCATAGTTCAGCGTCGATGATCCCCTGATGCGTGTTCGTGACCACGATGGGCGTAGGCTTTAGCGCCAAGCGTGCTTCTGTTTCCTTCCCCTGCTGGGTACGGTAGAACTCGCCTTTCGGCGTTTCACCAATGCGCAGATGACCGACGTAAACCGGATTCTTCAGCATCATCTTGACCGTGTCGGGGTGCCACAGCGCAGCGGTTCCCGGCAGAGGGAAACCCTTCTCGTTCATCTGGCGTGCGATCTCCCGATACGAAATGTCCTCGTCTGCGTACTTGCGAAACATGAAGTTGACCGCTTCGACTTCTCGGTCGTCGCCCGGAATGAACACGCTATGAGCGTTCTTCGGAGTGCGGAACGGTTGCGTTCTCGGAATGATGATGCTGTCACCCGTGAGGAACGTGATCCGCTTCGCCATGCCGTACGGCGTGAGTTGATTCGGGCGGCCCTCACGAGTCACACGGATGCGACCCGCCAAACCCTTTTCGGCAATCAGAATGGCGGTGTGGTGGTTCGATTCCGATTCCACGGCGTCAACGATGCGGTCCTTGCTGATGCGCCAGTCGGTGAACCCGTTTAGTACCGTGTCGAGACAGACCCCGAGTTCCATCAGCGCCTTTTTGTGTTCAGCGCCGGTAATGGTGTGGAGCCGTCCAAAGCGTGACTTGTCGAGACAGAGGATGTGGAAGACCTTCCCCTTCCACTTCCCCGCCGTCAGGTCACGGAGCATGCGCAGGAAGTCTGTCCGCTTCTCGACCTGCTTGCTCCCCGACTTGCCATCATCGGCGTATTCTTCAACGACCTGATACTTGTGGGCGAAGTGCGCAGGCACCTTCGCCCGTTGCGTCGGCACGCTATCGACCTGCTCGCCCTTCGACACACGGTAGTAGCAGACGGCAAGCGGCTTCGTGGTGTTCATCGTGATCTCTCTGGTATGGGTTTGGTGGGCACTATTCGCCAACGGGCGACCCTAACTCTTCGCCTTCTCCGTGCCCAGCCGGAAGGCGGCATTTCCTCCCCCGGAGGAACTGGAAAAAAAGAGGTTCCCGGGCTGGGCACGGTTGAATTTGTCTGGGATGTTCTGGGCGTCGTTAGTTCGTTGCTAACGACATCACTAACCAGACGGGTGCAACATGCCGAAGAAGAACGAGAACAAGGTCGAGGAAACCAAGAGCAAAGCGGACTGGTGTCGTCTCGCAGTCGAGCAGGGTCACAACACCTTCCCCGCCGCTCGTGACTGGCTCGAATCGGAACACAACATCAGCATCACCCAGAGCAATTTCTGGTCGGCAACTCAGGCAAAGGGCGAGCGCAAGAACGGGAAGAAGAACAAGGGCGGCATGAGCGCCGACCAGATGCTGACCCTTCACCGCATCGGCGCTAAGGTGACCGCCGATGACATGAAGGAACTGGTCGCCATTCTCGACGCCTGCGAACTCGATGAGGTTCTGAAGGTTCTGGGCGTCCTTCAGTCCATCAGCGCCCCGCCCGGCAAGAGCAAGTAACGCAACGCTTGCATGTCGAGCAACACACCCGGCTTTCGCCGGGTGTGTTTCTTTTGGTCACGATGCTTGCCGCTGGGCGCTCAATTCCTTCTCGACTTTGGCGACCCGCTCTTGCCCCAGAGCCGCATACCCTTCCTCAATGTCGCATCCCACGAAGCGCCGTCCGGTGCGCAAGCATGCCTCTGCGGTCGTGAACGAACCGCCACAGGGGTCACAGACGAGATCGCCAGCGTTCGTAAAGCGGGGAATCCACGTCAGCGCCGCATCAATGCTTTGCTGCCACGGGTGCAACTGCTTTTCCTGCCCGGTTGACATGATGATGTCCCGGTACTCCTCGCCTTCCTTCAAGTCGCCAACCAGCCGGTCGAGCACAAGGCGCTGGTTGCCGTAATCGCCCTTCACGAACACGAGGACGGGACGATACCCGCTCTGAAACTTCCACTTGTACAGCGCCCGCTTATTACCCTGAAAGGTGATCGCCATCTGCCACACATAGGTCAGATGCTTGCGGAAGGCGTCAAGAACTTGCGGCATGTACACCGTAGGCGAATAGCTGACGAGAACGCCACCGGGTACAAGTACACGGTTGCAGAACTCCGCAAGCGCTTCCCAGTTAGCGAGCCAGTCTTGCACATAAGGCGGGTCGGTGAAAATCAATTTCACGCTGCTATCCGCAACTTCCAACTTGCGAAAGTCGCAATTGCGAATATCGATCCCGCTGACCCCGAGTTCGGGGTTGTACTTGCTCGTGTTCTTTTTGTTCTTCCAATCCTTGCGCACATTCTTGCGCTTCTGCTGGTTCGGACTCAGAACCCCAGTGGTGATGACGCTGGGCCGATCCGGGGTCGTGGTACGGGTGCGGCCGTCCTCGCCTTCCGTTTCCGTGACGGGTTCAACCTTGCCCTCGGCAACCAGCTTGTCACGGATGGTTCCGACCGTCTTGTGGCAAGCGCCCACGCTGAGCCCGATACGGCGATTCGACCAAGTCGAGTGTTGGATGATGAAGAGCCCGATTTGCTCCCGGCGCAGTTCGGGCGTCATGTGCCGCCGGTTCATGTTCAGGGTCAGAACGAGCGCCCGCACTTCTGCCTCTTCCATGTTGCTCGTGTCGACCCACGAGATCGGGAAGTCGGTGATTTTGAGTTCCTGGTACGCCTTGAAACGGCGGTGACCGTCAAGGATGGTTCCATCAAGGGCGGCTATGATGGGCACAGGAACGAGCCGCACCTTCATGGAGTCCACAAGCGCAACGTGATCCTCTGGGGTTGAGGGGAGAAAATCCCACTTGCCGACCTTCAGGGTCGCCGGACTGCTCTTCGACATCGTAAGTCTCGCTGACGTAGGTAGTTGCAGGTTACTTTCGGCCCCGTGCCGTCGCAACTGCCCGGTCAAAAGTTGACCCCTGAAATCCCAACTGGGGCGGATTCCCCAGTTGGTTATGACGACCGTACAAACGAAAAGACCCGGCTCGAAAGCCGGGTCGTGTGGTTACTGTTTCTTCGGTTGCAGCGTGTCGAGGTTGTCTCTTGCGACTTCCCACAATTGCGGAAGGCGCTTGCTCAGTTCGAGGAACTCCAACTTGTTCGGCGCATCCCAGAACAACGCAAAGCCCGTGCGCTTCGTGAACTCCTCGTACAGCTTCGCCCACACTTCTTTAACGTGCAGCCCGGTACGCTCCGAGTGGTACTCAACCAGTTTGCGGATCACGGTACGATGGTTGAGCGGGATTACTGGTTCTTCTTCTGGCTCCGCTTCTGGCGCTGACTTGTCGAAGAGTGATTTCGCCCACTGCTGGGCCGCTTCTGCTTGTTCTGGCGTGCATTCTGGCGGGATGATGTAACCGCCCTCGACCACGACCGGCGCTGGCTTCCCCTTCGGTTGCTGTTCTTCCTTGTACTTGGGGTAGTGTTCTTCCAAGTAATTCTTGAGGTTTGCGTGAAAGTGAAGCGCTTGGTACTTCTCTGAATTTTCGAGAAGACGCAATAGACCAGCAGTGGTCAGAAAGGTCATGACCTTGCGAACGCCCTTGTACCTGATGCGGTACTGTTCCCTCATGCCTTCTGGGTAATGCGCTACCGCATCATGCAAGTTGGAATACCCGAGCATATCTCTAACGGTAACAACAAGCCACCTTGGCGCAAGATGATGCTTGGGGTCGTAGAAGATCACCAAATTATGCTTGTCGCCTTGCATGCAAGTGTAAGTAACGGAACCAGGTTGAACGAGTTGATAGCCATGCGTGGCGGTAAGTACGGATTTGCTCAATGCAATCTCCAGTATGTGATTACTCCTGTCATCGGAGTGTTGGTCGGAAGGTAAATGTTTCGGGATGAAAAGTCAAACGCCCTCGGTGACAGGTCCGAGGGCGTTCACGACAACGAGTAACAACCGATGCACGATGGGAATTGCTGTTACGGAGTGGAGCATATCCAAGTTTTATGATAAACGCAAGACTTCACGGCGCTAGTTCTTCTCTTCTGGGTCTTGCTCGTGGGGAGGTACTCCGTGTATGCATGCTCGCAAAGCCTCGCATGCATACCAAGTGCTTTTCGTTTGGTCAGAAAGTTTGGCACCTTGGTTTAACTGTACTTCTCGTGCAATCCCATCTCTGAGCGCACCACTGCCCGTAGAAGAAGAGTTTTTCTTCTTCAGCAGTGGTACTGATCATAAGGCAAGCGATTATCCCAGAGCCCTTCGCTTTACCATCCCGAGATGTCTTTCAACTCATTCACTGCAAGTAAAGCAGTGCTGAACCCACCAAAGCAGATTCGACCTAGCAGTTCGGGAATTACTCGGGAACACTCATCATGTCTACCCGTCACCCGCCGCACCACAGCGTTTAAACGCTCGACCTGAACCGGCAAGTGGTCACCCACGTTCAGGGATGCGGAATAGTCATCATGTGTCGCAGTTACGCAGTTGTTTTAGTTATGCAGCAGGCTAAACAATTTGCCGCCTTTGTCAAACGGAATTGAAGTCAGTGACCCTATTATAGTTCAGAGACTCATTCTCTCCTTTAAACCTGTAACGCTCTGGCTCGTCGCCAGAGCGTTTGTTTTATGTCTTCCGGGTAAAGTCACGTTCTTTAAAAGATAAGCCCCACAGCGACGCTAAAGAGGCGTATGCGGCAGGATCACAGACATCATGCCAAAGCGTGTTCGGCGGTGGCGCATGGCGGTTCGTCCCAAGCATGTCCCATTGCATGTGCCCCGGATGCTGTACTTGCTGCGCTTGCGCTACTGCACAGAGTGGGATGCGCTGCGCTACTTGCTGGTCTAAGTACGCTTCAACGAGGCCGTGATCGCCCCGCCCGATGGCTTCCTTGATCTGCGACACGAACGGATACCAAGAGGCGACATGCATTCCCAAACACTCTGAGCGAAAGCCAAAGTTGTAGTTGTCGCAGCGGTTGCTGTACGTCGGGTACTGGGCTTTCACCGCCAGCGCCTTGAAGTCATCGACCCAAGCGTAATGCGGAAGCCAAGTGCGAGACTGCTTCACCACGAGGTCAAGCCCCTTCCTGTGTGCCCACGTCAACCCGTGAGTGAACCCGGACAGGTCGCCGGGCTGGTGGCCCAGCCGTTTCGGATTGCTCACGAAGTCTGCGCCATACTCAACGCACACGCTCACAAGCGCTGCCTCATCCGGCGAACAGTCATCGACCACGAGGACCGGGACATCTGGGAAATGCCGTTTGCGGTTCTCCAAGTGGAGCGCCACATAAGCAGGATTGCCGTAAGTGGTGACGACAAGCCCCAGCGAAGGATCGTCAGGGATGATGCGCTCTTGCACGGTAACAGACAGTTTCGGTTCTGCGGTCAAAGTTCCCCCTTCGTAAAGCCTTTCGATTCTCGCCACGACCTCGGCCGGGTCAATCATCGCAAGGCACTTCGGCACCCATTCGTTTTCCACGAGGACAGGCAGAGCGCAACGACTCGTGTCCGTGTCGTTCGGGTCCGCCTTGTTTACCCAACAGGCGTGTTCCCGGTTGCATGGTAGTAGACCGTTGCTGCCGAAAATCTGCGATGTCGGATACTGGATCCAGGCGTTCGGCTCTCTGCTGTTGAAACAAAAGTACGGTTTGCGGAATGCGGCGCAGACATGGTGAAGGAAGGTCACCGCACCGACCCCGAACTCGCAATGATACGCAAGCCGGATGAGGTCACGAACGCTTGTCTTCCCCACGAGGTTGACCACGCCTTCAAGTGGCGGGTGATGATCGCCAGCGCTTCCCACTTGCACGAACTGCACTTTGCCACGGAGCCGGTTCACGATCTCTTGGTACATCCGGCTTCCCGGGTGCTTCGCCGTGTAGCATCCTTTCCGCCCGGCGCAGATAAGGGCGTACTTGCCCCGCTGCGGTAACACCGCCGGGCGTACTTCCTTCTCCCAATCCGTCAGGTACAGGAAAGGCTTGTTCGTGGTCAGCGTGAGCGTGATCCCGAGTTGTTCGGCCAGGTTCTGGGTCCACGCATCCATGAAGTGAACGGGGCGGTGGTTGCTCGCATTGATTAGCGGGCAGTGCATTTCGACCTTGTCCCAAGCGCCGGGCCCGAGAGCCGCAACGTGCGGGTTGTTTTCAAAGATGGCGGGATGCGGAGAGCGAACGGTCGTCAGGTACTTTCCCGGGTACTGCTCATGAAGGCAGTGGATTGCGGCCGTGATCGCCACGAGATCCCCGGGGCACTGGTTATTGACCAGCGCCAAGCGGATTGGCTCCGCAGTTACAGGCTTTGTGTTCGATCTGCTTTCCCTCGATGGGAAAGGTGCCGCCGGGTGGCGAAGTTTCTCCCTTCTCCGACCACAACCGCTGATAGCGTTCGTCATGGTCGAAAAGCCAACAGATGCGGCAACCGTCTTGCGGCGCTGTGTGTGTGCAAGGTTTCATTGTTGTTTACTCCGTTACCGTGGCCGTGACCAAACCCGTGCAACTTCCCACCAACACCGTTCCCGACGTGGACAGGCTAAATGGACTGCAACTTGTCGGGGCAGCGCTGCCTGAGTACAGCGTCCAAGCGCCGACGTTGTATTGCCCGTTTCCAAGACAAGACACCGTTAATTGCCCGTTCGTCACGCCGCAACCGCTGCCAAGTCCGGTCCAATTTGAACCGGGGCCGGGTCGGGTCACGGTCACGGTGCCGACAGACGCCCAAGCGCCCCCGAACGTCACGTACAGCGTGTTGGGAACTGTCACGCCGGGACAGCAAATGTCACCGCCGCTACTGCTGCTCGATGAACTCTGGTTTGCGCTACTGCTTGGCGCACTTGAGGAACTGTGAGAAGAGCTTGACGAACTGCTTGGCGCACTTGAGGAACTCGACCCGCTACTGCTGCTCGATGGGCAACCGCAACAAACACTTTGGTTCGGGCCGTATGGGTTCGTGGTCGTTGTTGCGCCGGTGCCAGTGTTACGCCATGTCCAGACCCAAAAGCCGCCCGTGCATTGCATGTTCGCAATCACCCAGTAGCCCGGACCTGCTGAACTGCTGGTCGGGCTTGAACTACTTGGCGAAGAGCTAAGCGAACTCGATGGCGAAGAACTTGGCGAACTTGAACTGCTACTGCTGCTCGATGAACTCACCGGGCAGGTAATCGGTACCGGGTTGGTGTAGAAGACGCAAGTACCGTCAGAGAGTGGGGCGTACCTCTTGGCGAGGTAGCGCACGCCCACGGTGAGGCAGTAACCGGCTTCGACACGGAGCCAAACCGGATTCGTGCTGATAGTCTGCCACGCCGTACCGTCGTACCCTTGAACGACCCCGGGGTAAGCGTTGTAAGTTGTGTTGAGCGACCCCGTAACTTGGACGTGTGCAATCTGTCCCACGCCGCCACCAGTAACCGGGCCGGTCGTGCCGGGGCCGTCAGCGTCACCAACTAAACGCTTGAAGTCCCTGTATGATTCATCTGTAAGGTAGTACGGCATGGCTTATGTGAGTATCGTTGCAAAGTTCCTCTCGTAGTACCCGCTGAAATCCTTGTACACGAGCGCCGCACCGGCATTGAGTTTGCCACCAGCGCCGTTCAACGGAACGGGAGTGGTGACCGGGTTTCCGGTTTCGTCAAGGATGGGTTGCGGCGGAAGTGCCAGCGACTTGACGTAACATGTACCGGCGTCGAGAATGCTAATCGGGTTCCATCCGCTCGGCTTGTATTCCAACGTCAGGTCAACTTTCCAGTAAGTTGCGCCGTTCTCGTTGTAACTCTCTCCGCTGTACTCCGTGCATCGAAGCGTCTTCGCCGGGAACACTCCGGTCGTTGCCGGGGTTACGACCATGAGCAAAGCCGCATCGTTAATCGTGTCCTGATACGTCAATTGCTTGCTGACCGGGTCGAACGTGTTGAAGTCCTTGTAAGCGGTGACCGTTATGGTCATGTTGCTCGTCGGGATCTCCACGGTCGGGTCGAACGGTTGCCCCACGGAGTTGACCACGGCAGCGCCGGTGATCACGTCCTTCGTGAGCAAGCGTGTGCTGTGCGTGCTTCCAAATTTGATGACCCACGGCCGGGACGTTGGGACCGTGCTTTGGTCCGTCTGGGCTGGGTCGCCGGATGCGTTGCCCTTGTCGAACGGCGCAGACGTGTAGGTGTAAGTGACCTCGTAAAACAAACCCAACTGGTCGCTAATGGGTTGGCAATCCAGCGAGACGGCAACCGCTCCGCTGTCGCCGGGAAACGCACTGTACCTGTTGATCGGGATGCTGCCCCACGGCGTAGGCGGTGCGTCGGCAATGCTCGACATGGTCACGAGGAACTTCCTCGTGTAAGTGCGCACGCCCTTATCGTTCACCGCCCCGGTTCTGTTCTGTTCTCTGTAATCGACTACCGGCAATGTTCCCCCTGTTACCCCGCCGTTAGCGGTATGCTCATGCCCCAAACCTGAATAACCTTGTCTAGCTTCTGGTTCACCTTCTTCAGCTCGTCGTTGTTCTTCTCTTCGATCTTCTTCTTCTCCGCCGCCATCTTGCCTTCCCAACTAAAGCGAGCTTCAACGCTGTACGCTTCTTTCGATCCCTTTGTCATGGCGGCAACCGCCTTGTACTCGGGGAGTGCGGCGGCAATCTCGGCGGCATCCTTCTTCGCTTCCGCCTTGTCTTCCTTGCGCTTGTTCTTGATGCGGTCGAACCACGACCCGATCTTCTCGGCGCTCTGTCCGAACGAGTTCATGGCGTTCTCGCCCCATTTGCGCATGTCCTCGCCAGCACGCTTGATGCCCCCGCCCCACTTGTCAACTTCCTTCGCTTGTCGCTTGAAGTACGCACCGCCCAAATCGTCAGGCAGTTCGCCGGCGAGTTCAAGGAGCTCTTTCAGTGTGTTCTTGAAGGCGTCAACCAACTTGCCGAAGCCGGTCACGATCCACGAAACGACCCAGGCGATTGCGCCAGCGCCTGCCTTGATTGTGTCCCACAGGTACCCGAACGCTTGGCCCATCGCCTTTAGCACGGCGAAGACAACGTCTTCAACGCTGACCCAGGTATCCCCGAAACTGAACACGCTCCCGACAAGTTCCTTCAACCAGTCGATTGCTTCGCTGACCCAACCGCTGAACACTTCAAACACGGCGGTCAGGATCTCGGCGGCCCTTCCAATGGCTCGACCCAACCACTCGAAGACCGGGGTCAGCAGTTGAAAGGCTTTCGAGACAACGCCACCGATGAACTTGATCACCGGGGCCGCTATCAGCGTGGCACGGTTCACCAGTCCATCCCACACGGCGGAAATCTGCGCCTTCGATTCCTTCCAAGCCTTCTGCGCATCCGCAGCGGCTTTGATTTGGGAATCACTCAGGACAGCGCCGACCTTCTTTTGCTGCTCGATGAACTGCTGAATCCCGCTCCCGCCCTTCTGCAAGATGGGCAGGAGCGCTGCGCCTTGCCCTCCGAAAATGTGGAGTGCGGCGCTTGCTTGTTCCGCTCCTGGCGGCAGTTTGGCGATGGCGTCAGCGATGGCTTTAAACTGCTCATCGACCGGAAGGTGCAAGAGCGCCTTTGCGTCGATGCCCAGTTGCTTTAACGCTGGTGCGGCTCGACCGTGACCTCCGGCAGCATCGGCAACGTTCTTGCCCATCTGGGCGAACGTCTGCGATACGCCCTCACCTTCGATTCCCACACGTTCAAGTTGCTTGGTCAAGCCTTGCAACTGGCTTGCGGAGATGCCCAGCGTATCCGCCTGCTTCTGAATGCCGCCCAGTTCCTTCAACTTGTCGAACGGCTGGGAGATCGCTTCGTAAATGGTCGTCCCGATGGCAGCGATAGCGGCGATGTGGGGACCGCCCTTCAAGAACCCGGCAAGGCGACCGCCGATGCCCGCTAAGGCACCGCCCGTGCTGGCGCTGGCCTTCTGCGCCCATCCTTTGATTTCACTCCCGGCGCTCTCCAAACCTTGCGTAAGTTTCCCGCCCGATGTGCTGAGTACAAGAGCCGCATTCCCGATACTGTTAGGCACTATCCCCCCTGAACCTTCTTGTTGTGCGCCGCCACGAACGCAAGCCAATCATCTTTCGTCATCCTGCGCCGTCCCTCGCCCCACTTCGGAATGAGATCAGCCGGTTGCACTTTGACGCCCATACTTCCGCACACGGCGGCACCGATGACGGCCCGCCCGATCTCGTCTCGTTGTTCGCCCCACGGTGACAGTTCGTATTCCGCTGCCCACAGCGCCAGTTCCCACGCTGGCAACTCATCGAGTTCGGACAGCGTGCGCCCCAGCGTGCGACATAGCAGCAGTTGAAAGCGAAGCTCTGGGTCGGCGGTTAGCATTTTTTTTGGTCTTCAACCTTCGGCGCATTGACCTTCGCAATCGCCTCCGCCAAGTCCTTCACAACGCTTGCCTGTACCGCATCGAGTTCGGCCGGATCGCTAAAGACTTGCGCACCGTGTTCATCGACCACGGCAGACAGAATGAGGGATGCGACCGATTGCTCGTCTTCGCTCTCCCGAATCTTCTTCAACTCGCCAATCGTCAGAACCCGGATGTTGACCTCGCCCCAGACAGGGATCGTGACAACAACGGGCGGAACCTTGGCGCTCAAGTACCTTTCTTTCAGGCTCATGTTGCTCCTCTTAGGTTGTGGTAATGGCACCGCTGATCTGAATCTCGCACTGGATGTGCGGGATGGCTTCCATTTCAAATTTCGTCGGGTACTTGGTCAGGAACCCGGAGAACGAAGAGACGGGCGGGGTGCCGGTTCCGTCGTCAGGAAATGTGATCTTCCAAGTCTTCGACACGCCACGGAGCGCAAGCAACCTGCGCCAGTCCGCTTCGCAATACAGTTGCTCGAACTGAAAGGTGCCGTTGTCGAAGAGACCCGGAATGTAAAGCTTGTCTTTGGTCGGCATGCCCATGTAAGACGCATCGACTTTCGACACGTCACCCGATGGGCAATCGATCATGATTGGGAACGAGAACGCTTGATCTGCGCTGCTTACACCGTCGTTCACGGTTAGAGTTGCGGTATAGCCAATTGGCGGAACTGCTGTCGGCATCAAACCTCCGAATAGTAAATGAACTAGTTCGGAGGTATGTAGGGTATCAGGCTTTGTTTTTAGCGAGCTGTTCGGCAATACCTTCCGCAATGAGTTGTGTGAGCAGTTCCAGGTATTGCTTCTCCGTGCTGTCGAGCGCAGGCATTAGAACTGGCTTCGCCTTGCTCCGCTTGGTGCCCTTCTCGATAAGGTGCTCGTACTTGCTGGGGATGTGAACGATTGGCTTCCCTTTGTTCTTGCCACGCTTGCGCACGCCCTTTTCCCGCTTGAAGTCAGATTTCGGTCCCACGATGGCAACGGCAGTCTTCCCGTACACTTTGATTTTCACGCCGATTGACTTCGCAAGGAACCCGAAGCGGCGCACCGCTTCGGCATTGCCCTTCACCGCATCCTTGACGATCTTGGCCGCCTTGCGTGTCGCCTTGCGAAGAATCTTGCCAACGAGGGTTTGTTTCAGGTTCTCCAGTGGGGTTAAGTCGAGTTGAATCGTTGCCTTCATGCGTCCTCGTACACTTCGTAAATGTAACTGTCGTCCCGCTTGCGGTAACTGACTTCCTTTGCCGAGTACGGCCAAAGGCATCCAAGCAGTTCACGGAACCCGCTATCGTTTCGGATCTCTGCGGGCACGAGTAAGAAGCCCTCCCGCAAACCGTCAATGACCGTTTCGCCCGTGTCGAGCGGTTCCAGTTTCAGCTTAAGCCACTTGCTCATTCGACATCCAATCTGTGAACGTCGCAAATCAGTTCGTTCTTGGCGAAGTTGCGGCGCACGCCATCGACCAAGTACGTTTCGTTAAACTCCACGAACACGAGCCGGTCTTTCGCCGTGACGGTGGGAAAGCCTCTGAGCGTGATCGTGCCGTAGACGGTCGTTCGGGTTGCCCCTTGCACTACCGTTTCCGCTGCGCCCTCCGCTTCGTACTTGCCCCAGAGATACCCTTGCGATCCGTAAGACTTGGGTTTGTCGCCGGTCGTGCCGTCTGCGGTGCGGCTCATGCGCTGCCAGTCGAAGCGCCAGGTTCGGTTACTCATCGGTTCCAATCTCCTATTAGCCGCATGTCGAAGCGGGACGAAAGCGCCGACCAACCTTGCGGCAGTTCCTTGTAATCGTCGGTCGTGTAAGCGCCGCCCTCGCCGGTGCCGTTGTTGTACCAGTGAGCCGCAAGCAACTTGATGCCCACAAGCGCCACGCTCGGGATCGTCCCGGCGCTGGCGTATCCGGCGGTAAAGTTCACTTTGACCGTTGGCTTCTGGGTCGGGTGAAGCGTCGGAAGATTGCTGGGCAGGATGACCCGGGCCGGAGTACTGACCGTGTCGTAAGTGCATCCCGAAAGGGTTTGCCAAGCGCCATCGGTATCGAGGTACTGAACCGAACTGACCGCCGTTACCGGGTGACGGGGTAGGAAGATCGTCAGGCTCGGCGCAGCGCTGTTCGGGTTCCAGTACCAGAGGTTTGCGAACGGAGAGGGCTGGTCGTCCCGGTCGTAGTACACGCTCGGGAAGGCATCAAGCCTCAGAGCGAAATCGGTACTGCAAAGGACGTGACCCGTTTCCGCTGTCCACTTGTCCGAAGCGGCGTCGAGCAGTTGCGTTAATAGCGTGTCCTGGGTCGTGTCGCTCGTGCGGATAAAGTCTCTCATGTCCGCAGCGCTGACAGCGGCGAAACTCGCCGGGTTTGTAATGGTGCATTTCCACATGACCCTATGTAGGGTCGCAGTACGCAAAAACACCGGGAATGGATCCCGGTGTTTCGCAGAACCCGACATGGCAGCGGGTTTCTGGTGCTTCAATTAGGATGCTGGCGTTGCAACACGGGCGATGCTGGAAGCGTGCCCCACATAGTTGCAGTCGAAGCGTAGCAACACCTCGAAACCAATCATGCCGTTTCCACGGTATAGCTCGTTGAGGCGGGTGATCTGTACTCCGTCTGCGATGCGAACGACCTGACGAGGAAGGTTTGCGAAAACGGCGATGTTCTTGGAGAACGATCCGCTTGCGTCAATGCTGTTGCTCACGAGGTAGTTGAATCCTGCGACCTTGTCCGGCTGGGAGTTCTGAACAAGCGTGTTGTTCACGTCCCAGATGTATCGGCCGTTGCTGTCCTTGATCTTGCGCAAGTCCCAAACGGAACTGTCGTGCAGAACAAGCGTGTTGTCGGCACGGTATGCCAAGTCAACGGACTGGAACAGCGAGAACAGGTCTTCAAACTGGTAAAAGTTCTTCTTGGTTGCGGCCAAGGTAACGGCAGCGGTGCCACCGTCTGCGGCCGTGCAAGCGGCGATCAAGCCAGTCGGTTGACTGGAACCCGTTCCGCTCACGATGTACTTTTCCAAAGTGCGGGCGGCTCGTTCGGCAAGTCTCGCCGTGATCCATCCTTCGACATCGAAAACGGCATCCTGCAACATCTCGTAAGTGACCTGTTCCACATAGCGGAACATGTACGAACCAAGCGTTACCTTGTCGAAAGTCGGGTCGGTGGAAGTGCCCGAGGAACCCGCCTGCGAAACAATCGCCATCGTGTTCGCAACGTCGCTGCCACGAGGAAGAACCAAGTTGTTGCCGTCGCCGGTTACTTGAACGTTTACCTTGTCCAAGATAGGCGAGTAGTACTTGAGTTCGGTCTGTAGGTCCGGGTAAGTGGTTGTGAAAGTCGAGTTACCACCAGCGCCGCCGGTGCTCGTGTTCATGCTACGGTAAGTGACCGTGTTGTTCTGGAGATGGAAGCCCAACTCCGCACAGCGGTTCATCGTGTCGCCATCGTAAGCCACGCCACGAACGCCACCGTTGCCGTACGCCATCCACGCTTTTAGCGCCTTGTTGCGTTCTGCCTTCGTTGGGGTCGTGTTCAGACGAGGTGCGGCCGGGTTTGTCTTGCGACCAACTGGTTCGCTCAACCCTGCGGTGAGGTGTTCAAGGCGTTCCGCCTTTTCCTTCTTCCTCTGCTCGGCATCGAGACGGTCGATCTCTGCGTTGCGCTTTGCCCACTCCTGTTCAATTTCGGCCTCGGACAGGTTGCCCTCTTCGGAAGCCTTTTGGAACCAGTTCTGAGTATCCACAATCAGCGCTGCTCGCTGCTGTCTTAGTTCAATCGAATTCATGATCCTCCATGGGGAAAACTTCTGTCAATGACGCATGTATGTATTGCTGCTGCTCACATTTTTTTCTTAAGTTCTAGAACTCGTTTCATGTACTCCAACCGGGAGCGCAAGCCCACGCTCGTTTCCCGGTACGCTGGCATGGCAACGGGACCGAGTTCGTAAAGGTAAAGGTCGGTCAGTTCCCGATTGTTTCCGTTCCACTTCTCGCCGTTTGCCCGTGGCGTGAAGGTGAAACTTGCGCCTTTCAAGTCGCCACGCTGAACCATCTCCCGCACATCGGAAGCGTGTTCCGGCAAGTCGATTTCAAACCGCAAGCCTTTGCCGTCAGTACTGAGTTTCAGCGTCCCGGCGCTGGTGCGTCCAAGCAGCCGGTTCGGGTCGTGGTTGAAAGTGGCGATGATGTCGCCACCAGAGCGGATCGCCCGGTCGAATGCGCCTTGGCGAATAACTTCCGTGAACGAGCGCCCGCCTTCCGTGATCGGCGTGGGCGAATCGAACACGGCGGCATATCCCACAAGGCGGTTGCCGGTGTACTCGAATGGTGCGGCAAAACTGCGCTTCTCAATCATCTTCGTTCCCTTCCTTTTCGTCTGGGGAATCTTCCCCAGTTGGCTTTCCTTGCTCCTGGCTCTGCTCCGGGTCGTCCTCGCCCGGCTTGTTCTGTTCCTCTGGCGCTGGCTTCGCTCCCGGTAGGACATCCCCGCCCTCGATGGGCGGAAGGTTCTCCCGCTCCCTGATCTCGTTCACCGTGAGCCAAGGAGCGTTCCCGCTCGCCGTGGCGTACCCCTGAAACCTCACTTGGTCGTCTGCCCTTAGAAGGCAGTCCGTGTCGAACTCAACGAAGTACTTGCTTTTCTCGTCCTGGGTCAGCAGCTTCTTTTCGATCTCCGCTTCCCACTTCTCCAACCACGGCCGGAGCGTGTCGTTTACGAAAGAGCGCTGCTGTGCGCCTGCGTTGTTCCAAGTCGCTTCATCGAGAGAGTGAATCTTGAACGGAGGAACGTTCAGCATGCGTGCGACTTCGTAAACGAAGAAGTTCAAAATCTGCTGGTACTGGGTCTGCTGGTTCGTAGCGAAGCTCATCGGCGTGAACTTGAAACCCTGTTCCATGAGGGCAATAGTGCCGATGTTCTCCCCGCCGTGTTCTTGGCGGAATCCCCGGCGCAGGTTCGCCCTTCCGTTCTCGTCTAACTTGAGGTGCGGTGGAACCTCGATGACGCCGCCCGGCATGCCCATGTTTCGGAACAGCGAGCAACCGTAGCGCTGCGCTGCCAACCCGAAGCCGATGGAATCACGGAGGATTTGCAGAAGGCGATAGCCGACCGAACCATCCGAGGACAGCCCGGGAACGTGGAGCACATCTTGTGCGGTGAGGATCGAAACTGAACCCGGCGAACCCGGAGGCCCGCCACTGGTGCCCGCAGTGACACGGTAAACCAGTTGCCCCGTTGCGCTGTCTCTTGCGACTTGAACAAGCTGCGGGTGAACGTTCCACAGCGCCACGGGTCTTCCGGCCCCATCCCTTTCGATTTCAAGGAATGCGTTGCCGTAGATCAGTGCGTGCGCCTGCGCCGTTTCCCACAGTACCGGTCTCGTCTGTTCTGGGTTTGGCTCCCTGTGAAGCAGAGAGTACAGCGGATGATTCTTCGCAGTCTCTTTTCCTGCGCTCGTCTCTTGGTACAGCGTGGGCGGCAGTGAGCCGACCGCTTCGGAGATGACCCGGATGCCGCACCAGAGCGCAGATATGCCAAGTGCGGTCTGTTCGGTGACCGGCATGCCGGTGTAAGACGGTGCCGCAATTAGCCCGCACTGTGCCCCGACGTTGTACGTTACGGCTCGCTTTTCGTAGCCGAGTAATCTTGTTATCCAACTCATTACCCTATGTAGGGCTCATATCGTCAAAACTGGTCGGGTATTGTAAACGCATTCCTCGGTCGGCATCGTGGTCGCAATCTGGTGGGCGTACTCAAACGCCATGAGCGCCGTAACCGCCGGGTCGATCTTGTCGGTACTCTTGCCCCTGTCCGGCCGACAGTTGCCGTTCGGGTCTTGGTCAACAACTGTATTCGCCAGCGCCCAGCGCAGAAGGTCGCTGCCCTCGTGGACGATTCGCCTTTCGTTCACCGCCACTTCAAAGTTCTTCATCGCACTCGTGTAGTACTTCGGCGTTTGCGGGAAGACGTGAACCAAGACCCCAGCCGTTTCGAGTTCCTTTCCCAAGATGCCGACCTTGTTCGGGTCCATTACCAACCCTCTCAGGTTGTACCTGTCTCGCATGGCGAGGATGTACTGCTTTACTTGCACGTGGTCGATTACTTCGCCTTTGGTGATCGTCATGTCGCCTTGCTTGGCGTACTGCGTGTACTTCGGAAGGTTCGTTTTGTCTCTGCGCCTCGCCCCGCCCTCGCAGACCCAGGAGTGCGAGCGAATGAAGAACTTGTGGTCTGGGAGTGCCCAGCATCCCGTTACGCTCGTCGGGTCGGTCGTGCTGCTGCCGTCAAGGGAGAGGAACAGCGGAGCGTATTGGAGTTCTTCTTCGGACACGAACCCTTTGCACGCATCCCACTTCGCCGGGTCCATGTACGCCGCTTCTCCCGCAACCCACTGGTTGAGCTTGTAGCGCCGGAAGGACAAGAGCGAAGCCATGCCCTCTTGCTTGGCGGTATTGAGCGCCTTGCGGAACGTCGCTTCCGTGAAGGACGTTCCAAGAGACGGGTTCGCCTGCGCCCACGTCTTCGGGTCGTCTATGTCCGCTTCCGGGTGCGCCGTGCAGATGAACGGCAAAACGGTCGTGTCTACGATCTCGCCGTTCTGAACTTGCTCGGCGTACTTGAAAAGCGAGTACCAAACTCGTGACTGGTCAACACCAGCGGTCGAGATGCACAGAAGGAAGCCGTTCGGTCTACTGCTCGTGGCGTGTTCAAGGGAGCGGAAAAGGGCGTCGGATTCGTGGGCGTGGAGTTCGTCCACGAGGACGCACGAGATGTTTTCACCTTCGCAGTTCCCGGCATCGGAGGAGAATCCACGGTATTTCCCGTGCTTCGACTTCACCCGGATTTCCCGGTAACTGTCCCGGTACGTGGCGTGCTTTTTCAGCAGTTCGTTTTGGTCGATGCTATAGCAGAGTTCCCGGTAAATCTGTGCGGAGTTGCTCGCCGTTGTGCTGGCGCTGACGACCTCGGGAGAGGGCTGGGAACCGCCGAACAGTTCGTAAAGGCAGACTGCGCTGCCGATCAAATTCTTCCCATTCTTCTTCGCCGTGCTGATGGTTGCCCGCTTGTGACGTATCGTGCCGTCAGCGTTGCGCCATCCGTAAAGGCGACGAATGAGGTCAGCTTGCCACGGGAGAAGCGTGATCGGGCCAGCGATGTACTTGGAGCGGAAGAATTGGTGAATGAACTTGATTGGGCGTTCGGCTTGAACCGGGTCGAAGTAGCAACCCTCTTTTAGCGCCTGCTCATCCGATTTGGTGACGATGTGATCCATGCCCTATGTAGGGCCGGTCACTTCTGTTTCCGTTTGTGGTAACTCATGTGGCAGCGCTCGCAGAGCGCCGCAAGGTTCGTCGGGCTGTTGTTGCCGGTGTTGTGGTCGATGTGGTGAACGTGCTGTGACCAAGCCTCTTGGCACCACTGGCACAGCGGATGTCCCGCCAAGACCAGTTGCCGCACCTTCTGCCATTCAGCGCCGTAGCCTCTCTCCGTGGTCGTGGGGCGCTGGGCTTCCTTGTGCCACGGCACGAGGGGAATACGCTTGTTGTCACTCATAGCCCGTACTCGTTTTCCGCTTCCTGCTGCTGCGGCTCGATCTTCAACTTCTTCCTTGCTGCTGGCGTCAAACCGAATGCGTCAGCAAGTTGCTTGTACTGCTTCGCAAGACACACGTAATCGTGTGTCGGGGCGCTGCTGCTGATGCACTCCTGAAGGCGGCTCCACGCCGAACAGAGAATGAGGAACGAATCTCGGTCGGCGCTGGTGAGCGTGCCCATGCGTTCGCACAGTGGCGCATTCCGTTTCCAGAACTCCAGCGCTTCGCCCGTTAATGTCTTTGGTGCCCTCATGTGTCCTTTAACTGAGTGTTCTAACCCTGAAAAAATCGGTCACTTTTCGTGAACCGCTGCGGGTAGGTCAGACCCGATCTCGTGGAAAGTTTTTGAAAGCCGGTTCTGTTTCAAAAGGAATGACATCGAACCCGTCCAGCGCTCTCCGCTGGCACCATACCCCGGCACCGTGTTTCATCCGTTGACCGTCAGCGCATAGACCTGCGTGGCAACGTACCTGTCGCCTTCTTCCTCGTCGCCAATCTGTTCGCTCTCTTCACTGACCAACCTGCTGAGTTGTACTGGCAAGCCACGCCAGACATGCAACCTGCCCTTAACCGCATCGGCCAGGGTGTTGCGTTGCTGTACTGACTTGGTTTGCATCTCGACCGTGACCTCGTAAGTGGTGATCCCCGCTGTGCCGCCAAGCGTGAGCATTGGCGTACCCGCACTGAGGCGGTACACGAGGTAAGGCCAATCCGGGTTCTCAGTGGGATCGCTGTTGAAGATGCGAGTACTGACGATGCTGGTAATGCTGCTGTCGTTCAGTCTGCTGTAAATAGTTGAGTCAATCACGCCCTATCTAGGGGTGATTGACTCAAATTTCAGGGACATATCGCAGCGCAGACATGACGTGGACCGACTTGAAAATACTACTCAGCATCGTTAGAGGCACCTCTCATTCTTCCCCTGATAGAATAATGATGCATAATTCCCAGTAGTAAACCGACTAATGAGCCAAAGAAGCAACCAACAGGCATGACAAGGGCGAGCCAACCATTAAAAGGTTGAGCGATGAGGACAGCTGAACCCCCTACAACAGCACCCAGAGCAGCCACTGGAGATATTAAAGAGCTCCTGAAGTAATGGCTCGTGATGCAAACGAGGGCACCAGCGAGGGCCCAAGGGAGTGCCACGACTGGGGCATATAGAATTCGATTCGTAACTGCGATCCGTTTTTCTACTGGCTGACCGTTTTCGAGGGTAACGACAATAGACGGGCCAAATGCAATCATTAAACATATCCACCATATCATCCCTATAATCCAGCCCCCAAACAACCCGAGCATACATGCACGCTTATAGCTGACTCGTTGCATTCGCCACCTTCGGCTACAATTAACTGAAAGCGCATCACAATGTTATTTCCCGTACAGTTTGATCCAAGGGGCAGTCTTAGTTCCTTGATATCCCATCCCTTTATCTTTATAGAAATCGCTCAATAGCTGCGTCTCGAAAGGCGGGACAAGAGTTTCCTTTATACCATAGAACAGCGTTGCTGGCGCTTTGCCCGCAAGGTCACGCCCTCCAACTCCACCGCCCGGTACAGGATACCCTGCGTCAGTATTCGACCACCCACCTTGACAGACGTTCATAACGACTGCCCCGAGTCGGTACTGCAAGACCTTTTGTATATCGCTGTAGTATAACTCGACCTTATTTTTGTCTTGATGTGACCAAGCCTTGTTCGCTGCTCCATGCCCAGCTATCACGATCCCGTGAAGAGCCTTCTGCTTCGATAGGGTTTCGATCTTCTTTAAAATCTCGTCCGCCTTCTTTGCGTTGTCTTTGTCGTACTGAATTTCTTCAACATTGAAACCTAACATTTCCATCCGTTTCATGTCCTTATACCAGCCAGTGGCACGAGGACCCAATTCCGCACCATTCCACCCCAACCAAATGTAAAGAATAGTATTGGGAATTGCGACTTTCTGACCATCTGCCAATTGGTCGTTCCCGTTAAGACCTTTCACTGCGTTACCATTGGCGAGTGTTGCTGGCAGCCCAGGTGTGGCCCATGTCTTCCATCCAGCATCAATACCAATTTGATTCCCAAGTTTAATGAGGGTATCGTTCTTTTCCGAAACTGCTTCAGCAGTCGGCTTACCATCTCTCCTGATAGACCAGAGTCCGCTCGGATCAACTCTATTCGCCGGGTTGTTCTGGGCGTAGCGGTAGAGGTTCTCATCCTCTCCGCCGAGGCCGACAGGATCAGGGGTCAACCAGCGCCCGATTGAAGGATCGAACATGAGCGATCTCCTTCCGAATTAGTTAAACCGCAGGTCGATGTAGCACGCCTCGTTCGGAAAAAACGTCGCCACAGCCCCCGTTGGCCTTCGTCCAAAATCGCCACGCCGCATCCGCCCCCAATACTTCAGCTCAAGTTCTGGATCAGACAGCATGTTTTCTGTGGCCGCTAGTCCGTGAATGTCCCGTTCGACATCGAGAGGAAGTTCAGGGTACAAGCGGCAGGGGCGCTCTATCCACAGCGGTGGGAAGCCAGGAGGTTTTCGCCTTCGCTGTTCCTTGTCCCAGTCGCACATGGCCCGCTTGAGCGAGTTGAGCTTGTGCTCGTTCCTCGGGTTCAGCGAGTACGCCCAAGCCCATGACTCGACGCACATCCGCCAGTTCTTCACATCGTCCCACCGCCAAGCCCGGTTGCCGAGGAATCCGGCTAACTCCATCCTTGGTGTCTGCGACTGAAGGTAACACCCGGCGGCTTCAACCTCTGGCCCACAATCGTATAGTCCGCTGCGGAAATAGTCGTCGGTCGGCGTCGTCAGCCCTTTGTTGGTGGCTTCAATGTTAAACCGTTCGCCAGTTTTGGTATCATCCCAGCGGGCAAACAGGTGACCACTCGTCTTACTTCTGGTTGTTACCAACTTGATGGGGTAGCCCAGTCGTCGCCCGACAGCAGCGTAGACAACCGGCATCGTGGCGCAGGTACCACCGTCGCCCTGTATGACACCGTGGATGAACGAATCTGCCGTGTCGAACGGAGCATCCTCGGGAATTTTCGCCGGGTTGTAACAAACTCCCTGATCACGCTGCAGTACCGTTATCATTGCCAGCGTGCGAAAATACGCTTCTGAGTTCTCATACTGCTTCGGCTTGCGCCGAAACTGAGGAGTTAGAAGGGTAGTGTACTCCTTGACGCAATCGGCCCAGTCATCGAGCTTGTAGAGGCAGTAATGGGGGTCGATTTGGTCAGAGCCGGGAAGCCCCTCGGCACAAGCCAAATTGACGGCACCGATGTCGAACTGGGTCAGTTCCTCGTTCGGCAACCGAACGAGTTGCCGCCAATGCGGAGCCGGTTTAACCCGCAGTGATGTTTGGGCGGTCCCGAACACGGCCCGACCCTCCGAACAGATGAGTAGGTGAGAGTCGTACCCGAACGGTCAAGGGCAAGCAAGTAAAAACAGAATCTTTCCCGATCCTCACGAGTTGTCAAAGACGACCGAAGCGCCGGAAGGCTCTCGTCGCCGCACGGCTGGGCGGTCCCGGTGAGAGTCAGTTCGGCTCCGTCTCACTCTCGCTTCCGTCGTCAGCGTCCAAGTTCTTTTGGAACTCCTCACCCTCTTCGCCAGTCGCCGGCTTCGTCACCGTGCCGCAAATCACGCATTTCATCCCCTGGGTCTTCTGCCCCTTCCAACCACTGTCTTCCGCCTCACGCTGGACTCCGACCGTCTTGTGCGGGGTTGTGTCTTTGCATGTGGGACAGCGCAATAACACGGTCGGCGAGTTGTCGGGTTGCCGGTTCGGATCTTGGAAAACGGCCATGGTGGTTAATCCCTCGTTTGACTTCATCTCACTATACGCTCTTCCACTGATGGTACAAGTGAAAACCCCGGCGATTGCCGGGGTCGCTTCGCTCTGGGAATCAGTTACACTGAAAGCAGGTCTTTGCCGGAATACCAGCGTTCAAAGGGGATTCCGCAATTGTGTAGCAACGATGCATCATTCGAGGCATTCCTGCGGCAGCGCGGCGTTGCGGTCATGCCGGTTGTCGAGGCGCGCCGCAGCTACCTGGATTCCATCGACGTGAAGTCGCCGGATTTCATCGTCGTCTCGCCCAACGAGACGAGGCTCGTGGTGGATGTGAAAGGGCGAAAGTTTACCAGCATGGTGAACGGCCATCGGCGGCGAATCTGGAAGAACTGGTGTGAGCGTCAGGATGTGCTGAGTCTGGCCGGGTGGGCGGACCGTTTCGGCAGCGGCTTCCGCGGCGTTCTCGCCTTCGTGTACGAACTGGAGTGGAACGTCGAGTTGCCGCGCGACACGCCAGACCTGTTCGCCTACCGCGGCCGGCTCTATCTCCTGCGCGGTGTCGGCGTGAACGACTACCGCGCTCGCATGCGCACCTGTAGCCCTCGCTGGAAAACAGTCCACCTGCGGGCCGCCGACTTCCGCGAACTGGTCCACCCGATCTCGCACTTCCTCGCGCCGGACGCAGAGGAGGCGCAAGCGTCGCTCACGATTCGTGAGTGAGCAAACGCACACGCCCTGCTCCGCAATGAGCGCACCGGATCGTCGAACCACCGGCGTCGCTGGTGCGTTGCATCTCGTATATCGACATTTGTTCAGATTATGGTCAGCCGTGGCTGACAGAAAGCACGATTGCCACCGAGGGGATATGTTGGCAATGTGGCAATCTCTAATCTTTCGTAGGCTAGCTGTGTTGCTTTCAGCATCACAGACGCTCACTCAGGACAACTGTCGCAGGATTGCGGGACCAGTCCATGAGACCTTTAAAGATCGGGATCGTCGCCGAGGCCATTCGCCTCCCCCTACGGCAATCGCTGGCTGTGGCCGCGCGTGCCGGCGCAAGCGGCGTACAGGTCGATGCACTCGGCGACCTTTCTCCTGTCAGACTCGGCGACACAGGTCGGCGTGAGCTCCGCAACCTGCTCCGCTCCTTCGACCTGCAACTGGCCGCGCTCAACGTACCCCTTCGCCGTGGGCTGGACGTGGCCGAAGATCTCCAGCCCCGTATCGAGCGAATCAAGAAGGCCATGCAACTGGCCTTCGATCTCGGCACATGCAAGGTCGTGATCGCGTGCCCCAGACTTCCCACGGACGAGGCAGAACCCCGCGCGAATCTCATGCGCGAATCGCTCGCCGCACTCGGCGCCTACGGCGATCGAATGGGCTGCCTCGTGGCGCTGGAAGTGGGGTTCGACCCGGCGGATCAGGTGAAGCAATACTTTGCAAGTTTCGACTGCGGCAGCCTGAAGATCACCTTCGACCCGGTGAACTTCATGCTGCACGGGCACGATGCGATGGCGAGCCTCATGCCACTCACCGGGCTGGTGACGCACGTTCATGCGCGCGACGGACGCTCGGCGGGGTTGAGCCGCGGCGTGCAGGAAGTGCCAGTTGGCGCCGGCGACATCGACTGGATGGCTTTCACCGCCACGCTCCAGGTGCTGGAGTTCGACGGATTCCTCACGGTTGATCGCGAACAGGGCGAGAACCAACTCGCCGACGTGACCAGCGGTGTCAATTTCCTCAAACGCTTCGTCTTCCCGATGTAGCCCGCGGCACCTGTTCCAGATAGCGACATCACAGCATGCGCTGCGACAGTCCAGCTTACCTCTTCGCCACTTCCACGAGCGCTCGCAGCGACGGCGGACGGAATCGCTGCTTGTGCCACACCGCGCAGAGTGTCCGTGTCGGCACAGGTCGCCCCAGCGGCCGGTAGAAGCACTGCTTGCCGGAATCGGCCGTGGCAGCCATCTCGGGCACCACCGATACCCCCTGCCCTGCGGCCACCATCGCCAGCAATGTCACGATCTGTTCGCCACGACAGACCACGCGCGGTTCCAACCCACCGTGATGGCACAGGCTCAAAACCTGGTCGCCGAAGCAGTGCATGTCGTCGAGCAAGATGAACGGCTCGTCAACCACATCGCCGAGTTTCACCTCGCTCTTGGCCGTCAGCCGGTGCTTCGGCGGCAAAGCCATCACCAGCGGCTCCGTGAACAGTTTCTCAACGTGAAGTCGTTCGTCGCGAATGGGCAACGCCATGAGCGCCACATCGAGTTCGCCCGCGAGCAGATCAGCAAGGAGTCGTTCAGTCAGGTCTTCCTTGAGCTGAAGTTGCACGTTGGGGTGTTCCTTGCGGAACCGCGAAACGATGTCGGGCATCAGGAACGGTGCAACAGTCGGGATCGCACCGACGCGGAGACTCCCGCCCTCGCTGGAGTCGCGAACCGCGCGTTCGGCTTCCTTCACGGCGGCCAGGATTGTCTGAGCGTGACCGAGCAACTCCTTGCCGGCATCCGTGAGAACGACTTTTCGGCCCAGGCGGTCGAAGAGCCGGCGGTTCACACCGTGCGCCTTTCCTTCCAGTCGAAGGATCTGCTCGCTGAGCGTCGGTTGCGTGACGCCCTCACGCTCGGCAGCGCGTGTGAAACTCCCCGTCTCGGCCACAGCGACGAAATACCGAAGTTGGTGAAGCTCCATAGTCGAATCCAATGAGGGTTCCGATTGGAATTGCCATTCCCAATTCTATGTACCAACGGAGATTGTGGGAATAACCGGAACCGGCAAGACTCTGGTGTGTGGAGTGCCGCGCGGTAAAATAGCGTGCAGCCTCGAACGAATGGCAAGACAGAGCACGTCCTCGGTTTCCGGGGTGGCCCATGCCGATCGAAGAAGCAGTAGCCAAGGATCTCGTCGCAATCCTGTTCGTCACATTCCTCTTCGGTGGAGGTGCGCTTTGGCTGATCGTGGCCACCGTCGCGGAGCAGTGGCGAAAGGTGCGAATTGGAGAACGCAATGCCGAGTTGAAGCGGTCGATGATCGCCACAGGCTACCGGCCCGATGAGATTGTGCGAGTGCTGAACGCGGGTGGCGACGGCGACTAAACAGTTCCCATCACCCCTCGCATCGCTTCAACTGGTGGGAGCGAAATGTCGAAGCAATTGCTCCATCGCGAGTCGGGTCACTTCCCCTGCCCTAAACTGCTCGCATGAGTAATCCGTTCCGCGAACTTCCCTCAATGACAAAGTTGCTCGACTCGCCAGTACTGGTGGCGGCGCGCCAGCGACACACCTCCGCGGCAATCGCCGACGCTGCCCGCGCTGCGATCGAGGCACTTCGCGCGAAACTCACCTCTGGTGCGGTTCCGAGTGTGTGTCTCGACTCGCTCGCGGCAGAAGTCGCCACGGCACTCGACAGGCAAGCTGCGCCTGTATTGCGCCCGGTCATCAACGCAACGGGCATCGTGCTGCACACCAACCTCGGCCGCTCGCCACTCCATGAGGAAGCCGCTCACGCCGCATACGAGGCCGCGCGTGGCTATCTGAATCTCGAACTCGATCTCGATTCCGGCAAGCGATCCAGCCGGCAGAATCCCATACGCGCGGCGATCCAGGCGATCACTGGCGCCGAGAGTGCCACCGCCGTGAACAACTGCGCGGCGGCAACGGTCATCGCACTCCGCGCGATTGGGGCAAGCAAGGAGGTTATCGTATCGCGTGGGCAACTCGTGGAGATCGGCGGAAGTTTCCGCATCCCGGAGGTGATGGCGGTCAGCGGCGCGACGCTGCGTGAAGTCGGCACAACGAACATCACGCGACTCTCCGACTACGAGCGTGCCATCGGGCCGAACACGGCTGCGATCATGCGTGTCCACGCGAGCAACTATCGCGTCCGTGGCTACACGAAAGCCGTTTCACTCGAAGAGATGGTGGAACTCGGCCGCAAGCACAATCTGCCTGTGATCGACGACGCCGGTAGCGGTGAAGCAATCGACCTCACTCCCTTCGGATTGCCGGGCGAACCACTCATCTCGAAGAGCATCGCAACCGGTGCAGACCTGGTTCTCTTCAGTGGCGACAAACTTCTCGGTGGCCCCCAGTGTGGTGTGATCGTCGGAAAAGCGTCGCTGGTTCAGAAGATTGAGAAAGACCCGCTCATGCGTGCCATCCGGCTCGACAAGATGACACTCGCGGCGCTGGAAGCCACGCTGCGGCTCTACCGCGACCCGGCCAAGGCTCTGCGCGAATTGCCAACGCTGCGGATGCTCACCACGCCATTGTCCGAACTGCGGCGACGTTGCGAAGCATTCTCACAACGGCTGCGTGCGATCCCTGGTGTATCAGTGGGAGTGCGAGAGGACGTGGCGTATGTCGGTGGCGGCTCGCTTCCGGATGTGAACGTACCGACTGTGGTTCTCGCTCTGTCGGCGGAGGGCGTGAGCGAGAGCGTGTTGGCGTCGCGACTCCGTACTGGCACGCCGGCAGTCATGAGCCGCGCGCAGGATGGCCGGGTGCTGCTCGATCTGCGCTGTGTCTTCGAGCGACAGGAAAACGACTTGCATGAAGCCATCCGGTTCGCACTGCAGCGGTGAGCGTTCCGCACCCAGGCTCCAAGACCGTACCTCGTCCGAACGAAGCTCAGGTGCGGTTGGCGTGTCAGTGATCGTTAGCGAACACGGTACGCCCGCCATCCACAGGGAGGCAGGCGCCCGTGATGAAGTCGTTGTCGACGAAGTGTAGAACTGCCGCGGAGATATGCGCGGGAGTCCCCTCACGCTTCACCAGCGTGCCTGCAATGACCTGCTCCTTCTCTGCCACGCTGACTTCCGGCGGGAGCATGACCGGCCCTGGCAGAACGGCATTCACCCGCACATTTGGGTTACGCGTTCCCAGCTCAACGGCGAACATTCGCGTCAGTCCAGGAATCGCCGCCTTGCTGGGAAAGTACGCTGCGAAATCGCGATAGGGCCGCACATCGGCCCAGTCGCCGAGATTCACGATGCAACCACCGGCAGGTTGTTTCGCCATCGTCAGCCCGACATGCTGACAGGTGAGGAAAGTGCCGAGGAGGTTGGCGTCGAGGTGTGCGCGCACGTCGGCGGTGGTCACTTCCTCCAGTGGCTTGCGATGCCAGATCGCTGCGCAGTTCACGAGTACGTTGATATGGGGAAAGTAATCCAGTACGCTCCGGACCATCGCGCGAACGGCGAGTTCGTCACGGAGATCGGCCCGGACGGGCACCGCCTCGATGTGGAACTGTGCCGCCAGCAGTCGGGCGGTCTCGGTGGCCTCGGACTCGGATGTGTGATAGTGGATCGCCAGCGAATAGCCCCTCGCGGCCAGGGCCGCCGCGACGTGCGCTCCCACCCGCCGCTTCCCACTCCCAGTCACCAGCGCGACCTTTGGCTCGCTCACGGCGTCTCCATCTGAATTGCGAGTAGTGGCGGCATGGACCCGCGAGTCAGCCGCCCAGTACCGGTTCCGCGCCGGTAGTGTTTATCGGCGTCTCCAGTTGCACCCATGTCTTGCAGCCGGCGTACTCCGCGCGCTCAATCGCTTCCGCTGGCGTAGACAATCGGAAGGCACGCAGGTTCAACACGAACAACCCCGGTGCGCGGTAGTGGAAGCGTTGCTTCACCACATCCGCGGTCCATGCATGTAGCGAATCGAGTGCCAGAGCCTCTTCCAGTTTCGCAACATGGGAAACCGATTCGACATGCACGAAGTGCGTGAAGCGGATCACGCCGGCAGGCGATTTCGCAGCCTCGGTCGCTTCGAGCAACGGCAAAAACTCCGGCTTGATACCGTCGCGATGTGCGTGGAAGTAGGTCGGGTACAACAGGAAGGCGGCGTGCTCCGGCCGGAACTCGCCGCCTTCCTCCGCAATGCCACCCTTGCGGAGAATCAACGACTGCCGACCGGCTGCAATCGCCGCGCAGATCACTGCCCATTCCTTGAAAGCAATCGCGAGCATCCGTCGTTCCCCCTGATGTGCAGGCCGCCAGCCCACAGGTCACAACCTCTCCTGCTTCGGACTTCGCGTCATCAGATCCTGCACCGCGGACCGTGGTGACTTCCCTTCGTGCAATAGCTGGTACACGCTCGTCATGATCGGCACGTCGATCCCGGTATGAGTCGCACGCTCGTAAATGCTCTTGCTGGTAAGCACACCTTCCGCAATCTGTGGCCCGGCCAGCACGTCGGGCAACGGTTCACCCATGCCGAGTCGGTAGCCGACACGGCGATTGCGCCCGTGTGGACTGAAGCAGGTCGTGATGAGGTCGCCCGTGCCTGCAAGACCGTGGAACGTGGCCGGCTCTGCGCCATGTGCGACACCGAACCTCGTCATCTCCACGAGGCCGCGTGTCAGGAGCGCCGCCTTCGCGTTATCGCCAAACCCCAGACCATCGCCAACGCCTGCGGCAATGCCGATCACGTTCTTCAGCGCACCGGCCAGTTCCACACCGATGAGATCGCCATTGGTATAGACGCGGAAGCGATCCGTGCCGAAATGCCGCTGGACACGCGTCGCGAGGCCGCCATCCTGTGCCGCGACAACCACGGACGTGGGCAGCCCGCGTGCCACCTCTTCCGCATGGCTCGGCCCGCTCAGTATCGCAACTTCCTCTGTCTTGAGTAATTCCGTGATGATTTCCGATGGTCGGCGGAACGTACCGACCTCGATACCCTTCGTCAGGCTCACCACAGGTGTATTGGCACTTCGCACGCTCTGAAAGCGTGCGAGCGTGCCACGAAGGAACGCTGTGGGAATCGCCGTCACCCACATGTCCGCGCCGGCAACCGTCTCGGCTTCGTCGCTGGTGATCTCCACCGAATCGGGGATTTTCACCCCGGAAAGTAGCCGTTCGTTTGCGCGCGAAGCTCGCATTCGCTCGGCGTTCTCCGGATGGGCACTCCAGAGGCGGACGCGGTGCGAAGGCTCCTGCGCCAGCAGAATCGCCATCGCAGTGCCCCATCCACCGCTGCCGAGTATCGAGAACGTCGTCATGCTGCCTCCGGGTTCACCCACCCGCACGCCTTCGCGCCCTGATACATCTTATCCACCCTCCACGGCAATCCGGGAGAGTCTTCGCCTGACAGTCAAGAAGCAGCGCGTCGCGGGTCGATGAGCAATCTGCACGAGGTTAGCAATCTGGCGCGACGTGCGGGCCGGGGAGCCTGTACCGATTGTGCGGTCAGCCGTACGCCACACTCGCCAAGGAGGACGACATGGCCAACCGCCTGAAACTCTACGCCCCACCCCATGTGGAAGAGTCCGAGCCGATCCTGGAGCCAGACGTGCGTGTCCGACTGGGCGATCTGTTGCCAGTCGTCGCGATGGCGCAACGGATGAACTTCATCTGGCTGAAGGACTTCCTCGACGATGAAGTGGCTGTCAGCCAGGACCTGTACGAAGTGATGCAAGCCTTCCGCAGCAGCCGGCCAACCAGCGCCTGACAGACGCACGAACTGCCAATACGAACCGGCTGGTGAGAGCTACGCCCAGGTGACAATTCCCGGCTCTCACCAGCCGCTGTCTACTCGTCCTCATCCTTCAGAAGTTCCGGCTTGCCAAACTGACTCAGATCGACATTACCCCGGAGTTCTCCTTCGGCGAGTTTGATCCGCATCTCCAACTCGCGCAACTTCGCCTGGATCATGTCGAACCGTGTCGTTGCGTCATCACGCAGCTTGTAGCGCGGCACTTCCGGATAGCCAAGTTGCCGCTGAAGCGCTGCGAACAGGTGCAACGGATCGCGGTTGCGGCTGGCCTTCGCGATCTTTCCTTCCTTCTCACCAAAGATCGGCGGCAACACGGGCTCAAAGTTCGGATTCTGCCGCAACTGGTCCTTCACATAGAGTTCCGACCGCGTGTAGACCACGTCGCAGAAGTCGACCTCTCCCACCTGCTTGCGTAACGCATCGAAGTACGCGTGCCAGACGTCGTCGTAGTACGGGTCGGCAGCCATGGCTTCGAGCCCATCGAGGTAACCCAGCCGATTGCGCGCGATGCACTCAAACTGATAGACGAATACGCCCGCTCGCGTCGGTTTCTCGGCGCGATACGCTGCCTCGCGCTCCAGGAGAAGGAATGCCGTTGGCATTGGGAAGCGTGACTTCTCATTCTCCGCCTGCCGGACAACGAATGTCTGAAACGCGGTGAAGTAGTGCGGCAGTTTCGCGAAGCCACTGGCGACCAAACCGGTGTGTTTCAACTCCGTGGCAAGGAACTGCACCGCGTATGGGAGTCGCGTACTGGAGAGGAGTTCATCGTGAATACGCTCGAAGACTTCCTGTGCCGGCTGATTCTCGGCCAGTCGCTCGCGTGCGACACGAAACAGATAAGCCTGTTCCACATACTCTTCGCGTTCGAGAACGTTCGGGATAATCATGACGATCCAACACCGCAAGGAACCAGCGTACCGCTACGAATTCCACCGCAAGGAGGACATCGCTCCTGAAATGCCAATGCCAGCGCGGCCCTTCATTTCACCACTGCAATCCTACAGGAACGCCGTGCGCAATGGCAGATCGGCCAGAGGCAGAGTTGCACAGGGTGCGCCATCTTCAACCTGACGCTCGCCGTGCCAGGCGATCTCGCCAGAATCTGGTGCGAATGGCGCGAGTCGTTGGGTTGTGCTGGCCTTGCCAGCCGCACGAACTGATCCGTCAGGCGCCTTTGTGCCGGTCACGCGGTTGGCGGGCATACGAAGGTGGTGGGTAACTGCGCAAGAGGGCTGTTGTGAACGCCCAGTATCGCGCACATTTCTCATAACACGGTGTTCGGCTACAGACACCGCCCCCACGAACAGCAGCATTGATCATCATCCGGGGATCGTTCCCATGAGGAAGAATCTGGGGTTCTGGTTGCTCGCATTCGGCGGGCTAATCGGAATGGCACAACCCGCCTTTGCCGGCCACTGCGGTGCATGCAAATACCCGCGCCGCTGCGTCACGCCTGACCAGTGCGCCACTCCATGCTGCCCGCCTGCCGTGCAGTATCAGTGCGTCACGGAGCAACAGCAGCAGATGTGCTACCGGCCCGTGTACAAGACAGAATTCCGGCCGGAAACCTACACAACTTGCCGCACAGTAGCGGAAACAAAGTACATCACCCAGAAGTACACCGTGCAGAAGCCGGTGGTGGAATACTTCAACACGGTCCACTGCTACACCGTCCAGAAGCCAGTCTACGAGACGCAGTACCAGCAGCAGTGTTTCACGGTGATGAAGCCCGTGACACGCACGTTCCAGGTCGCGGTGCCGTTCTGTGTCACGCGGCCTGTGGTTGAGAATCACGTCAAGGAAGTCTGCCACACGGTCTGGAAGCCATGCGTATCGGAGTATGTCGTCGCGGTGCCGTACTGCACGATGCGGCCCGTTGTCGAACAGCACGTCCGCACGCACACCTATGTCGTCAACCGGCCGATGGTGGAGTGCTACCAGGAACCTGTGACGTACACTGTTAATCGCCCGGTTTACGAGACGCACGTCAAGGAGATCCCATACACGACCTACCGTGTCGTCAAGGAACCGTACACGGTGGCGATTCCGTACACGACCTACCGCAAGGAGTATGATCAACAGGTGCGTGAGTGCCGCTATACCACCTGGCGGACAGAATCGCAGCAGTACCAGGTCGCCGTGCCGTACTGCACGGTGCGGCCAGTCTACGAGACGCAGAGTTACTGCGTGCCTGTCACAACGTATCGCACCGAGGTGGACTACGTTCCGCAACAGCGGGTCCATTACGTCTCCGAACCCGTGGTCACCGAACGTGTCGTGAAGGTGCGGAGCGGGCGATACGAGACCGTCAGTGAGTGCGTCCCAGGCCCGACTGTCACACGGTGTGTCCGCACGCCAGGCACCTGCGTGTTCGATCCCTGCACTTGCACCAGTCGCTATGTGCCCGGTTGCCTCACGAGAGTCACCGAGCAGTGCCCACCACGGATCGTATGCCGAAAAGTATGGGTTCCGCACGAGGAGTGCCGTGTCGTGAAGGAGTGCAAGATGGTCTGCAAACCGGTTTGCACCACGGTGCAAGTACCGGTGTGCCGCAAGGTGTGCCAGACCGAGATGAAAACTTGCACCCGCACCGTTTGCCGCATGGTGCGTGAGCAGCACGTCCGCTATCAGACGCGGACGCGGTGCTACAAGGTTCCGCAGGAGTGCGTGAAATACGTCCCTTACACCACCTGCCGCATCGTCCCCGAACAGCACGTTCGCTACTGCACGCGATACCGCTGCTACACCGTGCCCGAACAGCACGTTCGTTACTGCACCTACCGCACCTGCCGAATGGTGCCCGAACAACACGTGCGGATGGTTACTCGCAAGCGATGCTACACGGTGCCGGAAGTCAAGACCTGCCAGATTCCGTACCGCACCTGCCGCTGGGTAAAGGAGCAGCACGTTCGCTATTGCGTGAAGCGGCAGTGTACGATGGTGCCGCAGCAAGTGACGCGCCAGGTGTGCTACAAGACCTGCCGGCTGGAAAAGGAACAGCGTGTCCGCTATGAGACTCGCTGCGTCACGGAGCGCGTTCCGGAAACGTGTGTGCGGCAAGTGCCCGTGACAACGTGTCGCATGGTCCCTGAGCAACGGCAGTGCGTCGTACGTCAGTGCCGGGTGAACTACGTCTGTGAGGAGCGTGTTCGGTGTGTGCCACAAACAACCTGTAAGGTCGTTCCGGAAACGCACTGCCGCATGGTTCCGCACACGACCTGCCACATGGAACCTTACACGGTAACGACCTGCGTCAAGCGTTACGTTCCGGTCTGCGTGCCAGGATGCCCGTGAGGTAGGCAACCTAGGTGGAGAGTGGGTCGTGGAGCGAGCAAAGAGCAGTGGGTAGATTACGCCGTATCCAGCGATTCGGTTTTACCAGACCATGACCGGATCGTTGTTCTTACGACCACTGCCCACGCTTCCAATCGCTTCCCGCTCTCCCTGTTAGCTTCCCCATCGCTTCGCGGTTCTTATAACGACGGCTTACGGGCTGTCGGAAAGGCCGCGACCATGACGATTCCAGCGCTCCGCGTCGGGGCAGTCAACTACCTGAACACCAAGCCGCTGATCGAGCGGCTGATTGACTTCGCCCCCAACATCCACCTCTCGCTCGATCTCCCCAGCCGACTCGCAGACCAGCTCGCAGCCGGTCTGATTGACGTGGGCCTGATCCCTGTTGTGGAATTCTTCCGCGGCCGTAACTATCGTTTCGTGCCCAACGTCGCCATCGGGTCGCGTGGTCCGGTGCTGAGTGTCACGCTCTTCAGCAAGGTGCCGTGGGATGAGATTCGGACGGTCGCACTCGATGAAGGTTCTCGCACGAGTGCGGCACTCACGCAGATTCTCCTTCGCAAACGGTACGGGGTGAACCCAACGGCCCGGCCGCTACCCATCGACGCGGCCGCGGAAGACCTGGGCACCGATTCCGTCCTGCTCATCGGCGATCGCGCCATGCGGGCGTGCCTCCCCGGATTCCGCTTCGCATACGACCTTGGTGAAGAGTGGACGAACTGGACCGGCCTGCCGATGGTCTTCGCGGTGTGGGCCGTGCGAAGCGGTGTGGAACTTGGTGAATGCGAGACTGCGTTCCAGAAGGCGAAGGAATTTGGTCTGGCGCATGCCGGCGAGATCGCTCAGCGCGAGGCCGCAGCGTTACAACTCGATCCGGGCCTCTGCCGACGCTATCTCAGCAACATCCTCCGTTTCGACCTCGGCCCGCAGGAGCTCGCAGGGATGCAGCGATTTCGCGAACTTGTCGACGAGATGGAGAGCCAGGAGGGTGATCCTCGCATTTCCACACAGACAGACAAGCTCGCGCACACACAGGGGAAATTATGTTCTCCCCTCGCCAGGAGTGAGGCATGAACACCACCGATCCGATCCTCGCGAAGGCCGCCGAGGGCATTCGCATCACGCCAGAAGAGTGTCTGACGCTCTTTGCCTGCCGCGATCTCCACAAGCTCGGCCGGGCCGCTCACGCGGTCACAATGCGGCTGCACCCGGAGCCGTATCGCACTTACAACATCGACCGCAACGTCAACTACACCAACATCTGCGCAGCGGTGTGCGACTTCTGCGCGTTCTACCGCAAGTCCGCCGATCCCGATTCATACCTTCTGCCACGCGAGGAGCTTTACAAGAAGATCGAGGAAACTGTCGCCCTCGGCGGCGATCAGATTCTCATGCAGGGCGGGATGCACCCTTCGCTGAAACTGGAGTGGTACGAAGAACTGCTTCGCGACCTGAAGACACGCTTCCCACATGTGAATCTGCACGCCTTCAGCCCACCGGAAATCTGGCACTTCCACAAAATCAACAAGCTGCCACTTGAAACGGTGCTGAAGCGTCTCAAGGAGGCCGGCCTCGGCTCACTCCCAGGTGGCGGCGGCGAGATACTGGTCGACTGCGTGCGGAAGGAACTGACGAAAGGGAAAGCACTCACCGATGAGTGGCTCGAAGTGTGCCGCGTGTGGCATACGCTCGGCGGCAAGGGCACCTGTACTATGATGTTCGGCCACATCGAGACCGAGGCCGACCGCGTCGAACACCTCACGCGTCTCCGCGACCTGCAGGATGAAACCGGCGGCTTCACAGCATTCATTTGCTGGACCATGCAGCCCGGTCACAAGATGACCGATTTCCCGGAACGCGGAGCGTTCGAATATCTTCGTACGCAGGCCATCGCGCGGCTGTTCCTCGACAACATTCCGAACGTCCAGTCGTCGTGGGTGACACAGGGGGGGAAGATCGGGCAGATCGCTCTGTTCTTTGGCGCCAACGACATGGGATCACTGATGATCGAAGAGAACGTCGTCGCGTCGGCGGGAACGGTTCACTATCTCACGCTCGAAGAGATCAAACGCAACATCCGCGAAGCGGGCTGGGAACCACGTCAGCGGAACGTCTTCTACCAACTCATCGATGAGCGACCGCCGCAGCCCAAACCCGGAGTTCTTTCCGCCTCGTTGCCACTCCTCAACTGACTCGGGAGAATGAGAGCGAGACAACCAGGTGCCACCTGGCCGCGCGAATCGAAGCTGGGGCGTGAATGAGCGACGAAATCACCATGCGGATGCGGCTACAGAACGTGGCCGCATACCGCGAGCTGTGCAAGGCGGTACAGAGGAGCGGTCGCGAGAACGTGGTTTACGCGGTCGTGATGCTCGGCCTCGCCTATTTCGTCTTCACGACCGGGGCACCGCTACTCTTTGTCCTGCTCTACGCGGGCCTCGCACTGGGTGAGTTGTTTGTCGGCCTCTTCAAGTGGGTCGCTCCCTCGGCGGAGTGCCTGGCTCTCGATGGCGTTGTCCTGCTCGTCTTCGCGGCGTTCAACCTCGGCTGGGTTTACCTCGCCTTCCAGAACGGCCGTGGTATCAATCCCATCGCGGTCTTCTTCGGGCTATACATGCTCCTGGGAGCAAGCAACCGCTTCAGGTATTACAGTCAACTGCGGAAGCTCTTCGCCGACCGCCCCGCGCCTGAACACATCGCATGGTTCGACGAACTTGTGCGCGACATCCAGTCGGCCGACCCTCAGACCGACTCGCTTGCCCTCGACCTGCCGACTCGCCCGCGCTGGAGAGCCAAGTTGCTCGGCGGCACGGCGTTTCTTGTCGCGAGTAATGGCACGGTATGGCTGGTGGGACCGGAGGACTTTTCGTTGAAGCGTGAGAAGGCCGATCACGGTACTGGCTACCGCAAGGCCCTCCTGAGTATCGGCGGCGAGGGCTATCCGGCGTTCGAGATCGACGATGCGAGCTGGGTGAACTATCAGAACTGGATGGCGAGCCAGCCTGCCGTTCCCGGCGAGCTGGCCTGAGGTCGTTCGTCGGTGGGAGCAGCGGTTCGCGAACCACGCAAACGCTCGGTTCACTTCCCCAACATCCCAAATGCCGCCAGGCCCAACCCCACCACCGCGAGAACCAGACTGCCGAGGATGATCGTCCGCAACAGGCCATACATCGCGCGGAGCGAGCCAACCGCCTTCATCAGGTGCCACACATCCTCGTTCCTCGTTTCCGCGACTTTCCGGAACGAATCGGCCGCGCCGCCGGTCCAGAAGCCAACACACAGGCAGAGCATCGCCGCCGCGCCCAGACCCACTGCTGGGCCGTAGCCCGCGATGTTATTGGCACCAGTATTGGCTGCGTGGACGCCAGTCAGTGCCGCCAGTACCACGAACGCCAGGCCGACGAGTTGCATCAACCCGGCCGAGACACGCATCGCGTCTGCCAGCGCGGAGAATTCGCGGTTCTGCTCGTCGTTGAACTCATACTGCGCGGACTTGTATTCCTGCATCGGCGGCATGTTTGGCGCGGGAGTGGACATGATTGGCCCTCTCGGTGGTTGCCCTGGTACCGTTCCTCAACAGCGACGCACGACCAACTCCTTGAGATTCGCACCCGAAGCGCCGGGATTTTCGCCAGCCCTTCGCTTCCGGGAATTGCCAGATGTGAGGTGGGCGAAACGGAAGGAGAAGCCCAACGCGAGTCACTTCTCCTTTTTCTTTTTCTTCTTCGACGCCCTATGGCCATTCGACGAGACAGTACCCATCAACCCGGCCGTGGACGGTTCGTTCGCAGTCTCCTCCGCCTTCTTCTTCTTTTTCTTCTTCCCCTTCTTGTCCGGGAACATCCCTTCCGGTGGCGCAGTTAGATCCTCGATCAACTGCCCCGGGCGCACTCCCAGCGCCGCGGCCAGCGCCAGGATCGTGCTGGCTCGCGGGTCGGCCTTGCGCGCCTGCTCCATCTTGGTGACCAGGGAGAGACTCAGATCCGCGCGTTCCGCGACCTCTTGCTGCGAGAGACCAGCCGCCTCGCGGAGCGTCCGGAGTCGGTACGCGATGTTCTTCGACAGCCCCATCGGGCGCACTCCAGTTTGAGCACTTTGGCGCGTGTGAGAGCCTGACAGCCAGTCGGTCGCTCCTGAAATGCTAGTGAAAAGACGACTGACGAGTCTACTTCTTACCCACCTTCTGGTAAGTACCGATCATCACCGCCTCGGCCAGAACGTACCCACGTATCGCCTTTTCCAGGTCCGCCTTGCGCGGTTCCTGCAGGTCAGCGAGTTCCCGATCGAGAGCGTAGAGTTTGAAGAAGTAGCGATGCCGACCGATGGGCGGGCACGGACCACCGTACCCGGTGCGGTTCCAGTCGTTGGTCCCTTCGAGCGTGCCCGCGGGAAGCGCCTCGCGTGCGACAGCCTCCACGAGTTCGGTGGTGTCGGCAGGGATATTGTAGAGCAACCAGTGGACCCAGACACGTTGGGGCGCGGCCGGGTCTGGAGCGTCCGGATCGTCCACGATGAGGGCGAAACTCCTGGTGCCAGCCGGCACGCTGGACCACTCCAGCTGCGGTGAGGTGTCGGTACCCTCACAGGTGTACGCCGCAGGAATCTCACCACCATACACGAACGCCGCCGATCGGATTGACAGCGACATGATGAACCTCCTGATTGTTCGACCAGAACAGAGGGCAGCGGGTGAAATCCGAATCCGCACGCTCGAAACGAAGCAATCCAGCCTCACCTCCCGCAACTCAGATGCAGTTTCGTGGCCAGCCGCAACCGATCCGGAGACTTTCCCATCACACGCTCGCGTTCGAGATTCCTTCAGTTATAATGGTGCTCTCGCCGTCCCCGCCTGCCTCACAACCACGTTTCACCATGCGAACCGTTTTCAGCCTCGCATGTGCGCTCCTGGCAGTGACCTCAGCCACAGCCGCGCCGCCAGTCGATTTCGCGCGCGACGTCCGGCCGATCCTGACCAGCGAGTGCTTCGCCTGCCACGGCCCCGACGAGAGAGCCCGCAAGGCGAAACTCCGGCTCGACCTGCGTGAGGAAGCCATCAAGTCCGGCTCCATCGTACCTGGTAAACCGGATGAGAGCGAACTCTTCAAGCGAGTCTGTGAGAAGGACCCCGACTCGCGAATGCCGCCGGCGAAGTCGAAGAAACCGCCGCTGACGGCCCCACAGATTGCCACCATGAGGCAGTGGATCACGGAGGGTGCGAAATACTCGGAGCACTGGTCATTCGCCCGACTCACACGGCCAGACATTCCGCGAATCCGCGATCCGCAATCGCCAGTACGGAATCCGATTGACGAGTTCATTCTGTACCGGCTTCAGCAGGAAGGTGTTGCGCCTGCGAAGGAGGCCGACCGCGTCACACTCATCCGACGGCTCTACCTCGACCTCACAGGATTACCGCCGGCCCCCGAGGTGGTGAAGGCGTTCGTGGAAGACAGGAATCCGAACGCTTACGAAAAAGTCGTCGATCAGTTGCTCACGTCGCCGCACTACGGCGAGCGAATGGCGGTGTGGTGGCTCGATCTCGTTCGCTACGCCGACAGCATTGGTTATCACAGCGATAATCCGATGCACATCTGGCCCTACCGCGACTACGTCATCCGGGCGTTCAACGAGAATATGCCGTTCGACCGCTTCACGGTTGAGCAACTCGCCGGTGATCTTCTGCCGAAGCCGACCGCGTGGCAGAAGATCGCCAGCGCTTACAATCGCCTCCTGCAAACTACCGAGGAAGGCGGCGCGCAGGCGAAGGAATACGAGGCGAAGTACGCGGCCGACCGCGTGCGTAACTTCGGCCAGGTGTGGCTCGGCGGGACGCTCATGTGTGCGGAGTGCCACAACCACAAATTCGATCCTTACACACAGGCCGACTTCTACTCGGTCGCAGCGTTCTTCGCCGACATTCAGGAACCCGCTGTCGGCGGGCGCGGGCCTGGCTCAGCGGTGCCGATGACGCCCGAACAGGAAACCGAACTGAGGCACAAGATCCGCAGTCACGCACTGGCACAGGCGCGGAGCGAGGCTGCGGCCCGCGTGTTCGCCGAGTCGGAGGGAGCCTTCGCAGGTGTGGAGAAGTGGCCGAACCCGAACCCCGGCAAGAAGGGGCCGGCACTGGTTGTGATTCCTGGCGACGTAAAAGCCATCCTCGCGAAGCCGTATGAGAAACGCGCCCCGGCGGAGATATCGCGACTCGCCCGCTTCGCTCGCGACACCGCGCCGGAGTTGAAACCCGACCGCGACATGCTCGCTGCAGCGACGAAGGCTCGAACCGACTTCGAAAAATCGTTGCCACACGTTCTCATCAGTACGAGCGGCGCACCGAGAACGGTTCGCATCCTCGCACGCGGTAACTGGCTTGACACAACCGGCTCGGTGATGCAGCCGAAAACGCCTGGCTTCCTCCCACCGCTGCCGCCACTGCCGAAAGGACAGAGTCGCTACACGCGGCTCGACCTTGCGAAGTGGGCCATCGCACCCGAGAACCCTTTGACGGCACGCGTTGTGGTCAACCGACTCTGGCGGCTCTTCTACGGCTATGGCATCGCCCGTTCGCTCGAAGAAAGCGGTGTGCAAGGACAACTCCCCACGCATCCAGAACTGCTCGACTGGCTCGCCAGCGAGTTCCAGACGAAGTGGGACATCAAGCACATCGTCCGGCTGATGGTGATGTCGAGTACATACCGGCAAGCGTCTGTGGAACCGCCAGCAGTGCGCGAACGCGACCCGATGAACAAGCTCTTCGCGCGACAGACACGCCAGCGACTCGATGCCGAATTCATCCGCGACGAGGCACTTGCCATCAGCGGTCTGCTGAACCCGAAACTCGGCGGTCCGAGCGTCAAGCCGTATCAGCCACCAGGTTACTGGTCGGCGCTCAATTTCCCGCCGCGCGAGTGGCAGAAGGATTCCGGCGCGAAGGTCTACCGTCGCGGAATGTACACGCACTGGCAGCGATCGTTCCCGCACCCGGCAATGGTCGCCTTCGACGCACCCTCGCGTGAGGAATGCACCTGCGACCGGGCACGGTCGAACATCCCGCAACAGGCACTCGTTCTGCTAAACGATCCGGAGTTTGTGGAGGCGGCGAAGGCATTCGCGGCGCGGACCATCAAAGAAGGTGGCGATTCGGATTCCGCGAAGCTGGCCTGGGCATTCACTCGTGCCACGAACCGCAGCCCCAAACCGCTGGAGACGAAAGTATTGCTGGCGCTGCTCAAGAAGCACCGCGACCACTTCGCTGCGAACGTCACCGATGCGAAAAAGTTACTCAACGTCGGTGACATGCCCGCACCGAAGGACGACCGGCCAGAGGAACTCGCGGCCTGGGTGAGTGTCTGCCGGGCGATCCTTAACCTGCATGAAACCATCACGAGGCAGTGAGATGCTGCCCACTCGCCCCGCGAACGACCGTTTCCGATTCCCGGAGATGCCATGAACCTCCACCAGATCAAGCTCCTCCAGCGCCGGGCATTCCTGGCGAACTCGTGCCGGGGCGTCGGCAGCCTGGCGCTTTCGTCGTTGCGGGCGGAGGCCGTGGCCAAGCAAGAGAAATGGAAGGGGGTGATCGCCAAACCGCATGTGAAGCCACGAGCCAAGCGTGTCATCTTCATGGTGATGGCCGGAGGCGCCAGCCACCTCGAACTGTGGGATAACAAGCCCGAACTGGCCAAACGGCACGGGCAACCCTTCCCGGAGAGCATCACGAAGGGGCAACCCATCGCACAGCTTCAGGGTGCGCGGCTGAAGTGCTTCGCCCCCCAGTGGGGCTTCAAGAAGCATGGCAAGAGCGGCCAGGAGATGAACGAACTGTTCACCCACCTCCCCGAAGTGGCCGACGATCTGTGCATCGTCCGTTCGGCAAAGACTGAGGCCATCAACCACGACCCGGCCCACACATTCATGAACACCGGCAGTTCGGTGTCCGGTCGGCCGAGCATGGGAAGTTGGCTCACCTATGGCCTGGGTGCGGAAGCCGACGACCTGCCGGGCTTCGTCGTACTCACTTCCAACGGCCGCGGTGGGCAGAACCAACCCATCGCGTCGCGCCAGTGGTCCGCGGGCTTTCTGCCGGGCGAGTTTCAGGGCGTGCAACTTCGCAGTAAGGGTGATCCGGTCCTGTATCTTCCCAACCCCCCTGGCGTCGCGCCCGAACAGCAAAAGGATGTGATCGACGCCGTGAACGAGTTGAACCGGCTGCAAAACGCCGTGGTAGACGATCCCGAAATCGCCACTCGTATCAGCCAGTACGAACTGGCCTTCCGCATGCAGACGAGCGTACCGGCTCTCATGGAATTTCAGGACGAGCCAGTGAAGGTACTCGACATGTACGGCACGAAGCGGCCAGACGGCTCATTCGCGGGCAATTGCTTGCTCGCTCGCCGGCTCGCCCAGAAGGGCGTGCGGTTCATCCAACTCTACCACCGCGACTGGGACCACCACGGCGCAATCAAGCAGGGGATCAAGTTCAAGATCGAGGAAGTGGACCGACCACTCGCGGCCCTCATCAAGGACTTGAAGCGGCTGGGCATGTTCGAGGACACACTCCTCGTCTTCACTGGCGAATTCGGCCGCACACCGATGTCGCAGGGCGGCAACGGCCGCGACCACCACATGAAGGGTTTCAGCATCCTCCTGGCCGGCGGCGGAATCAAGGGCGGCGTGTCGCACGGCGCAACCGATGAGTTCGGTTACAACGCCGAGACGCAAGTCTTCCCCATCCACGACCTACACGCGACGATGCTCCACCTGCTGGGCATAGACCATGAGCGTCTCACGTACCGCTTCCAGGGGCGCGACTATCGACTCACCGACGTACACGGGCACGTCGTGAAGGAGATCCTGAGCTAACCCGCCCGATGCTGCCTCACGCGCCGCGGCTCACGCGTGAGAGTTGCTCTCACATTTCTCTCACGATCCCACGATTGCCGCCACTTGCCTTTGCAGGGTCGAATGTTACGCCTTATGATGAGTCGAACTCACACCTTCCGCTGCCCTTTCCTGTAAGGCCCCGCCTGGGCTGCGGTAGTTACTGTGCCACCATGCCGTTCAAACTCGCGCACCGCCATGAGTGTTCGTCACGTTGCCTTCCTCGCGCTGATCTCCGCAGCCATCGCGCTGGCTGGTTGTGCGCGCAAGCCACCGCAACCGGCCAAGACTCCGCCGCCGGTGGTAGTCGTCGATCATCCGATTGCCCGGTTGGTGACCGATTACGAAGACTTCGCCGGCCACACCGAACCGTTCAAGGTGGTCGAGATCAAGTCGCGCGCTACTGGCTACCTCAAGAGCATCCATTTCAAGGATGGCCAGGACGTGGAGCAAGGGAAACGACTCTTCGAGATCGACGACCGAATCTACAAGGCCGAGGTCGATAAAGCTCATGCGGCACTGAACAAGACGAAGAAGCACCTTCAGACGGTCACTGCCGATTACAAGCGTGCGATTGAGCAGTACGAGAAGGGGGTGATCGGCAGGGAAGGATACGACAAGGCGGTGGGTGACCTGGCCGAGGCTGGCGCCGACATCGAATCCGCAGCAGCCGCACTGGAACTGGCCGAGACGAACCTCCATTTCTGCACCATCTATGCTCCATTCGATGGCCGGATCAGCCGCCGAATGGTGGACGAGGAGAACCTCGTCCAGGCCGACACAACCCTGTTGACCACCATCGTGCAACTCGATCTGGTCTACGCGACCTTCGACGTGGATGAACGCACCGTGATGCGACTTCGCAAGCTCACACGCGCAGGGAAACGGACATCCTCTCGCGTTCAGCCGCTCCTGGTGCAGATCGCACTGGCCGACGATGACGACTTCAGCCTCTCAGGGCAGGTGGTATTCGTCGATAACCAACTCGACGCCGGAACCGGCACTCTCCGTGTGCGGGCACTACTGACCAACCCGAGGCTCTCCACCGCACCGTATTACATGCTCTCACCAGGGCAGTTCGTTCGCATCCGGATGCCGGTCGGGCCTCCGCGCGAAGCGATTCTCGTCCCTGAGAAAGCGATTGGCTCTGATCAAGGTCAACGTTACGTCTTCGTTGTGAAGACCATCGAGGAAGGCAGCGCGAAGAAGCAAGTCGTCGAGCGGCGGAACGTTCGCGTGGGTCAGCAGTATGGCACGCGGCGTGTCGTTGAGGGAGCCGGAGTCTCGCCGAGTGATCGTGTCATCGTCGAGGGGTTATTGCGCGTGCGACCAGGTGCCGAGGTGAACCCGCGGCAGGCACCGCAGCAACCTCGAACAGCTCCGGCCGGTCAAGGTAAGGTATTGCCTCAAGCCCCTGCCCCGCGCCCCAAGACGTGATCGCTCGCAAGGGAGATGACACACCCCGCACCGATTTCGACGTCACATGCTTCCACGATTCTTCATCGACCGACCGATCTTTGCCACCGTGCTCTCGGTGGTGGTCACACTGGCCGGCGCGCTGGCGTTACTCGCGTTACCCATCTCGCAATACCCGAAAGTCACGCCGCCGACGATTCAGATCGACTGCAACTATCCAGGCGGCAGCGCCAGGGAGGTATCGCAGACCATCGCCGCACCCATTGAACAGCAGGTCAACGGTGTGGAAGACATGCTGTACATGGACTCGAATAGCACCAGCGATGGGTCGTACACGCTGCGCGTGACGTTCAAGCCGGGTACCGATCTGAACATGGCCCAGATTCGCGTGCTCAATCGGGTGAACCTCGCGATGCCACAACTACCCGAGGTGGTGCGCGCCACGGGCATCACGACTCGCAAGCGGTCGCCAGAACTGTTGCTCACGATGGGTCTGTACTCGCCGCCGGAACCGAACTTCCCCGCCGGGCGGTACGACCATGTTCACCTGAGCAATTATGCGGTGCTGCACCTCAAGGAAGAACTCCAGCGACTCGCGGGCGTCAGCGATGTCACCATTTTCGGGCAGCGCGACTACGCAATGCGCGTGTGGCTCGATCCGGACCGGCTGGCCGTCCGCGGTCTCACGGCCGCCAACGTGATCGCGGCGATTCGGGAACAGAATCTCCCGTTCGCCGCCGGACAAGTGGGGCAACCTCCGGGTGGTCATGGAGAGCCGGTACAGTTCACGCTCTCGGCAACCGGTCGACTGATCGAGGTCGAAGAGTTCGAGCAGATTGTCGTGAAACGCGGGCCGCAGGGCCAGTTGGTCAAACTCCGCGATCTGGCGCGCGTGCAACTGGGCGCGAAGTCGTACGACGTGCAGAACCGATTCGACGACAAGCCGACGATCGGGCTGGCGATCTTCATCCTCCCGGACGCCAACGCGCTGGAAGTTGCCAGAGCGGTCAAGGCCCACATGGAGAAGATGAAGGCGGACTTCCCACCAGGAATCCGCTACGAGGTCGGTTACGATACCAGCCCCTTCATCCGCGACTCCATCGTTGAGGTAGTCAAGTCGCTGCGCGACTCGATCCTCCTCGTGGCGCTCGTCGTGCTGATCTTCCTCCAGACGTGGCGAGCCGCGCTGATCCCTCTGGCCGCGGTGCCCGTGGCGATTATCGGCACTTTTGGGCCGATGGCACTCGCCGGCTTCACGATCAACAACCTCACGCTCTTCGGGTTGGTACTGGCGGTCGGCATTGTGGTGGACGATGCCATCGTGGTTGTCGAGGCTGTCCAGCATCAGTTGGAGAAGGGTTTCTCGCCGCGGGAAGCGACATTCCGTGCCATGGAGCAGGTATCGGGCCCCATCGTGGCGGTCGGGGTGGTTCTCTCGGCAGTCTTCATTCCGTGCGCGTTCCTCTCAGGCATCGTCGGGGCGTTCTTCCGGCAGTTCGCACTGACGGTGGCGGTCAGCACGCTGATTTCCACGTTCAACTCACTGACGCTCTGCCCGGCGCTCTGCGCGATCCTGCTGCGAAGCCCCGAACCGACTTCCCGGCCAGGCGCGGTCGGCCGCGTCGTGCGCCTCGTCTTGTGGCCGTTGACGTTTCTCGGCGGCCTGTTCAACAGGTGCTTCGCCCAGGTCGGGCGCAGCTATGTGAAACTCGTGAGCCTCGGTCTTCGCGTTCCCCTACTGGTACTGATCGGCTACGCGGCGATTGTGGTTGGTGGCGCCACCGGCCTGCGGTCGATGCCGACAGGCTTCATCCCCGCGCAGGACAAGGGTTATCTGCTTGGTAGCGTGCAACTCCCCGACTCCGCCAGTGCGGAACGCACGCGCGAGGTGATGTCGAAGATCAGCCGAATCGCACTGGCGATGGAACTCGACGATGGCACAGGTCGGAAGGTGCGACCGGTGAAGAACGTGAGTTCGGTAGCCGGCAACTCGTTCGTCCTCACCGCCTACGGCTCGAACTTCGGCTCCATGTTCATCATCCTCAAGGGATTCGACGAGCGGCGATCCAAGAAGCTCAATTCCAACGCAGTCGTGGCCGAGTTGCGCAAGCAGTTCGCTCGCCAGTGCCCGGAGGCACTGGTGCAGGTATTCGGCGCGTCCGCGGTGCCGGGACTGGGTCGCGCCGGCGGCTTCCGCATCATGATCGAGGACCGGGGCGATGTTGGCCCCGATGCGTTGCAGGGACAGACGGAAGCCTTCATCGAGAAGGCCAACCAGCAGAAGCAGGTATCGGGGCTGTTCACCGTCTTCAAGACGAACTCGCCGCAACTGGTACTGCGAGTCAATCCAGATGCCTGCATGGCACGACAGGTGTATGTGGGCGACGTGTACGCGGCGCTGCAAGGCTCGATGGGCAGTCGCTACGCCAACGACTTCAACCGCTTCGGCCGCACCTGGCAGGTGAGCGTGCAGGCGGACAGCGACTTCCGAAACCAGATCGAGGACGCCCGCCGTATCAAGGTTCGCAACCAGAAGGGTGAGATGGTTCCGCTCGGTGCGATTGTGGATGTGAAGGAGATCAGCGGGCCACCGGTCATCACGCGTTACAACATGTATCCGGCCGCGTCGGTCAATGGGAACGTCTCGCCTGGCACCAGCACGGGCGACGGCATCGCACTCCTGGAGAAACTCGCCCAGGAGCAACTCCCCGGTCGCATGGCATACGAATGGACGGAACTCACCTTCCTGGAGAAGAAATCGCAGAACACCGGAGCGATGGTGTTCGGGCTATCGGTGGCGTTCGTGTTCCTCATCCTGGCCGCGCTATACGAGAGTTGGGCATTCCCGCTGGCCGTGATTCTGGTGGTCCCCGTGTGTGTCTCGTGTTCGCTCGCGGCCGTGTGGGTCACTGACCCCAGTTCGATGACGCAATCGGTGTTGCAGTGGAACGCGGACCCCGCGGTGCCTGGTATTCTGAAACCCGGCATGTGGGCGACCAGCGCCGCGAAGTGGCTGGATAGTGGCCCAATTGCATGGGCGAACAGGCAGATACTGGGCACTGGCATTGGCAAGCAAGACGTGAATATTTTCACGCAGGTCGGCTTCGTAGTCCTCGTTGGGCTGGCATGCAAGAATGCCATCCTCATCGTGGAGTTCGCGAAGGTGGCACGCGACCGCGGCGAGGAGTTGCGGACCGCGGTGCTGGGCGCGTGCGAGCTACGATTCCGGCCGATCATGATGACCTCCATCGCGTTCATGCTCGGTGTACTGCCTCTGGCGGCCGCCCGCGGTGCCGGCGCCGAGATGCGGCAGGCACTGGGTATCGCCGTGCTCGGCGGCATGATCGGCGTGACTGCCTTCGGCGTCGTACTCACCCCGATCTTCTTCGCAGTTGTGGATCGGGTGACGCACGGCCGCGTCGCACGCCACCCATGGGTGGCTGCGGCTGTCGGAGTGAGCCTTTACCTCCTACGGCTGAAGTTCGTACCACAGTTGGCCGCTGCGGCGCGCAAGGCGACTGCGGCAGGGATTCGGAAGGCGACGAAGGGACGATTCGGGGCGTGACGAGCGTGGGCAGCGGCTTCCCCTCTCACGTCTCACCCACAGCACACTACCCACAACACGACATGTTCTCCCGCATCTTCATTGGCCGGCCGATCTTCGCGATGGTGCTCTCCATCCTCATCACACTGGCGGGGCTTGTGGGGCTGTACTCGCGACCGGTATCGCAATACCCGGACATCACACCGCCGACCATCGAGGTGTATGGGGCCTATCCAGGCGCCAACGCACGCATTGTCGCCGACACCGTCGCCGCTCCCATCGAACAGCAGGTTAACGGTGTCGAGGACATGATGTACATGTCTTCCACCTGCGGGAACGACGGCAGCTATCGGTTAACAGTCACATTCAAGTCGGGCGTGGATCTGAACATCGCGCAGGTGTTAGTGCAGAACCGCGTCAGCCTCGCGGAGCCGGTACTGCCAGACCTGGTGAAACGCCGCGGAGTGGCGGTCAAGAAGAAGTCACCGAGTCAGTTGATGATTATCAACCTCCGTGGTTCCGGTGGACCGCCATCGACTGAGCAGGCTCGCCAGAAACTCCTGCTCGAGATGAGCAACTACGCGACCATCCAACTCCGCGACGAACTCGCCCGGTTGGAGGGCGTGGGCGACATCACCTATCTGGGTCAGCGTGACTACTCGATGCGGTTGTGGCTCGATCCGGAAAAACTGGCGGTCAAGAAGATCGCCGCGGCCGACGTGCTGAGGGCCGTTGAGCAACAGAACGCCCAGGTCGCCGCCGGACAGGTGGGGCAGCCGCCAGCGCCGCGCGGTCAAGCGTTCCAGTACACGATCAACACGACCGGCCGGCTCACCGATGTTCGCCAGTTCTCGAACATCATCCTGAAGGTCGATGCCGACAGCCGCCCGGTGCGGCTCAAGGACGTGGCCCGCGTTGAACTCGGCGCGCTTTCCTACGATCAGGTCTGCACGCTCGACGGCCACCCCTCGGTGGCGCTGGCCGTCTACCAGTTGCCCGGCAGCAATGCCATCGAGACAGCCGAGAAGGTCCGCGGCAAGATGAAGGAGCTGGGGCCGCGATTCCCGGCCGACGTGACTTACGAGATCGTCTACGACACGACACCGTTCATCGAGGAATCGAAGAACGAAGTCTTCAAAACGCTGCGCGACGCGATCATCCTCGTGGCCCTCGTCATGCTTCTGTTCCTCCAGAGCTGGCGAGCCGCGATCATTCCACTGGCCGCGGTGCCCGTGGCCATCGTCGGCGCGTTCGCGGCCATGGCACTGCTGGGTTACACGGTCAACAGCCTGACACTCTTCGGGCTGGTCCTGGCTGTGGGCATCGTGGTGGACGATGCAATCGTCGTGGTGGAGGCCGTGCAGCACCACATCGAACACGGCCTCTCGCCGCGTGACGCGACCATGGCCGCGATGGATCAGGTCGCCGGACCGATTGTGGCCATCGGGCTTGTACTCTCAGCGGTGTTCGTGCCGTGCGTGTTCATCAAGGGAATCGTCGGCGAGTTCTACCGGCAATTCGCCGTGACCATCGCAGTCGGCACCTTGATCTCGGCATTCAATTCACTGACTCTCAGCCCGGCGCTCTGCGCGCTGCTCCTGAAGTCGCAGGAAACAGCGGAGTCGCGCGAACCACTGCCGCGGCTCGCATTCCCGCTCCTGGGGGCCGCGGCAGCGTACATCTTCCTCGCAGAATATGTTCAGCAGTGGGCCGCGGGGCGACCGGCATGGGCCGCATTGCCAACATGGGTGATTCCCATTGCCGCGGCCGTGATCGGCGGCGGAACGGGATGGGTTTCGGCTCGCGTGCTCAACCGTGTGCTCGGCTTCCTCTTCACCAGCTTCAACTGCGGCTTCGATGCCGCCACCGGTGGCTATGTCCGTGCCGTCGCGCTGACGCTTCGCGGGTCGGCGCTCGTGCTGCTGGCTTACGGCGGCCTCCTCTATCTCACGTTCCACACGCTCTATGAAGCACCATCTGGCTTCATCCCCCAGCAAGACAAGGGTTACCTGCTGGTGAACGTGGTACTGCCGGATGCGGCGTCGCTGGAACGCACGGAGGGGGAGATGCGGAAGCTGGAAGCCGTGGCGCTCGCTGCGCGGGGTGTGGCTCATACCGTCAGCGTGTCCGGGCAGTCGGTGATGATCGGGGCCAATGCACCGAACTTCGCCACGCTCTATGTGATGCTTGATGAATTTCCGAAGCGGCACGATCCGGCACTCAGCGGCGAGTCCATCGCGGCACGACTTCAAACGGAGCTGGCCGACGCCGTGCCTGGCGCGAAGGTGACCGTGTTCGGCGCTCCGCCAGTGGACGGTCTGGGTACAACCGGTGGATTCAAGCTCGTCGTGGAGGACCGCGGCGACAACGGCCCGGCCGAACTGGAGAGTGCCACGCGGCAGATCGTGGACGCCACCAATATGAGTGTCGATGACCCGGCGGCAGGGCCGTCACATGTCCGGGATGCCTTCACGGGTTACCGCGCGGATACACCCTGGCTGCATCTCCACATCGACCGCGAGGCGGCCCAAAAAATGGGCGTCTCGGTAGGTGAGATCGTCAACACGCTCCAGGTATACTACGGCTCGTTCTACATCAACGACTTCAACCTGTTTGGTCGAACGTGGCAGGTGAACGCCCAGGCCGAGGAGCGATTCCGCCGCCGCGCCCCGGACCTCAAAAAGGTGCGCGTGCGGAACAGTGCAGGCGAGATGGTGCCGGTCGCGGGGTTTCTCTCGGTGAAGGACGGTACCGGACCCGTAATGGTCCGGCGGTACAACCTCTACCCCGCCGCAGCGATCACAGCCAGTCCCGCGCCGGGGGCCAGTTCCGACCAGGCGCTCGACGCACTGAAGGCCACGGCCGACGCGAACCTCCCCACAACCATGAAGCCCGAGTGGACCGAACTGGCCCTCCTCCAACGTCAGACACAGAACACCGCGCTCTACGCTTTCATCTTGAGCGTGGTGCTGGTCTTCCTCGTGCTGGCCGCGCAGTACGAAAGTTGGGCGTTGCCACTGGCAGTAATTCTTGTCGTGCCGATGTGTCTGTTGAGCGCGGTCACTGGCGTTCTCTATGCCGGGCAGGATGTGAACATCTTCACGCAGGTCGGTTTCGTGGTACTCGTCGGGCTGGCATGCAAGAACGCGATTCTGATTGTGGAATTCGCCAAGCAACGGGCAGACGCCGGCGCAACCCGCTGGGATGCGGCCGTGGAGGCGTGCCGGTTGCGGTTGCGGCCGATTATCATGACCTCGGTCGCCTTCATCATCGGTGTGGTGCCGCTGGTGCTGGCCGAAGGCGCAGGCGCTGAGATGCGCCGGATGCTGGGTACCGCCGTCTTCGCCGGGATGCTCGGTGTGACTGCATTCGGTCTCTTCCTCACGCCGGTATTCTTCGTGGTGGTGCAACGAGTGACGGGCCTGTGGGCACGACGCAAGCAGAGCGAGCTGAGTCCAACTTCCCATCTGTCCGAGCGATGAACACTTCCTGAACGGCAGCGCGATTGGGGTGGACGACGACGCGGTCATTCTCGACGCTGAAGGAGTGCGCCCGCTCCTGATCTCTGCGAACGGAACCGATGACCGATTCTTCGCCACAAAATCCGCACCTGCCCCGGCAACCCGTCCGCCGCCTCGCTCGACCACTCGTGCGGTTCCTCCGGATCGAATCCGCCAGCGGACTCGTGTTGCTCGCCTGCACCGTTGTGGCTCTTGTGCTCGCGAACACGTCGACCGCCAGCGCCTACCGCGCATTCTGGCACATCCCGGTGCAATTCCAGATCGGTAGCTTCCTTCTCGGCGGCGACCTGGGGCACTTCCTGGTCAACGACGTGCTGATGACCGTCTTCTTCTTCGTCGTTGGCCTCGAGATCAAGCGTGAGATGGTATCAGGCGAACTGCGTGATATCCGCAAGGCCGCGTTACCAATCGCCGCAGCACTTGGCGGGATGCTCGTGCCCGCGGGCATCTACATGGCGCTCCAGGCCAGTCACGCTGGCAAGCCTGAGTTCCGCGGCTGGGGCGTGCCAATGGCAACCGACATCGCCTTCGTCGTCGGCGTGATGGCGCTGCTGGGGAAGCGCGTTCCGTTCGGGCTGAAGATCATGCTGCTGTCACTGGCCATCGCCGACGACATCGGGGCGATCGTGGTCATCGCCGCGTTCTACAGCGGCGGGCTGGATATGTTTATGCTCCTGGTAGCCTGCGTCGGGCTGGTACTAGTGTGGCTCCTGAATCGTCTCAGCGTGCGTTCCGTACTTGTGTATGTGGTGTTCGGCGTGTTCATCTGGCTGGCACTCTATCGTTCCGGCATCCACCCCACCATCGCGGGCGTCGCATTGGGTCTGATGACGCCCGCATGGGCCTGGGTGAAGCAAGACGCGCTGCGGCTATCGCTCGCCGATCTCTCGATGCAGTTCGACAAGAACCACGCCGAGCCGACCGCATCGGAACTGGAACTGATGTCGTTCGCGGCGCGCGAAAGCGTTTCTCCCCTGGAGCGACTCGAGCATGTGTTGCATCCCTGGGTTGGCTTCGTCATCATGCCTCTCTTCGCGCTGGCCAATGCAGGCGTTCACGTCGAACTGAAGGCGATCACGGAACCTGTGGCGGTGGCAATCGCGACCGCCCTGGTGCTGGGGAAGTCGATCGGTGTGCTCCTCTTCAGTTTCCTCGCGGTGAAGTTGCGTATCGCGAAGTTGCCCGAGGGCGTGACGTGGACCGTGTTGCTCGGTGGCGGCTTGCTGGCCGGCATCGGCTTCACAATGTCACTGTTCGTGGCGAACCTGGCATTCGAGAGCCACCTGGAATTGCTCCTTCAGGCAAAGATTGGCGTACTGACCGGCTCGGTTCTCAGTGCGATGATCGGTGCGATCTTCCTCATAGTGACGCTCCGGAAACGCGGTGGCGGCCGCGCCGAGTGACCGCCATTGCATCGCTGGCCGCACGCGCACTAGATTGGACGTGAGTGCCTGCCGGAGGTGTCGCCGTGGCTGATTCGATGCTGGTTGAAATGTTCGAGCGTCTGCCGGGATTCCAGCCCGGGGACGATGAAGAACTCTGGTCAGCGGGATTGCAGGAAGCCGTGGGCGAGTTCCGCGACGCGGTCGCGGCCCGCTACGCCGAGGGGACACTCGAGCGATTGCTGGCGGCTTCCGAAGACTCCAAGGCGCGACGGGCCGCCGCGCTGGCTCTGGGCCTCACGGGGTCGATCGCCGCGGTGCCAGCAGTGGCCGCCGCGCTGCACGATGCTGACTGGCTCGTGCGCCGCTTCGCGGCCGATTCGCTCTGGGAGCTCTGGTTTCGCGGCGGCACTGATGGGCAAAGCGTCCGGCTGCGCGAAGCCACGCGTGAGCCAGACGCGGCGAAGGCCCGCGCCGAACTCGACGACCTGATCCGCGAGGCACCGGATTTCGCCGAGGCGATCAACCAGCGTGCCATCTGGTTCTTCAAACGCGGCGAGTTCGCTCGCTCCGCGGAGGACTGCGAGGCCGTGCTGCGGCTCAATCCCCATCACTTCGGCGCCGCCGCCGGAATGGGCCAGTGTCTGCTGAAGCTCAACCGTCCGCGTGCTGCGCTCCGCGCGTTCCGCCAGGCGTTGGCAATCAACCCTGATCTCGACCTGCACGACACCGTGCGTGCGCTCGAATCGCTCGGCGAATGACCACAGAGCGATTCAGCATCCTTCTTCCACAGGACTCTGCACGATGCACACCATCCTGTTCGATCAGATTCAGGAAGCTGCCGCCGCGATCCGGACGAGATGGTCGCACGCGCCGGCCGCCGGCATCATCCTCGGCACCGGACTCGGCAACCTCACGGAAGACATCCAGACCGACGTGGCGATTCCTTACAGTGACATCCCACACTTCCCCACATCGACGGCGCCATCTCACAGGGGGCAACTCGTCTGCGGTACGCTCGCGGGCAAGAAGGTCGTGGTCATGGAAGGGCGATTCCACTTCTACGAGGGATGGAGTCTCCAGCAGGTTACCTTCCCGGTGCGCGTGATGAAGGCGCTGGGTGCCAGCACACTCCTGGTGAGCAACGCCTGCGGCGGGATGAATCCACAGTGGAACAAGGGCGACCTGATGCTCATTGAGGATCACATCAACCTCCTGGGCGACAACCCGCTCATCGGCCCGAACGACGACCGGTTGGGTGATCGCTTTCCAGACATGTGCAACTGTTATGATCGCGGTCTCTTGAAGCTCGGCCGCCGCATTGCGATGGAGGAACAGATTGTCTGCCACCAGGGAGTATTCGTGGCGGTCGCGGGGCCGAACCTCGAAACGCGCGCCGAGTACCGCTTCCTGAGGATGATCGGCGCGGATGTGGTCGGCATGTCCACCGTCCCGGAAGTGATTGTGGCGGTTCATGCAAAGATGCGCGTGCTCGGTGTATCCGTCATCACCGACCTCTGCCTGCCTGACGCACTGGAGCCGGTTAGCTTGCCGGAGATCATCGCGACAGCGAATGAGGCCGAGAAGAAACTGCGTGTGCTGGTCCGGCGGCTCGTGGCGGAACTCTGACAGGAGAGTTGCGGAATGTGAGTGAGTGGTGAGCCGTTTCTGCGTCTACTTCTGTGCGGTCGACACGGATCAGGGGGCACGCCATGTCGGAGTGTCGCACGTTGTTGGCGGTTCTGGTTGCGTTCGCCAGCGTCTGGCCTGTCACGGCAACGGAACCAGCAGTCGCCCTTCCCGATGGTGCGATTGCGTGTCTCGGTCAGGCCCGATTGCGGCACGCCGACCGCATTACGGGCGTGGCCTTTACACCGGATGGCAAGCAGGTCATCACCAGCGGTGCAGATGGCACTGTGCGAGTCTGGTCCGTCGAGACCGGCATGCAGCTCAGGCTCCTGGAGAAGCCCGGCCAGAGTGTTCTGTCGCTGAAACTGACTCAGGACGGGAAACGCGTCGCAGTAGTGTTCAACCGCGACGGCACGATCCGCTTGCTCGATCCCACCACGCTCCAGGAAGTCGGATCGATACCACTGGTCGCCCGCGCGGGAATCGCCTTCTCGGCCGACGGCGCACTCGTGGCGACCACCGATCCCACGCGCAAACTCGTCGTCACCGAGGTCGGCCGCAACTTACCCAAACTCGAACTGACCAATGCCTCCCAGTTCGACTTGCGCCCCGACGGGAAAGAAATCGCGGTGGCGGACCCGAACGGGACCGTGACCATCTATCGCACGACTGGTGGCAAGCCGGTCTTCACAGCGAAGCACGACGGCGTGTCAGTCGGTCTCATGTACAGTCCGGACGGTGAACGACTGGCCGTCGGTATCCGCGTTCGTGACGGCACCCACACGCTACGGATCTACGAGCCAGGGCGACAGCCGAAGTCGGTTGCGGAAGTGCCAGCGATGAGCGTTCCGGGCCGCTGGCTCGGCCGCAACCGGCTCGCGTGTAGCAACGACCAGGAAGGCGGCGTGTACGACCTGGCGAAGAAGCAATGGGTGTCGCATGTGAAGGGCGTGCGAGGTGCGATTGCGGTCTCGCCTGATGGCTCGAAGCTCGCCGCCACCGGCCACGGGGTTCACCTTCGACTCTGGGATCTGGCAAACGGCAAGCAACTCCACGCGCGTGACGACACCTTCCCGGACCCGGCTCTGTTGGCAGCATCACACGATGGCCGCGCGCTCTTTCTCATCAGTGGCGACACGGCGTATCACTGGTCGATCGGTGAGCGACGCGCGAAGTCAGTCGGGCGCCTCCCAGGGGTCGCGGTCGCGGCAGCACTCGGCGGCGACAGGCTCGTTGTGGCCACTCCCAATGCAGTACTCCTCTACGAAGACTTCGACCCGACGAAGCCGCTTCCCCAGCAACCGACGCGGAGCTACAAGAACAGCGCGCACGCGCAAGCTGTGGCCATTTCCGCGAACGGCTCTCACGTCGCCTGGGCATTCGCGGATGGGAAAGTCGTTGCCACCGATGTGTCCGATACGCGCATGCGGCGCACGCTTCCTGTGACAACCGCCACGATCTTCGCACTCACTTTTAACCGCACGGGCGACCGGTTGGCAGTCCTTGGCCGCGACCCGTTTCTGCGCGTCTGGGACGTGAGCCGCGATGAACCGAAGGAAGCGTGGAAGGCACGCATCACGCGCGGTGTGCAGGGCGCCGTCGCGTTTAGTCCCGATGGCAAACGGGTTGTCGCGTCTTCCACCTCACAACTCGTCGTCTTCGACGCCACCGAGAGCAACGACCACGACAAGGAACAGATTCGCGACCCACTCTCGCGCTACCCGCGCTACAGTGACAACGGCGACGTGCGGCAGGCTGTCTTCACCCCGGACTCGCGCACGCTCATCGTCGGCACCTCGGGGCAGAATGGCCGTGTTGAGGTGTGGGAAATGAAGTCGCGCAAGCTCATCCGCATCTTCCACACGGGCTTCGGAGGAATCTCGCGGCTCTGCGTCTTCCCGGATGGCAAACGAGCCGCCTCGGCTGGTGCGGAAGAAGCCGTAACGGTCTGGGACCTCACCGCACGCGCCAGGTAACGAATTATCGCGCGGCAGGGCGCTGACTTCCGCTCCGAATTTCCTTATCATCGCAAGCAATTCGCACCCGGAGTTGCCATGCGGTATCTACTCACTGCAACCCTCATACTGATGGTTGCCTCCGTCCCACTTCGCGCCGCCGACAAGCAACGGAACAATCCAAAGCCAAACGTGCTGACGCCGCAGGAGATCGCGGAAGGGTGGCTTCTCCTCTTCGATGGTGAGAGTACGTTCGGGTGGAAGATCAACGGCGCGGCGGAAGCGAAGGATGGAGTGTTGATTCTCGGCAAGGGAAAGAAAACAATCGCCTATCCCACAACGCGGCTCTCCTCCTGGAAAGCCGCCCTGGAGTGGCAGGGTGCCGCCGCGATCTCGTTCGCATCCATGCGACTTACTCTGCGAGACTCAGGTGATAGCTGGAACACGTGCACGCTCTGGAATCAACTCCATCAGTTCGGTGGTCGCATCTTCGGTGGTCGCATCTCTGGCGGCGGAGTCTTCGACGATGTCAAGGGACCGCGGGAGGAACTGAAGCAAACGTCGCTGATCATCGAAACAGACGGCAAGCACGAGGTCCGCATCCGGAACTTCCGGATGCGTCCGGACCCGAACGCGATGACGCCGCTCTTCACCGGCAAGAACCTCGACGACTGGAAGGTGAACGGCGTCAACCCGAAGCGCATGGCGTCGCAGTGGTCGATCACGAAGGCGGGCGAACTGTCCGTCAAGAATGGGCCGGGCGATCTCGTCAGCGCGAAATCGTTCGACAACTTCGTACTGCAATTCGAGTGCAAGACCAACGGCAAGGCACTCAACAGCGGCGTCTTCTTCCGTTGCATTCCGGGACAGTATCAGAACGGCTACGAGGCCCAGATTCAGAATGCCTACAAGGGCAATGATCGCAGCAAGCCAGCAGACTTCGGCACTGGCGCGATCTACCGGCGCGTACCGGCTCGCCAGATTGTCAGCAATGACCACGAATGGTTCACGATGACCCTCGTGGCCGATGGCAAACACATCGCAACGTGGGTGAATGGCTACCAGACCGTGGACTGGACCGACACCCGCGATGCGAACGAGAATCCCCGCAAGGGCTACCGCGCCGCGAAGGGACCGCTCTCCCTCCAGGGCCACGACCCCACCACCGATATCCTCTTCCGCAACATTCGCATCACGGAGTTACCCAAGAAGTAGCAGGTCCGTTACCGATCGATAAGCGACTGTCATAACAATCTGCGACATTCTCCGCGCTGCCGCGGCGCAGGTTATCCCTATTACTTCTCCATCCGCCATCCTCTCCCCCGGTGCCACACGATGTCGCTACCGGTCGCACTGTTCGCCGTCGTCGCCGCTGCCACGGTCGTTTCCGCCGTCGGCGTGGTCGTGTCGCGGAATGTCGTGCGAATGGCGGTATGGCTCCTCTTCACGCTCATCGGCGTCTCGCTCACCTACTTTCTGCTGGGTGCAGAGTTCGTCGGGGCCGCACAATTGATTGTTTATGTCGGCGGCACGCTCGTACTGGTTGTGTTCGGCGTCATGCTCACGGCTCAGGGGCCGCTGCGCGAACTCCGTACGTCACGCGCCGAGTGGGTGGTCGGCGGTGCGCTGGGTGTGGCGTTGTTCGGGCTACTTGTGACCGTGTCGTTACATCTCGGTTCGCCTCCAGCACCAGATGGGAAACTGCCAGGTACCAGCTCACTGGGGTTGGGTTTCCTCGGGGTGAGCGATACCACAGCGGATGCGAACGTGACCGGCCTCCCGCCTGAGAAAGTCTTCCCACGCTCGCCTGCCTCATACGTGCTGCCATTCGAGATCGTCTCGGTTCACCTTCTGGTTGTGCTGGTGGGCGCTGCTTACCTGGCCCGCGCCAAGCGGAGAGTGAAGCCGTGAACGAGATCGGTCTGACGCCGTTTCTCATGCTCAGCGCGATGCTGTTCGCGTGTGGGGTAACGTGTGTTGCCGTAAAGCGCAACGCCATAGGCATCCTGATGGGCGTGGAACTGATCCTGAATGCCGCGAATCTGAACTTCATTGCGTTTGCACGATTCCACCCCGGCTTCAGGCTGGAAGGGCAAGTGTTCACGCTGATGGTGATCGTGTTGGCTGCGGCCGAGGCCGCCGTCGCGCTGGCCATCATCCTCAACTTCTACAACAACCACGCCACCGTGGACGTGGACGAGGCCAACGACCTCAAGGGCTAACCTCGCGTGTTCGACTGGATTCACGCCAACCCTGGTCGGCTCTATGTCATCGGCACCCTGCTGCCGCTGGCCGCGTTCGCGCTGTTGCTCGTCGCGGGCGGCGTTCGCTCCCTCTGTCGACCCTTCCGCAAGGACGGCGGTTTCGGCGCGTCACTCTACTGGGCGTTCGGTGGCGACAACCCCGTGAAGGGCGGCGCGTACCTCGCGACGACGTTCATGGCCTGCTCCGCCGCAATCGGCATCGCCGGGTTAGTCCTGTTTCTCCAGGATCACACGACAGGCCCGGATCATGCATCACGCTGGGCCGAGCGAGCCGACTGGATTCGGATTGGCCCACTCGATTCGGCCGCTCCACCGGTATGGGAGAAACTGCACGAGACCGACCCATCGCAGATCACACCACCCACCGCGCTTGCGTTGGAGGTCGGGTATACGGTCGACCATCTCACGGCTGTGCTGTTCGCGATGGTCACGGTTGTCAGCACGCTCATCTTCGTCTTCTCACTCGGCTACATGCGTGACGAGACGCAGCCAACCGTTGAAGACCACGAGGTGGACCGACAGAAGCGCCAGCGTGCATTCACCCCCAGCGCGCACCTCGACCCGCGCCCACACGAGGAAGCCGGCGGCCATGGCGGACACTTCCACCGGCGCGGACGGTTCGGCCGTTTCTTCCTCTTTCTGTCGCTGTTCTGCTTCTCGATGCTGAATCTGATCATCGCGGATAACCTGTTTCAGGTGTTCGTGAGCTGGGAACTGGTCGGCGTCTGTTCGTTCTTCCTCATCGGCTTCTATTACGAACGACCCAGCGCGAGCCTCGCGGCGAACAAGGCGTTCATCGTCAATCGCATTGGCGATGCCGGCTTCCTGGTCGGCATCGTGATCGCCTGGAGTTACTTCGGCACGCTCAACATCGAGGAACTGACGCACCGCGCCCGATCGCCGCAGCGCGATAGCCACGGCACGCTCGGGCTGGCCGATCAGTTTGTGCGCGTGAACCCCACGGGTGGGCTGTCGAAGTCCGGCGCGGTCGAATATGCGCTGCCGCGGTCGGACGCTCCACCAGGAGAAAGCCTGGCACTCTTCCCGCTCTCGCAAAGCGGCCACTTCGATGGCCTGAAACCTGGCGGCCATCGCGGTGGGAAGTTCTCCGCGCCGCCGACACAGACCCTCACCGACTACGGGGCCATCCCGTACTGGCTGTTCATCGTGATGGGCGTCGGAATCTTCCTTGGCTGCGTGGGGAAAAGCGCGCAGGTGCCACTGCATACCTGGCTCCCAGATGCAATGGAAGGGCCAACTCCCGTCTCGGCGCTCATCCACGCCGCAACGATGGTGGCAGCGGGCGTCTATCTTGTCGGCCGCGTCTACCCGCTTTTTGCGCCCGAAGTGCTTCTCACGATCGCGTACATCGGGGGAATCACACTCTTCATCAGCGCATCCATCGCGCTGGTTCAAACCGACATCAAGCGCGTGCTCGCGTACTCCACCTGTAGCCAGCTTGGGTACATGATGCTAGCACTGGGTGTCGGTGGGTGGGTGGCCGGGTTACTTCACCTGCTCACGCACGCCTTCTTCAAGGCACTGCTCTTCCTCTGCTCCGGGAGCGTGATTCACGGCTGCCACCACGAACAAGATCTGCGGAAAATGGGCGGCCTCAAGTCGAAGATGCCCGTGACGGCGTTCACGATGCTCATCGGGGTGCTGGCAATATCCGGCGCACCACTCTTCAGTGGTTGGTACAGCAAGGACCTGATCCTCTCGTCGTCGCTGGCGTTCGTGTCGGTCCATCCCGAGCACATTTTGCTCTTCGCGCTGCCGGCCATCACCGCCGGGATGACCGCCTACTACATGTTCCGTCTCTGGTTCCTCGCCTTCACTGGTGCGCCGCGTGACCGTCAGGTTCACGATCACGCCCACGAGTCGCCCGCGACAATGACGGTGCCGCTCGTTGTGCTGGCCGCCTTCAGCATCGGGGTGGCATGGGGCTGGCCAGTGTGGGAACCAGAGGCCAGCGCACTGGCGCATGTGCTGCACGAGGCTGAACCCGCCAGTGTGCATATCACGTTTTTTGCCGAGCGCGTGAAGGAACACGATGTTCACCACTTTGCCGGTATTGGCGCGCTGTTGCTGGCTGTTGCAGGCGCCGCAGGCGCGTTCGGGGCGTTCTATCGCAGAACACCCACTCGTGATGCGCTGTACGCCACCGGTCCCGCATGGTACGCATTCCTGCTCGGCAAGTGGTACATCGACGAGGCCTACGATGCCGTCATCGTGATCCCAACCGTGGAACTGGCCCACGCCGCTGCTGCCGCGGACAAACGCCCGACGGAAGTCCTTCACACGCCACAGACCGAGGAAGAACCACAGGCGAAGTCGTTCGATTTCTTCACGCTCGACGGCCTCTTGAACGCGCTCGGACAGGGTACTGCGGCACTGGGCGGCGTGCTGCGCCAGACTCAAACCGGCTGGCTGCGCGGCTACGTCGCAGCGCTGGCCTTGACTGCCGCCGCATTGTTGGCGATGCTCGCGGTTCTTGCGAAGTAATAGCAAGAGGGAGATTCCTCGCCGAGCGCGTGTGGAGGGCGGCGACGCATGCATGCTGACCACCCTCCTCGTTCCGCGAACCTCCTCTCAACGGACCGGAAGGCCATGGAATGCCCGAAACGGACCTGACCTGGTTATCGGTACTCGTCTTCCTGCCGGCGGCGTTCGCGCTGGGCTTGCTCGCGTTCCCGCCGAAGTGGACGGAAGCGATGAAGTGGTGGGCCACTTTCGGTGCCGCCGGCACGCTCGCCGTGTCGTTGTGTGTCGTTGTGGGCTACTACAACCTCCTCGATAGCCATCTCGACGCCAATGGGATGCCGCGACAGTCCGTCTTCACGCGCCTCGATGCCCGTGCCGATCAGGCTGCCAGCGATGCCGCCCAGCCCACCCCCAAAGTACTCCAGTCGCGTGACTGGATCGCACGTCGGCCGTGGATCCCTCCCTTCGAGATTCAGTACGCGCTGGGCGTGGACGGCATCAGCCTGCCACTCGTTGTCCTCACGGCGATTGTGACGTTCCTGGCGGTTGGTGCCAGTTGGAGGATTGAGGAGTCTGTCCGCGGCTATCTCATGATGCTGCTACTACTCGAAACAGGGGTGATCGGCGCGTTCCTCGCGCTGGACTTCGTCCTTTTCTACTTCGGCTACGAACTCATGCTCTTGCCGATGTACATCCTCATCGGTGTCTGGGGTGGGCAACGCCGTCGCTATGCGGCACTGAAGTTCGTTCTCTACACGATGCTCGGCGGTGTTTGCCTGCTGGTCGCGATGCTCGCGCTCTATTCCGCAGACGTGCGCGATTTCGTCGATCAGGAGGTGGTGAAGCAGAAGGCACTCGATTTCCAGAATAAGAATCCGCAGTTCACGGCGGAACAAGCACACCAACAGGTGGAGGTTCACTCCTTCGATTTCGTGACACTCTCGAAACTCGGCCGCGCGGTCTCTCTGGTGCTCAGCGGGCAAGAGAACCGGCTCGCCGTGAAATCGCAGGTGATTGAGGAGCCGAGCAAAGGCGACGACCCGACGAAGGTAAAGCTCTTCGCACCTGGTGTCGACCGCGACACGGCCCTTGCCCGACTCAAGGCACAGTCCGTCTGCACGAAGGAGTTCCAGTACATCATCTTCGCGCTTCTCTTCGTGGGATTCGCAGTGAAGGTGCCCGTGGTGCCGCTTCACTCGTGGCTGCCAGACGCCCACGTTGAGGCTCCCACGCCTGTCAGCATGGTGCTGGCCGGCGTACTGCTGAAACTCGGCGGCTACGGCCTCATCCGGATCGCCTTCCCGATCTGTCCCTGGGCCGCGGCGGAACTCACATGGTGGGTCGGGCTGATCGGCGTCATCGGCATCGTCTACGGTGCGCTGGTCGCGATGGGTCAGACCGACTTCAAGAAACTGCTCGCGTATTCTTCCGTCAGTCACATGGGGTTTGTGGTACTCGGTCTCGCAAGCTGGGGCGCCGCCGCGGATTCCCGTTACTGGCACTGGGGCGTGAACGGCGCGATGTTTCAGATGGTATCGCACGGCATCACGGCATCGGCGCTCTTCTTCGTCGTGGGCGTGATCTACGACCGCGCCCACCACCGCGACCTCAACCGCTTCGGCGGGCTGATGGAACCGATGCCGCTTTACGGCGGCATGAGTGCGATCCTCTTCTTCGCCTCGATGGGACTGCCCGGACTGTGCGGCTTCGTCGGTGAGTTCTGCGTCTTCATGGGGGCGTGGAACTTTTCACCGGCACTGACGATCCCGGCGATCCTCAGTGTGATTCTCACCGCAGGCTATCTGCTCTGGACGTGGCTGCGTGTCTACACGGGCACGAATCCGGCGACACAGAGTTTCCCGGACCTGACACTCCGCGAGGCCGCGTGTCTGCTGCCGTTCGTGCTCCTGGCAATCGCGCTGGGTGTGCTACCGAGTGTGCTCCTCTTCAACTGGATGGACCCGAGCATCAGCGGCTGGATCGAGAACATGGCCGTACTCAGGCCGCAATAATCCCTCCGCGGGGAGGCCATCGCCGAAGGCAACCTGTCCTCTTCATGGCCTCTTCACGAAACAATTTCTCCCCCACGATTCATCATCATTTCTTCACGGCGCGACGCAACTCCCACTCCGCAGGTCCTTCGCACATTCCCGGCACCTCCGGCGGATTGAAGCTTGTTTGAAGAGATTGTGAACAGCGGCGAGACACCTGTTTTCAGCGGTAAACTCACGCTGTCGGCCGCCCTGTGCGTGCCGATGTCCCATCCTTCAAGGTGATTCCGGATGACACGAACGTATTCTGCTCGTGCCTTCACGCTGATCGAACTGCTGGTCGTCATCGCGATCATCGCGATCCTGATCGGCTTGCTGTTGCCTGCGGTGCAAAAGGTTCGCGAGGCGGCAGCCCGCATGAGTTGCTCCAACAACCTCAAGCAAATCGGGCTGGCGATTCACAGCTACCACGACGCGAACGGGCGATTCCCCAACGGTGCCTCGGACGGGCCGAATAGCACCGGGTGTTGCAACGCCGATTACAAATCCGGCTGGTCGTGGATGTACCAGATTACCCCGTACATCGAACAGCAGAACATCTACGACATCGCAACCGGCATTAATGCGAAGCCCATGAACGCAGCAGCATACAACACCGCTGTCGCCACAATTCGGGCCACAACCATCAAGACCTACAACTGCCCCTCACTCCGTGCGCCGCAACTCTACGGGAGCGGCACGCGATTCAATGCCGATTACGTTGGCAGTGCAGGCGATCACGCGACCAGTTACAACACCGACACACTGGGCTTCTTCCGCAAGAGCTATAACCCCCGAGCGCTCGTGGCGGCAACAACCCAGCCAGTGGAAAACCAGAGAACCTGGGCCAGCGTGACGGATGGACTGAGTAACACCATCGCCGTCGGAGAGAAGCACATTCACCCCAGCACCTTCGGCAACAATGGCGGTGAGAACGAAGGATGGGTTAACGCCGGTTGGGATGAAGATGTGATTCGCTACTGCAACACCGACTGGGCACAGAACCAGGGCGGATTCGAGCCGAACTTGACGCACCCGGACGCGACCTGGCAGGCAGCAAACGGCACCTACTGGAGCCGCAAGTTCGGCTCGCCGCACACCGGTGGTGGTAACTTCCTCTTCGGCGATGGCTCTGTGCGCTTCGTGGCCTTCAGCATCGATCCAACGCAGTTCTGGCGGGCGTGCATTATCAGTGATGGTCAGGTCCTCACACTCGACTAACACCCCGCCGGTCCCATCGCCAGCGCAACATTCGTGTTGCGCTGGCTATTACGATCCAGTCATCAGAGAGGTTTATCATGCAGAAATTCGTTCCTGTGTTGGTTGTGGCTCTGTTCCTCTGTGCTGCCGGTTGCAGCAAAAGCAGTTCGGCCGGGCCGGTGACACTGACCCCGGAACAGATTGACGCCGCGAACAAGGAACAGCTACGGGTTGAAGGCGAGGAAAAGGCCCATCAGAAGGCAACAACGGGTGCCCGAAACGGCAAAGCCAATTCTGTCGATGAAGAATACCGGCGTGCCCGCGGCGGCCGCTGATCAGTCGCACGGCACAACGTAAAGCGACCCGGCCCTTCTGGGCCGGGTCGCTCGATTCGCGGGATCCTCAAACAACACTCCGGTATGGTTCTGCCGCATTCATCCCTTGATCACACCCAGCGGGCGCATCCGGGCAACACGACGCGACAGATCGGCTTCGTGAACCGCCTCGACCACATCGTCCACGTTCTTGTACGCCTTCGGTTGCTCTTCCGCGAGCCCGAACCGACTGCTGGCCATCGCGATCACGCCACGATGTTCGAGTTCGCGTTCGATCTTGCGGCCAACGGCGTCGGCCTTCGCCGCAGTTCGGCTCATCGCACGACCCGCGCCGTGGCACGTCGTGCCGAACGTCTTCTCCATCGCCCCCTGCGAACCAACGAGCACCCACGACGCGCGGCCCATGTCGCCAGGGATGATAACCGGTTGGCCCACCGTACGGAATGTGTCTGGCACCTCCGGATGACCTGCAGGAAATGCTCGTGTTGCCCCCTTGCGATGGACCCACAGCATCTTCTTTTTGCCATCCACCGTGTGCTCTTCCAGCTTGGCGATGTTGTGCGCCACGTCGTAGAGCAGTTCCATTCCAAGGTCTTCCCACGAACGGCCGAAGACGTGCGCGAATACCTCACGCGCCTGCTGCATGAGCAACTGGCGATTGCAGAAACCGTAGTTGGCTGCGGCACGCATCGCGGCGATATACTTGCGTCCTTCCGGTGAGTGTGCCGGTGCGCACGCCAGTTGCCGATCGGGCAACTCGAAGCCGTACTTCTCCGGACAGTTGCGGAACACCGCCAGCGAGTCGTCGCAGACCTGATATCCCAGTCCGCGACTACCTGAGTGGATCATCACGCAAACCTGGTTCAGTTCCAGGCCGAATACCTTCGCTACCTCAGCGTCGAAGATCGAATCGACAACCTGCACTTCCAGGAAGTGGTTGCCGCTTCCGAGCGTGCCACACTGTTCCGCGCCGCGCTTCACAGCGTGGTCGCTCACCTGGATCGGGTCGCCACCTTCGATCAGCCCGTTCGCTTCGGTGTGATCGAGATCGCGCAACACACCCGCCCCGCGCGCGATGACAAACTTCGGCCCTTCACCCATGAGTCGGCGCGTCTCGTTGGCGTCGTACTTGTACTTGCCGGTACGTCCCGCGCCGGTGGGCACAGTGTAAAAGAGTGCCCGCACCAGTTCCTTCATGTGGTGCTTCACATCGTCGAGGAAGAGGTTCGTCTTCACCAGGCGTACGCCGCAGTTGATGTCGTACCCCACACCGCCAGGCGAGATGACGCCACCCTCTTCCGGGTCGGTGGCCGCAACACCACCAATGCAGAACCCGTAACCCCAGTGAATGTCTGGCATCGCAATACTGGCAACCTGAATACCCGGCAGAGTGGCGACATTCGCCACCTGATCGGGCGCCTGATCCTTGCGGAGATTTTCCAGCATCTTGTCGGTGCAGTAGATGTGGCCGTCCACGCGCATCCCGGGCTTGTAACTCCGGGGGATGCGGTGACAGCAACAGCCGATGTGTTCCAGCGGGCCGGAGTAGGGTTGCTTGTTCATGGCACTCTCAAATATCGACAATGAGTTCCGCGATCCAGCCAGCGGTCGTCGGTTCGACCTTCAGTTCGTGATACGTGATCGCCTTGACTTCGTGTGCCAGCACATGCCGCGCCGGATCGTAAAGTTCGCCGCGGGCTATCGCTGTCAGACCGGTGTCGTTCACCTGGACCTCGAACGAGGCGAAGAGCAGGTGTTCCTCGTCGAACTGCATCAGTAGGCTTTTGAGCCAGTCGAAGAGGAGAAAGTCGCGGTTCGTACCTGCGATCTCGATCTTCACATCTACCACGGGCTGTACGACTGCCGGTTCCTCGACCATCGCGCAGGCGAGGCACGCGGCCATCTCCGCAAAGAGAGAGTCGAGGGTCGGCGCGGTCGCCCGAAGTCCCAGGTCGGCAGTGTGTTCAAACAACTCGTGCATGGCCAAATCCACTGACACAGGAAGAAGGGACGTGGTTCGCTGGGATCTGTTCATGGAGCGAGCGGACAGAAGTCCGCTCGCTTACAGAAGTGTGATGGCCGCGCAGCGTCGCGCGGCTGGCGTTGCCGCGATGCCGTTACTTATCCCGTCACGGCGCCTTCGTTGGCCGGCTTCACGAGTTTCGCGTACTTCGCCAGTACGCCACGTTCAACCCGCAGCGGCGGGTGTTTCCACCTCCCCTTCCGTGCCTCCAACTCTGCATCGGGCACGTTCAGTGTCAGCACCTTGCTGTCAGCGTCGATGGTGATGCTATCACCATTCTGGATCAGTGCGATCGGGCCACCGGTCCATGCTTCGGGTGCGACATGCCCAACCACCATGCCGTGCGTGCCGCCGCTGAAGCGGCCATCGGTAATGAGGCCGACGCTCTCGCCCAGTCCCTGCCCCATGAGTGCCCCGGTGATACTGAGCATCTCGCGCATTCCTGGCCCACCGACCGGCCCTTCTCCACGAATCACCACCACATCGCCGGCAACAATCTGCCGCGACTGAATCGCCTGGAAGCACGCCTCCTCGCCGTCGAATACCTTCGCTGGCCCGGTAATGCTCCGCTGCTTGAGGCCCGCGACCTTCGCCACGGCGCCATCCGGCGCGAGATTCCCCTTCAGCACGACGATGATGCCGTGATCGAACAACGGCTTTTCGAATGGCAACACAACCTTCTGCGGTTTGGCGAACACACTCGGCACTTCCGCGAGGTTCTCGGCCAGCGTGCGGCCGGTCACGGTCGGGCAATCGCCGTGCAACACGCCCTTCTCCAGGAGCGCCTTGAGGACCGCGGGCGTGCCGCCGACGCGGTAGAGATCGAACATGACGTACTGGCCGCCGGGCTTGAGGTCGGCCAGATGCGGAACCTTGGTGCCGAGTCGATCGAAGTCCTCGAGTGTCCACGGCACGCCAGCCTCGCGCGCGATGGCCATGAGGTGCAGAACGGCGTTCGTGCTGCCGCCGAGTGTCAACACCAGCGTGTAGGCGTTCTCCAGGCTCTTGCGGGTGATGAGATCGCGCGGCCGAATGTTCTTCTCGATGCAGCGCACAACAGCTTGCCCCGCGAGGAAGGCTTCGCGTTCCTTCGCGGCAGTCACGGCGGGGTTCGACGCGCCATACGGGAGCGAAAGACCCATCGCTTCGATGGCGCTGGCCATTGTGTTGGCCGTATACATGCCGCCACAAGAACCATGGCCGGGGCAGCTCGAGCATTCGACCTTGTGAAGCGTCTTCTGGTCGATCTTGCCAGACTGGAACTGCCCAACCGCCTCAAAGATGGAAACGATGTCCACGTCTTCGCCGTGCGGCCCCACGCCTGGCATGATGCTGCCGCCATAGACGAACACGCTGGGGATATTCAGCCGCGCCATCGCCATGACGCAACCTGGCATGTTCTTATCGCAACCGCCGAAGGCGAGGAGGCCATCGTGGTTCATCGCCCCACAGACAGTCTCGATGCTATCGGCAATCACTTCACGCGACACAAGTGAATAGCGCATCCCGCGATGCCCCATGCTAATCCCGTCGGAAACGGTGGGCGCACCGAAGGTCTGCGGTACGCCGCCGGCGGCGCGGATCCCCTCTCGCCCCTTCTCGGCGAGCCGATCGAGGTGTGCGTTGCAGGGGGTGATGTCGCTGAAGAGCGACGCGATACCGACAACGGGCTTGTCGAAATCTGCATCCGTGAATCCGACGGCGCGAAGCATCGCGCGGTTGGGTGCGCGGCCGGAGCCGCCGGTGGTGGTCAAGCTGGTACGATTCGATCCATCCGACATGGCAGAACCTCGCGGTCGTTTAACGGGCGCACTACACCGGTGTTATCCGAACGCAGTCGCTCCCAGCCAATGTTCCGGGGCGAGTTTTCCTGATAGCGGAATTTCGGGCGCGATTGGTGGGAAAAAAACGATTTGGCAGTTTGCATCGACTGTGCGCGTGATCTAGGTACAGGGTGTGGTCGCTGTGGCCCCCTCCGAGGTCCGAGCGAACAGCCCGAACACATCGTTCGCGGCCCACCTTACACCACCCCGGTTTAGGAGAGTTCGATGCGTGGTATTACGAAGAACCTGGTTTCGTTCCTGAAGGCAGAAGACGGCCCGACGGCGGTTGAGTACGCCGTGATGCTGGCGCTGATCGTCGTGGTCTGCATCGCCGCCATCACCACCCTCGGCCAGAACGCCAGCAGCACCTTCTCCTTCGTTGGCTCCTCGGTCGCTCCGGTCAGCAGCTGAGCAAGTCGAAACGTCAACGCGGCGGGGCGGCTCCTCCTGGAGTCACTCCGCCGCGTCCGTTATTATGCCCGTCACTTCGCCAGTTGCTCCTCGATCAGCTTGTCCAGTTCCTCATTGCTCAGTTGTTTCTCCTCACTCGTCCACACCCTGCGCCCTGACTTGTCGAACATCACCATGAAGGGGATCGACCCTTCCAGTCCGAAATGTTTATCGATCTTCTCCCCGTCTGTCGTGTAGCCAAGCAGGACGAAGTTGGGGAACGTCGCTCCCTTGTCCTTGAGGAACTTCAGCACTGCGTCCTTGTCGTACTTGTCCTTCTCGCCGCGTGGGTCGAGGCTCACACTCATACAAACCAGGCCCCTGTCGCGAAACTTCTTGTGTGTCTCGACCAGATGCGGGAACTTCTTGACGCACGGGCCACACCAGGTTGCCCAGAAGTCGATCAGCACGACGTGCCCCTGATGTGACTTCACGGCTGCGTCGAGTTGCTCGAACCTGGCTGGCGTGACGTCCACCTCCATCGTTGCGGCAGGTGGAGCCAGTGAGGTGGGCGTCGGGCCGGCGTCGGGTTTGCAACCGACCAGCGTAAACGCAGGGAGTGCCAGGAGAAGAGCAGGGGTGAGCTTGAGCATGAGCGGCTCCGTGTGCGGGCGATTCAGGCGCATACCGTGGCAACTCGCAATGCTTTCACTATCACCAAAACGGCCCGAAGGTCAACGGCGCGCGGCCTATTCAGTACTTGCTCACAGTGCTAGGATGAGAGTGATGCCACGGCGGCACAACTCCGTGGCACGCCAGACACCCAGAGCGCCGAACGAATGCCGACGCCGACCGCGAATATCCGTAACTTTTGCATCATCGCTCACATCGATCACGGCAAGAGTACGCTGGCCGACCAGTTCCTGCTGAAAACGGGCACGATATCCGAGCGTGACATCAAGGCTCAAACGCTCGACAGCATGGACCTGGAACGCGAACGCGGCATCACCATCCGGATGCACCCGGTCACGATCTATTACCAGCACAACAGCCAGAAGTACGAGTTGAACCTCATCGACACGCCAGGGCACGTCGATTTCAACTACGAAGTGAGTCGCTCCCTTGCGGCGTGCGAGGGGGCCATCCTCTTGGCCGATGCGTTCCAGGGCGTGCAGGCACAAACCGTGGCCAACGCCTTCCTCGCAATGGACGCCGGCCTCAAGATTATTCCCACACTCAACAAGATCGACCTGCCTCACGCTCGTCCGGAATTCGTCATCGGCGAGATGGAACAGGCACTGATGGTCGAACCCGACGACGTGATGCGTGTCAGCGGCAAGACAGGTGAAGGCGTGGAGAGCCTCATGGCGGCGATCGTGGAACGCGTGCCGCCGCCACCCGGTACGCCCGACGCACCGCTCAAAGCCCTCATCTATAACAGCCACTTCGACACTTATAAGGGTGTAGTCGTTTACATCCGCTTGATGGAGGGTGCGATCCGGCTTGGGCAGAAGATCAAGCTCATGCGAACCGGCCGCGAATACACCATCACCGAGATCGGCCAGTTCCGACCCGAAATGCAGAAGTGCGACGACCTCTCCGCCGGGCAGGTCGGTTATTTCACCGCCAACATCAAGAACATCGAGTTCGTCAACATCGGCGATACGGTCACGGAAGCGGCCAACCCCACAGCCGAACCGCTTGCGGGGTACAAGGAACCAAAGCCGATGGTCTATTCCGGGCTGTATCCAGTCAACAATAACGAGTTTGAGGACCTGCGCGAGGCGCTTGGCAAACTCAAACTCAACGATAGCAGTTTCACCTATCAGCCTGAAGTCTCCGATGGCCTCGGGTTCGGATTCCGCTGCGGCTTCCTTGGTATGCTCCACCGCGAGATCATCCAGCAACGACTGGAACAGGATAGCGACCTGAATCTCGTCCAGACCGCGCCGAACGTAACCTACGAGATTCAGAAACGGAATGGTGAAGTCGTGTCGGTTCACGGGCCGCAGGAAGTGCCAGACGCGGGGTTGATCGAGGAGTTCCGTGAGCCAATCGTCCGCATCAGCTTCCTGATTCCGGCAACGAACATTGGCGACCTGATGGGGATGTGTACCGAACGACGCGGCACGTTCGTGCGAACGGAGTACCTCAGCCAGCAGCGTGTCATCCTCGTGTACGAGATGCCGCTCGCGGAGGTGATTTACGACCTCTACGACAAACTGAAATCGGTCACGCACGGCTACGGCACGATGGATTACGAGGTGCTCGGCTACAAGTCTGCCGATCTGGTGAAGATGGACATCCTCGTTCACGGCCAGAAAGTCGATGCGCTCTCCGTGATCGTCCACCGCTCGAACGCCGAGCGCCGTGGGCGCATCATTCTCAAGAAACTCCGCGAGGAGATCGACCGCCACCTCTTTGAGGTGGCGTTGCAAGCCGCCATCGGGGCGCGTGTCGTGGCGCGTGAGAACATCGCGGCGATGCGTAAGAACGTGACTGCGAAATGCTACGGTGGCGACATCACGCGCAAGCGCAAGCTCTGGGCCAAGCAGGCCGAGGGGAAGAAACGCATGAAGCAGATCGGGCAAGTCGAAGTGCCGCAGGAGGCATTCCTGGCGGTACTGGAATCGGACGAGTGACGTGGCGAGATTGTTCGGCTCGCCCTTCATCGGGGGCAGGCACACGAAGGCGGGTGGTTTCGTGGTCCATCTGAGAACGTCGTGACATGGATCACTCCACGCCGCAACTTGTCCGCCACGCGAGTCCGTTTCGCGTCCTACTGCTCGTGGTCGTGGGGTTCACCAGTCTGTTTCTGTTTGTTCGCACGCTTGCGGTGGAACCATTCGGCGTGCCAACCGGTAGTATGGCACCCTCGCTGATTGGCCATCACCGCGAAGCTCCCTGCCCCCGCTGCGGCTATCCTGTGCGCGTCGGCCGACCGACGGGCGGGAATGTGGCCGAGTTCTTCTCTCATGTCGCCTGCCCCAACTGCAATCGCCACTTCTCACTCGCGAATGACCAGGATGTGAGCGGCGACCGCCTTATGGTCGACAAAAACATCTACAGCCTTCGCAGGCCGCGGCGCTGGGAGATGGTCGTCTTCCGTTGTCCGGACACGGATCCGAAAGAAAACGGCAAGCCTTACGTCAAGCGGCTCATCGGATTGCCGGGCGAGACACTGAGAATCATCGACGGCGATGTGTACATGGCCGATCCACATGGTGATTTCCAGATCGTGCGCAAGGGGCTGGCGGAAGTTCGCGAAACAATGCTCCCGGTGTTCGAGATGACCTACATGCCGAAGCCTGGTGGCTGGCATGATCGCTGGGTAGTGGCTTCACCGACTGACCCGAGGTTGCCAGCCGATGTTCCGGGTCCGAAAATCGCCGAGCCACGGACCGAGGAAGGGACATTGGTACTCGACGCGAGTGAATCACCGCAGGCAGTCGCGGCCGTTACCTACCGAAACTGGGACCTGGACGAGTTGCGTGAAGAACCAGTACGCGCATGGAACGCTTACGACGGAGCACCGCGCCACTTCGGACAGTTCCCGGCGGTCCACGACTTCATCCTGACGTGTGAAGTCGAAGTCGCGGCAGCGACGACCGGCAGTGAGGCGTCGTTCGCCTGCCGGCTCATGGATGGCGCCGATGCGGTCGCGGCTGAGGTTCGGGTGGGGGCGAAAGCCAAGGGACATGCCCAGCTTGTCCGCGAGGGACATGGCGCACTCGGTTCGATCGGCGGTATCGCGCTGGAACCGGGTAGCACGCACACGCTGGAGTTCGCGTTCGTGGATCGGCGTGTGTCCTTCGCCATTGATGGGAGGGAAGTCATACCGTCCGCGGACCTGGAAGCGGCCGCGAAACGGGTCGAGGTCCGCAGACCGCTCCAGTTGGGAGCACGCGGCTGCCGGTTGACCGTTCGTAACATCAGACTGTCGCGCGACATCCACTATACGCAGTATGGCGAACACGGAACGCGGCACCCCGTTGTCCTGGGTCCGGCGGAGTACTATGTGCTGGGCGACAACAGCGGCAACTCGCAGGACAGCCGGAAATGGCCGTCGCCAGGCGTGCCGGAAGACGACTTCATTGGTAAACCATTCCTCGTCCATCAGCCGCTAAAGCTCGGTCGTGTGGGCGTGGGCGGGCGAGACCGCGCCTTCCAGACGCTCGACTGGTCTCGCCTGCGCTGGCTGCACTGAGCAACCCCTTTGGGTGTGGAATCTCGACGCAGTGCGGACGAATAACTGTTATCGCCACCCGGCCCGACCAAGATGAGGTCTGCATGACCACTGCCGCGACCGCGACTCCGACTTCCGAGTCCAGGGACAGAAAGAAACCCCGCGACCCGGCACGCGAAGTGGTCGAGACGGTTGTATTCGTCGTCGTACTCGTACTCTTGCTGAAACTCTTCGTAACCGAAGCGTTCGTCATCCCCACCGGGTCGATGGCCGAGACACTGTACGGTTATCAGAAGATCGTGACCTGTCCGAAGTGCGGATGCGAGTTTCCGGTCAACTCACACGACGAAGTCGAAGGAGCACCTGGACCAGGAGGTGGACCGCGTGTCACACAACCGGTGGTCAAGTATATCTGCCCCAACTGCCGCTTCCACGGAGACATCGGCAACCTCTCCAAGCGACCCGAGAACCGTAGCGGCGACCGCGTGCTTGTTCTCAAGCCACTCTACCACCTGCGCGAACCGCACCGCGGCGACGTGGTTGTCTTCAAGTTCCCCAGGAATCCTCAGGAGAACCACATCGCCGCGAACTACATCAAGCGGGCGATGGGCTTCGGCGGCGAGACGATTGCCATCTTCCGCGGCGATCTCTTTGTAACTCAGTCGCTGGAATACCCCGAAGGGGCCGACTTCCCACGCCCGGACAACCCACTTGATGTGTGGCAACAACAGTACATGTACAACAACAGCGGCCACGCCGAGACACTCTTCGAGGCATCGCGTCAGGCCGGGTTCCCGCCAGGGCCGATCAAGGACTTCCCGGCCGCGCAGTATAACCTCGTCAAGCCGTTGATCGAGAGTCACCTGATCGACCCCACCCGGCCAGGCTTCACCATGATTCGCAAGAATGAAGGGCAGGTTCTGGCCGACAGACGGCTTGTGTGGGACAACGACAAGCACGCCGCGGACCTCGCCGGCGTGGTGGCACCACGATGGCATGCCACGGAGGGCGCGGAGCACTGGACCGCCGACAACGCGAAACAGCCTCGCTCCTTCACCCACAACGGTACCGGCCGCACCGACTGGATCCGTTACCGACACCTCAACTTGCAGTGGAAGACTGCCCCGGCCACACTCGAAGACCCTGTGCCGCCGACAGATGCGGAAACGCTCAAGCAGCAGAAACCGAGCTTTGTCGATAACTTCCTGGCTTACAACGCCAGCCGACCCACGGGTTCGGCAGAGAATCTCTGGGTCGGCGACTTGTTCCTGGAATGCGAGGCGGAGATCGCGAAAGGCTCGGAAGTCACCCTTGAACTGTCACGTGGCGTCAGTCGTTTCCAGGCGACATTCGGCAACGGACAGGTCACGCTCCGGCGAATCGGCCCCAGAGGGACCGAGTTTGGCACTCCGTCGCGACCGTGCAAGGTCAACGAGGGAACCTACAAGATCCGCTTCGCCAACGTGGACGCACGGCTCTGGGTCTGGGTAGATGACAAACGCATCGATTTCGGGAAGGATGCGGACTACAACCCGGTGGAAACGACCGACTACGACGCCGAGGATGTGGCCAAGCAAGGATGGACGCGCGCCAACGACATCGACGCACCGGCGAGTATCGGCGCGAGCGGGCCAGTGCCAGGCATTCGCAACATTCAAATCAAGCGTGACATCTACTACACGACGACGAAGGAGAACCACGGCGACTCCTCTGCACGGCCAGACATCTACTATGTCCAGCCCGGCCACTACATGTGCATGGGAGACAATAGCGCGCACAGTTCCGATAGCCGCGAGTGGGGCGCCGTCCCGCAGCGATTGATGCTCGGCAAGGCAGTGTTCGTCTTCTGGCCGGCATACCCGCCCCCGAACCGCGTGGGCTTCATCAAATAAGTTCCCAGTCAAGGTGCCGCGAATGCAAACCGGCGAGATTGCGATCCGTGTGCGGTATGCAGAAACCGACCGCATGGGCCTTCTGCACCACGCGAATTACCTCGTCTACTTCGAGCAGGCGCGCACGGAATTGCTGCGCGATCGAGCAGCGTCGTACAAGGAGCTGGAGGATCAGGGATACTTCCTCGTCGTGGCCCGGATGGAGGTGAAGTACAAGCTTCCGGCCCATTACGATGACGTGCTGACGATCCGCACCACCGTGACCCGCTCCAGCCCGATCCGTATCGAGCACAAATACGAAGTGTTTCGCGATGGAGCCCTGCTCTGCGAAGCGACCTCGACACTCGCCTGCGTCGGGCGCGATGGCAAACTCCGCGAGATGCCCGCCTGGCTGTACGAGGACCAGTGATCGTTTCGCCGCGAGCCGGAGGCGAGCGCGGCCCACTCAGGCATGAACACCCCCCTGTGGGAGGCTCGCTCTTGCGTCGCTTGTGGATTCACAATGTCCTGCCTCTGGTGTTCGCGACAGTCCCGGTCCTGGCGGCGGCGTTACTCTTCGCGGCCGTGCCGGCCGATGCTCGCAATCATTACCTCGACCGCGTTCGCACGTCCCCCATCGACTGGATCATCCTGGGGTTGGGCTTCACGCTCTTCGCCATTCAGGTTGGCCTCGCATGGCGTGCGCTTCGCTGGCAGGAAACCGACTTCGACCTGCGCACCGACCGCTGGCTGAGCCACCTGGCCCAGGGTGCGGAGTGGTTCCCCTTGCTGGGTCTGATCGGGACTGTCATCGCGATCCTCCAGACCTTCACGACCATCAAGCCCGGCGTGACGCCGCAGGACATCATCCACGCCTACGGCCCTGCGATCACGGCAACCGGCGGCGGCCTCTACATGGCATTCATCAACATCCTTCCCATCTGGATCGTGGCCGTAGGACGCGATCTGATCCGCTCACTGGCGGGCTTCGCACCGGCTCCGCCACCGCCCGACTCACCGTTGGCACCAGGGGGGAAGTGATGCTCTCACCACCCCGCCGTTCCGTCACGCGGTTCTTCATTCCACTCATCGACGTTCTCATCCTGCTCTTCGCCATCTTCCTGCTGATGCCGATGGTGAACGGGCCAGCGAGCGAGCCAGCCGAACAGGTGCCGCCAAAGGTGCCGCTGCCAGACAATGTGCGCGAATTGCAACGCGAACTGACCGAAGCTCGCGACCGCATCGCGCGGATGGAGCGGGCCGCGCAGGAACGTGTGGCTGACCATCTCAGCGTGCGTGTGCTTCGCATTGATCGCAAGGATGGAACGCTGTACTACTACGACCCGGATCGGCAGGAGATTCGCACGGAGAAGGATGCACTGCGCCTGATCGAACGCCAGCGCACGGTCGCGACCGCCGGTGGCGGAGTCCGAGATAATCTCTTCCTGATCCTTTACCCCGAGAACCCACTCGGTTTCCCGACCAAGAAGCAGGAAGACGAGATCAACTCGTGGTTCCGCAACGTACCGCACAAGTTCCAGTGACCGGCAATCCGTCCGCGGAGCAAGTTGAGAACGAACCTCGTCCGCCGGGAGGCACCCATGTTCGACCCATTGCTAGCTCTGGGACTGGGTGTTGGCGCCGAGGGCGCTGCAGCACTCGTCGTGAAGGGGTTGGCCGTTGGCGGCGGTTTCCTGGTCGGTTACTTTCTTGGTGCCGTCATCGCGTGGGCACTCGATCGGTGGGTATTCGCGCAGAAGGCTCCGCTCCAGTTGAAGAAGGCAGTTGCGCTCGTCATGGGCATCGCAGTGGCCGTCCTTCTGGCCATGATCCTCTTCGGCGAGGGTGGCAACGGGATGTTCGGTCGCGGTGGCGAGGGGCAACAGAAAGGTTCCACGCCGGACGAGGGGAAGAAAACGCTGAATCTGCCAAAGGAAGAGAAAAAACCGGAAACACCCCAGCCGAAGATTCCCCCCAAGCCCACACCAGGCGACATTCACATCACCATCCTCGGTGGCAGCGAGGTGACTCCCGACCGCAAAGACGAGGGGCGGTTCTTTCTCGTTGAAGGTGATCCCGACCCGAAGAGCCTCCCGCAACTCAAGGATGCCGTCGCCGGGCGGCAGCAGGCAAACCCAAAGGCCGAACCCGTACTAATCTTCCGGTTCAAGGGGGCGGTGCTCTCGCCGTCGCATCCGGAAATCAAGAGGCTGACTGCGTGGTTGCAGGAAGCAAAAATCCTCAACCGCTTTGAGTGACGCAGGCGCGCGAACATGGCATCTCCCGAACCGCCACAAGAATCCACTGCCCCTCGCGTGCTCCTCTTCGGTCATCGCGGCGCGGGCAAATCCGCGCTGATTGGCGCGCTCCTCCAAGCTGGCGAGACGCAAGGGGAAACGCTTCGTGGCGAGGTCGTCCACTCCTCGACAGAACTGCCGCGCATTCGCGATGCTGTCTATGAGGGGCGAAGACTGGAACCGAACCAGCGCGAGCTGGTCAGTTACCACATCCGTCTGCGTCCGCGGCGCGAGGGGACAAGCACACTCGGCGAGCCGATGTCCGTCATACTCGACGACTGTGACGGCAAGGCCGCCGAGGCGTTACTCGACCATCCGGAAGCCATCACCCAGCACGTTCTCAACAGCCCGGTGGCGCGAGCGATCGCCGAGGCCGATTCGCTCATGCTCCTGGCCGACGCGGCCTCCACCGACGAGGAACTTCACGAGGCGTTTCAGGAGTTCGGCAGCTTCCTCAAGATCGTCGGTCGAGCGAAAGCCGATGCGCGCGAGGTCGGCGGCTTTCCGGTCTTTCTAGTGCTGACACAGTGCGACAGGCTGGCCCGCGCCGGCGACACGGCTGCAAGTTGGGAAGCGCGGGTCAAGGATCGTGGCGAGGCCGCATGGAAGGCGTTCGACGACTTTCTGAAGGAAGCGGCACCCGAAGCCGGCGAAGCGTCGCCCTATCTCTCATTCGGCAGTATCGACCTGACGGTGATGCCCGCCGCAGTACGCCGTCCGCCAGTGGCTCACGCGGAATTACCACCCAACCAGCCCTACGGGGTAGCGGAACTCTTCCGCGACTGCTTCGCCGAGGCGAAGGCCCACAACGACCGCGTTCATGCTTCCAATAAGCGGCTCAAGTGGACCGTCCGTCTGGCCCTGGCCGGCTTCACGCTCCTGACAGGCACGCTGGCGGCCGTCACATTCTTCCCACCCCACGAGGGCGACACAAGCCTCGCCGACCGAGTGCGAAACTACACTGCGCACGAGCCACCGCCTGCTGTGCGCCTCGCTGATTCGGAGATCGAACGTTACCGTGACGCACTGAGCGGCTTCGCTTCCGATCCTGCTTTCCCGCAACTCGACACCGATCTGCGTCAGTTCGTCGAAAGCCGGCTCAAGGAGTTCGACGATTACCGCGCCTACCGGATAAGGCTCGCCGACGCTACCGCGCCGGCCTCCGCGCGAAACCTTCCTGACCTACAAAAAATCTGCGACGCGCTGAAAACGGCTCTCGCGCTCCCACCGGAATACGCATGGGATGAGACGCCGGCCGCGCAACTCCATGCGAAGTGGCTGGCCGACTGCACTGCGATCTGTGCCGCCGAGAAGGGGCTAACCGACTGGTACCGCGGACTCGACCGCGAGGCGACCGCACACATGCTCACGCGGAACTTCGATGCGGAATGGCTCAAGGGCATCGACACAATCACGGCGAAGGGGACCACACCGCCGGAGCCGCTGATCAAACCGATTCCCGGGTCACTGTCGCTCAAACGCGCTCGCGGTGAAGCAGTCACTTACGCCGTGCCTTACGAGTTCGACGAAGTCTATCAGACACGCCGATACTGGGAGCAAGCCCGCGACCGGTTGCTCGATCTCCGTTCACTGGCCGATGCTCTGGGGCTGACGACTGGCACCAACCGACCGCCTCCGGTGCTGGCACTGCCCGAACCTGGCACCGGGGTCGATTCCGCGGCGCTGCCCCGCGAACGATGGGCGGCCCTTCAACGGAACTATCCTCCGCCACCGCTGCCCGGCGGCTACACTCGGTGGGAACTGTGGCATTTCCCTGATCCGGCTCGCACAGAACTGGCGAAACATCTCGCGAAGTCGTTCGATGCCGGGGTGCACCACGTCCAGAAGTTGCTCAACGCAACGGATACCACGGCAGGCTGGAAGAAAGCAGCCACGAAACTCGCGGACCCACCCTTCCGCGACTGGAGCCGGCTGCTGCACTTCCTGGCGAAGTTGGAATCGCCCACCGCGGCCGACCCCGTGGCGGAACTGGCTGCGTTCCTCACCAAACTCGACACGAAACCATTCGTACTCGATCTGCAAGGCTTCCAGCTCACCATCCCGCTCGACCTGACAGTGGGGCTGGACCGCGTGGAGCCGGCCGGGCCGCTGACAGTCACGGTGTCGAACGGCCAACAGCCGCGCGCCTCCGTGACGTTTACGGTTGGCAAGGGCGACACGCACGGCAAGGTCACACTCTATCCGTTGTCGCGTAAGGGAATGGTGAAGCTGAATTATCTTGCAGGCAATGACTTGAGAATCGAACTACCGGTGAAAGCTGGCACACAAGAAGGCAATCTGGTCTGGGATCAAGGCGCGTCGCAGACATTCCAGTTCGACCGCTTCTCGCGCGAGCCACGGCTCGTGCGGCCGAATGGCACAAGTACCCCTGCCCCTGGCACGAAGCTCGTACCGAGTGCCGGAAGCATCATCCCGCGATTCCCTGCACTGATGGCTCTGAGGTGACACTATGTGTCACTTCGGCCTGGGAAGATCACCTGTCGCATTCGTCCGATTCGGGTAAACTCTTCATGAGCGACTCAATCCGGGTCGGTACGTAACTTATTGTTCCCATGCATATCCAAGACATCTTTGCACAACATCAAACAACCTTCAGCTTCGAGTTCTTCCCACCGAAGACCGACGATGCCAGCGACGAGTTGTTCCGCACCATCGCGGCGCTGCAACCGCTGGAACCTTCGTTCGTGTCCGTTACATACGGGGCAGGCGGCTCGACGCGCGATCGCACACACGATCTGGTGGTCCGCATCGAGAGAGAAACGAACCTCACTGCGGTATCGCATCTCACCTGCGTTTGCCACAACCTGGAGGAGATGACAGCGATACTCGACCGCTACGCGACAAGTGGCATCGAGAACATCCTGGCCCTCGGCGGCGATCCCCCCAAGACGATCCCACACGATCGCGCGAAGGATGCGTTCCGTTTCACGGACGAACTGGTGCGGTTCGTGCGATCGCACCCCGGACCAAACGGCCGCTGTTTCGGAGTGGGTGTCGCAGGATTCCCCGAAGGGCATCCGGGTTGCCCGAACCGCTTGCAGGAGATGGACCACCTCAAGCGCAAGGTGGATGCCGGTGCAGACTACATCTGTACGCAACTGTTCTTCGACAACCGCGACTTCTACGATTTCCGTGATCGCTGCGAGTTGGCCGGCATCAAGGTGCCCGTTGTTGCAGGGATCATGCCGATCACGTCGAAGGCTGGCATGGTGCGAATGGCGGAACTCGCCGCCGGGGCGCGATTCCCGGCGAAGCTCCAGCGCGCCATCAATCGTTGCGCCGACGACGATGCCGTCACGCGAGTGGGAATCAGTTGGGCCACGGAACAGTGCGCGGACCTCCTGCATAACAACGTTCGCGGCATACACTTTTACACGCTCAACAGGTCGGATGCGACACGCCAGATTTACCAGAACCTCGGCGTCGAAAGCTCGGCTGCCCTGCGCGCGGAATAATGGCCAGGCGGGCACGTTCACGGTGAACGACAGCGATACTCAACGAGAACACACGGGAACCCTCACCCATGCTCCGCACACTCCTGCTGTTTCTCCTACTCGCGTTTCTCACTTCTCCTGCTGCCGCGCAGCCGAAGTCGCAGACCATCACATCGAAGGGCGGTATGGTGGTGTGCGTGTCGCCGCCCGCCGCAGAAGTGGGGCTGGCGATTCTCAAGAAAGGCGGCAACGCGGTCGATGCCGCGGTCGCCACGGCGTTCGCGATGGCGGTAACATGGCCGCAGGCAGGCAACATCGGTGGCGGCGGCTTCATGATGGTCGCCGCACCTGGCAAGGAGCCGACCTGCTTCGAATATCGTGAGACTGCCCCAGCCGCCGCGAAGGTCGATCTCTTCGCCGATGGCAAGGTCACATGGCTTTCCCACAAGGCCGCAGGCGTGCCCGGAACTGTTCGAGGGCTGGCGCTGGCCCACAAGAAGTTCGGCAAGCTCCGCTGGGAGGACGTTGTGGCCCCGGCCGCACAACTGGCTGAGAAGGGTTTCACGATGGATGGGGCGCTCGCAGGTAGCCTCAACCGCGTTCTCGCCGACGCCAGGACGACGAATGTCGAGTTCAAGCGTGTCTATGGCAAGCCCGGTGGGGGAACATGGAAAGCCGGGGACACGCTCATGCTGAAGGACCTCGGCCGTACACTGCGACTCATCGCCACGAAGGGACCGGACGTCTTCTACACGGGCGAACTCGCGGGGCTGCTCGCAAAGGAAATGCAGGCCGGCAGCGGCCTCATCACGAAGGACGACCTCGCCTCGTACAGGGCCAACGAGCGGAAGCCGATTCACACCACGTTTCGCGGTTACGACGTGTATGGACCGTCGCCACCGAGTTCTGGCGGCATCGCGCTGGCCGAAATGCTCAACATCCTCGAAAACTACGACCTCAAGAAACTCGGCCGCTGGTCGCCAGAGACAATGCACCTGATGATCGAGGCGATGAAACGTGCCTATGCGGATCGCGCTCGGTATCTCGGCGACCCGGACTTCACGAAGATCCCCGACAGGCTCACAGCGAAGCCCTACGCGAAGCAACTGGCCACCGGCATCAACCCGAAGAAGCCGACACCGAGCAAGGAGCTTGCCCCGGAGATTACTCTGGGCCGTGAGAGTAACCACACGACACACTTCTCCGTGATTGACAGCGGCGGGATGGCGGTTAGCAACACCTACACGCTGGAGAACAGCTACGGTAATCGCGTTGTCGTTCGCGGCGCGGGCTATCTGCTCAACAACGAGATGACCGACTTCAACCCGAAGCCAGGGGTGACCACCTCCGGGGGATTGATTGGCACCAAGCCCAACCAGGTCGCGCCGGGTAAGCGGATGCTCTCCTCCCAGACACCCGTCATCGTGCTGAAGAACGGCAAACCGGTACTCGTCACCGGTAGTCCCGGCGGACGCACGATCATCAACACGGTGCTGTGCGTCGTGCTGAACGTACTGGAGTTCGACATGCCGATTGGCGAGGCCGTCGGTGCTCCGCGTCTGCATCACCAGTGGCTCCCCGATACAGCAAAGTTCGAGGGTATGAAACAGTACCCGGAACTGGTGAAGAAATTAAAGGCGATGGGCCACACGATCAGCGCCGCAGGTCAGGGCGATGCGCACTCGATCTGGATTGACCCCACAACTGGCCTGCGAACCGGAGCCGCCGATAGACGACTGGATGGAAAAGCCCTGGGGGAATGACAACAGAGGCCGCTTGAAGCCGAATCAGAAGGCCGTCGGTGCGAGCGGCGAGACGGCCTCGCAACTCCATCCGTAATCAGTTCACTCACAGAGATTCCATCATGCAACGCATTCCGCGGGAGCAATCGCGCAAGTACGCCTTCGACTGGCGCGATGAACCGCTTCTGCGCGTGCGGCCAGGCGAGAGCTTCGAAATCGAAACCTACGATGCCAGCACGGGCTTCTTCAAATCACCAGCCGACAAGGCCATTCCAGGCAAGCGGCCCGGATTCGACCGCTCCCCTCCACAGGCCAACCCCATTGGCGGCCCGGTCTGCCTCGAAGGTGCGGAGCGTGGCGACGTGGTCGTCGTTACCATTGAAGACATTGTGGTTGACGATTACTCGTGGGTCGCCATCGGGCCGCGGCGCGGGCCGCTGGGCGAATCGACTCGCTGGCCGGAACTCTCAGGCGACTACACCACAAAAATCTTCCGACACACACCCGGACCAAGTGGAACCACACGCGACGGAATCCTGCACTTCAGCGACACGATTCAGTGGCCAATCACACCGTTCATCGGCACGCTTGGTGTCTGCCCCGACCGCGAAGTCGCTACCAGCATTGACGGACAGGGGCCGTGGGGTGGTAATCTGGACATTCGCGATGCGGCGCCTGGCAACCGCATCCACCTGCCGGTGTACCACCCCGGCGCGTTGTTCTACCTGGGAGATGTTCACGCCAGCCAGGGCGACACCGAGTTTACAGGCACCGCAGCCGAGACAAAGGCCACCGTTCGAGTGAAGCTGGAGTTGCTGAAACAAAAACGCATCCCGTGGATGCGAATCGAGAAAGCTGAGAGTATCGTCTCGATCTTCGCGGACAAACCACTGGAGGTCGCCGTCGAAACCGCGACGTTCAACCTCATGGACTGGCTCATCACGGAGTACGGTTTCACACCAACCGATGCCTACTGTCTGGTCAGCACATGCCCAGACTTTCGGATCAACGTCTATCAAATGTGCAAGATCGCCAAGCTCATGTATGTGGCTGGTGCAGAGGTTCCGAAGAAGTACCTCGCCCGGTAATATGACACGTTACCATTCCACTTCGCGGGTGCAGTGCCATGAAGCAGCGACGATTCCGCTTGTGGGCGGTCGGGCTTGCAACTCTCTGCCTGGTCGTCGGGGGAGTGATTGTGTTCCGGCAGGTTCAGGCTCGAAGCGATCCGAGATCGGACGCGCAAGCCAGTCAAGAGACGGCAACGCCACTCAACCCGGCACGCCCTGTTGTTGGGGTCACCAACCCCGTTGTGAAAGATGTTGTCGTAACGGAACGATACACCGCCAGGGTTCACTCGCAGCAGTACTTCAACGTGGCGGCTCTCGTTCCGGGAACGATCGCGAAAGCCCTGGTGAAGGAAGGCCAGACCGTGAAGCAGGGTCAGTTGTTGTTCCAACTTCAGCCAGCGCTTTACCAGGCGAAATACGATGAGGCACTCGTGGATGTCGAGCACGCGAAAACCGAACTCGCCAACGCCACCGACTTACGCAAAAAACTGGACGTTTCTCCTCAGGAAGTGAAACGGGCCACAACGAAACTGGCCAGGGCCGAAGCCAAAGCGCGGATCGCGAAGACGGAACTGCAGTCCACGGAGATCAAGGCGCCGTTCGATGGGCTGATCGGCCGACTGCAACGACAGGCTGGCAGTGTCGTCAAGCCGGGCGACGCGATCACGACGCTATCCAACGCCAGAAACGTATGGGTCTACTTCAATATGTCTGAGGCTCGATACCTCACATACATGACCAACCCGGAGGAGATGAAGTTGGGAACGCCGACCGAACTCGTGCTGGGGAACGGCCGCCTGTTCCCCCAGATAGGAAAACTCGCCGCAATCGGAACCACCTTCGATGACCACGGGCGCATCGCCCTCCGCGCGGACTTCGCAAACCCGGATGGTCTGTTGCGCCACGGTCAGGGCGGCAATGTGGTGATGCACCACACACTCAAGAATGCCCTCATCATCCCACAGCGTGCGGTGTTCTCGCCGCGCGACAAGCCGTGCGTCTACGTCGTCGATAAGACCGGCGTGGCACACCGACGTGAAATCGCCATCAGCAACGAAACCGACAGTATCTACACCGTCACACAGGGACTGAGCGTGAGCGACGTGATCGTGGTGGATGGCGTTCAGTTCAGACGACCGACAGGCGCATTCCAGATTGATCTCGATGGTGAGAAAGTGGAGACCGAGTACCGGAAGCCGGAAACAATCTTCGGAAAGCCTCAAGCAACTCCCCAGAAGTAATTGCTCTGGCGAGCGGCCGGTTCGCGGCTTCGCAGATCATCCACGAAGTCGCGAACCGGCCACGCACCACTCGGCCTTACAGTTCCACCATCGCGCCACCCGTGCGAGATGACGCGAGACAGGCATCGAGCACGGTCTGCGTCTTCCACGCAACCTCGGGCCAGAAGGGATCAACCTTCTGACCCAGTACCAGGCCGCTGAAGGTACGGATCATGTTCGTCTCCTGTGCGTCCGGAGCGCCATCGCTGTACTCCGTCACTGCGAAGCGCTTCGGGTGACTCTCCCAGTGGTAACTTGTCCCCTTCACGTTGAACACCGGGCGATCCGCGATGAACTCGGACTCGCATCCATAGTACGGCAGCACGAAATCCCGTACGGCAATGCTCCCTTTCGTGCCGCTGAGGTGCGCCCACTGCTGCAATTCTGTGTTGAACGAGCAATAGAACGACGCGGAGATGCCAGTCGGCCAGAACATCTCGCCCGAGAACTCCAGCGGCACGCCGTCGGGGTGCGCAGTCAGCATCCGGCCACAAACCTTCGCAGGCATCTGATACTTCATTGCGAACAGCGAGAAGCGAATGTTGTACCAGCCGAGATCGCCCAGCGCGCCGAGTGGCTCCGTCGCGGCGCTCACGCGGATGTTGCTCTTCAGAAAGTCGTCGCCGGCCGCGAAACTGAATTGCGTGGCGACCCGGCGAAGTTGGCCCACCGTTTCGACGTCGTCGAGCACGCTGCGCAGGAGTGTAAGTCGCTTGCCGTGCATGAACATGACACCGTCCATGAACTGCACGCCGTTTGTCTGGCAGGCATCGAGCATCAGGCGAAGTTCGCCCGCGTCCTGGCCACACGGTTTCTCACAGAGGATGTGCTTACCAGCATGCGCCGCCTTCACAACCCACTCGCGCCGTACGCCGGTTGGCAGTGGAATGTAGACTGCGTCCACGTCGGAGCGCTTCAGTAGATCGTCGTATCCGCACGCGGTCGGCGACGTGGGGAAGGAACACTCGGTCTGGTTCGCGTCGATCCACTCTTGCGCCCGGGCCGGGTCGCGGCTGGCAACAGCAGTGAGCGTCGCGTTCTCCGCGAACCGGATCGCCTTCCAGTTCTTGCGGGCGATGTTCGCGGCACCCAGAATCCCCCAGCGACAAACATTTGCTGCCATCAGTCGTACTCCCGGTTATGATCGAAGCGATTCAACCGTTGGTGTACGAAGGAACCGATCATGAGCGAGGCGAAAGCGTTTCTCGCGGAGCACAACGAACTCTCGCGGCGATTCTTCCTCCGCGCCGGGACGACACTCGCAGCGGGTTCGTCACTCGCGGCCAGCGCCCCAGCCAGATTGCCACCGGAACTCGATCCGGTACTCAAGCGACTCGAAAGTTACTTCACACCGGCGATCGCGTTCGGCGATGTGTCGCGCGGCCGACCAGTACCACACACGCTTTCCGAGTCAAAGCGGAAGGAGGTTGGCCTCACGCGCACGTCGTGGAAGTTAGAGATCATCTCCGACCCCGAACACCGCGCAACCATCGGGAAGTCGTTCACGAAGACGGCCAATACCGCCATCGACTTCGACACACTCCTGAAACTGGGGAAGAAACACGCGGTGCGTTTCGCGAAGTTGATGACGTGTCTCAACATCGGCTGCCCGCTGGGGATGGGTGTCTGGGAGGGTGTGCCGCTGCGCGGGCTTGTGTGGCTGGCGAAGCCAACGGCGAATCTTCGCCGCATCTTCTACTACGGCTACCACAACGACGACCCGAAGCAGATGTTCCGCAGTTCGTTGCCTGTGGGCCGCGTTCTCGAAGATTACGACGGACTCCCACCTGTCATCGCCTGCTACAAACTGAACGGCCAGTGGCTCACGCCTGAACGCGGCGGCCCTGTGCGTGTCGTTGTGCCAGAACACTATGGCTTCAAGTGCGTGAAGTGGCTTTCGCACATTGTTCTCAGCAATATCTCCCACGCCAACGACACCTACGCCAACGGCAACAACGACCTCGACAGCCCGATGAAGACTTTCGCCGCAACGCTGCACATTCCTCACGGCGCAAAGGCCAACGCCCCACTAGCAGTGACGGGTTATGCACAGGCCGGCATATCGGGGTTGGCCAAAGTACAGGTGTGGATCAGCCCCGCTGGGAAAGGCGTGAAGTCAGACGATCCATACTTCACCACGGCACCGTGGACAGATGCGACGATCCTTCCGCCACCCAAACAGTGGGGCGGCGATGTGAATGGTGAACTACTGAAGGGCGCGTTCGGCTTCGATTCGGAAGGAAAGCCAAAGGAGTGGCCAATGCGTCTAGCGAAGGCGCACTGGGCGGCATTGCTTCCCGGCCAACCCGCGGGCGAATATATCCTGCGGTGCCGTACCATTGATGCGAAAGGACAGGCACAACCGATGCCGCGCCCCTTCAGGAAAGGCGGCCAGTGCGACATCGAAAGCGTGAAGTTTACCGTGGCCGGGTGAGTATCGCCCGACCACACCAACCGAGGATAGTCATGGCTCAACTGGCATCGCCGCCAGTTGAGCCATAATCGGTTCAGATCACGGAGTCAGAGTCGCTGGCCCCGACGAACACACCCGTTCCCGGCACCGGTTGGCCCGGCGCAACCGCATAGAAGCTGTCAAGCAGTTGCAGCGTCTGCCCGTTGAAGATCTTCACATGCGGTGCCGAGCCGCCAGCACCAGTGATGATGTCGGCCTTGCCGTCACCGTCGCGGTCCGTGGATGCGACTCGTGCCCCGAACGGGCTGCCAGGGTAGGCAAAGAAACTGGCCAGTTCCTGCCCGGCAAGGTTCAGCACCTTGACGTGCGGAGCGTTGGTCGCGCCGGTGATGATCTCGGCACGACCATCGCCATTCACATCGCCGGCCGCCACGTTGATTCCACCCAGGTAACCGGCGCCGTAAGCGAAGTAACTGCCGATGAGTTGCCCCGTCATCGCCTGGAATGCCTTGACGTGGCCGGCGAATGTAGCCGAACCAGTGATCACATCGGCACGGCCATCGCCGTTCACATCGCCGGCGGCAACCGTGACACCAACCGTGTTGCCAGCACCATAGGCGAAGAAACTCATCAGCGTACTGGCGGTTGGCCCTGCACCAGTGGTCAACCCGTGGCCCGAGAACACCTTCACGTGATCGTTGGCCTGGGCCGTACCGATGATCACGTCAGCGTAGCCATCACCATCCACGTCGCCAGAGGCGATGTTCACCCCACCGTTGTAGCCTGGGAAGGTGAAGAAACTCGCAATCTCGCCAAACGTCTTCCCGTCGAAGATCTTGACGTGCCCGCCCGGAGCGCCTGCGCCAGCTGACACGATGATGTCGGCGAAACCGTCGTGGTTCACATCGCCCGTGGCAACCTTCACCCCCAGCGTGTAGGCGTCGAACGGATGGATTTCACGAATCAGACCGCGAGTCAGTGCGTTGTACACCAGCACGGTGGCCACTGTGCCGGTGTCAGTGCCAGTCACGATCCGTTCATTGGTCTTGATGACCTGATCCACAGTGCCAGAACTGGCCCGATAGAAGGTATTCCCGGAGTAGACCGCCTGCACGGTGCTCACATCGGGCCGCAGCGCGGTTGTGGTGAACGATGCGTTCCCTGCGGCATCCAGCGCAGCAGCACCCAGTACCGTATTCGTCGTGAGATCGACGAATGTGATCGTTCCGGTCGGGATCGGCTGACCCGAAACCTGTGCCACACTCGCGACGAACGTGGCCGGTGCGCCCGCATAGACCGGGCCTTGCGCCGCCACGATGGTCGTCGTCGAAAGCACGGTCACCGACTGAACAAGAGTCGCATCCGGTGCCACATACTGTGCTGTCGGCGACGTCACGGACTGGAACTTCGCGGTGATCGTGTGTGTGCCGGTGGCCAGTGTCGTTGCGTAAGTCGCAACCCCTGAACCGTTGAGGGTGCCGCTCCCAAGCAGAGTCGCACCGTCGTAGAAGGAAACCGTACCTGCGGGCACCGGGCCTGGTACGGTCGGCGTCACCGTGGCACTGAACGTGATTGTCTGCGTGGGCTGTGCCGGGTTCAGGTCCGAGGTCAGTGCCATGCTCGACTGCAGCCCAACAAGTGTGATGGTCACATCCTGAGCCGTGTACACAATCTGGTAAACATGGTTGTTCATGATGAAGGTCTGCCCGTTGGTCAGACCTGCGAAGGTTCCAGTCACAGTTGCTGTCGTCTTCACGATCACGAACGTATCGTTGATGGCAAGCGCCGGGGCGGGGCGGAAGTCCAGCGTCGCGCCGTTGAGGTTGACGTTACCCGTGGCGTTGAGTTGGTCGTAGCCAGTCCCCGGATTGGGACCGTTGGCTTCGACGATGAACTGTGAGCCTGGGACAAGGGTGACGGCCCCCGTGGTGAGGATCGCAGGGCTGGAGCCAGGCGAGAGACGCCCGCCAGCATCAACACTCACATCGCCGACCGGGCCTGTTCCACCCAGCGTCGCCCCATTGCGGACGATCACCGCCGCGTTGCCCTGATTGGCCAGTACCAACAGTGTGCCGGAAAATGCGACTGTCGTGCCTGTGTACGTTGGACTTGAGCCAGCCAGCGTGAGGGTCCCTGTTCCCACCTTTCTGAAGTAACCCGTACCAGTGATTGCTCCACCATAGGTTGTGGACGAGTTATCCAGTCCCGTAGTGAAGTTGCCTCCGTTGAGATTGATGATCCCTGGAAGCGTGCCCGTGAGCGACGCGACGGCATCCTGCTTCCCATTTACATCCAGCGTACCTGCCTTGATAGTCAGCGCGGTATCTGGCAGGGCGTTGTTCACACCCAGGACGAGCGAGCCACCATCTCCGTTGATCGTGGTTGGGCCGGTGTAGGTGTTCGCGGCGTTGAGCGTCATCGAGCCGACGCCGGTCTTGATGATACCGGCACCCAGCCCACCAGCGATGGGCGAGTTAACCACCAGGAGCGGATCAGACTTGGCCACGACCGTTGGAGGCGGCGATACCGGGACCGGCGTGAGAGTGATCGTCTGTGTGTAGTAAAGCGTTTGGGCTGCATAGTTCGTGTCGCCGCTATACACCGCGATGATCGTGTCCGTACCGAGTGGGAGCGTGTTGGTCGACACCTGAGCGATGCCAAGAGAAACCGTCTGAGGAACGCCGATCTGGTTAGCGAGGGAGACGGAGCCGTTGTAGAAGGTCACGGTTCCCGTCGGCGCTGGGTCGGTCAGGTTCTTCCGTGAAATCTGTGTCGTGAACGTGACTGTTTGGCCCACGAGAGCCGGGTTCACGTCCGCGGTCAGTTGAACTGCCGGGGGGTCGTTGACTATCTGATTCGGCAGTAGAGAGACCGTCCCACCCACGTAGTCGAGGTCACCTGAGTAGGTCGCCGTGATGACGTGGCTGCCCGGGGTCAGGCTGTTGGTGATGTACGAGGCGCTACCCAGTGTCAGAGTCTGCGTGCTGAGCGCGACACCGTTATCAAAGAAGGTCACGGTTCCACTCGGCACGGCGCCCGTGGCAGGCGGCGTGGCCGTGAAGGTGAAGGTTAGCAGACCACCAGGGATCACTGGGTTGTTGTCCGAGGAAAGCATCATCGCCGGTGGCGCCCCGACAATCTGGGATGGCGTGAGCGTCACCGTCTTGGCTGCGTAGCTGTTATTCCCGGAGTAGACGGCCGTGATCGTATGCGTGCCGACCGTGAGTGCGTTGGTCGTGACCGAGGCTGTCGCCGTGTTACCACTAACAGTGAGCGACTGCTGGGACCCGATCTGAATTGCCCCATCAAAGAACCGCACATTCGCGCCGGTAGCAGGGCTTGGACCGCCAGCGGGGAAGACGGCGTTGAAGGTAAACGTCAGCGAACTGCCAGGAGGAACCGGGTTCTGGTTCGACGTCAGCTCAGCTACCAGAGGATTGTTGACGATCTGGACCGGCGCCAGGAAGGTATCACCACTACCGTAGTTCCCGTTGGAGTACGTCGCCTTGATCGTGATATTTCCCACGGGAAGCGATGCAGAACTCGCTTGGGCCGTTGAGATCGCTCCGCCACCTGGCACGAGTGCCTGGACACCACCAATGGGCAGGAAGGTACCGCCTGGGCCAGTGGTGGAGTATGAGAACTGCACGTTCCCAGTCGCCGCCGCGCCACCGCTGGCTGGATACGCCGTGTAAGTGAACGTCACATTCTGGCCTGACTCAGACGAGTTATTGTCGGACGAGACAGCCGCGAAGATCGTTCCACTCGACGGGTTTGGCGTTGCGATCACCGACTGGCCCGGGAGAAGCATTACTGTGTCGGGCAGGTAAGTGGCACTACCCATGTAGGACGCAGTGATGGTGTGGTTCCCCACTGCAAGCGTGGTGGAAGTTGTCGTGGCAGTGCCACCCGCCAGCGCCGTGAGGATGCCGAGTGGCGTGCCGTTGTCAAAGAACTGGACACTGCCGGTAACAGGGCCATTGCTTCCAGTCGCGGTAACAGTGAATGTCACGCTCTCCTTGTCAACGGACTGGTTCTTCGAGGAAGTAATCTGGAGCACTACATGTGTGCCAACCATCTGTTGGGGAACGAGGTTCGTCTGACCCGGGAGGTAATTGGTGTCGCCGCTGTAGACGGCAATGATATCGTGCGTGCCAGCCGCAAGTGTGCTCGTGGAGACCGATGCGATGCCGCCGGTGAGTGTTTGGGGGGTGCCAATCTGGTTGGCGGGTAGGATCGAATCCACGTAGAAGGTTACGGTTCCCTGGGGAGTGCCGAGTTCGCCACTCGCATTAAAGGTGAAGATTACATTGGAACCGGCGGGAACCGGGTCGGCACTGGACGAAACCTGAATGATCGCAGGTGAGCCGACCTGCTGGTTGGCGAGCGTCACCGAACTGGCGGAGTAGGACGAGTCACCAGTGTAGACAGCCACAATCGTGTGCATCCCGACGGTCAAAGTGTTCGTGGTGATCGTCGCAACCCCGCCAGCGAGAGCGATGGGAGTGGCGTTGAGCTTCACCGCTCCGTCGAAGAAATCCACCGAGCCGGTCGGGATCGGGTCAATGGCCGAGCCAGCGGCCTGGAACGTGAACGTCACGTCCTGGCCAGGTAGCGACGGAATGGCGCTGGAAGTGAGCGACAGTGATGCAGGCGGGTTAACAATCAGTTGCGGCTGCGCCAGCTCCACAGAAAGCGACGAGTAGTTACTATCGCCCAGGTACTTGGCACTGATAATGTGAGTACCAACAGAGAGCGATGTGGTCTGGAACGCGGCCCGAACGGTGTTCGGGCCAGGAGGCGGCGCGGTACCGAGTGTTGTCGTGCCAATGCGCGTGATGCCGTCGTAGAACTCCACGGTTCCGGTCGGAATCGGATCACCAGGGTTATACGCCACATCAAAGGTGAACCTCACGACCTTGCCCGATTCCGCAGGATTGGCGCTGGAGGCAAACGAAGAAGCCGGGCCAGGGAGGAAGTTAAAGGTTCGTGTAGTAGAACCGAGGAAGAGGTTGCCCGTTATGACGGATGCATCAGGACCGCCCAGCGTTGTCACATCCGTGCTGAGAATGAGTGAACCGGCAAAGGTCTGAACTTCACCTCCCTGGAGAGCCAGGGGACCGACAGTCTCGGTTTTGCCATTGAGGTTGAAGAACCCCGACGAGTTCACCCGGATCTTTGAGTTGTCGGGAATCTGGTTGGATGCGTCGAATCGGAGCCGATCAACACTATTGCCCCCTACACCGTCACCGATCACGAGGTCTCCCGCCAGCGCATTGACGCCGTTGGGTTTACCCAGTGCGACACGCCCAGCATCAAGTTGGAGGGTGCCGATGAAGGTGTTCGCCTGCGTGCCATAGAGCCGGAATTCGCCGTCGCCAAGTTTACGAAGTCTGGCATCGCCACTCACGACGTTGGTGAATGTCAACGTTGCTGCGGGATCCGTCACCAGGATATCGGCTTCGCCAGTAATGCCTGTGAAGCCGTTGCCCACAAGGTTGACCAGCCCCGTCCAGAGGCTCGCACCCTTCCCGACCTGGAGTGTCGCCGGGACGCCGAACTTGCTGGAAAGTGTCAGCGTTTCGTCCTCGACAGTCAAGCCATCCGACATGGCCAGCGTCGCGCCCGACGACACAACCGTACCGTCGCCACCGACTCCGCCCAGAGCCTCGCTATTCGTGATGGTGGTTGTTCCGTCCAGGAGTGTCAGAGTTCCGAGGAACGTGTTGGCATTGGTAATCTTCAGTGAACCGGCCCCAGCCTTCTGAAGATTCTGGCCCGCGGCACCGCCAATGATTCCATTGACCGTCAGAGATGTACCTGCGTCGCCGAAGATCACACCAGTACTGCCAGACGGGTCGGCCGTGGTACCAACAGTGATGGGGGCATTCCACTTGATCGTGGTGGCCGGCCCTGTCGCGGGTTGGAAGAGTCGTAGCGCCCCTGCACCGGTCAGTTTCCCTGTGGGAGTGGGTGTCGCAGGAAGTGGCAGCACCAGCGTCGCGGGGTTAAAGCCACTGTAGCCCATGCCACGAATGGTCACGGCTTTCTGGCTCGTGAACTGACCGGTGACGAGCAGCGTTCCGCCGGTCGCGGTGGCGAGGTCGTAGTTGACGATGATCGACCCACCTGTGAGTGGGTCGCCCACTTGACCGGCGGAGGTTGCCGGGCCGAGTACGTCGGCACGTGGCATGATGAGGATGCCGTTGCTGATGATCATGTCGCCGTGGAAGTCCGGGTTGGCGTTCGGGAATAACGCCTGTCCCTTGCCGATTTTCGTCAAGCTGGCCGTGAAGCTATTGGAGGTATTGGCGAGCGGCCCACTGAGGATGAGAGCCGCAGTCTCGTCGGCACTGATGCTGGAAGGGGCGGAAAGGTAAATCGGGCTTTGCCAGTCCGACACGCTTCCGTCGCGTGCGGTACTGGCAAGGAGTGTACCGCCGTTGAGGTAGAGGTCTTCATCATCCACGACCCGATGACCCAACAATTCCAGTGTCGCGCCGGCACTGACTCGCGTCAGATTGCCAGGAGAGAGGGCATCGTTGTGGGTGATCGTCAGTGTGCCGGACGTGACCAGCGTCTGCCCAAGGTAGGTATTAGCGTTCGCCAGTGTCAGAAAACCGGTGCTTGTCAAGTCTCCTGAGCCGGAAACCACGCCTGTGATCGTCAGTGCACCCCCGATCGTCGCCGAGGGGGTCAGCGCGATACCACCGGAGATTCCACCGACACCGTTGAGGGCCGCACCACCTACACCGGTTCCCATGATCTGGATCGACTCTGATAGGTTCGCCGTATTCACAGTCAGTGTGGCGCCATTGGCAACAAAGGTGCCTACGTTCGTGCTCCCAAGAGCCTGGTTGGAGGTGACAACGAGCGTGCCAGCTTTAACTTCAACTACACCATCGAAGTCATTCGTACCACCCAGCGAAAGTGTACCTGGCCCTTCTTTGCCAATCCCGATGGATGTAAGCGTCGGCGCGGTACTGATATGCCCACCGAAGATCAGCGTTCCTGTGGGCTGAAGCGTCACGAACGGTTGCTCGCTATTGGCACCACGGGCCAACTGCGTCCGAAACGTCGCCTCGCTGATACCGTTATAACCCCGACTTCCCTGCGGGAAGCCTGTGGTATCAGGCGATCCCGTGTATGTGATCGAACCGGTGACCGTGAGCGTTCTAAGTTGCGAAGGGATGGTAGGCACAGGACCCAGCACCGGCTCTTGCGGGGCAGAATCGACAATCCGGTAGCCAGAATGCGCAATAGTAAGGCTGTTTATGGTGACGTTGAGATCCATCAACGAGTTGGGACCATCCACGCCGCCATAGTTCTTGCTGAACGTTGGAACCGTGTCTGGGAAGATCACATCGTCCGTCGTACTACCACCGAAACCGGGAATCAGTCCACCCGCCCAGTTCAGCGGATCTGACCATCGAAGGTTGCCACTCTCGCCCGGATCAACGGTATCGCCGTCGGCGTTGTTGTCCTGGTCAGGGACATCAGCGCCTGTCCAGATGCAGGTAGCAGGAACCGATCGGTCCTCCAGTCCTTCCAGCACGAGTTGTGACCGATTCGGCCGCCAGACTCCCCGCATCTTGTGCTTCGAGGAGGATGCAAGGCGGAAGAATTTGAACCAGTTCATCGGAGATGCCTCTCGCGGTGGATGTATGAGTGCAGCAGGGCGGAATGAATCCGCGCGTACAACTGGTCTGTGCGTTTCGTAGGACAAAAACACGCCGCGACCGTTGCGAGAGACACTGTCGCGCTGTGGTGAGCAGCGGGAGTGAATCCCGACCAGTCGGTCCGTGCGCCCCGAACGCACGTTTCGGTCAAGTTGTGGCGGCGGTCAACGAGGGACGTTGCCAGGACACGTTGTTCACTGGCAGTGCGACAGAAGGGGAGGCGACTGGATCGAAGGCAAGTATGAGTCCAAAGCGCCGGTGCGTTCCTCACCTCTGTGCTGAGCGATTTCCCACCGTTATCGCCATGGCGGGGCAAGCAAGTGAACCCCAACGCAAGCGGAAGGTTTCGGAACCGATTGGCCCGAACTACCCCACTGGAAGGAGTCCTGACCGACGCAGGGATTGTGCCGGTTCCATTGATTGATAACGGCTCATTTTGGAAATGCAAGTGTCTAATCGCGCAGCACGGCCCTTCCGCCTCCTGGCGATTCCATGAAGTGTCGGCAATCTGGACCGTGCGAACCACCCGTGACCCGTCCCTTCGGTCAGTGCAATTCCGGCTGCGGAGTGGGAGGTGGGAGAGTCATCGTACCCTCGACCGCGACAACCTGAGTCACCCGATCCGTTTCGGTTGGCTCACCGTCACTCGCCGACCCACTAACTCATGTTCGCGCCCTGATCGCAATCTCCATCGCATCCTCGTTCTCCCGCGAATGTGGACTTGCTGGCGCACCCCGTCCAGGTAGGCGTTTTCGCCCGATCGCTGGCATCCGATTCGCCGGTCGCAACAGAGCCTGTGGTGAGCCTGCATCACAAGCCCGACTCGCCGCCGCCACACGACCTACTACGATTCACACGGACGCCCTTTCCTTCCTGCGGAACCACCGTGAACGACTCCCACCCCTGGTGGCTCTGGCCGAACTTGCTGGCGCTCGACGCGCCGGCTGTGGCGGTCACATGGCAGGTGTTCCTCGGTTCGGTCGCAGGTATCGCAGTACCACTAGCCGCATCTGCCGAACTCGCCCTGATGGTGTGGGCGGCTTACCTCATCGACCGCAGCCTGGATGCCCGACGCGGCATCACCTCCTCCGATCGTCATCGTGTCGCAGGCCGAAACTGGCTCGCCTGGTTGGTCGTGGCAGGGGCAGCGATTCTTGGCGCGGCCGTGGTCGCCTTCACTGCGCTTCCGCGAGAGCACCTCCGTGTCGGGATCATTGTTCTGGGCGCTGCGGTTGGCTACTTCGCCGCGGTTCACCTCCTGCGAACGAAAAGCGTGCTCGACCGCGGGGCGAAGGAAATCTCGGTGGGGATTGTGTTCGCGGCAGGTGTGTCGATCCCGCTCATCGTTCAGGCATCGCAGATCGACTGGTTGCCGGGCGTGATCGCGTTCGCGGCTCTATGCTGGCTGAACTGCGCGCTGATCAGCCTGTGGGAGACGCGCGGCCTCGGCGCGCCGCCGAAGTGGCTCGTGGCTCTCGCCGGCATCGCCGCACTCACACCGGTCCTGGCCGCCCCGCGACCTGTGGGAACAGCCATCTGTGCCAGCGCGGCGGCGCTTCTGGCGCTCCACGCAATCCATGCGCGTGTGTCGGTCCGCGCTGCCCGCGTGCTGGCCGATGTGGCGCTCCTCTCCCCGCTACTCGTGGCGGTCTGCTCGTGAATCCGCGTCCCTCCTTCGACCGGCTCGCGCCGGCATATCGCACGCTTGAACGGCTCACGTTCGGCAATCTCTTGCACTCCTGTCGGACTGCACACCTGCACCAACTCGGCGATTGTCGTCGGGCGCTGGTGCTCGGAGATGGCGATGGGCGTTTTCTCGCGGACCTACTTCGCTTCAATCAGACGATCGAGGTAGACAGTGTTGACATCAGTCCTGGCATGATCACGCTGGCACGCCAGCAGGTCGTAGCGATCCCCGGTGCGGCCGCACGCACGCGGTTCATCCTCGCTGATGCTCGCATCGACCCACTCCCGGCAAACGGCTACGACCTTGTGGTCACGAATTTCTTCCTCGATTGCTTCCGGCCGGCGGAACTCGCAGCGGTTGTCCGGCGGGTGGCAATGAAATGCGCGCCGGAGGCTCTCTGGGTAGACGGCGACTTCCGCGTACCGCACTCCGGCGCCGCGCGACTGACCGCGCGGTTCCTACTCGCGGGGCTATACGGCTTCTTCGGTGTCGCGGCGCGACTCTCGGCGCGGCGGCTCACCGATCCCGCTCCGCTGCTCGTCGCGGAAGGGTTCACGCAAATAGGAGAGATTTCGTACCTCCGCGGGCTGCTATCCGGGCGGCTCTGGGTTCGGGGTTCGTTCGCCCCAACTTTTTAGCTTTCCTGTTCCGCGACTTGCCGTACACTCTTGGTTGCCTCTTCCACAAACCCAGAGGGATGCACCATGCGGAAGCTACTGACTCTCGCCGCGCTGGTCGGACTGACGACCGCAGTCGCGGCCCAGAACGTGAAACCCACGCCGATCATCAAGGCCAAACAACCCGAGAAAAAGGAACCAACCCTGAAGGTTGGCGACAAGGCCCCGCCACTGGTTGCCACCAAGTGGCTGCAGGGCGCAGAGGTGAAAGGTTTCGCACAAGGAAAGGTGTACGTCGTCGAGTTTTGGGCGACGTGGTGTGGTCCGTGCATCGTGATGATGCCGCACATGGGCGAACTGCAGCGCGAGTACAGATCGCAGGGTGTCACGTTCATCGGCTTCTCGGCGAAGGACCCAAACAACACGCAGGCAAAGGTTTCGGCGATGGTCGAGAAGCGTGGACCGAAACTCGGTTACACCTTCGCGTATGGCGACGATCGCGAAACGTACAACGCTTGGATGAAGGCTGCCGGGCGCAACGGCATTCCGTGCTGCTTCGTCGTGAACAAGCAAGGGAAGATCGCGTACATCGGCCACCCAATGTACCTCGATGCCGTTCTGCCGAAGGTCGTGTCGGGTAAGTGGACCGACACTGACAACGACGGGCTGAAAGATATTGAGAAAGAAGTATCCGCGGTGTTCAGCGCCACTCGCGACAAGGATCCAAATGTCTTCCTGAAGGAACTGGCCGGTTTCGAGAAAAAACACCCGAAACTGGCAGGCATCCCCTACTTCAACGGGCCGCGTCTGAGTTCGCTGGTGCGAGCCAAGAAGATTGACGAAGCGATGAAGAGCGCCGAACAACTGATCGCCAAGGGCGAGAAGTCCGGCGACGACCGGTTACTGGGTTCGGTATCGTCAGCCCTGCGCGGCCCCGATGCCAAAGGCAACAAGGAACTGCTCGCACTCTCCATTAAGGCCGCAGAGTCTGGCGTGAAGGTGAGCGGCGGTAAAGAGCCGATCCCACTGTATTTCCTGGCCGAAGCGTACTTCGCCTCAGGTGACACGACAAAGGCCAAGGCAGCAGGTGCGAAAGCCATCGCCGCCGCCGATGGGAACCTCAAGAAGCAGCTTGAGGCCATGACCAAGAAGTACGACGGCAAGCCGAAGGACTGATGCCGATCTCAGGGGGGGGCCACGGTTTCCCTGTGCCCCCCCACTCACGGATTCACCCCTTCTTCGCCTCAATGCGATCCTTCCCGACCCAGGGACGCAGCACTTCGGGGATCAACACGGTGCCATCCGCCTGTTGGTAATTCTCCAGAATCGCCACCAGTGCTCGCGTGCAGGCCACGGCCGTACCGTTGAGCGTGTGGACGAAGCGTGTTCCCTTGAAGCCCTTTCCCTTGTATCGAATGCCAAGCCGGCGCGCCTGAAAGTCGGTGCAGTTCGACGTACTCGTCACTTCGCCATATGCACCGCCATTGCCACGGCCGGGCATCCACGCTTCCAGATCGTACTTGCGATACGCCGGACCGCCGAGGTCGCCGGTCGCGGTGTCGATGACGTGGAACGGCAGACCCAATCCCTGGAAGATTTGCTCCTCCAGTGCGCGAATCTCCTCGTGCAAGACATCGCTGTTTTCCGGCGTGCAGAAGGCGAACATCTCGACCTTCGTGAACTGGTGAACGCGATAAAGACCGCGCGTGTCGCGCCCGGCGGCGCCGGCTTCTGTGCGGAAGCAGTGCGACAGTCCGACGTATCGCTTCGGCAGTTCGGCTTCATCGAAGATCCGGTCACGGTGCATGCCGCCCAGTGTGATTTCGGCCGTGGCGATGAGGCACAGGTCGCTATCCGCGATGGTGTAAACTTCCCGCTTCTCAGGGTCGGGGTTTCGGGGCATGAAGCCGATCCCCTCGAGCACTTCCACACGCGCGAGGTCGGGCGTGATTACTGGAGTATAGCCGGCCTTCACAGCAACCTGCATCGCATATTGCACAAGCGCAAATTCGAGCAGCGCCCCCTCGTTCTTGAGGAAGTAGAACTTCTGCCCTGCCACGCGCGTTCCGGCCTCGAAATCGGCGAGATCCAGCGCCTCGCACAGTTCAACGTGATCCTTCGCTTGAAAGTCGAACGCCTTGGGTTCGCCGAACTGCGCGACGACTGTGTTGGCCTCCTCGCCTCCGACGGGAGCCGCCGGGTGCGTCATATTCGGGATGAGCAACACGTTCACGAGCAGGTCGCCCGCGATGAGCTTCAGTTCGGCGTCGATGACATCCACTTCGCGGTCGAACGTCGCGGCCTGATCCTTCAGTGCCTGTTTCTCCTCGGGCGTCTTGGCCTTCGGGAACTGCTTACTGATCTCATTTTTCTTCGCTGCCGTCTCGCTCCGCAGTTGCACCAGTTCCTTGCGTTTCGCCTCGAAGGCGATCGCGCGATCAACAGGGATCTCCGATACGCCACGGTTGCGGCAGTTGGCCTTCACGGCATCGGCATTCTTGACGATGAAATCGGCGTCGAGCATGTGTGACTCTGGATAGACCCGTCCATCCGGGGCGGGTTGCATGTGGTGATCCGCTCACGCTGCGAGCGCTCGCAACGAGGCGGCGGGGCGTACTTCGGGTTGTCCAGCGGTCGGCATCACGTCCGGACCACCATTACTGACAGGATATGTAACAGCCGCGCCGGGTTCACCAGATCGGCGCGTTGCCAAGCATTCGGCGGATCAGCGCAATCTGACCGCAGTGAATCATCTCGTGCAGCGGAGCGTAGCGGAGAATGCCGATACGCGTTGCGACTAGCGAGTGCGGTTTGAGCAACGGCAAGTCGAGATCGGCATCCGGATAGGTCGGGAGTTCCTCCATCACACGTGCATGAACGCGGTCAAAGACAGCGCGAATCTCGACCGCTGTGAAACCGGTGGCGCTGGCCGGCTGGGAATCGCGTGCGAATGCGAGGAGGAACGTATCGGAGATGAGCGATTGGTCTGCGTGTGTGCGTGGCCGGAGCCGGTCGAGGCATAGCCCGTACTCGGCAAAGGCGAGGTGCCCCACCTGCCACGCAATGTGCGACACGCCGCCAGGCGGGATGGTGAACCACTCCGACAGCGGCACGCCGTCCACCCTCTTCAAGGTATACCGACGAGTGAAGTCCATCTGTTCCAGAGCTTCGGCCAGGCGGCTCATGCCCTCTGTTCCAGCGGTATGTACTTCACGCCACTCTTGCCAATGGAAATCTGCTCCGGGCGGAAGATGCGGTTGCCGACAAGCTGCTCGGTCCAGTGTGCCAGCCAGCCGGCGGCGCGAGCGATGGCAAAGATCGGCGTGAACACGTCGATCGGAATACCCAGCGACTGGTAAACGACGCCAGAATAGAAGTCCACGTTCGGATAGATACCGCGCGGCCCATAGATACCCGCGGCAACGCGCTCCAGTTCCAGCGCGGTCTCATAGTTCTTGGGTCGGCTCGTCTCGGCGAAGACGTGCTCCGCGATCTCCTGGAGAACTGTGGCACGAGCGTCTTTCACCTTGTAGACGCGGTGGCCGATCCCCATGACCTTGTACTTTGGATCCGCGGCGCGCTTGGCGTCGAGCCATGCCACCACGTTCTCCGGCCCGCCGATCTCCTCGAACTGCCGCAGCGCTTCTTCATTCGCCCCACCATGCAGCGGCCCGGACAGCGAGCCAATCGCGGCGGCGATGGTCTGGTACGGCGTTGCTAGCGTCGAGCCAACGACACGCGCCGTGAAGGTGCTGGCGTTCATCGTGTGTTCGGCGTGCAGAATCAGACACGCATCGAGTACCTTCCGCGTCGCAGGCGTCGGCTCCTTGCCGAAAAGCATGTAGTAGAAGTTGCCGGCGTGATCGAGATCATTGCGAGGCTCGATGATGTCCTCGCCGCGGCGTGTGCGATTGAATGCCGCTACCAGTGTCGGCATCGCGGCGAGAAGCCGCATGGAAGCGTCCCAGTTCTTCGCCGGATCATTCACATGAGGGCAAGGATAAAACATCCCCAGCGCTGCGACGGATGCGTGCAGTGCGTCCATCGGGTGCCCTTCCGGGGGCATGCAGCGGATGAGATCTTTGAGGCGGAAGTGAATCGCGCGACGCTGACGCAGGTCGTGGTCGAACTCGGAGAGTTGCTTCTGCGTGGGAAGGTCGCCCTTGATGAGTAGCCACGCGACTTCCTCGAAATTGCTCTCCTTCGCCAGTACCTCGACAGGGATGCCCCGATATTCCAGCACGGCCTTCTTGCCATCCAGGAAACTCACCGCGGACTTCGCGGCCGGCACATCTTCCAGACCCGGTTTGAAATCGGCCTCGGTTGTCATTGGCAGTCTCGATGGGCTGTGGCGGCGGTGGGTTGCTTTCAAGAAAGTGTATAGCAGGCAATGGGCTGTGGGCAGTGAGCCTTCCAAGAGCAGCAGACGTGTCGAGGAAAATATCCGGCACAGACGGCGGTACGGACACAGGACGAACATCCGGGCCACACGTCGAGAGAGCACCCGACTCTCTCAACGTGCGCGTGCCAGTTCTCCTACCCAGACGAGCGACTGTTCACTTTTTGGTCGCGCTGATCGTGATGTTCCGGTAAGCAACGGGACCATGATCACCCTGGAACATCAGTGGGCCAGTGGCATGTTCCTTGCCTGTCAGCCCGCCTGGCGTTTGTTGCTTCATCTCCACGTTCTCGTGAAGAACCACGCCATTCAACTCCACCTTGACGAACTTCGCGTTGGCAATCTTCTTGCCGGCCTTGTCGAACTTCGGTGCCTGGAAGTCGATGACGAACTTCTGCCACTCACCTGGCTTCTTCGCCGCATTCTTCTTGGGCGCAGCCGCGCTGTAAAGCGCGCCGAGGTCGCCCTGGCCGAGCTGGCTGTCTGGCTTGCCGAAGCTGTCCAGAACCTGCACTTCGTATTCACCCATGAGGTAAACGCCCGAGTTCGATCCCTTCGGCACCTGGAATTCCAGTTCAAGGTGAATGTCACCGTACTTGCCTGCCGTGAAGATGTCCGAGCCGTGCTGTCCAACCTTCAGAGCGTTGACGAGAGCCGCGCTCTGGCTCGTGGCAGGTGTCACATCCAGTTGGCGAGGTTCCTTCGTACTCATGGTGGCATTCCCCACCACCCACTTGCTGGCTTTCTCGTTCTTGAGCTTCCAGCCAGAGAAATCCTTACCGTTGAACGGCGAGGTGGCGCCGTTGTCGGCGCTGGCGGGCAGCACCAGCGCCAATGCAGTCGCGAGCGAGAGGCACGAGAGTCGGAACATGAGTCACCGTGGAGGGAGGCGATGAGCCGGCGTGCGCCGGCCGAAAGGAGGGCGAATGCGATGAGATGTTACGCGAGCGACTGACAATGAACAGGGGGCGATTGCACATGGCGATCCGGGCCGACGCTACCGGTCGGCGATCTTCAGTAGAACTTTGCCACCCTTGCCTGGTGCCGCGGCGTGTTCGACTGCCTGTCGCACCTGATCGAGAGAGTAGGTCGCCGCGAAGTGCGTCTGGAACACACCTTCGGTTATCAGATTGCCGACGTGTCGGAAGAGGCGGAGCAGTGTCGGAATGCGTTGGCGCTTGGCCCACTCTCCGAGCCAGAAGCCCTCGACCTGCAGCCCATTGCCGATGAAGTAACGCGGATGAACCGACACCGGCTCATCGGAAAGCGAGCCGTAAAGAAGGCAACGCCCGCCATGAGCGAGTGATGCGATCACGCCCGAACCTGTTGCCCCGCCAACCGGATCAATTGCGAACCGCACGCCATCGGGCACCAATTTCCGCACCTGCTCCGGAACTGGGCCGTCGCCTTCCACGATGACGTGATCTGCACCGAGTTGCTTCAATTCGTCCACCTGCTCACGCCGGCGGACGAGATTGATCGTGCGAAAGCCGTGTGTGTGTCCCAGGCGAATCACCATCTTGCCAAGTTCACCTCCCGCGGCGCTCTGAAGCAGCCAGGCGCCGCGGTGCAGTTTCAATACATGCAGTGTCATGGCCAGCGCGGTGGCAGGATTCACGAAGAAACTCGCGGCTTGCTCGTCGGAGAGGGCATCTGGCACAGGGATGACCTGCCTCGCGGTCGTGACCGTATACTCGGCCCAATTCCCAACGCGATCGTTCACGACCGCAACGCGCTTCCCCTTGCGGAACCAGCCGAGTAGCCCGCCGCCGGCCGCCTCGACAACACCAACGCCCTCGAAGCCGGGTGTCGCAGGGAGTTGCGGCTTCAAACCGTACTGGCCGGCGATGTACATGAGATCGGACGGATTGACCGGGCTGGCGATCATCCGCACGAGCACTTCACCCCGCCGCAGCGGCGGGGCTGGCACATCGTCCTCGACACGCAGTACCTCGGACGGCGGCCCGAACCGATCGAACACGACTCGCTTCACAATATCACCCCAGTCCTGGCGAGAAACGATCATGGACTCTGTATTGGGGGAAGACCAAACGTGAAGCGGGGTCTGTCGCGGAACCCACATTTGACTGGCTATACTGATCGCATGTCGTTCTCCGATTTTGTCTCGACGTACTGGCAGGACATCACCGCCTGGGTGGTGATGTTTGAAATCGTGGTAACCGTGGGGGCACTCCTGGCGGTACTGCATCTGAAGCGCGAACCAATGTCGGCCATCGCGTGGTCGCTCACGGTGATTCTCCTGCCGATTCTCGGCTCGTTGCTGTTTTTGGTCTTCGGCTATCAGAGCGTTCACCGGCGACTCGCCCAACGGCGGCAGCGCGGGCGAGCATACAAGGAGTTCGCCCGACGCGGTGGTGAAGGAGTGGAAGTGCCGCCACGCTGGAACGTACTGGCTCGCCTGGGGCAGCACAGCGATGGTTACCCCGTTACGGCTGGCAATGCCGTTACGTTATTTACGGAAGGCACGAAGGCGTTCGACGCAATGGCAGAGGCCATCGAACGCGCCCAGCACAACGTCCACATCCAGTTCTTCATTTTCCGACCAGACCAGAGCGGCCGCCGCTTCATCGAACTCCTGAGCAACTGCGCCCGGCGCGGCGTGGAAGTACGTTTCCTCCTCGACTCAGTCGGTTCGTTCAACCTACCCAATCGCCTCCTCCGCGGGCTGAAACGCGACGGCGGAAAGGTGGCATCGTTCCTGCCACTGTTCAATCCGTTCCGGGTGAACCTGCGGAACCACCGCAAGGTGCTTGTCGTGGATGGCCGCGTGGCGTTCTCCGGCGGGTTGAATATCGGCGACGAGTACCTCGGTCTCAGCCCGAAGTTCGGCTATTGGCGTGATACGCACTTCCGCGTCGAAGGATCGGCGGCGGAGGGTTTCCAGCAGGCATTCCTCGAAGACTGGTACTTCGCGGCCGGCGAGGCCGTCACAGGTGCCGCGTACTATCCAGAGCATGACACAACAGGCACGACTCTGGCGCAGGTGGTCGCATCCGGGCCAGACGCCGATTTCAAGGCGATTCGCGAAACGTACCTCGCCGCGATAATTCGCGCGAAACAGCGGGCGTGGATCGCCAGCCCGTATTTCGTCCCGGATACCGGGCTACGCGATGCGATGCTTCTGGCGGCGCGCTCGGGCGTGGACGTGAGATTCCTCGGCCTCTTCCGGCCCGACAAATGGGTGCCGTTCCTCGCGGCACGCTACTACTGGGGCGACATGATCGACGCCGGTGTGAAGGTGTATCAGTATGCGCGTGGCATGATGCACAGCAAGTTCGTGCTGGTGGATGGCGAGTGGGCGTCCGTCGGTTCCGCGAACATGGACAACCGTAGCCTGCACCTGAACTTCGAACTCAACTGCCAGTTCTTCGACACTGCCATGACGCAGGCACTGGAAGCAGCATTCTTGAAAGACCTGGAATGGTCGGTGCGGCTCGATCCGGAACTGTATGCGAAGCGGCCCTTCGTTGGCCGACTCGCGGAGAACGCCTGCCGGCTATTCAGCCCGGTGCTGTAACAGAGAGGCCAGCGGAAGAGCGAAAGGAACGCCGTGCCATTATCCGGCTACCAGCAGACGCGGTTGCGACCGCCGCGTTTGGCCTCGTAGAGCATGTCGTCCGCCGCCTGACGAAGCGACTTGGGTGTGACAGCCGCATCACCGCTGGTGGTCGCGATGCCGATGCTCACAGTGATGCTGATTGGCGTTGTCTCAAAGCGGAACTGATGATTCTGGACAGCTTCACGCAACCGTTCGGCCACGATCACTGCACCCTCCAGGGTCGTCTCTACCAATACAGCAACGAACTCCTCACCACCACAACGAGCGAAAAGGTCTTCCTGTCGCACGTTGTCACGGATCACATCTGCCAGTTCGCGCAGGGCGAAGTCGCCGCAGAGGTGGCCGAGTGAGTCGTTGAGTGTCTTGAACCGGTCGATGTCGAGCGCCAGTACCGACAGAGGGCGGTTGTGACGCTGCGATCGAACCACCTCGCGCGCCAGGAATTCGTTCAAATATCGGCTGTTGTGAATCTGTGTGAGGCCATCCAGGATCGTGAGCCGGTAAATCTCCTCGTGATACTCGGCCTCGATGTTGCCGCCAGCCAGGTAACGATAGATGCAATTGCCGACGCGGAGGTAATCACCATCGTGCAGCAGTGTGCCGCAGTCGAGTTGCTTGTCGTTAACGAACGTGCCGTTGAGGCTTTTCTGGTCGAAGACGCGGTAACCGTCAGGGGTTGCCTCGATGCGGGCGTGTTTGCGCGAGACGGAATGATCCGTTAGCCGAATGTCACAGTCATCGCCACGACCAATGGCCAGTGACCGGTCGGTCAGCGGATACCGGCAGCCCATCGTCGGGCCAGACGGATAGATATGGACCAGACACGCCTCGCGCGTGGCCGCAGAGAAGAGTTTCTTCGGCGCGCTTATCCAGGTGTCGGTGGCTTTCTCAACCATCGCGCGACCCTGTGTCCCTGGTTGCGCGTGAGGATGAATTCACGTCGCAACTGGAATCTAGGTCACGAACAGGGCTTCTTGCAAATCGAACCAGCGATCTGGACCGGAATTCCGGACTCTGCGAGCAATTTGGTTCCGTAAACTCCCGTCTGCGCTTTGAGTTCCCACGCACGATCGCCCAGAGTTGAATCGTGCTATTGCGTCCGTCGACCCTTGCCAGGAAGTGTGAACGCATGGTTCCGCGCGTCTCAACACCACCCAGCCTCTGGCTTCGCGAGCTACGGCTTCGTGGCGCCAGCCGGAACAATACCACTGATCTTCGCCTTCGGCTTGGTCAGATCCACGAGGATCGGCTCGCGTGTCACGACTTCCTTGACGTTACCGGCAGCGTCGCGGGCTGTAGCTTTCAGATAGACGCGGGCGGGCACACCGGCGGGCACGCGCCACGCGAACTGCCCCGTGTTCGCCAGTCGCTTCGCGACCGGCGTGTTGATCGCCGTGGCCTGCACAACTGGTTCGCTACCTGTCAGCGCGACGGGCTTCCACGGCCCAGTCGGCGTGGCTCCCCACTCCAGGGAGATCGGCTCGTTGCCGAAGTTACGGTCGCTCGCCTTCCATTGGAGAACGAGCGTGTCCGATGCGTTCGGGTCGGATGAGGGCGGGTACAGGTCAATCTGCGGAGCGGTTACGTCGAGTACCACGCGCATCTCCGGAGCATCACCGGCCGCCGGTTCTCGTTCACTCAGCCCGGCGCCACTGACTGGTACCAGGTGGAAGCCGTAGTTCCCTTCCAGTTGCGTGTTCTCACGCACGTCGAGTGCCACGCGAACTACGCCGCCCTTGCCGTCGTGCTGGCTCCACTTTCGCCAGGTCTTTCCCTCGTCGCGTGTGACCCAAAGATCCACGCGGCTGATGCCTGAAGGTCCGCGTTGCTCCAGGTCGAAGCCGAGGTCGAACCGCGCGTAATTGATCACCTGTGCGCGAGTGACTTCCACAGTCGGCTGCGCGGCGGCACCCCAGGAAGCGGGCGTTGCGTTGCTCGTGGCCGATCGCGCCGCCGGCGGTGCTTTCGGATCCACCGTTGGTAGTGGCTGGGTAGCGGCCTGAGTGTTCGCAACAGCCGCCGGCGTGACGGGCAATGCCACGGCGGGCGGAGTTGTTGTCATCGCCGATGGCGATGGCGGAAGCGGTGCAGGCCCGACCGGAGGAACGGGCGCGACAGGGCCAGGCGGAGTGATCGCCACTGGCGGTGTGACTGCTGGCCCGCGGCCATCGGGAGCCGGAATCGCGCTGCTGTTCTCGGTCGCGCCGGTGTTCTGAATCGGTGGTGCGTAGGCAGTGCTCGTCGTTTGCTGATTCGTGGCCGGTGCGGTGCCAGGAAAGTCTTTCGTTGCCTCGGTACGATTGCCGGCCACGTCGGCTGCAGTGACTCTCACCGTAACAGTCTCTGTGGTGAAGCAAGAGAACTTCACGCCACTGTGCGAGTTGGCGGGGAGTTGCACTTCACGCCAGAACGCCTTCGTATCGTTCGAGGGGCGGAAGTGAACCTTTGTTGCGGCCTCGTTGGGGAACTTGTCCTCCAACTGCCATTCCACGATGATCTCTTCACCGCTCCGGCGAGCACTGGTGAAATGCACCTGTGGCCGAGTGGTATCGAAGACCATCTTCAGATCGGGTGGATCGCGTGTCAGGTCGGCCGGATCCCGATTCCCCTTGAGGTCTTCGATCACCATCTTGAACCAGTACACGCCGTCTTCCTTCGCGTGATAAGCGAAGGAATCCTTGTCGGGCGTGACGGCCGCTTCCTGGTACCAGGTGTTCTCGCCGTTGCGTGCGACGTAGAGCAGTACCTGGCGAATCTGCTTGCGGTCTTTCTTGTATTCGATGGGGATGGCGATGTCGCGCGAGTTCATGGGGATGTAATCGGCCCCGGCCGGCTGGCCAACCGTCATCCCCAGCAGTGCGACTGCGGCGAATTGCATGAGCGTGCCCCCCATCTGCCCGCGCGCTGTGCGGGCCGTATCGCCTGTATCGACTCCAGCGACTGAGAAGTTGAGCATTTTTGGCAGGAAGTCAAAATTCCTTCAAGTCGTCGCCTGGGTCCCACACGGCTACGAAGACAGAAGAAGAATCGGTTCTCGCTACGCGAGCGGCTCGCCAGCCAGTCAAGCGGTCGACCTGGAACACCACGGAGAGAAAAAATGACCCCCGACGAGCTGCGTGAACTTCTGGAGGACGTGCAGACCGGCGCACTCGGAATAGAGGCTGCCGCTACGAAACTCGGCCAGGCATCGGTCGCCGAACTGAGCTTCGCAACGCTCGACCTGGACCGCAGGCAACGATGCGGTTTCCCTGAGGTGGTATTCGCGGAAGGGAAGACGGCGGAATGGGTGGAAGGTGCGGTTCGGCGGCTTTCCGAAGCCGGGGAGGACTGCCTCGTCACTCGCGTCTGCGCAGCGCAGGCCGATCACCTGGCGGTGATGTTCCCACAGGCCGAACAGGACCGCCTCGCACGCACATTCTGGCTGCCACGCCCTGGCGAGCGACCCGCGCCGGCCGGGAAGGTCTTCGTCGTCACCGCTGGCACGAGCGATCTACCCGTGGCACGCGAAGCGATGGTGACCGCGAGTGTGATGGGCGCTGCGGTGGAGTTAATCGTGGATGTGGGTGTCGCGGGGTTGCACCGGATTCTGCGGCAGCGCGAGCGACTCGCGAGCGCGGATGTGGTGATCGTAGTTGCAGGGATGGACGGCGCGCTGCCGAGCGTGGTGGGCGGACTGGTCGATTGCCCGGTGATCGCATGCCCAACGAGCATTGGCTACGGCTCGGCCTTTGGCGGAATCGCAGCGCTTCTGACGATGCTCAACAGTTGCTCAGCGGGTGTCTGCACGGTGAATATCGACGCTGGCTTCAAGGCGGGCTACGTCGCGGCGCGCTTCGTGAAGCGGCTGGAAAAAGCGAACGCCCGGGTGTAAATCCCAGGCGCTCGCACGAATCGCACATTCCTTACTGCCGACCGCCGTATGCACCATTGCTAAGGCTATACTGCTGCGGCGCGCTGTTCGTTGAAGGTGGCGTCACGGCACCGTAAGTCAGATCGCCCGGCGGTGCAGGCGGCAACGGGTCCACGTTGTACGCCCCGGCGACACTGTGGCTCGTACTCGCTGGCGCAGCCCCAATCGGCCCGCCAGCGCCTGCTGGCACCTGGCCAGGTATCGTGGGCGACCCGATCACACCCGGCTGACCCGGATTCGCACCGTATGTGTTGAAGTTGGTTGGCTGAGCGCCACTGTTGTAGCTGTTCGTGCCAGATGTGCCGTATCGCGTCGCCCCTGCACCAAGCCCTGCGGCCGGCGACGTAGGGCTTCCCTGTTGCAGGTTCGCACCTGGCCCGCCGTACTGCTGGGTTCCCATTCGCGTCCGGGCGTTTGCCGCTCCGGGATTCGTGGCTGAGAGCGACGGGGTGCCAGGCAGCCCCTGCTTCCTCAGGTCTTTTGGTTTGTCGCTGTTCATGCAGCCGACCAGGCTGGTGCAGAGAAGCACCCCGAAGCCAGTCGCCGCGACTCGCATCCACCGTCCGCGCGTTCCCTGCGCCATGTTTCCCCTCCCCCGAACGTCGGGCGACCCCAATTCGCCGCTATCTCCCCCGTCGCGGCGTCCATGCCGGGTGGTGGAAGTCGTTCGCTCGGTACAGGGGGGCAATAACGTGAGGCCACGGCCGAATCAAGCCGAGCCGGCGAAGGGTCGCGCGGCTTTCTCGGAGGAGAGATTCACTCACTGCCGCTCGCGCAGAAGCATTCGAGTCTGCTCCTCCAACGCACGAACGCCAGCAACTTGCGTTGCTGGCGTTCGGAGTGCGTACTGATGGCTCAATCACGGGATCGGCGTGGAAGCACCAGGATTGCCGGCACCTGGTTCAGGCGCGCCAGGAGCCGCTGGAATCGGTCCGAGTGCGGGCCCGCCGGCACGCCGTGCGGCACCCTCTGGGTCTTCCATGCTGGCCAGCTCACGCGGCAGTGGGAATGACGGGTCTGGTGCGAAGTATTGTGGGAAGTGACCGTCCAAATAACGACCACTTGGCAGCGTCAAGCCGCCGTACCAGGTCTGACACCCGGTCGAGGAAGTCAGAGCGAGCATAACGAAGGCCGCGACGCGCGCCAGCCATTTCCGATTGGTCCGCATCCCGCACCCCATAAAGCGAATCCGTTGCCTGACGATCTCACGCCCCTCGCGCGGATCATCCGGGATTGCCACCTGTATCGGCCAGTCCACGCGCACCGCTTCAATCGAATTTCACATATGTGAAGAAGACACAGCCGGCGGATAGATCGTTGACCCGCTTCACGTTCCGCTCTAGCATGGCCCTCTAGCCTCACCTCCATCGGCTCATGGGTTACCGCACGGATGATCGGCACAAGGAATAGCCGCCCGCGAGCACTCCCTCTGGAACTGCGCTGGGATGCCCGGCACCCACTACCCGCACGCTGGGTGGTGCCCGACGGCATCCGCCCGCCAGGCGCCGCGCCGCGCGCCGCGGTGTTCGACTTCACAGCACGAATGCGCCGCCTCTGCGCCGACGTGGCGTCGCGGTGCGAGGAACTGCGTCACGTTCAGATGCCGCGTGTGCTCGTCAGCTTCACCCACAGCCGCAACCGCAGCCGTTATGGTCTCCAGGCTCGCGTCACGCCGTTGCGTTTCCGCGACGGCGCGTTGACCCGGCGGCATGGCCACACCGAGTATCAGGTGCAGCGCTACTTCGTGGATGGAAGCGAGATGCTCTATGTCCTCACGTTCTGCTTGCCGCGTTTCCTCGATCAGCCATTCCGCGAAAAACTTGTGACGGTGTTTCACGAACTGTACCACGTCAGCCCGCGCTTCGATGGCGACCTCCGGCGCCACCCTGGCCGCTATGCAGTGCATTCGCACTCAAAGGAAGGGTACGATTCCCGCATGGCCGAACTGGTGCGCGGCTACCTCGCGAATCATCCACAGCCAGACGTATTTCACTTCCTGCGGTCGAACTACCGCGATTTGTGGGACACGCACGGCGGCATCACGGGCGTTATGGTGCCGCGGCCGAAGCTCCTACCCGTGGGCTACGGCACCCTCCGCGCGGCCGCACGGAATCGCGATGAGGGATAGGCGTTGGGTGAGGTCCGACTGGCGCAACGCCCACTGCCACCGTAACTTCATTTCACTGGCAACACGACAAACACAACGTCGCCGTCTGGCTTCAGCACATCCAGCAGAATCCCCTTCTCCGGATCGGCCTTGCGAAGCGCCTGCTCGAAGCTCAGTGCTGATGTGACTGGCGTCTTGTCTGCTTTGAGCACGATCCAACTGCGTGTCAGCCCGGCTTTCTCGGCGAGGCTGTCGTGTTCCACGCCAGAGATGGCCGCGCCCTTCGTCCCATCGGGGAGTTTGCGGATCTTCGCCATCTCCGCGGTGAAGTCCGTCATGGCCAGCCCCAGTGTCCCGGAGGTGGCAGTTGTCGCCGCCATACCAGGGAGCGGAGTCGGCCTGGGAAGCGGCTTACCCTCCTCAACCGTTACCTTGCCGCGATAGAACTTCCCGCCGCGCCACAGAAGCACATCCACGGTCTGCCCCGCCGGGAGTGTCGAAACGACCTTCGCGAACTCCTGCCGATCGCGGACCTGCACGCCGTTGACCTTCGTAATCACATCGCCGATGAGAACGCCGGCCTTCGCTGCTGGCGAGCCTTCCGCGACAGACGTGACCACAGCGGCGCTGGCGGCGCCCTTGTATCCCGCCTTGCGTGCGGCATCCTCATCCAGATTGCGCACGCTGGCACCGATGTATGTCCGGCGCGCCCCGCCATTCTTGAGCAGGTCGGCACCCACACGCTTCGCGAGGTTGCTCGACACTGCCAGCCCGATCCCCTGGAAACCGCCGGTGCGTGTCTTGATCGCAGCCGTCAGGCCGATCACCTTGCCATCCATGTTGACAAGCGCTCCGCCGCTGTTGCCGGAGTTCACCGCGGCATCGGTCTGAATGAAATCCTCGACCGGATTCAGCTTCAACCCCTTGCGTCCCTTCGCGCTGACAATCCCGCTCGTGACCGATTCCAGCAGCCCGAACGGTGCGCCGATGGCAAGCACGCGGTCGCCGACTTCCATCGCGTTGCTATCGCCAAGTTCGACGACTGGCAAAGGCTGTTTCGATTCGATCTTCACGAGTGCGATGTCTGACTTCGGATCGCGGCGAATGTCGGTAGTCGTGAACTTGCGGCCGTCGTGAAGCGTGATTTCCACCGCGTCGAGGTCGTTAACGACGTGGTTGTTCGTGAGAATGACACCCGACGGGTCAATCAGCACGCCCGAACCGAAACCCGGATCGGTATCTTCTCCGGCAGTCTTCTTCTCGCGACCCTGGCTCTCGATGAGCACCACGCCCGGCAGTACGCGATTGACCACCGGAGCAACCGACAGCCACTCGCGCCCTGGCATCGCGGCGCGCGGCCCACCGAGTGGAGGAATCGCAGGCTGACCGACGAGTTGCGGAGTTACGAGGCTTCCGCCGAGGACGCCCAATCCGACGCACGCGAGCGACTGCAGGACGCGACCGGTGTTCATGGTGCGGCTCCGAGGTGCGGGAAAGATGGTGGAAATTATACCGGAAGTGTGGATTCGCCAAAACGCCCGGCGGCGAGAGAATGTCCATTCTCTCGCCGCCGGGCATCTATGTGAATCCGCGCGCGGGCTTGCGTTAGTAACGATCGGAGCGTGGGTAGAGCGGCTTGTCAGGGAAGCCGCGGAAGCCACGACCTACCCACACCCACCACACCGCGACTGGCACACCGTCTTCCGTGTGCGTGACGATGGTCGGCGGATCGATGTGGTCGAAGACACCGGAGTCTGCGGGGAGTCCATCCCCCACGAACACGAACGTTCGCCCGCGGAACGCTTGCGCATCGGCCACCGGGTTCGGGTGCCACACGTCGTACTGCGAGTGCCGATCGGCCATCGCCAGGCCGAAGGAATAGGTCTCCGGGTGTCCTTCACAGTAAACGCCAAGGATGCCCGGCATGTTCCACACGGTCCCGGCGATGAGTGGTTCCTCGCCTGTTTCGGCACGAACGCGCGCGCGAATCCGGTCCACTTCCTTCGCAAGTGTCTGCCACCCACGAAGCCGCGCCGTCGGATCGAACTTGCGAATCGGCGTCGGGTTCTTCTCCGTAGGCGCTCCGGCGATGGATACCAGCGCGGGCCGCATCAACAGTGGGTAATGCACGAAGATCGAGAGCGCGAGGCCCAGTGCCAGGCCGAAGCTGACGAGCCGCGCGACCGGCTTGCGATACGCGCCGCCAAGTTGTTCGCGAATCCACGCCACGCACAGCACGAAGCCCGTGACGTAAGCGGCCGCAGGCCAGTTGAGCTGCCCGGAAGCCTTGAGGCTTGCGACCGCGAACACGCCCCACACGGGTACGCAACACCACCAGAGGAACGCGCGAGCCGGATCGGAGTCGCGGCGATACTTCCACGCGGCACATACCCACACGATGAACCATGCTCCGATGAGGAACGCGGCCTGCCCTCCAGCGTAAGCGAGCGGGCCGAGCCATCGGATACCGCTGCCGCGCGACCCGGCCGCTTGCGTCCCGACGTGCTTGAATGTCACCCAGTCGTTCGCAGCATTCCACACGAACACTGGCACCAACCCCGCGACCGAGCCAAGCACGAACACCCAGAAGCCCACCCGCTTCAGTTCGGCACGCCGATAGAAGAGGAGATAACCGAACACGCCGCAGGGGAGCAGCACCATTGGGTACTTCGCCAGCACACCCAGCGCGGAGCAAACAGCGGCCAGAAGCCACCACCTCATCCCGGAGGCTGTGCGGCGCGGTGCTTCGCCCTCGGTTCCTGGCCGCGAAGATAGCTGAGACTGGGAACTTCGCTCCAGCCCCTTCCACACCCCGACCACGGCCCAGCACCACAGTGCCAGAAATGGCGGGTCGATGGTCATGATGACCGCCGTAGCCGACACCGCAGGGAAACTCAGCGCCATGGCGACCATCGCCAGCGCGGCCCGGTGATTCTTCAGGGTTGAAGCCGCAAGGACATACCAACCCGCGAGTAGCGCCGCGTGGCTGACGAGCGCCGGGAACCGCACCGCTGGCATGAGCGAACCAGTCAGCGATTCACTCAGTGGACCGAATAGCTCGCACGATGCCCGGATGAGCCACGCAACCAGTGGCCCCTTGCTGTAGTAACTCCATGCGAGATGTCGCGACCACTGCCAGTAGTGCGCCTCGTCCTGGGAGATATCGAGCGGGCAGTTGAACGCGAGATACACAAGGTGATACAGCACCGATGCCAGGATCAGCGCGGTGGCGAGCCACTTGCACGCGCGGTCGGTGAGTCGGCCGGCGTATGGTGGTTCCTCAACGGCGGCAGGCAGGCGCGCGGCAACCGGGTTGAAGCTAGTAAGCATGTCGGCACTGCTCCGGCAAAAGCGCAATCTCGGATGGGAAGTCGTAAACCAGCGCGGGGGAATGCGTCAACCCGAATCGCGGATTGCCCACCGCCTCCGAGATTCCCATCGCGCGCCCCAGACCTTATCATTCACCTATCGACATTGTTCCCACAGGACGCCGAAGATCATGCCGCCAGCCACGAAAGCTGCACCCGTAGTCAATCCCGAGGAACTCTCGCTCGCCGACTTACAGGCCGAGGCCGAGACGATTCGCAAGCGCATCAATCGTTTCCGCGAGTCGCTCGGTCGCTTCTTCGTCAACAAGCAGGAGATCATCGACCTGATGTGCGTGGCCGGCATCGCCCAGGAGCCGCTCTTGCTCATCGGACCGCCAGGCACTGCAAAATCCGACATCGTTGTGAAGTTCAAGGACGCACTGGGCATCGAACAGGGCGACTACTTCGAATACATGCTCACACGCTTCACCGAACCGAGCGAGATCATCGGCGCCATCGACATCAAGGAACTGCGCGACGGCAAGTACATCCGACGCAAGGAGGGAAAACTGCCGACTGCCAAGCTCGTGTTCCTCGACGAAATCTTCAAGTCGAACTCGGCGATCCTCAACATCCTTCTCACCATCATCAACGAGAAAAAGTTCTACCAGGAAGGGAAGCCAGAACCGGTGCCGCTACGGATCATGTTCGCGGCAACCAACGAAATCCCCGAACAGGGCGAACTGGCCGCGCTCAAGGACCGCTTCGTCCTGAAAGTGCAAAGCCGCAGCGTGCAGGACGAGTTCTTCGCCGAACTGATCGACGCCGGCTTGCAGGGAGAGGCGTACAAGGGCCTGAACCAGAAGCCGTGGGTGGAAGGCCACGCGACGCTCGACGACTTCCTGAAAGCCAACCGCTACCTCACTCACCTGTTCGCACGCAAGACCGGCGATGGCCGAGGCGACGAGGAGAACGACCGGCACCGCTTTTTCCCACCAGAGGTGTTCAAGGAATACCAAAGACTCGTCAAAGCGCTTGTGCGTGAAGACAAGATTTTCATCAGTGATCGCAAGCTCGTGAAGCTCTACAAACTCTTCCGCGTCCGGTCGTGGCTCTTCAGCGGCGGCGCAGTGACGAAGGACGACCTCCGACTGCTCGCCTACCTTGGCGAGACCCATCAGGAGATTGAACACCTTCGCGTCAAGGTGCCGGAGTATCTTGGTGATTCCTGATTCCTCGACCCCTTCACACTCCCAATACAGGAGTCGCTCGCCATGCTTCGCATCCTGTCGATCGTCGTGTTTCTCGCCGTCGTCTCGCCAGCCGTGAGTGCGGGCGTGCCGAAATCGCCCGCGAAACAGTTCCAGGGAATCTGGCTCTTCGACAAGGCCGCGTTCAGGAAGCGAAGTGAACTCGGTCGTGTGTGGAAATCTGTCGTTAGTGTGAACGGAGATTCATTCACCTTGTCGAATCTGATGGGATCGAAGACGACGTTGAAGGGCACACTCGTTTTCGATGCGGCCAGGCCTGGAAATGTGGATCTCAAACTCACCGAACTTGACCTGTCGGCATTCCTGACAGGCTACAAGCTCCCGGCTGGCACTCTGCAAGGACGATACACGTTCAATGGCAGCCAGCTCACGCTTTGCTTCCCCAATCAATACACCGGCAAACGCCCGACCATATTCGTGGCCAACGACCAGCAGTACCTGGCCACACTCGTCCGTGCGTCCAGAGACTTCAAGGAGTTCCCGAAGGAAGTCGCAGTCACGGTGATTGGTGCCGATGGAAAACCCGCCTCTGCCGCCAGTGTCTCTGAGTTCATGTCCTGGCTCGATGGTGAGAACCGCAAGGAATCGCGCAGATGGATCTTCCGGGATGCCCGAAATTGTGATGCCCGCGGAACTGTCGTAATACCAACCGAGAACATTCGTACCGGCCAGCTCATCGCGCGTGGTGCCGCGAAGGACACGATGGGATTCGCCTCACTCTCTCCGGCGCGGCTCGCCACGGGTCAAGTTCGCGTCGAATTGCTGCCACAGGTGCGACTTTCAGGGTCGCTCACATGCGAGGAACTGACCAGGGCGGGGCAGCCAATCGGCTGGGCGGGCGGTTACCTGCTTCGAGACGGCAGCCCGGTCGCGTTCTACTCCTCGAAAGACGGCAAGTTCGAGTTCCTCGCGCCGCCAGGTCGATACACCCTCAACATGTACGGGAGCGCGGTAGACGGCCGGTACGTCGAGATCACCGTTCCAGAGAATCGGAATGAATACACTGTAGAGCCGATTGCAATGAAGCCCCTGGCATTTGCCCTGCTGAAGGGGAAACCTGCCCCGGAACTGAAAGGCGTTGTTGGATGGAAGGGGAAAGAGCTCAGATTCGCCGACCTGAAGGGGAAGTATGTCCTCGTGGAGTTCTGGGGATACTGGTGCGGACCGTGTGTTGGGTCGATGCCAGTGCTAATCGAGTTGCACGAGAAGTTCGCGGACAAGGGGTTGGCCATTGTCGGTGTTCACATGGACATCGACGGTGAAGTGAATACAGCCGAGAAACTTGACGCGAAACTGGTGAAGATCAAGAAACAACTCTGGAAGGGCAAGGAGATGCCTTTTCCCAGCGCGCTGGTCCCGGGAACACGGGTGGGCAGTGGTGATGAGAAACGCCCCGGCGGAGCCATTGCTCAGTACGGCATCCGCGGGTTCCCAACCACCATTCTAATTGATCGAGACGGCAGGATTCTTGGTGAATTCCACGCGCGTGATATTCAGGATGCCAGCGCGGAGATCAAGAAGTTGCTCGCGAAGGAAAAGTGACCGCAAACCAAACGTCTTCAGAGGATAACTCAGCCCAGGAGATGACCCGTGACAAGCGAGCGTGAAGCGTTCCTGACCGCGATCCTGGCCAGCCCGGATGACGATACGCCACGGCTGGTCTTCGCCGACTGGCTCGATGAGAACGGCAATGAGGAAGACAGAGCGCATGCGGCACTCATCCGCGCGCAGTGCCAGGCCGAGACGTTCCCGAAGGGAAGCCGCGAACGCCGCAAACGGGAACGCGAAGCGAACGCGATTCTGGAGAGGTACGGCGACCTGTGGGCGAAGCCGCTCCGAGACCTCAACCTGGTGAACGAATGGACGTTCCGGCGCGGCTTCCTCGACGGCGTGCAAATGTCCGCAACGTCCTTCGCCAATCATGCGAAGAAAGTGTTCGACGTAGCACCCACCATCCGCACTGCTCACTTTCCGGATGCCTCGAATGAGGTCCGCCGACTGGCTAACTGCGCATTTCTCGCACGCCTTGCGGTGGTCGATCTTTCCCGGATGTGTTCGTGCGGAAGGTGCCCGATCCACAACGACTTGCGTGCGCTTTTCTCCTCGAAGCACACGGCCGCCCTCTCATCACTGAATGTGGCAGGTGATCGGATGGACGTAGTGGGAGCCAAGAGGCTGGCGAGATCGTCCGCGCTCGCGCGACTCACGAGACTAGACCTATCGACGAACCCTCTGGGTGAGCTTGGCATTGCCGAGCTTGGTCGTTCAAAAAAGCTCCAGCGATTACAGTCCCTGCGCCTGTCGAAAACGTTTCATGGCAATGCCGGGCTGGTGGCGCTCGCCGAATGGAAGAACGTCCCGGCACTGCGGCATCTCGACCTGAGCATCAATTTCATCGACTCCCAGAAACTGACCGTCTTTCTCGCCGCGCCACTCTTCGCCCAGCTCACGTCTCTGAATCTCTCGCAGAACAAGCTCGGTGATCCAGGGGCCGAGTTACTGGCTGCACTCCCCAAACACGCGAAACTGGAGTACCTTGATGTACGCTCTGCCGACATCACGGAACACGGTGTGATGTTGCTCAAGAAGCGATTTGGCAAGGGGCTGAAGGTCTGAACTGCAACGCTGCCCGGCGCGCGACCAGTTCGCTCATCGTATCGCGCACGAGTTCCAGCTTGTCACGCCACTGGAACTCGACTGCCAGTCGAACCTGTCCGGCTTCTCCGAGGCGGCGTCGCAGCGCCACGTCTTTCGTCAGTCGCGTGAGGCACGCCGCGAGTTCCTCCACATCGCCACACGCAACCTGAAGGCCATCAATCTCGTGTCGCACGATCTCTGCCGGCCCACCGGCCCGGTACACCACATTCGGCTTGCCGCTCGCCCACGCTTCCAGCAACACCAGCCCGAACGAATCGCAACGCGACGGCAGTGCGAAGGCGTCGATCCTGGCGAAGAAGTCGCGCTTTTGCTCCTCGCTCAGCACACCAAGCCGCGTGACGCGATCCTTGCATGCAAAGCCAGCCCAGAAGTCACGGAAGTTCGGCATCTCTGGCCCAGCGAGCAGCACCCGGAACTCGGCGCCGCGCGACCAGGCGCGTTCAGCAGCGCGAAGAAGATCCACTGTCCCCTTCTCGGCGCTGTTGTTGGCCAGGTGGCCGATCACAACTTCCTCAGGCACAAGGCCACAGGCGGCGCGCATGGCCGCGCGGTCGCCTCCGGTACAATCACCCGGTTCCACACCTAACCCTTGAAGGATCACTCGATCCTTCGCAACACCAAGTTCGATCGTAGCGCGACCTTCAGCGCGAGTCTGCACGAAGACACGATCCGCCTGGTTCAAAAGCCACCGCAGGTGCGAAGCAGTGTACTGCCGCCGCGTGCGGTCGTGCGGATCGGTCGGGTCGCCGAGATGCAGAAACGGCGTGAGCAGGAACGGCACACCGCGCCGACGTGCGAGCCGCAATCCACATGCGATGGGGAACGAGTACGGGAACCCTGTGGCGTGTACCGCATCGAGCGGGCCGGCGTAGCGGTTGGCGTCACGCCACATCGCAAGGGAAATCGGATTGCACGGCGCGGTCAGGCATTGCCAGAAGCGATGCGGTACGAGCGAGAGAGCCTTGAGGACGTAACGTCGTGCGGCGAAGCGAAGCGGGCGATAGCGGCGAATACACAAACCCACTCGCGCCGCCTCATCGCCTCCCTGCTTCGAGGAAAGATACGGCGCCGACGTTTCGCTACTTCTCCCAGCGAGCGTCGTCGACACGGGGCGCGGCCTGGCCTTCGTCTTCCACATTTCACTCAGTTCGAGCGCGTCGCTTGTCCACACGCTTACCCCATCTCCCTGCGCGGCAAGATGCTCGCACAAGCGGCGAGCATACACTTCGGAACCGCCGAGTGCGGGAGGGTATCGCTGGATGAACTGCGCGACATGCATGACCATCTTCCGTGACGTTGGGGATTCCAGCGGGGCGCGAATCCGGTACGATGGTGGGCAGGTGATCTTCCCAACACTCACACTCGCCCAGGACCGAACGCGAATGATCCGCATCTCGACGCTGGCCGCGTCCGTCAAGCCCTCCGCCACAATAGCCGCTGGCACAAAGGCCCGTCAACTGAAGGCGGCGGGCATCAAGGTCTACGACTTCAGCCTGGGCGAACCGGATTTCAACACTCCCAAACACATTTGCGACGCCGCAGAGAACGCCGCTCTCTCCGGCCAGACGCACTACACGCCCACTGGCGGAACAGCCGAGGTGAAGGCCGCCATCTGCAAGTGGTACAAGGCGTTCCACGGCTTCGAATGCGCGCCGGAAAACGTCCTTGTCTCGAATGGGGCAAAGCACTCGCTCCACAACGCGCTGGCCGCCACCGTTGGTCCGGGCGACGAGGTCATCATCCCCACGCCATACTGGGTGAGCTATTCCGACCTGGTAAGCATGACCGGCGCAACACCTGTGCTGGTGAACGCCGCTCCTGAGGCTGGTTTCAAGCTGACGCCAGCACAGTTGCGCGCCGCGGTCAGTCCGCGCACGCGCATGCTGATGATCAACTCACCCTGCAACCCTTCTGGCAGTGTCTACACTCGCGCGGAACTCGAAGCGCTGGTCGATGCCATGAGCGACACCGACGCAGCCATACTCAGCGACGAAATCTACGAACAACTCACTTACGGTAACGCGAAGCCGACGTGTGTAGCAACGCTCCGCCCGTGGCTGAAGGATCGCACCATCACAGTCAGCGGTGCAAGCAAGACGTACGCCATGACCGGCTGGCGGATGGGCTGGGCCGTTGCCCCAGCACCCGTGATCAAAGCGATGGACACCATCCAGAGTCAGGAAACGAGCTGCCCATCGAGCGTGAGCCAGGCGGCGCTCATCGCAGCGCTCACCGGGCCGCAAGAGTGCGTCGCCGAGATGCGGAAGGAGTTCGCCGCCCGGCGCGAACTGGCCATTAGTTTACTCAAGCAAATCCCAGGTCTGAAACTCCCAGTGCCCGACGGCGCGTTCTACGCCTTCTTCGATGTCTCCTCCTACTTCGGCAAGTCGTTCGGCACCACGCCCGTTACCGATTCCCTCACCTTCTGCGCGGCGCTGCTCGATCAGGCGCACGTCAACCTCATTCCAGGTTCGGCGTTCGGTGTGGAAGGCTTCGCGCGGCTGTCGTTCGCGACCAGTCGCGACGTGATCGAGGCAGGAATTGGAAAACTCAAGGAATGGTTGGCATCAGCCAAGTAAGCGAGCAAGAGTTCGCCGGGGAGTCATCCCATGTCCATCTATTACCTGTCCGAAGCAGATGTCGCGCGCGTTCTGACAATGGAACTCGCGATGGAAACGACGGCTGCTGCGTTCCGGAAACTGGGACTCGAGGAGGCCGAGAACGCGCCGCGGCAGCGCGTTCGCACCGATCACGTCATGCTGCATGTTCTCCCCGCAGCGGCCAAGACGCTCGGGGCACTCGGTTTCAAAGCCTACACCGTCTCGAAGGATGGCAAAGCAAAGTTTCACGTCACGCTCTTCGACGCCAGGAATGGTGGCGTCACTGCGGTGGTTGAGGCCGACCTGCTCGGACAGTTTCGCACAGGAGCCGCCAGCGGCGTGGCGACGAAGAAACTCGCCCGCGCCGACGCTAGCACAGTCGGGCTGTTCGGCACAGGCAAGCAAGCACGCACGCAACTGCTGGCGGTGTGTCTGGTCAGGCCAATCAAGCAAGTGAACGTGTATGGCCGCGATGCCGAACGCCGCAAGAGCTTCGCCGCACAACTGACACAGGAAACCGGCATCGAGGTCGTACCCGTCGAGAAGCCGGAAGAAGCCGCGATGGGGCGAGACATCCTCATCACTGCCACGAGCGCGCGAGAACCGGTCCTCCTCGGCGAATGGGTGAGCGAAGGGCAGCACCTCAACCTGATCGGGTCCAACTTTCTCGCAAAGACCGAAACCGACGTGGAGGTATTTCGTCGCACGAACCTGGTGACGGTGGACAACAAGGAGCAGGCGCGACTCGAAGCCGGCGACTTCGTGGAATCGATGAAGGCCGGCATCCTCCAGTGGGGCGACGTGTACGATCTCGCACCGGTGCTGGTTGGCAAGTACCCGGGCCGCGAGTCGCCGCGCGACGTGACGATGTTCAAATCGCTGGGGCTGGGAATCGAGGACATCGCACTTGCGGCAAGGCTCATCGAGGTGGCGAAGCAGCGAGGGCTGGGGAAGGAACTTCTCGGTGCGTGAAGAATCTTCTCCGCAGAAACGCCAGTGGCTGAATCCATGATCCGCTAACGGTCACGCCGACCCACATGCGCGGCTTTGTTCATCCAACTTCCCCTCCAGGATGTGATCCTGTTCGTGTTCTCGGCACCGCGCTCTGGCATTCTCGCATTCCGCATCGCACAATGAGCGACCATGAAGATCGCTCGTATTGAAACGCATGTCTGTCACGCCCGGATGCGGAACTGGGTGTTCGTGAAGGTCGTCACCGACCAGGATGGTCTGTTCGGGTGGGGTGAAGCCACGCTCGAATGGCACACACGCGCCGTCGTCGGCGCAGTGCAGGATTGTGCCGAGTTGATCGTCGGCGAGGATCCGACACGCATCGAGCATCTCTGGCAGATGATGTATCGCCAGCACTTCTGGCACGGGCATGGCATCGTGCGAGCCACGGCGATAGCGGGCATCGACCTCGCACTGTGGGACATCCTCGGCAAGGTCTGCGGCGTACCCTGCGCGAAACTCTGGGGCGGCCCGGTGCGCGACCATGTTCGTACCTATTGCCACCTCGGCGGCGGCAGGATGGAAGACTTCTACGAAACCGCCAGTGAAGATGCAAAACGCTTCGCCGACCTCGCACGGCAAGCGGTCGCCGATGGTTTCACGGCGTTCAAGAGCATGGCCGTTCCGCCAACGCTACCGCTCGAAGGACTGAAGCCGATCCGCACTGCGGAACGGTGCGTCGCCGCGATGCGCGAAGCGGTGGGCGAAGGAATCGACATCATGGTGGACTGCCACGCGCGACCTTCGCCAGCGATGGGCCTTCAGTTCGCGAAGGCACTCGAACCATATGGCCTCTACTTCTTCGAGGAGCCATGCTGGCCGGAGAGCGTCGATGGGCTGGCGATGATCAACGCCGCGGTCAGCACGCCGATCGCGACCGGCGAACGTGTGACGAACCTCGCAGCGTTCAAGGAACTATTCAACGCGCGCGCCTGCGAAGTCTGCCAGGTCGACATCACGCATTGCGGCGGTCTCAGTGAAGCGCGGCGCATCGCGGCTCTCGCCGAAGCGCATCGGATCGCACTGGCACCACACAACCCACAAGGGCCTGTCAGCACCGCAGCGAGCCTGGAGTTCGGTTTCAGCCAGCCGAGTTACGTCATCTGCGAAACCGTTCACGCAGATGTGCCGTGGCGCGCCGATGTGGTGCAGGAAGGCTTCACCGTGGAACCGCAAGGGCGCCTCGTGAAGCCGAACGTGCGACCAGGGCTTGGCATCGTCATTAACGAAGCCGAAGTGAAGAAGCATCCGTTCGAGCAGGAGATGCCCCAGCGCGTGTTCTACTCCGATGGAAGCGTGGGAGACTGGTAGTCGAGCCGCTGGCTCGACAGGAGACATCATGCCCAGGACATTGCAAGGCGTGTTGACCATCGCGCACACGCCGTTCACCGATGACGATGAGATTGACAGGCCCGCGCTGGAACGCGCCGTGAACTGGGCATTCGCTGTCGGCGCCAATGGCATCGGCACCGGGATGGTGTCCGAGACGTTCCGCCTCACGCACGATGAGCGACTCGCTCTCCCACGAATGCTGGTGGAGTTCGCCGCTGGCCGCGGGCCAGTGTTCGCAGCCGTGGGCGCCGAGAGCACGAAGCAGGCACTCGTATACGCCCGCGCCGCAGAACGCGATGGCTGCGATGCCGTTATGGCTGTGCCGCCCCTCACGGCAAAGCTGAGCGAATCGCAGTTGCTCGATCACTTTCGCACGCTGGCAGACGGGATCAGTATCCCACTGATTGTGCAGGACGCGAGCGGCTACGTCGGGCAGTCGATTCCGATCCCGGTCTGCGTGAAGTTACTCGATCGTTACGGGCCTGAGAAGATTCTCTTGAAGCCTGAAGCCGCGCCGAACGGACCGACACTCTCGGCGCTGCGCGACGCGACCAGCGGACGTGCGGTGATGTTCGAGGGATCGGGCGGCATCTTCCTCATCGACAGCTACCGCCGCGGTATCGCCGGCACAATGCCAGGCATGGAATTGCTCGATGGCATCGTGGGCATCTGGAAGGCACTCCAGCGCGGCGATGACGCCACCGCGTACCGTCTCTACTTCCCCGTGTGTGCGCTGGTCGCGCTGCAACTGCAGGCCGGATTGGATGGTTTCCTCGCGGTCGAGAAGTACCTCATGGTGAAGCGCGGCCTCTTCACCTCTGCGCGGCGGCGCAAGCCGTACGGCTGGGAACTCGACGACGAGACCGCCCGGGAAGTGGATCGGTTGTTCGCCCAACTCCAAATCCTGCTTCGATAGGCCACCGACGAACGCGAAGACAATCCATGCGATACGCGCTCCTCTGTTTCCTGTGTGCCATTACACTCATCGCCTACGTCCAGCGCTCGGCGATGAACGGCGCGACAAAGGCCATCGAGGACGATTTACACACTTCCTCCGAATACCTCGGCCTGATGATGGGCGGATGGTACCTGCTCTATTCACTCATGCAGTTGCCCGGCGGGTGGGCGGCCGACCGACTCGGCAGCAAGCCGACGCTGGTACTGTTCGCGCTGGCGTGGTCCGTGCTCACCGGACTGGCCGGACTTGCCGCCGGGCCACTGGGATTGCTGTTAATCTGGGCCACGATGGGCGGAGCGCAGGCCAGTGTCTTTCCGTGTTGCACGAAGGCCATCGGTGCGACCTTCCCCAAGACGCAGCATGCCTTCGCCTCCGGCGCGCTGGCGTGCTGTATGAGTCTCGGCGGCGCACTGGCTCCTCGAATGACCGGCAACCTTCTCGGCGCACTGACGTGGCGTGAGATATTCGCCCTGTATGCGTTGCCGGGTCTCCTCTGGGCTGTGCTCTTCTGGTTCATAGTACCAGGACCGGACACGCCAAAAGTTAAACGCGATACTGATGATTCAGGCGATGAGTGGCATGATCTTCCGTCACCAGATGCTATCTCGCGCGTGCGGTGGTCGAGGCTCGTCACCGATCCGCAGATGCTCCTCCTCTGTTTTCAGCAGTTTCTGCGTGCCGGCGCGATGGTTTTCTTCTACACCTGGTTCGCTCGTTTTCTCCAGGAGGCGAAGGGTCTTACAGCGCAGGACGCCGGTGGGTTGGCGTTCTGGCCGCCGTTCACGGGTGCTTTTGGTGGGTTACTCGGTGGGATCCTCTCGGACTGGCTCTTGCGTCGCACGGGCAACTCACGGCTGGCACGTCAGGGAATGACGTGTGTCTCACTCTTCACCTGTACTTTCGTCGCGGCCGCTGCGTATTTCATCGCTGATCCGCAACTCGCAGTTCTCCTCATCAGCATTGGCGCCTTCTGTGGAATGGCGAGTGGAGTGAGTGCCTATGCGCTGGCCATCGCCTATGGCGGCCGGCATGTCGCAACGGTATTTGCAACGATGAATATGAGCGGGAACCTCGGTGCGACGATCTTCCCGGTCGCAGTTGGCGGGATGGTTGCAGTCACTGGCAACTGGAACCATGCACTACTCCTCTTCGTGGCTCTCTTCGGCGCCGCGGCCGTTTGCTGGATCGCACTCAACCCACAGGGAACGCTCTTCGACGACTCCGGGGAACTGCAATGACCACGCGCATCGACACGCCGCAAGCACGCTGTCATGTAGGCTTCGCGCAAGCGGACATCACACCGCCGGTCGGTATTTATCACCGCATGTGGGGCGCGGCGTTGCACGATCGCGCATCGGGTGTCCATAGACCGCTCACCGCCACGGCGATGTGCATCGAATCACCCGGAGGCCCACGCCTCATCGTGGTTGGACTCGATCACTGCATCCTCGACAGCGCGGAAAATGTAACCATCCGCAACCGTATCAATCCGACCGACCCGGAAAGCGTCATGGTGTGTCTCTCACACACACATGGTTCTGGCTGGATGTCGCGCACGCGAGCCGAGTTGCCAGGCGGCGACCTCATCAGTCCGTATCTCGACAGGCTGGCCGAGATTTGTGAACGCACAGCCCAGCAGGCGGCAAACGCACTGCGCCCCGCAACGCTCCTGTTCGGCAGCGCGAAGTGCGATCTCGCTCGCCAGCGAGACTTCTGGGACAACGGCTCGAAGCAGTTCGTCTGCGGCTTCAATCCAGACGCACCAGCCGACGATACGGTGCTCATTGCGCAGGCGGTGGCCGACGACACCGGCGAAACGCTTGGCACAGTGCTGAACTACGCCTGCCACCCAACAACGCTGGCATGGGAGAACACGCTCATCAGTCCCGATTACGTCGGTGCGACACGCGAGGTGATCGAGCAAGTGACCGCGGCTCCATGCCTGTTTCTGCAAGGCGCTTCAGGCGACCTCGGACCGCAGGATGGGTACGTCGGCGACACTCAAGTTGCTGACAGAAACGGCCGACAGCTCGGTTTCGCGGCGTGTTCGGCTCTCGCATCGCTGCCGCCGCCAGGAACGTACTTCGCGTTCGCCGGGCCGGTCGTATCCGGTGCCGTTCTCGGCTCGTGGAAACACAAACCCGTGAGCGAAGCCGATCGCAACCGTCTGGCAGCGTCGGCCGCGTGTCGGTTCGTGGTTCCGCTCCCTTACCGACTCAACCTGCCCAAGGCTGATGAAACGAGGGCCGCGTTAGCGAAGTGGGAGGCTGAGGAGCAATCGGCGCTTGCCGTCAACGACACTACGCGAGTTTCGGAATGCCGCGCGAAGGGCGAGCAAATGCGCCGGCAACTGACGCGGCTGGCCACGATGCCGCCGGGGCCGGCCTATCCGTATCGCATGGCGATCCAGCGACTGGGTGATTCGGTGTGGGTCTTCTGCCCGGGCGAGTTGTATCAGTGTTTCCAGACGACACTTCGCGCGCGTTTTCCCAACGTCGCGATCATTGTGGCCACCGTGACCAACGACTGGCAACCCGGCTATCTGCCTGCCGCCAGTGCCTACGGCTACGGGATCTATCAGGAAATCATCTCCGCCGTCGCGCCAGGGGCACTCGAAACAGTCATCGAGGAGACCAGCCGGGAGATTCGCACATTATTGAACGAATGATGTCGCACGAGTGAAGCGTGCGCGAACCGCACGGCTTCACGATCGTAGTGCGGCGAATTCGGCCGACAACGCGACTCACACATACTTCTTGAACTCTGCCTGGAAACGAGCAACCAGTTCCTTCGCCTTCGCATCGTATGCGGCCTTGTCGGCCCAGGCATCACGCGGACGGAGCAGTTCGGTGGGCACGTCCGGGCATCGCGTGGGAATCGCCAGACCGAAGATCGGGTCTGGCTCGAACGGCACTTCTTTCAACTGACCCGTGAGTGCAGCGCGCAACAACGCGCGCGTGTGCGTGAGGCTCATCCGCTTGCCAACGCCGTAAGGGCCGCCGGTCCAACCGGTGTTCACCAGCCAGACTGGAGCCTTGTGCCGCTCCAGTTTCGCCTTCAGCATCGCCGCGTAGTGCTTCGGCGGCAGCGGCAAGAACGGCTTGGCGAAGCAGGTGCTGAACTCTGGCACGGGTTCGGCCACACCAACTTCTGTGCCAGGAATCTTCGCGGTGTAACCGCAGAGGAAGTATTCGACGGCCTGATCCGGTGTGAGTTTCGCCAGCGGAGGAAGTACGCCGAATGCGTCGCAGGTCAGAAAGAAGACCTTCTTCGGATGGCCGCCAACGCCGGATAGCTCGCAGTACGGGATGAAGTCCACCGGATATGCGGCCCTTGTGTTCTCCGTGTGTCGCGTGCTGTTGAAGTCTGGTGTGCGAGTGAGTGGATCAACAGGCACGTTCTCGATGACGCAGCCGAATCGAAGCGCGTTCCAGATCTGTGGTTCGCCAGCCTGCGAGAGCCTGATCGTCTTGGCGTAGCAACCGCCCTCGATGTTGAAGACACCATTGTCAGACCAGCCGTGCTCGTCGTCGCCGATGAGTCGGCGTTCCGGGTCGGCGCTGAGTGTCGTCTTGCCTGTCCCCGATAACCCGAAGAAGAGTGCCACGTCGCTGGCAGCGCCAACATTCGCGGAACAATGCATCGGCAGGACGCCCTGCTGTGGCAACAGGAAGTTCATCACGCTGAACATCGCCTTTTTGATCTCGCCGGCGTAGTGCGTGCCGCAGGCGACCACGAGTCGCTGCGCGAAACTGATGGCAACGCACGCCTCGCTCTTGGTACCGTCGCGTGCAGGGTCGGCGTGGAAGTCGCAGGCGTGCAGGATGGTCCATTGCGGTGCGAAGTTGCGGAGTTCTTCCGCTGTGGGCCGGAGGAAGAGACAGCGTGCGAACAGCGAGTGCCACGCCTTCTCCGTGACGACGCGGAGCGAGACGCGGTGGGCCGGATCGGCCCCGGCGTAGCCGTCGAAGACATAGAGTTCGCGATTCTGCAAATACGCGCGTACCAGGTCGTGCAACCGGTGGAAGGTATCCGGCGTCATCGGCTGATTCGCGACCCAGTCGACCTGATCGGCCGCAGGCGGTTCCTTGACTGTAAACTTGTCCTTCGGAGAACGGCCCGTGCGTTTGCCGGTGTAGGCCGCAAGTGCGCCCAGATCGGTCAGGATCGCTTCCCCACGCCGGGCGGCATGCTCGGTGAGTGCCGCGGGCGAGAGATTGGCCCACACCGGTCCAGGGTGCGTGATCCCCAACGAAGCCGGGTCGAACTCGGACGCATTGTCAGTCGGAACAAGAACAGACATGACGGCCCTCCGCGCCCCACAAGGAAGCGCGGGGCGCGAGTGCATTATACCTCATGCGAGCCGAAGTCAGGAGATCGTCGCCGGGTTGACCGGCTTCGCGCAGATTATCCGACACGACACCACCCACGACGGAAGCCGTGGGTGGTGTGTGTGAGCCTCGATCTCTGCCAGTTACACGCCCGCGCCGGCTGCCGCAGCGAAGGTGAGTTCGTCGCTCCCGGCGTCATAATCGACCGTCACCGCGGCTCCATCGGGCACTTCACCGGTCAGGAGTCGTCGGGCCAGCGGCGTCTCTACTTCTTTCTGGATCGCTCGTTTGAGTGGTCGCGCGCCGTAGGTCGGGTCGTAGCCCGTGCGGACGATGTGTTCCTTTGCTGCGTCGGTCAGCTTCAGCGTAATCTTCCGCTCCGCGAGGCGTTTCCGCAGGTTCCCTGTCTGAATTTCGACGATCTTCTTGAGGTCGGCCTCCGTCAGGGTGTGGAAGACGATGATGTCGTCGATGCGGTTGAGGAACTCCGGGCGGAAGTGTTTCCGCAGTTCCTCCGTAACCGCGTCCTTCATGCGATCGTACACCTCGCCGATATGCGTCCCCTTGTACTGAAGGATGCGTTGACTGCCGACGTTGGAAGTCATGATGACGATGGTGTTCTTGAAGTCCACCGTGCGGCCCTGTCCATCGGTCAGTCGTCCGTCATCGAGTACTTGCAAGAGAACGTTGAAGACATCGTGATGGGCCTTCTCGATTTCGTCGAACAGGACCACCGAATACGGCCGGCGCCGTACGGCCTCGGTGAGCTGGCCACCTTCCTCGTATCCAACGTAGCCAGGCGGTGCGCCGACCAACCGGCTCACCGTGTGCTTCTCCTGATACTCGCTCATGTCGATGCGAATCATGGCTCGTTCGTCGTCGAAGAGGAATTCCGCGAGTGCGCGGGCCAGTTCCGTCTTGCCAACGCCGGTGGGCCCGAGGAAGAGGAAGCTCCCGATGGGGCGGTTCGGGTCCTTTAGCCCACTGCGGGCGCGAATCACGGCCTCGGCAACAGCCTGCACGGCCTCATCCTGGCCGATCACACGCTGGTGAAGTTCGTCGCCCAGGTGCAGCAACTTCTCCTTCTCCCCTTCCATGAGCTTGGTGACAGGCACACCGGTCCAGCGGCTCACGATGGCCGCGATTTCCTCCTCGCCAACCTCTTCCTTGATGAGCTTGTTTGCCTGATCGCGCGAGGATATCACCTCGGAGGCTGCGAGTTGTTTCTCCAGTGCCGGGAGTGTGCCGTACTTCAACTCCGCGGCCTTGTTCAGGTCGTACTCGCGCTCGGCGCGTTCGATTTCCGCTTTAGTTTTCTCGATCTGCTCGCGAACTGTTTGCACTTGCGAAACCGCTTGTTTCTCCGCTTGCCAGCGGGCCTTGAGTGCGTCGGCGTCGGCCTTCAGGTTGCCGAGTTCGTGTTCGAGTTTCTCCAGTCGATCCTTCGACGCGCGGTCCGTCTCCTTCTTCAACGCCTCGCGTTCGATCTCCAGTTGCATCACGCGCCGGCTGATCTCGTCCAGTTCGGTTGGCATGGAGTCGATCTCGGTCCGGAGCTTGGCGGCGGCTTCGTCCACGAGGTCGATAGCCTTATCTGGGAGAAAGCGGTCGGTGATATAGCGGTTGGAGAGTACCGCGGCCGATACCAGCGCGGCATCCTTGATGCGCACACCGTGGTGAACCTCGTAGCGTTCCTTCAGCCCGCGGAGAATCGAAATCGTGTCCTCCACCGATGGTTGATCGACGAATACTGGCTGGAATCGTCGCTCCAGTGCGGCATCTTTCTCGATGTGCTGGCGGTACTCGTCGAGTGTAGTGGCGCCGATACAGTGGAGTTCGCCGCGTGCCAGGAGTGGCTTGAGCAGGTTGCCAGCGTCCATCGCGCCTTCCGCCTTGCCTGCGCCAACGATGGTGTGCATTTCATCGATGAAGAGGATGACACGCCCCTCGGAGGAAGTCACTTCCTTGAGGACCGCCTTGAGTCGTTCCTCGAACTCACCGCGATACTTCGCCCCGGCGATCAATGCGCCCATGTCGAGCGCGACCAGCGTCTTGTCTTTCAGTCCTTCGGGGACATCGCCGCGCACGATCCGCTGCGCCAGTCCTTCGACAACAGCGGTCTTCCCCACTCCCGGTTCACCAATCAGCACAGGATTGTTCTTGGTGCGGCGTGACAGAACCTGCATGACGCGGCGAATCTCCTCGTCGCGGCCGATGACAGGATCGAGCTTCCCCTGACGCGCATACTGGGTCAGATCGCGGCCATATTTCTCCAGCGACTGATAAGTCTCTTCCGGATTCTGCGACGTGACGCGCTGATTGCCGCGAACCTCCTTCAACGCCGAGAGAAGTCGATCGCGTGTAACGCCGAAGTCTTTCAACACACGCCCTGCCGTACCGGTATCGGCGGTCGCGGCGAGCAAGAGATGCTCGACCGATACGTATTCATCACTGAGTTTCTTCGCCTCTGCCTCGGCCGTGTCGATCATCTTGATGAGGCGCTGCGTGAGCCGCGGTTCCAGCCCCTCGCCCGTAACGCGCGGGAGGCGGTCGAGTTCGCGCTGAAGCTTGACCTCGACCGCATCGACGGGCACGCCGGCTTTCTGGAGAATGGCGGGAGCAAGTCCCTTCTCCTGATCGAGCAGCGCCATGAGCGCGTGTTCGGGTTCGATCTGCTGATGGTTAAGCCGGGCCGCGAGTTTCTGCGCGCCGGAGAGCGCCTGCTGTGCCTTTTCGGTGAACTGATTCAGATCCATGTGTATTCCCTCCTTCCCGGCCTCCCGGATTCTCGGTGAAGGAGGCGGGCGTTGCATGTTAGAGGGTCTCGCCCGATATTCGATTCGCAAAGCGGATGCCAGATCAGGCGTCACTCATTTCAGCGTTGCGAGTTCGGCACGCAGATTCTCCCGCGCGTGCTGTTCCCCCTCATCAAACAGCACATCTGTGAGGTAGATGCGGGGCCGCGCCAGGAAGTGTTCCAGCACCGCAGCGCGGCCGGCGCGGTAGTCAACCTCCGGCACCCAGGCATACTCCTGCCGGACCTCTTGCGCGTAACGAGCGTAACGGGCCTCGGTTGCGCCGAGAATTGCGAGGTCGGCATCGAGCAGCACGCGCGTGTCGCGTGCTGCCGCGGGTTGTTCGTCACCAAGTTGCGTGGCCCAGATCATCTGGACGATACGCTCGATTGCCGAAGCCGGTACGCCAATCGGTCCGAGCAGATCGACTGCCAGTTCGCCGCTGCGCCGTTCGTTATCCTTCGCGCGTGAGTCGTACACGGCGTCGTGGAACCAGATCGCCAGATGGAGAGCCGGTGGTTCTTCCACCTGGGATGAAAGTCGATCAGCGACACGAAACATCTCTGCAAGATGCTGCAGGTTGTGATAATGACGTTCCGGGGCGCTATACGCTGCCACGAGCGTATCGAAGGCCGGATACGCATCCGCCGGCGCAACGCGATACTTCTCCAGAGCGCGTATCCACGCGCCTTGCATGGCCGATAGTCGTTCGGGTGAAACCATCTCGGACGGATACTCCGCAGAATCGGGAACCTGGGAAGGGCACGTGGCGTGAGCCAACTCCAATCCCTCTGCTTGCCGCGGATGTCCGACGGCGGGTATAGTTTACTTACCCATCCCTTTCGCGTCTGGGTCGTGCGGCTGCCCGTTTCGCCGGAGCGTTCATGGCCTCAACCCGGCCCGAGATCGAGCAGCGGCTCTCCGCTCTGATTCCACGCATCCGTCTGCTTCGCATGGCACGCGGTGCCGCCCGTTTCGTACTGGCAGCCGTGGCGATTCTCTCAGCGGTGGCGGCGTTCGACGCCGCCTTCAATCTCCCGCCGTGGGCGCGTGGGCTTTGCCTGTCGGCCTGGATCACGGGCCTCGGTGTGCTGGCGTGGCGCGCGGTGGTATTGCCGTGGCGTGCAGAGATCACTCCCGCGGAGGTGGCCTGCGACCTGCAACCACTGCTGCCAGAACTGGGTGAACGACTCCGCGAGGCCGTGACCAAACCGCAGTCCGACCCACCCAGTCCGGTACGCGCCGCAGTCGCTGCGGACACCGCACGCCGGGTGAAGAGTCTGAACCTCGCGCGTGCCTTGCCCGTACGTGCGACAGCGCGCCTCGCTGGCGCGGCGCTGGCCGCCGCGCTGGCGTTCGCGTCTGCCGTTTCGTACCCCAGTGGAAGCGAGCGACTGCGACGAATCGTCCTGCCGTGGGCGAACGCGAATACCCGCAGTGAGTTTCGCATCCACGTTGCCACGGGTGAACTGACTGTGCGCCGCGGCGGGCCGGTCACCCTCTCGGCATACGTCACACACGATGCTGGCCACCTCACGCCCACAGAAGCCACCCTCTGCATCCGCCTCTCTTCCAGTGCGACCGAGAGCCACGAACCGATGGCCTTCGACGGCACGACGTTCCACATCACGCTGCCTGCTGTTCCGCACGACTTTGACTACAGCGTGGAGATTGGCGGCGTTCGCAGTGCGTGGTTCCGCATCACGGCCATCGACACGGTGGAACTGGCGGATGGTACACAGATCGTTGTCCGGGAACCGGCCTACACCGGCCGTCCGCCGCGCATCGCGTCGGGCTTCACCGACATCGACGCACTCCAATTCAGTACGATCGCGTTTCGGCTGAAGTTTCGGCGGACTGCCGCACTCGCACAGCTCATCTGGCGACCCGACAGTGGCCCGTCGGAAGTCATTCCACTGGCGCTCGCATCCGATCAATTGAGTGCAACTGCACAGTTTCTCGTTCGGCAGAATGGCACACTGAAACTCCTTCTCGACAGCGTCGAACGTGGGAAGCGACTCCGCACTGAAAAGGCTCTCGCTGTGCGTGTCACGCCCGACACGCCACCACAATTCGTGCAGTTGAGCGGCCTCACCGTGCGACCACGACCCGCCCGAATAACGGATCGCGTGCGAATCGCCTTTACCGCGCGCGACGATCTGGCCGTATCCTCGGCTGTGCTGGAATACCTCACTGGCCCGGCAGACGCGAAACCCGTGGAAGAGCCCATCCCACTCACTGTCGCGGGGCCGCAGGTTTCTGGCACGCTCGATCTCGCACTCGCCGGCAAGGCAGCCGATGGAGAAACGATCCGCCTGCGTGTGCGACTTCGAGATAACCGCAGATTCGATGAAGCGAAACTCGGACCGCAGGAGACTCTCTACCCGCCCGGTGGGTGGTCGGAACTGCGAATCCGTCCAGATTCGCCACCGCTGGTTGAAACCGAAGTGGGCATCTGGCGTGATTCACTCGGCGATGGTCTTTCTGCCACGAGCCAGGAAATTACCGACACGGCAACCGAACTCGCGGCACTTCAACGCGATACCGCAGGCCGTGACGCGCTCACCTTCGATCAAACCGCGCGGCTGAACAACATCCGCGCGCGTTTACGAAACACTACCGCAGCATTGCAAGAGCTTGCACGTACGATTTCGCTCGCGCAGGAACTGCGGGCACTCGCGACAGCCGCACACGATGTCGCAGCGCTGAACCTTGCGCACGCGGATGAATCACTCCGCAAGGCCGAGACAAATAACCCCACCTCGCGGGCCAGCGCGCTCGCTGCCGCCGGTGCGCAACTCACCGAGGCTCGCGCGAAACTCGGCGGCTTGCTCGTTCGCAACACACATCTTGCGCAGGACCGGCTCGATCACTTGCGACTCATGGCGGTGGCGATCGATCAGTTCGCACTCGCGGATCGTGTGAAGGCCGGCGACGACCTTCTGCCGCGCCAGCGCGAACTCCTCACTCGCCTGGAAACACTTGTGCGCGAAAGTGAACCGCTGCGTAGAGCTGCCGAGGCTGCGAAGGCTGCAGAGGTCCGGCGACTGGCTGCTTCCGTGCGCCGACTCGCCGACACGCTTCACCACCTCGATGCCGATGCGAAACGCACAGCGGCCGAGGCACGCGCCGCCCTCGTCTCTGTCATCGCGCGGGACCAGAACGCGCTGGCGAAGCAGACGGCAGCAGTCTTCGACCGCCTCGATACACCTTGCCGCCTCGCCGGAGTGACGCTGCCACGGCCAGACGACTTCCTCCGTGTCGCCGATCTCGCTGCCGCTGGCCGTACAGTCGAAGCACTCACGGAACTGGAGAAACACGCGCAGGCACTGGAACACATCGCGGTCACCTTCGACAGGTGGGCGAGCGATCGCACCGATCCGAAGTTCGCCACGCGGCAACTTGCGCTCTGGCAGGAAGATTTGATCGAGCGTCTCCGTGTCCTGACGAAGCCCGGAGGGTTCGCCGCGGCGCCGCCCGCATCTCGGTCTGCGCTCCGCGACGAACAGTCGGCCATCGAATCGGCCATCGAATCACTCCCGGTACTGCCAGATGCGGCGAAGGAGATCCGCGAAGCCACAGACCATGCCCGCCTTGCACGGAAGGCGCTCGCGGGCGATGGCGCCGGTGCCGAGATGACGATGCGACTGACGGTCCGCACGCTCCACCGACTCGCCGACAGCACACCTCCTGTCGCCGAGCGACTCGCGAGGACGCTCCGTGCAATTGCGGCACTCCGTCAGGAACTCGACGCCAGTTCCAACGCTGTGGAAGCAGTGTTGAAGGGGTATGAGACAAAGCCACCCGATGCGTTGCTGATCGCAGCGATTGCCAAAAAACTCACGCCGCAAGCCGAACGACAGCGGAAGCTCGCCGTGGCTATTGAGGCGCTGGACCTTCCCGGACTCGGCGCACGTCGCGCGCGTGCCGCTGCCGCATTCTCGGCCGCAGTCGCTGATCTTCTCGCCGGTTCGCCACTCGATATCATCGCGTCGCAGGCGTGGGCTCGTCGCGAACTGGAACGGCTGAAGTGGGCCGCAGAGGGCGTTCCCCAGCCAGATGAAACGGCCAGCTTGCTTCGCCGCAAGCTCGTCGCGCTGGCCGATGCGCTCGATGCAGCCGGTCCGGAACTCTCAGTGAAGTTGCTGGAGCCGGCCACACCACTGCTGCAAGAAGCCACGCTTCGGTTGGGGAATCTCAACTCGCCTGAAGCCGTTGGAAGGCTCGAAGAGGCCCGCGCTGCCGTGATTGCGGCCGAGATGGGACTGCGTGACCGACCCGATGAGGCTCGTCGGCGAATCCGCGCCGCGGCCGAGGCAGTCGCCCTCCTCGCCGACCGACTCGAAAACTCCGAAACCGATCTTCAGCGCATCCAGCGACTCGCTCGGCTTCGCCATGCTGCCGCCGAAAAGCCAAAAGAACTCCTCTTCTCGGATAAACCCCTGCGGATGCTCTCACGCGAGGCCGACGAGCTTACGTTCACGCGCGTGGGACTCGCCGGGCAGCTTCTCAAGAAACGCGCCCTCGACCTCTATTCGCGACTCCGCACGAAGTCGGATCCTGATCGCATCGGGACCAACCTCAAGAGCCTCGCCACGATACTCGACGAACTTGCTGCGCTGATGGCCGACGTGACTGAACTCGCGACCGCGCCACCACAACCCACACCGCTCCAGCCGCCCGTTGCCGATGGCTACCTCCCTTCCCGATCACTGGCCGGCACGATCCGCGGACTGGCAAAACAACAACGATACCTGCACACCCAGGTCACTGGCCTCACCACGGAACTGGCCAGGCAGCTCCAACCCTCGGTATTCACCTCCCAGCGCCGCACCTCGCTTTGGCAACTCGCGCAGATGGCCGATCTTGTCCGCAATCTGGACGAGTTCATGGAGGAGGCGACCGACGCGACACAGGCACTCGATCCGAGTGAAATTGACACACTCACCCAGGTTGCGAAAACGGTGAAGGAAGCCCGCCGGCAACTCACTGAGGCCGTGTCGAAGGCTGCGAAGGGGAACCCTGCGGACGCCGAGACCCATCGCGCGGCGGCCGAGAAACTTCTGCACAAAGCGAACGAAACACTCACGGCCGCCGCGCCAGCGAACTCCACTCCGGCCGCGGGCGAGGCACTCCTCGGTGCGGAGCGGTCGATGCGCAAGGCGATTCAGCATCTCGCCCCCGACGGCAATCGGGCTGCCGCCGAGCGCGCGATGCGCGACGCGAGCCGCGCGCTGCAGCGTGCTTCGACGAAGTGACAGCGGCGCCGGTCACGCTTCCTGCCGCCCCCAATGGGAAGCGGCATCCGAGCGAGTGGGCGCTCTCAACGAGAAGGGTATACTCAAGTATAAGATCAATCCCGGTGCGTTGTGCAATCGCTACCGTTTGGTGGTGGGGCGGTCGAGGTCGCTATTCTTTCCCCGTTCGCGACCGCCGCCGCATCCGAGAGTTGGCAGGGTGAGAGCCATGAGAAGCGCGAGAAGGAAGAATCGGCGCACAGGAGTGATCTCGAAAGAGGTGAGCGGAAACGCAGAAGGGCCGACCGTCGAAACGGCCGACCCTTCTTCCACGATGAAGTGGGTCCCGTCGAGACGGGCAGCGAACTTACTTCTTCGTGCCGGTGGTGGCGCTGCCGCCGCCGCAGCCGACGACCGAAACGACGCTCAGAGCCAGAACCAGCGCGACGATGATCCGCTTCATCAGTATCTCCTTGAACGACCCCTGACGGGGAACCAGTGGGGAACAACAGAGAGGTTACTCACGGTCCCGGCCAAATCCGGGTCGCGGCCTTCTGTGTGAGGGGTCGGGCGGCTGCCAGAACTCGCGTACGACACAAACCCTTCATGGGATGCGACTTGCAGCGAGTGGACTCCGGCCGTTGCTGCCGGCCCGTTTAACCCACGCCGACATTGATACTGAGCCACGGAGGTTATTCCCGAAAATTCTCAGAAAGCGATCGATTTCTCCCTATCGTGATTTTCGTCGGCCCGTCCGGCGTTCTTCTGTGAGATGAACGCGCGCCGGGCGAACACATCTTCAGGGAATAAATCGCCAGGTTCGGGTTCCGTTATCATGAGGGAGCATTATGCCTTCCGCCGGTGGGCTGCCCCAGTTGATCGACGCTCACTACGAGGGGCTTTACCGCTACGCCTACCGGCTCAGCGGTTCCTCGGCCGATGCGGACGATCTAACGCAGGAGACATTCGGCAAGGCACTGGCTCACCTGCCGCAACTCCGCGAGCCGGATCGAGCGAAGGCGTGGCTGTTTCGCATTATGCGAAACCTCTACCTGCACCGGATCCGCGATCAGAAGCGGCACAGGCTTGTACCGCTCGATGCGGTCGGCGACCTGATGCAGCGCGAGGACGACCCGGTACCGGACATCGACCCGGCGCAGCTCCAGCAAGCGCTCAACGACCTGGACGAGACGTTCCGAACGCCCATCATTCTGTTCTATTTTGAAGAGTTCAGTTATCGTGACATCGCCGAGCAGATGGAATTGCCAATCGGAACGGTGATGTCGCGGCTGGCGCGAGGCAAGGCATACTTGCGAAATCGTCTGACGCCAGCCGATGGGGACGAGGCCCAACACGACGGAAAGGCCGCCGGCCCGAAGAAGGTGACCGATGGAGTGCCGTGACGCACAGTTCTATCTGCGATTAAGGCGACACGCGGCCGAGGAACTCGGCGCGGACGTGACGGCCTCGCTGGAAGGCCACTTCGCAACCTGCGCCGCCTGCGCCGCCGATGCACGCGCGGCCGCATCGTTCGATCACGCGGTAGCTTCCGCCATGCGCGCGGTGCCGGTCCCGGCAGGGCTGCGCGACCAGCTCATCGCGCATGTCTCTGCGAAGCAGGGACTAATCCTCCGCCGCAAGCTCTACCGCAGCGGAGTCGCCGTGGCGGCCGCGGTCGTGCTCATGCTCCTGGGGGTCAGCCTCTTCTCGGCATCACGCCCGAAGGTCGACACGGACTTGATGGTTCAGAAGATCGACGACGAGATGAACGACCCGCCGGAATCGACCCGGCAGTTCCTCGCTGCGAACAACATCCCCAACCGGTTGCCCTTCCCCTTCGACTACGACTTGCTCGTCTTTCAGGGTGTGGAGCGGTTGCAAGGAAACGATGTGCCCGTGATCGTGTTCCGCAGTCCAAATGGCAGAGGCTCCGCGAAGGTCTATGTCTTCCGCCACGACGGCCACTTCGACCTGAAGGGCATCCACGACGCTCAGTCCTCGCACGCCACCGCGCGAGTCATCCCTGCAGAGGAGCACGGTCTGGGGGCGGTGACATTTGTGGTGGTCTACACCGGCGGCCCACACGGCCTCGATCAATTCCTGATGTCGCATCGTGGCGGCCCGCGCGCCTAGTTCCGAGTGTAGAATGTCTCCAGATCGCCCGCTTTCAACCTGGAGACATCGCATGAATGTTGAAGTGAAATACTGCTCACTTTGAGGGTACGAGCCAAAGGCCGTCAGTTTGGCGGCCCGTTTGCTCACGGGCTTCAAGCAGAAGCTCGCAGGCCTCACCCTCGTGCCGTCTGGCGGCGGTTGCTTTGAAATCTCGTTCAACGGCGAGTTGATTTACTCGAAGCTGGAAACAGGGAAGTTCCCCGACGAGGACGCCATAGCGGAAAGGCTCGACGAGCGACTGAAGTTGAAGCGGTGAATGAAACGCGAAAGGGGTCGGCACTCCAGGGTGGAATGCCGGCCCCTCTGTACGTCATACTCCAACTTCAGCTTCGCTGGATAGCGTTGAAAAGTTCGCTCATCTTCATTCCCAGCGCCAGGCAGATGCGGTAGAGCGTCTCGATGCTGGCGGAGTTCTTTCCCAGTTCAATCTGGCTGAGGTAACCGAGCGAGACACCCGTGCGGTCGCTCATGTTGGCCAGCGTCAGCCCCAGAGTCTTACGGCGTTCCCGGATCGCCGTCCCCAGCGCTTCCTTCAGCGCGTCTTCGGTCATCCGCAGGAGGCCCTTGGTTTCCAGGCACCGGTAGACGATCTCGCGGAGTTGCTCCACCTGAAACGGCTTGGTCAGGTAGTCGCAGGTCTTGGCCCGCAGGCAGTTGATGGCGCTATCGACAGACGGATAGCCGGTGACAACAACGATGTTAGCATCGGGCTGACGGTCGCGGACCCACCCGAAGACTTGCTCCGTGTCCAGGCCAGGCAGTACGTAGTCGAGGATGATGAGGTGGTAGTTGGTTGATCCGGAAAGCGCGGATTCCACCAACATCGGGTCGCTGACCACATCCACAACGAAGTCGCGGTTCGACAACGCGGCCTGGATGACAGCACAGGTGTGCGGGTCGTCATCCAGAATCAGGATGTGGATATCGCCGGCCGACTGCAACTCTCGCTCGGTCGCAGAGGGAAAACGCTTCGGCGAAGGAGTGATCGGTGGGAACATGGGTTTGGGTGTCTGGATCATATTCATTGCGGGGGTCAGACGCTCTTCGATGTCAAAGTGCATGGGATTCAACCTCCGACCGCGGTGGCGGCAATGGGTCCGGCGACGACCGCAGGTGGCCGGACGGCCGCCAGTGGCAGCACGACTTTGGCCAGCGTGCCGGTCCCGGGTGGGGGTACGGATTCCAGTTGGATGCCACCACGATGCGAGCAGAGTACGCGGTAGACCACAGCTAGTCCCAACCCGCGATGCCGCACCTTGGTGGTGAAGAACGGTTCAACGAAAAGTCGTCGCCGCACTTCCGGACGGATACCCGAACCGGTGTCGGAAACGCTGATTTGCAAGTATGCTCCGGCGCCGGCGCGGCCCAGATAGGCCCGGGCCTCTGCCTCGCCCATTTCGACCGTGCGAGCCGATACCCGCACCACGCCCCCTTGCGGGCAGGCCTCGACTGCGTTTTCCAGCAAGTGACCCAGTACGCTCTGGAGCGGCCCGGCCTCCATAGCCACAGGCGGCAGGTTCGGGGTCAATTCCTTCTCCACACGCACGCCAACGGGCAGCACCGACCGGAGGCGAGTCTCCTCCTTGTTAATAGCCAACGCCACCGAGCCAGGGGTCGGCTTCACTTGGCCGCTGCGGCTCAGGTGGTGCAGTTGCTGCGTGAACTGAATCCCGCGCTGACCGACCTTGCCGATCTCGGCGACGAAGTTCGCCGCTTGCGTACCTGAGGGAACCAGCGGCAGCGTCAGGTCGGAGAAGCCGATAATCCCCTGCAGCAAGTTGTCGAAGTCGTGCGCGAGACGGCCGGCGATCACGGCAGCGTCTCCGAGTCGCTGGTAAAGCCGGTCGGGATCGATGACCGGCCCGATAATCGCCGACAGCACCGGAGCACGTTCGACCGTGCGGGCCGCAAGCGTGAGGTAAGCGCGTTCGGCATCGCTCCAGGGCTGACCCGCGGGCTTTTCTGCCCACAGAACGCCGGGGGTGCGACCGGCCGGTTGCACTGCCGCGAAGACTCGCCCGGCCGAGTTCGGCAGTGAGTAAAAGGCGCTCGTTTCACCGTGTTTGAGGCGACGCAGTGCGTCGGGCACCTCCGGGGGTGCCATGAACTCGACCTCGGAGCCGCCCTGCACCGTCCGCGCCACGGGTTCGCTGTCACCCACCCACGCGAATCCGCTCGCCTTCCACCCACACGCTCGCGACCAGTTCACCAGTAGCATGTCGAAGACAACGGGGTCGGACGCGTCCTGCCACCAGTTCGGCAGAACGTGCAGTGCGGCGGATAGCGTTCCAGGAGAAGACATCAGCGGCGTTCTCCGATCCGTTGCCGGCAGGAGGGGCCGTTCGGCGACGGATGAATTCAGGTAATTCATCCTGTATCTAGAACGCCCAATACCGATGTCAACCGGGTTATAGCGCTTCGCGCGAAAGGATCGGCCGTACCGAAAAGTGCGCCGGTTAGGCGGACTTCGGTGGCTACGAAATGGTTACCGGTCTTGACGATCGCACGGCGCACTCACGGCTTCTCCGGTTCCTTCTTCGGCTCAGGCTTCATCTCGATGTGGCGAATCGCCCTGGCTGCCGCATCACGCACGTTTACCTGCGGATCGGCCAGTCGCCGCCGCAACGCCGCGATGACTTCATGCGTCAGAGTTTGAGCCGCCTTATCGGGCGCTTTTCGGTACTGGCCGAGATGCTCCCACCCCAGCGCACCGATTTCTTCCACGAGTGCCAGCCTCACCTCGAACGCCGGCTGTGCCGTCAGATCGAGCTGCGCGCAGTAATCCTTGACCCGCGACTTCACTCCCGCCGGGCCGAGCGCCGAGCCGAGCGCACGCACGGCATCCACACGCACATCCGCGGCCTTGTCGCTCGCGAGCGTCTTGAAGAGTTTGTCGGCAACGGGCGCCGCGGCCGTGCCGAAGGTGCCCAGCACACGCGCTGCACGCCGACGGACCTCATCGTCGGAATCGGACAGCGCCGCGCCCAGCGACTCCACAACTGGCCCGGACTTCTCGCCCAACAGCCCGATCGATGTGACAAGTTCGCGCTTGATGCTGGTGTCCTTCTCGGCACCGAGCATCGTTGCCATCGTGTTGGAGAGTGTGGAGGCACCATCAGGTTGAATGCGACCCAGCGCGAAGATTGCCGCGGCGCGTACCGCTTTGTTCTCGTCCTTCAGAAGTGGCACGAGTCCAGGCGCGGCCGACTTGGCGCCTTCCTTCAGATTGGCCCCGGCAGTGGCGATACACTCTGCAGCGGCGACCTTCACTGTGGGGTCGGGATCCTTCAGGACGCCCGGAAGGTTCTCGACAGCCAGCGCGCATACGTCCGGGAACTTCGCGGTCGCGGCGAGAATCTCTCTGCGAACGCGCGACACTTTCTCGGTGCCCAGCGCCGCGACGAGATCTTTCGCGAAGTATTTCTCATCGGCGGGCCGCATCCCGGCGAGAGTGAGGGCCGCCTGGGTGCGCACCGCAGCGCTCGGATCGACACGCAGCGCGCGACCGATGTTCGTCATCGCATCCCTGTCCATGTGCGCGACCCAGATTTTGCCCAGGGCTGTGATGGCCAGCGCACGCTGGCGTGCGGAAGAAGCGTTCTGAGCTGCGTCGATCCACTTCGAGACGGGTTGTCCCTCGAATACCGGCTCATCAGCCCGTGTGGGCGTGAACACGAGGGCGGTTAACAGGAGTGCCCCGACGAACCGGATGGTGACGCGAAGCATGATGCGAATCCTCAGTGCGGCGGAGAGCTAACTCGGATAATACGACGTTCATGCCGAACTGGTCAAACAGTTTTGGCAGTGCGTTGAAGCACCCGCGCGTTCGCAGTAGCATCGCAGGCAGCGTATCCGGAACTCCAGGAGTCTCGCCATGTGCGCCCCATCCGTGATCGAAGCCGCACTGGCCGGGATGAGCCGACGCGACGCGATCCACTTCGCCGCAGGTGTCGTGGCAGGTGCCGCATGCGTCTCCTGCACCACCGGCGCAAACTGCTCCGTACACGACAGCCCGAACGACACCGCGCCCCCGGGCACGCCAGCCGTATGCCGGACCATTCGCGCCGGCCACGTTCTTGATCTGACACACACTCTCTCGCCCACATTCCCCATCTGGCCCGGCAACGAACCAATCGCACTCACGAACAAGAGTATATTTGCCAATGATGGCTTCTACGCGAATCGCTGGGACGTGGGCGAACACCACGGCACACACCTCGACTCGCCGTCGCACTGTTCCGCCAGCGGCGTCACCGTGGAGAGGATCGATCCGGCGTCGTTCATCGCGCCGGCAGCCGTCATCGACCTCCGATCGCGTGTCAAGCGCGACTCCGATGCAGCCGTGAGCGTGGATGATTTACTGGCTTGGGAGAAGGCACACGGCAAGCTGCCGAAGGGGTGCGCTGTCTGTCTCTGTAGCGGCTGGGATGCGAAAGCCGGCGACGCGAAAGCCTTTCTGGGAACAGACGCGGCGAAGGCAATGCACTTCCCTGGCTTCTCGAAGACCGTGGCCGAGTTCCTCCTTCACGAGCGCGACGCCGCCGGGTTGCTCGCCGATACGCTCTCGATCGACACCGGCGCCGCGACCGACTTCCCTGTTCACAAGCTCTGGCTCGGCGCAGGAAAGTGGGCGGTGGAATGTGTGGCGAATCTGGGGAAGGTGCCGCCGGCCGGCGCAACCCTCTTTATCGGCGTGCCGAAGATCGAACGCGCCAGCGGCGGGCCGACGCGCGTGCTGGCGTTGTGGGAATGATGCGGATGCGGCACCCGCTGGCGCCTCGATCTCCTCCCTGCCACGACTGAGCGACCGCTCAGACATTCGCGACAGACATTCTCACGGCCTTACCGGTAATCACCGCGCATGCTTTCCGGAGGCGGCGGATACCCTCCACCACCTGATCGGGAGTAGCGACTCCGAAACAGAGCCGGATTTCGTTGTTCGGTACGCAACCGTTCTCGTCGGCAACGTGACCGCACTCGCCCGGCACATACAGCACACCGGTCTCCAGCGCTGCCGGAACCAGTGGGCCGTTCGCACCAGTGTCGATTCCCTCGAGCGTTAGCCAGACATAGAAGCCGCCGGCCGGCTCGGTCCAACTCGCCGAAGGGAAATCGGCAAACTCCTCCGCGAGCGTCTGAAGCATCACGTCGCGCTTGTGCCGGTAGACCGCGCGAAGTTCCTCCGCATGGCGCGCATAAGCCCCGCTCTCGATGAGCTGCGAGGCGAGATGCTGCGAGAGATTCGCGGAGCCGAAATCGTGGCTTCCCTTCAGGTGCAGCACCGCATCCATCAGGTCTGGTGGCAGGATCGCGTAGCCCGTCTTCAGCCCCGGCGCGCACGGTTTTGAGAACGTGCTTGTGTATGCGACGAACTCGTTCGTCATGTCAAAGCGTTTCACACTGGGAATGTCGTCGCCGTCGAAGCGAAGCTCGCGATACGCCGCGTCTTCGAGAACGATGATGCGGTGATCGGTGCTGTAGCGTCGGGCCAGTTCAACGAGCTTTGCTCGCCGATCAACCGCGAGTGTGAGTCCGGTTGGATTCTGGAAGTAATCGACGGTGTAGATCATCTTCACGCGCGGCAACTCACCCGAACGGCGGAGCCGTTCGAGCAGCGTTTCCAGCTCGTCCATCTTCATGCCGCCCGCATCCATCGCCACAGTCAGTACCTTCGCACCGTGCGATTGCAGCAAGCTATGGAACACGAAGTACGACGGCGCCTCCGTGATGACGATGTCGCTAGGGTCGAACAGCACCTCGCCGAGTAGATAGAGGATCTGTTGCGATCCGGTTGTGATGCATACGTCCTTCGCGGAAAGGTTCACCTCGGCGGGTTTCACGCCGTCGGCCTCGCAGACGAGTTGCAGCACCTGCTCGCGGAGCCTCGGCATCCCCTGCGTGGAACCATACTGGAGTGCGGCCTGACCAGTTAGTGAATCGGCGAAAAGCTCAGCCGCGGCCGTGCGGACGCTCTCGACTGGGAGCGACTGCTCGTCCACCAGCCCCGCGGCGAAGGAGACCATCCACGGGTTTTCGAACGCCTTCTGGATGTAGTAACTGATGGGCGAATCGGTGGTGCGACGGGACTTGCCCGACCGTGACAGCGGCGCCGGCGGCATGAATGTCTCCCTCTAAATAGGATCGGCCCCGGAGGATCACTCCGGGGCCGACGGGTGTACGAACACGAGTCGAAGCCGGAGTCAAGTGACGGCCGCAGCCGCAGCGATAGCGATAACAGGAACGAAAACGGCGGCACGAGCCGCGCCTGCGGCGGGTGCAAATCGGATTCGTGCGAGAGTCGCCAACGTTAGAGACCTTCCGAGGGTTCGACCCGGAATACTTACCGCGCAGAGCGAACGTGGGCAAGGACATTTCGGCCGTTCCTCCTCGCTCTAATACCGCGCCACCTCGCCGCCCTTGCTCAACCCCAGAGCATCGACGACCTGTTTTGCGCCTTCGGCCATGAACTTCAGTTCGCTATTAACTGCGATGAACTGCCACCCTTCACCAATGCGCTGCTTCGCCTCCTCGATGCTGAACGTGTGAATGCCGGCAGGCACGCCGATCCGCTTGCAACCGGCCAGGATGTCCGCGAGCGCCTGCCGAAAGGCTTCCGGTGCCGGTGGCTTGCCGTCGCCGCTTCTCATGCTCGCGGCGAGATCGTTGGGGCCGACGAAAACGGCATCCACACCTGGTACGGAGTAGACTTCATCGAAGGTTCGCACCGCTTCGATGTGCTCACACTGGAGTACGATGAGTAACTCGTCGTTGGCCCGCGCGTAGTAATCGGCCGGCGTCGCGCCGAAATTCAATGCGTGGACGCTGCCGCCGACACTCCGGTTGCCCTGCGGCGGATAGAGGCAAGCCGCAACGGCTTCCTGCGCTTCCTGACGTGAACAGACCATCGGCGCCACAATGCCGTAGCCGCCGTTATCAAGGATACGTTTGATGTGGTCGTGCCGGACCGCAGGGACGCGCGCCAGCGGCACGCAACCGGCGTCGGCAATCGCACCGAGTATGTGCGTGGTCGTCTCCATCCCCACGAGGGAGTGTTCCACATCGACCGTTAGCCAGTCGAAGCCCGCGCGGGCCAGGAAGCGTGCCGCCGTGATGCTGCCGAGCGATAGCCACGTTCCCACGGCAGGCTTGCCCGCTTTCAATAGCTGTTTGGCACTGTTTGTTCGCATGGATTTGATGCTGCGGAGGGTGGTTCGGTCGAGATCGACCTGAAGAAGATCATACAGACCCGCCAGGGAAAATCCGCGAAGCCGGGGAGTGCGGCAGCCCTTCGGAACCGGAAGCAGAGGCATTTTCGTTCGAACAACCAGTGTGAGACGGGCCAGGGGGTTCCTCCCCTACAACCGGACCCCGGCGCGACCTGCGCGACCGCCTCCGAGTTTGCTCGACAGCGGAACGGAGGTATAATTCGGTAGTGCGGTGAGATTTACCTCTCGCCGTTGCCACCTCGTGGGGGACGTACATGCCGCACCCCAAGCGATCCGGTCCTTCGGCCAACAGTAACGCATTTCCGCCTGGTTCTATCCTGGCGGTTCTTGCCGAGAGGACACAACTCGACTTCGAGCTGGATTTCTACAGCAAAGTGCTGGCCGCCGTGCCGGACTACGCTGATGCGCTCCGCGCCCAGGCGTGTAATCTCACTCTCAAGGGGCGCGTTCAGGAAGGGCTGATCGTGGACGAGAAACTCGTCGCGACACGGCCCACCGACCCCACCGCGCATTACAACCTCGCCTGCCGCTACGCTCTCCTCAAGCAGCGCGACCAGGCAATCACCGCTCTGCGCAAGGCAGTGGAACTTGGCTATCGCGACTTCGCCTTCATGCAGGAAGATCACGACCTCGACTCCATCCGCAAGGACCCTCGCTTCCGCAAGCTGATGAAGGAATATCAAGGACCTTGACTCCAGGCGAAGAAGCGACAGCACAGCGGATACGGGTTCTTCCGCTGCACCATTCTTGCTATCCTGGTCTGCAACCATCCATTCTTCGCACCAATTGGCAGATGCCGCCCATTCGCCATGAAGCCACCGCTCTTCACCTCTCCTGACTCGGACGATGCGCGCGCCATGTTCGCTGCCAGGCCGCGTGGGCTGGTCGATAAGGTGGCGACCGTCGCCGAGGCGGTGTCGCGGCTTGTTCACGACGGCGACTATCTCGCCACGGGCGGCTTTGGTGTCTGCCGCATTCCAACGGCAATATGTCATGAAATCCTGCGTCAGAAAAAACAGAACCTCAGCTTCTCCGGCCACACTGCCACGCACGATTTCCAGATTTTCTGCGCGGGAAACCTGACAGGTCGCGGTCAGACGCTCGCGAAGTTGGACGCCGCGTATGTGGTGGGGCTGGAGGCACGCGGACTTTCACCGCATGCCCGCCGCGTGATGGAATCGGGCAACGTGGAAGTGGTGGAGTGGTCGAACTACACGCTGGCACTGCGCTACACTGCCGCGGCGATGGGAGTGCCGTTCGTACCAGCTCGCTCACTGCTGGGCACCGACACGCTGGCGAACTGCCCAGCGAAGACAATCGAATGCCCGTACACTGGCGAGAAACTCGTTGCAGTGCCGGCTCTCTACCCCGACGTCGCAGCGATCCATGTTCACGAGGCCGACCGCTACGGCAACTGCCGTTTCACAGGCACCTCGGTCTCCGATATCGAACTCGCTCGCGCTGCCAAACGCCTCATCATCACCTGCGAGCGACTCGTACCGCACGAGGAAATGCGTCGCGATCCACACACGACCCAGATTCCCTTTCTGTGTGTGGATGCGGTGTGCGAGGTGCCATACGGCAGCTACCCCGGCAACATGCCAGGCGAGTATGCATCCGATGAGGAGCATCTGAAGTCGTGGATGGATGCGGAACGCGACCCGGCCGCGTTCGCGCAGTTCCTGGAAGATCACATCTTCGGCGTGCGTGACTTCACCGAATACCTGGAAGTGTGCGGCGGCCTTCACCAACTCCAGGTGCTCCGCCAGCGCGAGATGCTTCTGCATCTGGGAAAGTAAGGTTAGGCGTATCGCCGCCTGATCGTCGGAATGAGATAGTCGCCGAAGGCCGAGCGAAGGTCGTACGCCGGCTTGTGGCCCCAGTCGTTCCGCGCAGCGGAATCGTCCACATCCGCCGGCCATGAATCCACGATTCCCTGCCGCTTCTCATCCACCTGTGTTGTGATCTGCGCCTTCGGGAACGCAAGTTTCACCACACTTTCGACCTCGGCCGCGCTGGGTGCGAACGCGCCGATGTTGTAGACGGTGCGTGTAAGACGCGTGCGCGGTGCGTCCATGAGTCGGAAGATTGAATCGACCGCGTCGGGCATTGCCATGAATGGAATGCGTGTGTCTGGCCGCACGAAGCAGGCGTAGGGTCTCCCTTCCGCGGCAGCATGGATCATCTCCGGAGCGTAGTCGCTGGTGCCGCCGCTGGGAACGGTTTCGGCGGAGATGAGGCCAGGGAAGCGAATGCAGCGGAAGTCCACTTTCCCGCTCATCGTCTCGGCAGCAAGTTGCTTGTAGTGGAGAGCGTAGTACCGACCGAGGTGTTCGCAGTAGAGCTTGTTCGCGCCGTAGATCGTTGTCGGTACGTTGTACTCGTCCTCCTTCACTTTCCCGGCACGTTCCTTGACCGGAAGGCTCGGCAACCCGAACGCGGCGATGCTCGACGGATAGAAGAAGATTACCGGCCGGCCGTGGCTCTCGCCCTGCTTCTGGGCGAACTCGAGCAGGTTCAGCGTTCCTTCCACGTTGACCTTGTGCGCGAGAGCTGGGCTGAACTCGCTGCGTGTCGAGAGCAGCGCCGCGAGGTGGTACACGCGGTCCACCTCATACTGCGCGAGGATGCCGTCGAGCAACGCGGAATCGAGGATGGAACCGCTCACCGCCTGCCGAACCTTCACACCGGATTCCGGTGGCAACGGGTTGAGATCGAGCGTGACGATGGGGCGGTCAGGGTCGCTGGCTGAGAGCCGCGAAATCAGCGCGTGGCCAATCTCGCCAGACGCACCGGTAATGAGGACGGATGGTTTGCGTGACATGAAGCCTGTTATACCAATCGGATCGAATTCTGTCGGAACCAGTCGCGATCGTTCGCGGTGCGGGGGCGAACCGGGGCGTTACTTCTTCGCTGCGAGCCACGCGGCCAGTTCGCGAATCTGTTCCTCGCTGAGCGTATCCTTGAATGCCGGCATGAGTCGCGCGCTGGGATCGACACTCTTGGGGTCCCGAATCCACTTCGCGAACCACTCGGCGTTACGTCCCTTGTTGCTACCGATGTGAGAGAGATCCGGGCCGCGTGAACCGCCGAGACTGGGACCGCCCGGTTCGCCGGCGCGTGCGTGGCACTTCGCGCAGTTCTGCTCGTAGAGTCCCTGTGGTCCTGTCGGCACCGCTTTCGGCCCACAGCCGCCCAGAATAAGCGTAAAGAGAACGAGACCGACCATCAACCGCCACGTCATGACGAAGTCCCCGACAAAGTCGCACGCACGCTTCGTGTGCCGCTCTTCAATGTACGGCTCACGGAGCGTGCCTACTACCCGGAAGCACTCACTGCTCGCCAGCGGGCGCGGACCTGCTCCGGGGTCGCGGTTCCAGTCACGCCGATCTGTTGAATCGTGATCGAAGCCACCAGGTTGCCGAACGCCGCGGCCTCATCATGCGTCGCCCCACTCACCATCGCGCAGGCGATCCCCGCCGAGCAACTGTCGCCCGCCCCACAGATGTCGACGGGGCCGGAGACGGGGTAGGCTGGGTGATGGGTTGCGTATTCACCCTGCTCATTGCAGCGTGCGACAAGTATCCCACGCGCCCCCTGGGTGCCGAATCTCACGCCGTTGAATCGACCAGGCAGGTGCATGTTGGCCTGCTTCCATTCTTCCTGATTCGGCTTCAGGCACACATTCCGAAACTCCCCGACACGCGCGCGGCTGTCGACCAGCACAAACTTTTCCGGTTCGCGCGCGCCGAGGTCCGCGAGGTGGTCGCGAACGCGTTTCGTCACCACGCCGCAATCCTCTTCGCTCACCTGATCGAGCACGAGCAGCGCATCCAACTGCGGCCACGTTTCGTACAGCAGTGAGATAACGTGATTCTGAACCTCGTCGGGCGTCGGGGTGCGGTTCTTGATGTCGAGGCGGTTCAACTCGTCTTTGCCGAGCATCGGCTTGGTGTAAGTCGGCGTGCGGCGGCCTGGGGCGTCGATGATGCCGCCGGTCTGCACCGCCGGCAGCGCGCGCAACGCCTGGCGGAGTTCGTACCCCTCGCCGTCGTCGCCGATGGCGCTGATCGGGTGGATGCGGCCGACGCCCAGCGCCGCGAGGTTGTTCATCACGGTGCCGGCCGCGCCAGGATAACCTCGAACGTGCGTCACTTGATACGCCGTGAGACCCGTTTCCACCGACGGTTCGTTGAGCATCGGGTCGATGTCGAGGTAACGGTCAAGGAAGAGATCGCCAAGCACGCCAACGGTGCGGTTGGGGATGGTGGCAAGAATATGTTCGATGACTTCCGAGGTGAGCATGGATGCGCCCCTGGCGAACGATCAACGGGAATGGCCCGGCGAGGAGAACCAATCATTCACCGATTGCGGCGCGCCAGACCGCAGGCACCGTATCGCCGTGGTCGCCCTGCACATAGAAGCTCTCGCCGCCATCGGCGACAGTGCGGACCAGGATCGTCTTCCACGGCCGGTAGTAGTAACGTGGATCGGTCTTGGGTGCCTGTGCGTGATAGTCGTCGCCCAGAGGAATCAGATCGAAAACGGCCGTCGTGAACTTCGCGATCTTTTCACTCTTCTGGTGAGCGACATTGCGTGCCATCGCCAGAGCCTTGAGGTACACCTCCGGCCCCATCACGGCCGTGCCGAAGTTCAGCACGATACCGCCTTCGAGTTTCTTGATGTGCTCGGCGAACACCAGGAAATCGGTGTAGCTGGCGCGACCGAGCACGCCGCCATCAGCGTTGGGGTGTTCGTGGATGATGTCGTAACCGATGCCAATGTGAACCGTGACGGGTACCTTCAATCGGTACGCCGCGGCGAGCACGCTTGCATGTTTGTGGGGGAAGAAGCCTTCCGCGATGGCCCGTCCGATGCTCTCGCCGAGGCCCATCCCGTCCTTCACGCCCTTTGTGATCGCGTCGTTCATCTGGCCAGTTTCGTGCCAGAGTCCGAACTCGCCGCTCGAAACGTATCGGGCCACACTCTCGGTGCTGGCACCGATGAGCGAGAACTCCCAGTCGTGAATCGGTCCGGCACCGTTCATCGCGATGAGGCTCACCAGCCCCCGCTCCATGAGATCGATCAGGTGCAACTGACATCCCGCACGCAGGACATGCGCGCCCATCATCAATATGCGTGCCGCGCCGCGTTCTTTCGCTTCCGCGAGCCGCTGACCGATCCGCGGAATGTGCGGATGCGTGAATGTGGCCGCCGCCGGGGCGAGCGGTCGTAGCACGTCCAGAGTGAGGTCGTGGGCGCGATCCGCCAGCGGCTGAAGACGGAGTTGCGCGCGGTTGAACTGCGGGTAAGGCATGGATCTATTCCGAAGGAAACACAACCGACCTCACCACAGGGTTTCTCTGTGGTGCGTAGCCCACCTCACTTACCATCCAATTCGATCTGGACAGCGTTGAGTATCTCCCTCGTCGCGTCGTTCTGCACAAGCGCGATGAGTTTGAGGTTACGGAGTGCCAGTGGTCGGTCGCTCCGCGGGAACGGCCCTTCCTGCTTCTGGAAGTCGTCGAGATATTTGGTGAGTGTCGCCCTCAATCCGTCGGGGTCGATGTTCACCACCTGCTCGTGCGACTTCTTCGTGAGCGGGAAGCCCTTCACCCCACCCGGCATCGCGCGCACGACCATGTGGTGATATCGCAGGCCATTGCCGCCCGCATAACGGATGCGATCCTCGGCCAGCACGAAGCGGAGCATCACCTTCTCACCTGGCGTGGCAAGATCGCTGACCGACGCTTTCGCGCTGTAACCGCCCTTCTCACCCTTCAACACCGCGAGCGCGAGTTTCACCGTCGCAGGTTTCTCCAGGGTGTCGTTGATCGTCGTGCGGAACTGCTTGTAGAACTTCTCGGCCGCAACTTCGCCTCCGCCAGAGCCAGTTCCGAGCTTACCGTTGATGAAGAGCGTCGGCGTTCCTTCAATCTCGTAGTATGCGGCGCGGCTGTTGGCGTCGGGGCTGGTGAGCGGGTCTGGCCGCGGAACGTGCAGGTGGTATTGCAGGAAGACCGCTTCCGTTGGCTTGTAGGTCTTCAGCAGGCCGTCGAAGGCGAGATCGACGCCAACACACGGCGGGCACTCCGCCCCGGTAAAGACTTCGACCACGGCGGCGCGCTCGCTCTTGGCCTTTCGCCCGGCGAATGTCTCGGCCTTGAACGGCGGGTGTGTCTTGCTGTATTCCACGAAGTCTCGCAGTTCGAGCTTGGAAATCTGTGCGAGGTACGGTTTCGCTTCGTCTGGTTTGCCGGCCTTCGCCAGCGCGCCGGCGATGGCCTCCAGCACGGCCATGCGGGTCTGTGTCGCGTCGTCGTCGGTCAGGAGTCGTTCGGCGCGCTTGGCCTGCGCCACTGCGAGATCGGCGAGCCCCGTTTGCGCGGTCAGCACTTCCACGAGTCGCAGGGCCATTTCCCGCTCCCAGCGCGGACCGTAGGTCGCGGCCGCCTTGTTGATGCGATCCACGATGCCACGGGCCGCATCGACCGGTAACTTGTTCGCGCCGGCACGCCCCAGCACGGCGAATGCGAGATCGAACACCTCCGGGCCGTCCCCCACCTGCGTGAGTGTCTCGCGCGCCAGCGCGAACTCATCGTCGAGTTTCGTGAGCTTCGTGGGGTGGAGCGAGGTCGGTCGCGGTCGGCCTCCGAAGATCACCAGCGATCCGTTGAGCTTCGACCGGTCCTTGCTCACTCGGCCATCGAAGGAGAGAAGTTCACGCCCCATGAAACCGAGCGCGAAGTTCACCGCATCGCCGTTCACTTTCACCGCCGTGATGGTCGGTTTCCCCTTGAGTGGCTGTGAACTGCCGAGGTATTCCGCGTTCCACTTGCCGTTGTTCTCGGCGAGGGAGATCAGCAAGACGACATCATCGCCGCCGCCCACGGGGACGGTCAGTTTCCACTTGCCAGCGGGCGGGGTCGGATCGGCCGCACCAGTGAGGCCCGCGGCTGCGGCCAGTACGACGAACGCGCAGAATGTACGGAGCATGAAGGAATACCGTGAGGCTAACGCAGGTGGGTCAGAACCGGTCCCGGTAACGATACACCTTCGCGGTGGCTTCCGCCACCTGCTCAATGTCGGCCACGGTGCCTGAGAGGACCGGGTGATGGAGAACGACACAGCGTGCGTGCGCGTCGGCGGCGTGAATCAGTTCCCCTGAAGTACGGAACCGCGACGGCGATCTCCCAACGTGCAACGCGCGAAAACCCAGATCGAAGGCGATTCCCTCGGCACGCATCGCCTTCACAAAGAGATCGCGTGCGAGGCCGAATGATGCAGGATCGTACTGGAAGCCAAGCTTGTAGAATGCCGGGCTGCTGGAAGAATCTCGCTTCGCCGCCGCATCGCCAGAGAGAGCGCGTGGCAGATGTTCCGGGGTTGTTCGCCCCAACAGCGGAGAGAGTGGGCAGGCCGCATTGCTCAGCGCACTCATCAACGCACGGACCCGCTCGGACCTCCGCGCGGTCGCCTCCGGGAGCATACGTAACTGTGGGCGAAGCACCGCTGCCTGGAGTTCGCTCAGCGGTGCCCACTGCTGAATGCCACGATGGAGCCACGTCTTCGCGCGCTGGAACAACTGCGCCTCGCGGAAGAGAATCGCCCCACCGCGGCCGGCGCTGAGGAGCTTCGACCCTCCGAAACTGAGTGTCCCCACGTCGCCCCATGTCCCGGCTGGCTTGCCGTCCACGATCGCGCCAGATGCCTGGGCCGCATCTTCCACAACACCGATGCCGCGCGTGCGTGCGATGGCCACCACCTCGCGCATCGGGACGAGACCGCCGTGCAAGTGCGAACAGAGGATCGCCTTCGTCTGCGGCGAGATTGCCGCATCGAGCCGCGCCGGATCGAGCTGCCAGTTTGTCGGGTGAACATCCACCAGCACCGGCTTCGCGCCGAGTGCATGGAGTGTGAGGAAGTTGGACTCGTAGTCGTAGGCAGCCATCACGACTTCATCGCCCGCTGCCACCTTGAGTGCCCGCAGCGCAGCCTCCACCGCGAGCGTGCCGCTGGCGCATGTGATGGCGTGCGCGACCTCGTGGAACTCGGCCAGTTCGGCCTCCAACCCAGCGACATGCTCGCCATGATATTGCCCCCACGCTCCGGACGTTGCCGCAGCTTCGATCGCAGCGTTTACGTCCGGATTGGGCAGCGGCCACGCCGGCGGTCCACCGGGCCGAACCGCAACGCCGCCGAGCATCGCAGGGAGGTCGTGCATGCGGTAATTCTATTCGTGGGGAGTAACCAGGGTTCTGGCACGGAGAGGGAGTGGCCTCACCCGAACTGGGTGGTGGATTTGTTGCCTGGACGTGAGTAGGGTATGCACCAGCATGCCCAGGCTTCGGCTCACCCTCTTGGAAAGGTAAGCGCCGCCCGCCATGATGGTAAGGAAGATCGCCCGTTGACGCAACGCTGCGCGCGGGGTCATGCGACACGGGACAGTTCCGATGAACGAGACGAAGTGGCTGACTGGCAGCGATGGCGAAGCGATGCTGGAGATCGTCTCCGATCGGCTCTCGCCGCGGCAGTGGCTGCTGGTGTGCGCTGCCCACGCGCGGCGGCTATGGGATTTCCTGCCCGATGGCGTGCTGCGCGAGGCCATCGACTTCGCCGAGCGTGCCGAAACGCCGTTGCCAGCCGCAGAGCGCGCGAAGTGGCTGAAGATGATCGACGCGGCCGTGCCGGAAGCCGTGAGTGCCGCGGAGATGGCCCAGCGCGAGATCGTGAAGTCTGCCGATCCAGACGCCGCTGGCCAGGAAGCCCCCATCCTCACGCGGCCCAACCAGATCGCTCCCACGTTCCCACTGTTCCAGGCCGCCAGTCGGCATGCCGCACAAGCAATCGAAGGGATGGGCGAAGCGGTCGGCGAGGCGGCCCAGGCCGTGCGGGTGCTCTTCAACGAGCCTAACGGTCAGATGCTCGAACAGTTGCGGCCTCTGGTGGAAGAGGCGACTGCCAGCCGGACGCGGGCCAACCGCTCGGCCAATAACGCGCTGCGACTCAAGCATGAGGGCGACGAGCACGCCGATCGCTCCGCGACGGCCAAGAACAAACGCGTGGCCGAATCGGAAGCGATGGAGATTGTCCGCAAGATCGAGGAGGGGCCGCAACGCAGCGAGACCGACGAGTTCGAGGCCGAGATGAAGCGCGAGAAGCGCGAGCGAAAGCTCCTCGCTCGCATTCTCCGCGAGGTCGTCGGCAACCCGTTCACTCCGCCGCGATTCGAGGTCGCATGGCGCACCCCGGACACGGTGGCACTGGCCAGAGGCATCCACGACGAGCGTGCCTGGGACCGGATGCCGATCCTCGCCGATGCGTTACTCGACGCCGACTGCGACGAGGAAGCCATCCTGCGCCACAGCCGAGGCACTGAGGTAGGCGTGAAGGAACAATCACAGCACATCCGCGGTTGCTGGGTCATCGAACTGATCCTGAACCGCTACGAGCCACTCCCACCGCCACAGCCCGGCCAGAAGCCAAAACGTCGCCGGAACCCACTCGACGACTTCCTTGACTTCGGCTCGCTTGGGGAAGACAACGATACACGCTTGACGTAAACATCCGGGTGGGGTCGATTCTGCGCGCTCCCACCTCACTCGTTCTCCAGACCGCGCAGAACCTTGCCCCACCCAACCCGTTCAACAGGAATCTCTCATGTCGATCCCCACACGGCCCCTGGGCAAGACCGGCGCGAACGTCTCGATTCTCTGTCTTGGCGGCTGGCACATCGGCCAACCGGCCATCGGCGATACCGAGGCCGAGCGTATCATGCACGCGGCGATTGATGAAGGCATCACATTCTTCGATAACGCCTGGGATTACCACGAAGGCCGCAGCGAGGAGGTCATGGGGAAGGCGCTGGCGTCGGGTGGCCGACGACAGAAAGTGTTCCTCATGACGAAGAACTGCGGCCGCGACGCGGAACATTCCCGGCAGCATCTCGACGATAGCCTCCGCCGGCTCAAGACCGATGTGATCGATCTCTGGCAGTTCCACGAAATCAACTACGACAATGACCCCGACTGGATCGTCGAACGCGGCGCGCTGGCGGTCGCGCTTGAGGCGCAGAAAGCCGGCAAGGTGCGTTTCCTCGGTTTCACCGGGCATAAGCACCCGGACATCTTCCTGAAAATGCTCGGCGTCCACGATCGCTGGGACACCTGTCAACTCCCGGTCAACGTGTGCGACTACTTCTACCGCAGCAGCATCCACAACGTCATCCCGCGACTCAAGCAGAAAGACATCGCGGCCATCGGGATGAAGAGTCTCGGTGGAGGGAACATGGAGAGCGGTGGGAAAATCCTGGAGAGCGGCATCATTACAGCAGAGGAATGTCTCCACTTCGCGCTGTCGCAGGAGATCGCGTCACTGGTGGTCGGAATCGACTCGATGAAGGTACTGATGCAGGACGTGGCCGTGGCTCGCAACTTCCAGCCGATGACGAAGGACGAATCGAGCGCGCTCCTGGCGCGTGTCAAGCCCCTGGCAGGCGACGGCCGACTGGAGCCGTCCAAGTCGACGCAACACTACGACGGCCCTTATCACCGCCGGCAACACGGCTTCGCGGAGTGAGTGCGACCGAGAGAGACCCTTCAACGAGGGAACGATCACCCTCCGTCGCGCGCCTGGCCGGGGCGGAGGGAGTCTGACGGAATCCACACATGTCTGCGTTCTCGATCCGGCTCGCGACCGACACCGACCTGGAGACGGTGCGAGCCATCTACAATCACTACATCCACACTTCAACTTGCACATATCAGATCGAAGCCGAATCCGCCGAGGAGCGTGCGGCGTGGTTTCGCGATCGCAACCCGCAACTGCATCCGGTCACGGTCGCGGAAGCCGATGGGGAAGTGATCGCGTGGGCGGCACTCTCGCCGTGGAAGTCCCGGTGTGGCTACGCACTCTCGGCGGAGGCGTCGGTGTATGTACATCACGAGCAACAGCGTCGCGGGCTGGGCCGCGCACTACTGCTCGACCTCATCGCACGCGGCCGTGCCGCCGGGTTACACGTCATCATCGGTGGTACGAGCAGCGACCAGGTCGCCAGCCTCGCTCTGCAACAGGCGCTCGGATTCGAGATAGTCGGCACCTTCCGCGAGGTCGGCCGCAAGTTCGACCGCTGGCTCGACGTGACGTACACGCAACTCCTGTTGATGGAAAAGTAATTGCTTGACACGCGCGGGCCACGCAGTATTATCACCATCGCAAAAGCCACCTGAGTCCGCAATGGCGGGTGTGCTGCCACCGAGGCAGCCACACCGTAGCGGACGACCGGGTGGCTTTTTCGTCTGAATGAGCCGCCACGGTGCAGTCATCATCCGAGGCGGCGACCGTCATGGGCTACTACCGTCCGTTCCCGCGCCCACAGTTCAATCTGTTCCTGGCACTCATCGCGGGGGCTGTCGTTCTGGTCGTGGCAGTCATTTTCGGCCGCTGATTCGGACTGGTTTGGCCGGTTTCTCACCGTACCCAGTATCGGAGGCAGACGCCATGACTCGACGAACTGCATTCACTCTGATCGAACTCCTGGTCGTCATCGCAATCATCGCCATCCTGATCGGGTTGCTCTTGCCCGCTGTGCAGAAGGTCCGCTCGGCCGCCGCACGGATGAAGTGTCAGAACAACCTCAAGCAGATCGGCCTGGCGGTCCACGGTTACTACGACACGCACCAGGGGGAATTCTTCCTCCACCATCCCTTCGACGCGGACGTGATCTCCAACACGGGCCACAGCAATTCCTTCGCGGAAATCTACTGGGAAGACAAGCTGATGCCTTACATCGGCGGCATTGGCGAGGTGGATGAATCGCTCTCGCGCCGCGGGATCATCCTGCCGAGCGAGACGATCTATCGGTGCCCGTCGGACCTCTCGGAACGCAAGCCGTTCGTCGATCCGATGAATGGTCAGATCGACGGCGTCGAACACCGTGCGAGTTACCTCATGAACTCGCTCCTGAGCCACAAGTCGCGGAGATACGGGCACTGGAACCTGCTGCGGTTCGTCAACGAGGTCGGCACCTCGCAGTTCATCTGCTTCTCCGAACGCAACGCAGCAATCTTTACTCTCGCCAACGGAGAAGACCCGCGGCAGGACGACTACGACATCTGGCTGGGTACTGGAATCTTCAAGTCGTGGATTGCATGGAACCGGCATGACACTGTGGCGAACTATCTCTATCTCGATGGCCACGTTTCAACCATGCACTGGGACAACGCAGTGATCGACATGTTCCCGGACAAGAAGGTTCTCAGCGCCGATGGGAGCTACCCATGAGCCACGCGGCGCGAGCTGCATGGCTCGCAGTCATCCTGCTGGCTGGTTGCGGTGGGAAGACCGAATCGACCTCCCCCAATACCGGGGCACGCGCCGTGGTGGAAGAGTTCTACGGCGCGCTCATCGCAGGCGACTCGCCGCGTGCCTACGAAAAACTCGACCGCGAAAGCCAGCGCCGCGTGTCGCCCGCGCGGTTCGCAACGCTGGCCGCGGCGTATCGGAAGAACATCGGTTTCCACACCGAGCGGGTGCATATCCGTGCCTGTGAGGAGCAGGGCGACGCAGCGACCGCGCACATCACCATCGCGGGCCACTCGGCCGGTCACTCGCGCCGGCACAACGATGGCGTCACACTCCGGCGCACCGATAGCCGCTGGGGAGTCGTGCTTCCTGCTAATTTCGGGCAGAAGTTGCGGTGATCGGTGATGGACAGGTTGTGTCAGTCACACGCGCCGCACATGAAGCCATCGCAGCGAGTTCGTCGCAGAGAGCGCCGTTCAACTCTTCTTCCAGGCGTGCCAGCGCGCGCGCGACGATCGCGCCATCGAGTACGCGGTGATCGTACACCAGTCGTACGTCGGTCGCTCCATCAGCCGCGATCGGGCTGTAGGTCAGGGTGAAGGTAAGCGGCGAGAGTGGGTGCAGCGACTCCGCGCCAAGTCCAGAGTACGTCGTGATGAGGAAGGTGCCGAAATAGGTTGAGCGGAACCGACTCCAGTTGAGGCCGAGCCACCAGATGAGCCGCCGGATCGGTCGCGGATAACTGCCAAATCGCAGCGCGCGGCTGAAACCCTTCACCGTTGCGACTGGTGCCGACTGGGCCTCACGGATCAACCGTGCGAGTTCGACCAGTGGCCAGCTAGCCGGGTCTTTCAGCACGAAGGTGAAGAGTGATTTCTCACCCTCGTAGTCGCGTTCCACGACCACGCTCGCGGCACTTCGCGGATACTCACAAATGTGCGTCCACGGGAACTTGCAGTACGCCCGTCGCAGTTCCGGCACCTCGGCCGCAACGCGCGCGAATGCCTTCGCGAAGATCGCCGGCCACGGTGGACGCGCGGCCGCCGCAGCGCGAGCCGCGACTACAGGCGCAAGCGCCATCCGCCGCTGGACCGGGATCGACGGAATCCCGCGGGCGAAGTGCATCAAGTCGATTACAAGCCGACGAGGAACGGAGAGAGAAACGCTGCGGCCGCGCATGGTAACTCCGCCTGGTCATGCTGGTTTGATGGCCCGGAAGATGTACGCCTGATCGCAGTAGCTCAGTCGATGCGTGATCTCGTGGAAGCCGACGGACGCGAGCTTGCGCGTCACCTCATTCGCCGGAAGGTAGTGAAAGCGACCGGTGCGGGCTTCGCGTTTGAGCCAGCGGCCGTAGAGCATCATCCGCCATGAACGCTTGAGGTATTGCAGCGGGCGAGCCGTTCGCACCGCTGCCGGCAGTGAGTGCCGCGCGACCCGTGCCCACGAAGGCTCCGGCACGTTCACCGAGAACACGAACGCGCCGCCTGGCTTCAGCACGCGGAGGACCTCGGCCAGCAACCGGTCGTAAGCAGCAGTCGTCCAGCGTCCTGTTGCAAGATCGAACGACTCGGCATACGTGATTGAAAGACCAGACACCACTGCGTCGAACTCGCCATTGGTCAGCAAGCCTAGGCCAACGCTAAAGTCATGGCAGACGAAGCGGACACGCTCGTCGGGTGGCGGATACAGCGTGGCGCGGAGCCGCTCGTAAGCCGCGGCATTGGCGGCCGCGCAGTCCATCCCGATCACTTCCGCCACCGCGCCGCCGCTACGTTCCCAGAGGCCGCGGCTAATTGCACCACCCCCGCAGCCCAGATCGAGCCAGCGCTGACCGGGCCTGGGATCGGCCCAATCGAGAGTGTCGGTGAGAAGTTGACGGTACGGCGGCAGGTCGTGTTGTCCCCAGAAAGCTTTGGCGCAACGTGAGTTAGGCCAGTAGTTCGTCGCGGCAGTCTGCATGGAATCACCCGTCCTGGCAAGTGGGGCAGGACTGTAGCAATTTCACGCCGAAACACAAGCCGAGGTTGACAGCTCACGCGCTGCATCACTGCGGAACCGCAGTGTCAGATTTCTCAGCACTCATCGGACACCGCTTTTCACGTGCAACCGGTTCTGACCACCGTTGCGCACTAGATAGCGGTACGACTCGTATTCGCGGTGTCTCTCGCCTCCTCCCCTCAGGAGTGTCACCGCACACATTCCCGTCGCCTGGTTTTCAGCAAGGGCACAATTCGTGAGCACTCGCATGAACTCTCCCACCCGGCTTCGGGTGGAACGTCTGGAAGATCGCGCCGTACCTGCTACCCTCTTCGTCGCGACCACCGGTTCCAATACGGGCGCGGGTGATTCCGCGCACCCGTGGCAGACGCTCCAGTATGCCGCGGATCATGTGAATCCGGGCGACACAGTCGTGGTCCGTGCCGGTAACTACACCGGCTTCTATATGACCGCCGATGGAACAACTTCATCCCGGATCACTTTCACGGCTGATCCCGGAGTGAACATCACAACTCGCAACGCGACAACCAGTGATGGAATTAACCTGGAGGGTGCCGACTACGTCACGATTCAGGGTTTCTCGGTCAGTGGGATGGGGCGGGCGGGCATTCGCTCGGTCACCAACACCGGGGTCGTGATCCGTGACAACAACTGCGACCAAAACGTGAAGTGGGGCATCTTCACTGGCTTCAGTGAGAATATCACCATCGAGGACAACGTCTGCTCGCGCTCGACGCAGCAGCACGGCATCTACTTCTCCAACAGCGGCGACAATCCCGTGATCCGCGGAAACGTCTGCTGGGGGAATTATGGCGCCGGCATTCACATGAACGGGGACATCAGCCAGGGCGGCGACGGAGTGATCTCGAACGCACTGGTCGAAAACAACATCCTCTATGGGAATGGCAAGGGCGGCGGATCCGGGATCAACTGCGACGGCGTACAGAACTCCACACTTCGGAACAACCTGATCTACGACGAGCATGCCAGCGGCATCTCGCTCTTCCAGATCGACGGCGGCAGTCCCTCGACGGGGAACCGCGTTGTGAACAACACAGTGCTGGTGGCTTCCGATGGACGCTGGGCACTGAATATCACCAACGGTTCCACCGGGAACACGGTACTCAACAACATTCTCTACAGCGCGCACTCGTTCCGCGGATCGATTACCATTAGCGCGGATAGTCTCAGTGGCTTCACCAGCAACTACAACCTGACAGAAAACGTCTTCTCCACGGACGACGGCGACTCGGCAGTTAACCTGATGAGCTGGCAATCCGCCACCGGGCAGGATTCCAACAGTATCACGACTTCCGATCCCAGCACGCTGTTCGTGAATGCCGCCAGCGGAGATTACCACCTCTCCGCGACCAGCGCAGCCCTCAACAAGGGGATCACCAGTGGGGCACCGGCTACGGACTTCGAAGGAACACCGCGGCCGAGCGGATCGGGAGTCGACATCGGCTTCGACGAGTATGCCACAAGCCCGCCGCCACCAGCTAGCCCGCCGCCACCAGCTAGCCCGCCGCCACCAGCTAGCCCACTGCCACCAGCTAGCCCGCCGCCACCAGCTAGCCCGCCGCCACCAGCTAGCCCGCCACCGCCAGCTAGCCCGCCGCCGCCGGCACAGACCAGGCACACGACTCCGGCCGTCGTGATCGGCGCGCCAGTTGGTTCGGACGTGGTGCGTGTCCTCGGCCCCAATCGCACCACACAGATTGCCCTGCGGCCCTACCGTGGCTTCCTCGGCGGCATTGTCGCAGCCACGGGCGACGTGACAGGCGACGGCGTGCCCGATATCGTCACGGCGGCCACACTCGGTGGGCACGTCAAGGTGACGGATGGTGCGACTGGCTCACTGATCTTCAGTTTCTTCGCTTTCCCTGGCTACGTCGGGCCGATCAACCTCGCGGCGGGCGACCTCAACGGCGACGGCCGCGACGAGGTGATTGTGTCGGCGAACCTCAACGGGCACGTCAAGGCGTTTGACGGAGCCACAGGCGAACTGACGGTAAGCTATCTGGCATACCCAGGCTATGATGGAACGGTAGCGCTGGCGGCTGCCGAGTTGAGCGGCAACCGGACCGCGCTGGTCACTGCGGCCAACGCCGGGGAAGGGGTCCATGTCAAGGAACTGCTTCCCAGTTCACAAACCGTGCTGAGTTCGTTCTTCGCCACTGGACCAGGCGTGGCAAACGACTTCAGTGTCTCGGCGGGCGATCTCGACGGCGACGGCGTGGCGGAGTTTCTCGTATCGCAGGGGCCGCGGATACGAGTTCTCGATTCCGTGACGAAGGCGCCGCGCATGGACTTCTTCGCCTATCCTCCGAACTTCACTGGCCCGGTGCGGGTACAGGCGGCACAGGCCGATGGTGACGCACAGGCCGAGGTGGTTGTTGTCGCCGAGATTGCGGGCCGGTCGCACGTCAAGGTTTTCGATCCGGCCCACGGCCTGATCGACTCCTTCTTCGCAGACACTCGCTAAACAGGTGTCGGGCAGGTGAGTCACTCGTTGACGCACCTGCCCGACCGTTGCTCCGCGCAGTCATCACTCTGTCGAATCAAAACCCGACGGCGGGTCCATCGACTGAAGGCGTGGCAGCATCGCGGAGTTTGCGTCGCCCTTCGGGTCGTGTGCGCGCCTCGCTCACGATGGCAGCGATGTGCGTCCGGGCGGCGGCCTCACGCGCCGCCTCGTCCGCCGTCAGGCAGGGGTCGAGCAACAGCAGGGTCAGCACGTCCAGGTCGCGGTTCATGTCGGTCCCTCGGTTTGTGGTCGCTTGAATCGTTCGGTACTGATCAACGCCGGATGGAGATCGGTTTGCGCGGGTCGGTTCGAGTGAAAGAGTTACACGCCCGGCTGCTTCAGGAAATCATTACAGAGCCGGCGCGGTGGGGAAGTCCACGCGGCCCAGATCGAGCCACCAGTCCGCATCGATTTCGGCATCGTAGGCGTCATCCACGAAATACCGCGTCTGCACGTCGGTACAGGCACTTTGTGAGTGATCGGTCGGGATGTTGGGGATCATCGCGCTCCTCGCGGAGTTGAAGGTCGGGCGGTGATATTTACCAGAATCCACCCGTGAAAGGAGGTAACGCATCACCCGTGCCGTTCGGATGCAGAATCGCGCTCGCAATGCGACCAAATCCGATTGTCTCTAGCACATCGCGCAGGCTTTCTTCAAACGGCATTCTTCACCCAGAGCCACAAAACATGGCTGAATCACGCAGACTCCGCAATCCGAACAACTTGACGATTTTGATGGCAGCAGCAGTTCTATCGCATTTTCCGATTTGACTGACCGGGATTCCTGTTCCAGATTGAAGCGTTCTAAGTTCATCATTGGCCTGAAAACTCGCCCCGGAAGCGGGAACGATTCATCCCCACCGCGAGAGACGCATCGAGATGAACAACAATCGCGCCCCATTCAGTTGTTACCTTGGCGACATCGATCGCACGCCCTTGCTCTCGGCTGTTGAAGAGAAGACTCTCGCAGCTCGCGTGCTGACTGGCGACGTGGAGGCGCGCGACCGCATGGTCCGCGCCAACCTGCGTCTGGTGGTCAACATCGCGCGCGGCTACACCGGCAAGGGATTGACACTGGACGATCTTGTCTCAGAAGGGAACATGGGTTTGCTGCGAGCCGTCGAGGGTTTCGACCCCACGATGAACACGCGGTTCAGTACCTATGCGAGTTACTGGATCAAGCAGAGCATCAAAAGAGCCATCATCAACACCGCCAAAACGATTCGCATTCCGGCTTACATGGCGGAACTTCTGACGAAGTGGCGGCGGGCTACGACAAAGCTCACCGACGATCTGGGGCGCGCGCCAACCCAGGAGGAAGTCGCGAAGTATCTCGGCCTCTCCAAGAAGAAGCTCACGATCATCAAGAAGGCGATCCGCGTCGCCAACGCCGGCTCACAGGTCGACGCCACCGAGGAAGGCTGGAGCATCGAGGAGATGCTCATGGATTCACGCGCCAAGGCTCCCGACGACGAGATGGGCGAAACCGACGACCTCAAACAGGTGATGCATCTTCTGGGGAAGATGGACCCGCGTGAGGCCACCGTGCTTCGGATGCGTTTCGGACTCGACGACGAAGAGCCGAAGACACTCAAGGAGATTGGCGAGCGACTCGGCCTCACGCGCGAACGTGTCCGTCAGATCGAAAACGAGGCGCTGGCCAAGCTCAACGAGGGACTGGCCGTCTGACCATTCACAAGACATCACGGCATGAGCCGGATTGTCGAAGACCGTGGTTCGCCCATGTCTTCAACAATACGGCTCTTTGCATTGCGGTACGCGCGTCATTTCGGCAACGGCAACTTTCCTGAACCGCGCGGTTTCGTGTTGCCGTAACCGCCGATCTTCTCGTACACCCGTACATAATCGACCACCATTTCCGCCGGGAACGGTGTTCCTCGGTCGGGCTTGCCGGCGAAGCGCCCGCCGACGGCGACATTCATGATGAGGTAGAACGGCCGGTCGAACGGGGCCGGCCACGGGTTCAGGTCACTCTCCTTCGTGGGCTTCGCGCCGCCGGTCTTGCTACTCCACCAGAATGATTGCGTTGAGTAACGTTTACCATCGACCAGCCAGCGAATTTCGCCTGGCTCCCACTCAACCGCGTAGGTGTGGAAGTCGGCGATGCTCTCCTTGCCAGGCAACTCGATCTTCTTCGTCGCCTGTGTGTTGACCGGCCACCTGCCGCCGTAGTGGATCGTGCCGTGGATTGCATGCGGTTCCTGCCCCTTGGCTTCCAGTACGTCGATCTCGCCAGAGGCCGCCCACGCGCCGTACTTCTCTTCAGTGGGGAGCATCCACAGCGCCGGCCACACGCCCTTGCCTGTGGGGAGTTTCGCGCGGAATTCGAACCGCCCATACTTCTGCGCGAAGAGCGCCGAACCGTCGCGTTTCTTCGTCTTGAGCCGCGCCGAGGTATAACCGCAGCCATCGCGCGATTCCTTCAGCGCGCGGATGTGAAGTTTCCCATCCTTGATGAAAGCATTTTCCGGGTCGCGTGTGTAATACTCCAGTTCCTCATTGCCCCAGCCGCGAATCCACTGGTTCGCGTCGTAGTCGTAGAAGCCGTTACCCTGGTCGAAGTCCCACTTCGCGCGGTCGATTTCCTTGCCGTCGAACTCGTCGCTCCACGTCAGCTTCCAGCCGGCCGGTGAATCGGCTGCGCGTGGCTCGGCCGATGAGAGTATCGCCGCTGCAGCGAAGAAACCGATCACAGGTACGATCAAACGCAGGTACTTCATCATCCCGATCTCCCTGAGTAACTCCGGGTGACCACCCGAGGCTCTCTCTTCCAGAGTCGAAGTCATTCCTAACGTACGCCATCGCGAAGCGTATCCAGAATCGTGACGGTGCCGCGACCGCCATCGACACGGAGTCGCTGTCCGGCCGTGATGCGAACAGTCGCGCCAGGCAAGCCGGCCACGGCCGGTAAGCCGAACTCGCGCGCGACGATCGCGCCGTGCGACAGCACGCCACCAGTCTCCATCACGAGTGCCTTTGCATGGACGAACAGCGGCACCCATGCCGGATCGGATGACGGACACACGAGCACATAGCCACCGTCCGGCGGTGGCGCGGTCGGTTCGATGAGCACTAGCGCCGGCCCCTCCGCCACGCCTGCCGAGAGCGGAACGCCCTCGAATCTGTCGCCGCCAGGCGGTTCGGGCAACGGGCGACCGATCGCTTCCAGATCATCGCTGAAGAGTACCGGTGGAACCTCCAGCGAAAGCTCTGTCTGACGCCGCGTGCGGGCCACGGCGATCTTCGCGGTGAGGTCCCGACCTGCAATGAGGTCCGGCAGGTCGGCCGGAGTGAGGAACCAGATACCGCAGTTCAGGCTGAAACGCCGGTCGAGTTCCACGAGTGCCCGCCGGATCACCGCATAGCCCATCAGCAGGTAATGCTTGCCGGCCTCGCGCAAGCCCAGGAATGTGCGGAGTCGTTGCACTTTCTGCAGGAACTGGTCGCGGGCTGGCCCGGTGATTTTTGCCTCGTCCGCGATGGAATCGGTCTCTGGTGCCTGCGTTGCCCGGTCACTCTCGCGAGCGCCGTGAACGAGCATCTCGATCTGGCGTGGGTTCTCGCTCCAGCGCGGCTGCGCGAGCTCCATCTCGTTCGTTCCGCGATGGCCGAAGCGTTCCAGGAATTCGGCGTGCGAGAGCAAGCCGGACGTCAGATCACGGACAGCGGCAGGCAGATTCGCATCACCTGGCGGGGCCGCGCCGAGACTCAGTTCCCCCACCGCAACACGGGCGCGTTCCTCGCCGAGTTTCACCTTGAGTAGCTCAAAAAGTTCGTTCCAGGCGAAATCGGCGAAGACCGTCGGTTTGAGACTTTCCTTTGCAAATTCCACAAGAGTCAAATTGACCCACAGGTTGAATTCATCTGCGACTCTTGCGACAGGCATACTGAGCCAGTCTTGTGCCAGCGACTGCCGGGCACACGCGGCAAATGCCGGAGCCACGTCTTGCTCGAACTTCTGAGGGAAGGCGGCCATCTGCCGCTTCGTCGCGCTCATCATCCGGCTGAGTTTCATCACCGTTCCAGGAAGCGACACCAGTCCGAAGATGCACCCCTGGCTCGCCAGTGGGTTGAGTATCGGCCGCGGATCGAGAGCGAGTTGCGGATTCGCCCGGTACTTGCCCAGCGGATATTCAAACGGTGGCCTGGCGAACTGCATCCGCGGGAGGCGTGCGAGGTTGGCCATCGGCCGACCAGCGACGAGATCGAAACCCGAGAGCGTGCCAAGAGCCGGGTCGGGCTTCGCGCCGAGGTCGCGATTCATCGCGCCGAAGCCACCCTGGGCACCCAACAACTGCTGCATCACGGCCCACGTCATTGGTGTTGGCTCAGGAAGAACCTCGCTGAGGTTGTATCGCACCCAGATGGTACCACGCGGATCGACCTTCGCAGTCAGTTCCGCGATCACCTCCTGCCGAACAGTCGCGCGCTCCGCGGCAGTCGCAACTGTGATGGGCCGCGCCTGGAGGAGCGCGAACGTTCCATCTGCGTAAGCCCATTCCACATCGCGCGGGTCGCCGTAGAAGGCTTCCACCTTGCGGCCGAGTTCCGCAAGGTCCGACAGCGCGATGTCGCTGAGGCAGAACTGGCGCTGTAACTCTGGCGCAACATGTTCCTCACCTCGTACAGTCACGCGGATGGCCTTCGCGCCACGTTTACGGTCGAGCACCGCACCGGTGTCGCGATCGAGGGTGAAGCGGTCCGGCTGTACGCGGCCCGATACGACCACTTCACCCAGCCCCCATGCGGCTTCCGCAAGCATCCGCGTCTGATCGGGATCGAGGGGATCGCGAGTGAACAGCACGCCGGCGACCTCGGCGGGGATGAGTTTCTGAATCACAACCGCCATCGCGATGTGCCGGGCGTCGACGTGCTGACGCTCGCGATACGCCACGGCGCGATCGGTGAAGAGTGAATGCCAGCACCGTTCGATGGCGTCGAGGATCGCTTCTTCACTTTGCACGCCGAGGATGGTTTCCTGCTGGCCGGCGAAGCTCGTATCGGCCGCGTCCTCGGCGGTGGCGCTCGATCGCACTGCGACCGGTCCACCGCCGATGCTCGCGTGCGCGCGTGCCAGCGCCTGCACGAAGCCTGCATCGGTACCGATGCCGCGTTCCGCCAGGCGCCGATACACCTGCGTGGTGACGACGAAACCCGCGGGCACGGGCAACCCCGCGCTGGCGGTCTTGCCCAGGCTCAGCCCCTTCCCGCCCACGAGTGATGAACTGGCGTCGGAAATCTCATCGAAGAACAGGATGTCCGGCATGACGGCCCCGCGTGTGGTAGACCGTGTCTGTGTATGCCGAAGCCGACCCACACCCCAGCCCCCTTCCATCAGGAGCGCGAGAAACGTGAGTTCGCGTTAGTTGGAGAGATGTTGCCGCCCTCACTCCAGGAATGGAGGGCGTACTCAGTACCGGAGAATGAAGTCGAGGGTGAAGCGGTTCTGGAAAAAGTCTCGTTTCCCGGCGAAGGGGAACTCGAACGCTGCACCGATCTGCGCGCTCTCGGTGATCTTGTACCGGCCGCCGAACGCACCCGTCAGCAGTCCGGTGCCGGCCGCCTGTCCACCCAGGTTGAACAGGTCACGTCCCTCGGCGCCGACCGGTCGCGACTGGCCGTCGGTTGTCACGAGGAACCAGTTCATTTCCACCAGTGGGTAGAAGCGGTGGAAGTTCCCCACGTCAAAGTCGAGGTGCGCCGAGAGCCAGTAGTAGCTACTCCGCTGGTTATTCACGCTGAAGGAGTAGCCCGTGTTGGCCATGAAGTTGAAACTACCGAACTGGAAGTCGCGGAGGAAGTTCTGGGCAAAGCTAGCGTAAGGCACGATGGAGAGTGTTCCGGTATTCTGGAAGACGTTCGACGGCCCGGCGGGAAACTGGAACTGCAAGCCCGCCGCTGCCAGCGTGCCCGTTTCCTCACCACGGTAGAACGTCCACTTCGGCCCCAGCCACAATTCCGCGAAGCCCGAATGGTTCCCTGCGTAGGGCGAGGGCGCGTTGGAATCGGTCCAAATGCCGCCGAACTTGTTGAAGACCACCGACCAGCGGTCGCTCAGCGCCAGCCGCCCCTGCGTGCCAAAGAACGCGACGTGCCCGCCGTTGAAGTCTGGCTGTCGGGACGGCACGTTCTGATAGATGAAGATCGGCCGCAACTCGGTGAGCGACCGTGGATCCTCAAAGAGGAACGGGTTAGTCACTGGTGAGATGAAGCCGTCGAACAGGTGGTCGCTGCGGAACCAACCGTTGCGTGCCCCGAGTACGTCTGTGATGCGGTTGCCCCAGTCTTCCTGCTGACGGCTGACCCACGAACCCGATTTCGAGACTCTGCCTTTGCCCTTCTCACGCTGCTCGGTGTCGCGTTCACGGCCGTGTAACTCGGAACGATTGGTGAGAAAGTCGTTCACCGCGTCGTTTGCGGGCGGCGTGGGTCTGGCGAAACTCGATTCCACCAGCGCAGACGATATCGGTGCGGCTGGCGTCGCGTCGGGCTGAGAGAGCGCGCCGATGGCGTGCGGCACGCCCAGTGACGCGCCGCGTCGCGGTTTGGGTGTCGCCGGCGTGTCCACGAATCCGGCCGGCGTCACGGCGATCTCGCCCACGCCTACAGGCGCGCCGAGGATGGCTTGCATCGGCTCGCTACTGACGTTGGATCGCGCTGTCGGGCGCGGGAGGATGGGAGTGTGTGGAAGCGGTGGCCCGCCAGTTGGTGCCTGTGGGCCAAGCGGCTGCGCGCCGACCGGGGCTGCGAACCCGATCGTCAACACAGCAACCGCCACCCACCCCACACGAGGCATGTCTGGCCTCCCTGCCATCTGTTCCCAGGCATCCTGCCAGGTATCCTCTGCAATCGTCCAATCTGGGCAGTCAGGTTGAAGAGGTTCAGGGGAAATCGTTGCCAGCGTGGCAACCCTGGTAGCATAAACGGATGAGGCAACCACACGCGAACCACCTGTGACATCGGACGCGAGCAATCCGACGATGTACAATGCCCGCACCCTTCCCAGAGGTTCCCATGCTCCACATCCTCTTCGCCTGGCTTGCTTGCTTCACGCCATCGGTGCGAGCGGACACGCCGCCAGTCGATGCGGGAGCAACTGTCTATCAGAAAGTTGTCCGTTCGACAGTCTGGGTCCACTCCGATCGTGGAGGTGGCAAGCTCTCGACCGGCAGCGGCTCGCTTGTGGACAGTGGGCGGCGACTCGTACTGACCAACTACCACGTCGTTGGTGATGTGAAGAAGGCCACGGTGTTCTTCCCTACCTTCGATGGCAAGAAGCCGGTTCCCGAGCGGAAGTACTACCTCAGCCGCCCGCGGCTCGGCATTGCCGGCGAAGTCGTCGAACTCGACAAGCAGGCTGATCTCGCGCTCATCCGCATCGCGCGTGTGCCCGATGGCGTGACTGAGTTGCCGCTGGCGGCCGAAAGCCCCGATCCGGGACAGTCCGTCCACTCAGTAGGCAACCCCGGCAAAAGTGGGGCGCTGTGGGTCTATACGGCGGGCAAGGTGCGTCAGGTCTATAGCAAGAAGTGGAAAGCGAAGATCGGCGGCAAGGTCGTCACGTTCCAGGCCAAGGTGATCGAAACCGACTCGCCGACCAACCCTGGCGATAGCGGCGGCCCGCTGGTGAACGACAAGGGCGAACTCGTCGGTGTGACGCAGGGCGGCGCGATCGATGCGCAATCGATCAGCATTTTCGTGGATCGCTCCGAGGTGAAACGGTTCCTCAATCGCCGCTCGGTGCAGGCACTTCGCTCCGACACGCCCGCTTCGACTTCCACTGCGCAGCCAACGAAGGACCACCCCAAACGTGAAACGCCGCTGGTGAGCAAGGACGAGGGGAAGTTCTTCAGCGCCGGCGCGTGGAAGAAAGTCGCACCGGCTGCCGAGCGCATGCTCAAAGAAAAGGGCGTCGATTTCCTCATCGAGACAATGCCCAATCCGCCAAAGACCGATATTCCGAAAGTCGCAGCGATGAAGTCGGGCGATCGCCAGAAGTATTTCCAGGAACTGGCCGTGGCGCGTGTCAAGGAGTTAAAACTCCACGGCGTCTATCTTGTCGTGTGCCGGAAACCGGCCACGCTCTACGTCATCGCCACGAGCCTGGGTAGAACGTTCAACCCGAACTTCGGCGACATGATCAAGTCCGACCTGCTCCGAAACTTCAAGGAACGAAAGTTCGATCAGGGGCTTCAACAGATGCTGGAAATGACCTTGAAGGAACTGATGCTGGAGGAGAAGAAGTGAGCGACGCGGGCACACAGGAAGCACCCATTCCGCGCGGCTTGATGCTCACGGACGACTTGATCTTCTTCAGCCGCGTCTCCGGCTCGGCGCGCGCCGCCGGGCTGGCCGTGCGGATGGTTCGCACACCTGCCGATCTAATCGCAGCCGCTCGCACCGAGCCGCCGAGCGGCGTGATTCTCGATCTCCACAACACCGAACTCGACCTGCCGGTGCTCCTGGTGCAGTTGAAGGAGACGTGCCCGACGATGCCGCGTGTGACTGCTTATGGTGCCCACGTTGAAGCTGCGACACTCCGCGCGGCCCGCGAAGCCGGTTGCGACCTCGTTGTGGCACGAAGCAAGTTCGTGAAAGAAGTGGAGGAGAAGATTGCCGAATGGCTCGGAGCCAGCGACGTTCCTCCACAAGGGGATGCGTGATCCATTCCCTTGCAGTCGCGCCATACCGAAGCGCGCTTCACCTGCGTGAGGCGCGCGATAGAATCGACTTCACCTCCGCGAGGCTCCCGCGATGCGATTCACGAAGATGCACGGCATCGGCAACGACTATGTGTACGTCGATTGCGTGCGTAACAAGCCGCCCGTCGACCCCACCGCGCTGGCCGTGGCAATCAGCGACCGACACTTCGGCATTGGTTCCGATGGCCTCATCCTCATCTGCCCCAGCGAGCGCGCCGACGCGCGTATGCGGATGTTCAACGCCGATGGCTCCGAGTCGGAGATGTGCGGCAACGGGCTGCGCTGCGTCGCCAAGTTCGTCCATGACCACGGCATCGCCACCAAGCCGCGACTGGCCATCGAAACCGGGCGCGGTGTGCTGAGCGTGGACCTCGAAGTGAAGAACGGCAAGGCGGAGCGCGTCCGCGTCAATATGAGCGAGCCGATACTGGAAGCGAGCAAGATTCCGACCACGCTCCCAGGCGACCCACCAGTAAACGCTCCTCTCACCGCAGGCGGCGTGAGTTTCGCGGCAACGTGCGTTTCGATGGGGAACCCTCACGCGGTGGTGTATGTCGGCGAGGAATACTTCCGCACTGACGACCGCGACCTCGTGGCGGAGTTGGGGCCGAAGCTCGAACGCCACGAGGCATTCCCACGGCGTGTGAACGTCCACTTCGTGAAGGTCCATTCTCCTTCGGAAGTGACGATGCGGACATGGGAGCGAGGCAGCGGCATCACACTGGCATGCGGAACCGGAGCCTGTTCGGTATGCGTCGCGGGCGTGTTGAGCAACCGCACCGAACGCAAGATCCTGGCTCACCTTCCTGGCGGCGATCTCGAACTCGAATGGTCGGCTGCGGATAACTGCGTCTACATGACCGGTCCTGCCACAGAGGTCTTCACTGGCGAGTGGCCGACCGCGTGAGTGTCTCCCCCCTTCCCTCACCTTCGACGAGTTACGTCATCGCGTTGCGATACTGGCGCTGGCTTGGCGCGCCGCAAACACGGGCCACCCTGGTGTGGCTCGCGGCGATCAGTTGCGGCATTGCGTTCACCTATCGCTCACTCCACTGGTTCGACAACAAGCCCTCGCAAGGGACCGAACGCCGCCGGGCCGACGGCAACTCGGGCCACGTGCAAATCGACTTCGGTGGGCAGTGGCTCATGGGCCGGATGTTCGTTACGGGCCACGGTCGCGAACTCTTTCACCGACAGAGGCAGTGGGAGCTACTCAATGAGGGTTATCCTGTTGCCAACGAATCTCCGATGCAGCGTGAACAGGCTCCGCTGCCAGTGGGGATGCAGTCTGGAACGCGCCTCGGCGACGACTGGCAGCACGACGCCACGAACCTGATGAACTGGTTCATGGGTGGCAAGGACGACCCGAAGCAGGAGTGGAAGAAACTCGGCGGGGCGGCGGTCGCGCCGCTTGGTGCCAGTCATCCAATCGCAGCGGTGGCGCTGGAGATACACGCGGCCGAAGTGGTATCGCCGGAGGTCGTTGCCAGGGCAAAGACACCTTCCATCGGCGGCCCACTCTACCCGCCGGTTCACGCACTCTTCTACGCGCCGCTGGGCCTCATTGATAAGCCCCAGGTGGCTTACCACGTCTTCCAGATATTCTGCGCGTTACTCGTACCCGTCGCGGGACTGGGCGTGAAAGTGCTGACACGCGGGCGAATCTGGTGGTCGGTCGCGACGCTCGCCCTCTACACCTACCCCGGTCTTCGTGGCGGTATCGATCTGGGTCAGAACGCGGTGTTATCGCTCACTATTGCAGTGTGGGGTTGGGCGCTGGCGAGTCGCGGCCGCAATGTGGCAGGCGGAATGGTATGGGGGCTGTTCGCGTTCAAGCCAGTGTGGGCGATGGCCCTCTTCCTCGTGCCGCTCCTGATGCGGCGATGGCGGTTCTGCGTGGTGATGGTCGCCACTGGCGCGGTGTTCGGTCTGCTCACGCTCCCCTTCGTCGGCCTTCAGAGTTGGTTCGACTGGTTGAAGGTGGGGAGCGAGGCGAACGAACTCTACAAGGTGAACAACAACTGGATTCACCTCAGCCGCGACCTGCAAGGACTGCCACGCCGGATGCTGCTGAACTTCGATAATCCGCAGGAATCCGAACGGCGGTCGGCGTTGATCGACACGCTGGCGATGGGGTTATGGGGCGCGGTCCTGGGCGTCACCGTGCTGGTGTACCTGCTGCGCGGCGACCGATCGCGCCCCACTGGCGTAAGCGCCGGTTTCCTCTTCCTCGGCGCGTACCTCACATGCCTCCACTTCATGTACTACGACGCGCTCGTTTCTGCCGTGGCGCTGGTGGTTCTCTTTGCCGAACCTCGCCAGTTCCTCCTCACGAAAACTTTCGCCATTGAACCGGGGGTCGCGGAACCGAGACTGCCTGAGACTCGATCGCTGAATCCGCCACCCTCACATTCACGATTGTTTGGTCCGCGCATGCGCGGCTACGTCAACTCATTCGCACTGACGGTTGTGCTCGCGATGTACATTCAGGAGAACTCTCTCAGCGGCATGGAACTGGAGGCAACGGTTGGCATCCGTTACTACGCAACACCCGCGACCGATGGCAGCACAAATGCTCAGGTGCCGCGGTTGAAGGGCACGACGGGCGTAAGCTACCCCACCGACACGTTTCTACTGCTGCTCCTGTGGGGTTGGTGTGGGGTGCGGTTACTCCGAAAGCACACGACGCCGGATGTCGTGCCCGCACTTCACGAAGTAAAGGAACTGTGATTCCCTCGCAGCGTGTCGAGTGCCGCGCCGATATCTGGAGCACGCATGAGCGACTCTCCCACGAGTACTGCGCGGGCGCCGGCCGCGCCGAGTGTCGCCAGGTCCGCAGGAATCCTGATACCACTCTCACTAACCACCGTGCGATCGGTGGGAATCTTCGGCAGCAGTTCCAGCGTGTGTTCCAGCCGTGTTGCGAAGGTGCGGAGGTCGCGATTGTTGATACCAATCACGGACGCGCCACAGTCCAGAACGCGCGGGAGTTGTTCCGCGTCGTGGAGTTCGACGAGCGTGTGAAGGCCCAGTTCGCTCGCCGCGTGCTGAAGCGCGGCGAGTCGATCTCCCGGCAGGCATTCCGCAATGAGGAGCACCGCATCGGCACCGGCGGCTCGCGCCTCGATCAACTGATAACGGTCGAGGAGGAAATCCTTCCGGAGAACAGGCAGACGGACCGCGGCCTTCACGGCCGTGAGGTACTGCAGGCTTCCCTGGAAGTAGTCCACATCCGTGAGCACGCTGATTGCGGCCGCGCCGTGCGTCTCATATGTGCGGGCGATCGCGACGGGGTCGAAGTCGGGGCGGATGATCCCGGCTGATGGTGACGCTTTCTTCACCTCGGCGATGATCGCGACGTGATCGGCACGCCGCAGCGCCGCGCGGAAGTCTCGCGCCGGGGGCGCATCCGCGGCGCGTTGTTCCAGCTCGGCTTGTGGCACGGTGGCTTTCGCAGAGGCGATCTCGCGCCACTTCGTTTCAACGATGCGGTCCAGAATGGTCGGCATATGCGCGGCGTATCCTGATGGGCTGGCAGAAAGGAGCATTCTACGAATTGCGCTCACCGGCCGTGGGCAAACTCGGCAAGTTGACGGGGAGTGGGTGTGCGCCACGGAGCATGGACCGTCTTCGGTGCAACGTCGGCAGGGGGTGCGGCACGCGCAACAACTGGCGGTGCGAGCGGTGTCAGTCCACCGGGTCGCACGAGCCATTCGCCGCCAGGTGAGGAAATGACAACCGCCGGGTCGCGGTCGCCGCGGCGAATCTTCTCGTCGAGAGCGTAGCCCGAGAATCGCAGCGCGCGCAACTGGTTTGGCGTCAGCCGCGAATTCTGTGTCACACGCAGGCCAGGGTCGGTAGCGACACGGCCAGGCGCCAGTGCTGCGGCGCGGTCGAGCATCCGCACCCAGGCGCGGATCTCGCCTACGGTGAGCCGGGGTTCAGTGCCGAGCATCACTGCGACCACCCCGGCGAAGTACGCCGCAGCGTTCGAGGCGCCGGCCGTCACCTCACCATTGGTGAAACGCACCACCGATTCGGACATGATCACGTCTGGCTTCACCCGGCCGTCAGCCGTTGGCCCAACCGCGGAAGCAGGCGACGTATCGCCGACCGTGAGGACGCCGGCATGATCGGCCGGCGGATAGATTTCGCCCGCGTGGATCGCTTCGAGCAACTCGGCGGCAGGTTCCAGTATCCCGTCGTCGTTGGCCACTGGTGGGCGGAGTGGCGTCAGCAGTATTCGGAGTTGATCGCGCCGGCCGAAGTTCGCGCCATTCGCCTTCACACGGACTCGGTACTCCCGGCCAGCCACGGTCGCACCCAGGTCCGAAATCGCCAGCCGCTCGCGCGGATTCATCGTCTGGCCTTCGCCCGCAGCGCGTCCTGGTCCGATCTGTTTCAGCTTGCTCTGAGCAAGCACGCGCCCCTGCCAGTCTTCCACAATCAAGTCGAGGTCCTTGCTCGTGCCGGCATCCTCGGCGTCCTGGTAGTCATTCCAGGTGAGTGTCAGCACCACATCATTCTCGTCGAGCCGGCTCCTGAGTCGCAGCGCAGTTAGCCCCAACGCGCCGAAGTGGACCCACCCGCCCGGCCCCACATCGACTGGTCCGTTAAACACCATATTCCCACTATTGCCCGCCGCGTTTACCCATACGATTCCGGCGGTCACAGCGTCATCGACTGCGGCGTTGATCGGCCCGCGGCCATCGTAGTTGCCCGCGCCCTCGAACGTGCCGCCGAAGAGTATCACATCCACCTTCTGTTCAATGGCCATCCGCACCGCGCGGCGGAACATTGTCGGTCCGTTCGCATTCAGCAGGAAGAACTTCGGTCCATCGGAAGCGTTGCCGGCCGCGGCCCAGACGATCTGCGCGAGTTGCCGGCCGTGCGCGTCGCCCCGCCGGAATGGTTTCGTGAAATTCGGATCGCCGAGACCAAACTTGCGAACGAATCCCGGATCGTAATGCTCGATGATTACCGTGTCATCCGGGAGATAGGGCCGTTTGCCATTCATCCCGGCGAAGCCGGAATCAAGCACCGCGACCTTCACCTTGCGGATGCCGGGAACAAAGCGGTAATGCGGCAACAGACCGAGGCGGCGCCGCGCTTCATCTGACTTCGCGACGCGCGCGACCGCCAGCGGCGGCACCGCCTCGGCCGCCACGACGAACGCAAGCGGCAGAAGCAGGGCCACGAGTGCGGAGGCGTGGAATCGTCGCATGGCGATTACCACCAGAAGAATGGCGAGTAGAAGTAGGTTGGGAAGAACGACCGATACCCGAAGCTGAGCGAGAAGCCGCTGGAGAAGCCCCACGGCTGATAGAAGGCCGGGAAACCGAAGTTGAAGTACGAGAACCGCGCCGGGCCGAAGCCACCCCAGCCCCAGCCACCCCAACCACCCCAGTGACGATGACCCCAACGCCAGCCGTGGGCCGACTGCGGCGACTCGCTATCCAGTTCGGAGCCACCCGATGGCGCACGCATCGCGACGGACTTCTTCGCGGGCGTCGATTCACGGTCCAGTTCACCAGCCCGAACCGTGGGCGTCAGCGCAATCAGTACGGGTACAATCACCGCGCAACACACCATGCGGATCATCTGTGTGCCCTCCGAATCCGGAAATCAGGCGCAACCCCGATTCCCTTACTCGTATAGCCTAGCATCACGAATCGGCCGCGCCGAGCGACAAGTATCGCAATCGTGAGTGGGTCCACCCTGGCGGCACATCGCGAAGTCGTATCGCTTTCCGCTTGTATCGCCGTTGCGTGGCGCGATAATCGCTATTCACCCCACCCTCGCACTCCGGAGGCACACATGCCCTCTTCTTCACGCCGTAACTTTCTCAAAGCCTCCGCCGCGACAACGGCCGCACTGACGGCGCCGGGGTTCCTCCGGGCGCGCGGCGCCAACGAGAAGCTCAACATCGCGATGATCGGTTCCGGTGGGCGCGGCGCGGCGAACCTCAATGGTGTTTCGTCCGAGAATATCGTCGCGCTGTGCGATGTGGACCGGAATGCCATCACGAAGGCTGCGGTGAAGCACCCGAAGGCCGCGACGTTCACCGACTACCGGCTGCTCTTCGACAAGGCCGCGAAGGACTTCGACGCGGTTGTGGTCAGTACCTGCGAACACACACACGCCTTCGCCACCTTGCGCGCGCTGCAGGCTGGCAAGCACGTCTACTGCGAGAAGCCTCTGACGCACAACATCTGGGAGGCGCGCGTCATCCGTGAGGCCGCGGGCAAGACAAAACTCGCGACACAGATGGGAACGCAAATTCACGCCACCAACAACTATCGCCGCGTCGTGGAGTTGGTGCAATCGGGCGCCGTTGGCCCCGTGCGTGAGGTTCACGTGTGGGTGGGGCGAGCGTGGGGGCTTCAGTCCGCGGAAGAGGCGAAGGCCAACCGGGATATCGTGTATGTCACGGAGCGGCCGAAGGAGAGCGTGAAGCCACCGGCGAGCCTCGCATGGGACCTGTGGTTGGGGCCGGCGCTCGAGCGTCCGTTCAACCCGGTGTACGTTCCTGGTCCGAAATGGTACCGATGGTGGGACTTCGGCAATGGCACCATGTCCGACCTCGGCAGCCACTGGAACGACCTCCCGTTCTGGGCACTGAAGCTCAAGGCACCAACAGCCGTTTCGGCCAACGGTCCCAAGCCTCACAAGGAGTTGGCCCCGGCTTCGATGCAGGCCATCTACGAGTTTCCAGCCCGTGGCGAGATGCCTGCCGTGACGATGACGTGGCATCAGGGGTCGTTCCGGCCGCCGCAATGGACCGAGAAGAAGATTCCACGTTGGGGAAGCGGTGTGCTTTTCGTCGGCGACAAGGGAATGCTACTGGCAGACTACGGCAAGTTCGTTCTACTGCCGGAAAAGCAGTTCGCGGACTTCACGCCACCCAGGCCGTTCATCGAGAAGTCACGTGGTCACTACGCCGAGTGGATTCACGCCTGTAAGACTGGCGCCCCGACCACCTGCAACTTCGAATATGCCGGCTGGCTGACGGAGTCGAACCACCTGGGCAACGTCGCATTCCGCGCGGGCAAGCGACTGGAGTGGGACGCGGCCAGGATGAAGGCAACCAACTGCCCGGAGGCCGACGCCTTCATCCACCGCGAGTATCGCAAGGGGTGGAAGTTGGTGTGAGGTGATCCGCACCGTAGTGCGCGAGGGCTGAGAAATTCTTTCCGTGAGGAGCAAGGCATGGTGGCTCGGCTGGAGTTCGCGGTTCTGCTTGTTTCTGCTTCCTATTGCTCGACGAGTTGGGCCGCTCCCCCGGCGCCACTCCAGCAGCAACTCACGGCTGAACCAGTCGCGGAACTGGCGAAGGCAGCGCGCGAGAAGGGCGACGCCGGTCGTGGCGCCGTCCTCTTCTTTCAGCCGTTCCTCACCTGTTCCCGATGCCACGACGCCGAAACGGGCACGCAACTCGGCCCGGACATCGCCCAGGCCGGCAAGGCGGCCACTGCGGAGTATCTGGTCGAATCGGTGCTGACCCCCTCGAAGGCAGTGAAGAAGGGGTACGAGACGGTGGTCATCACGACGAAGGACGAACGCAAACTCACTGGCCTCGTCGCCCAGGAAACGCCCAACGCCCTCACACTGCTCGATCCTTCCGCCAACGGCAAACGCGTGATTGTCGCGAAGGCCGACATCGAGACGCGAGCCGCCGCGGACAAGTCACTCATGCCGGAAGGACTTGCCAATCTTCTCTCCGACCGGCAGCAGTTCTTCGATCTGGTGAAGTACCTCATCGAGATCGCGGAGGGCGGCGCGGCCCGCGCGCGCGAACTCCGCCCGGCGGTCACAGCACTCATCATCCCGGAGTACGAAAAGGAGATCGACCACGCCGGCCTCATCCGGGCACTCGACAGCAAGGCTCTCCGTCGCGGCGAGGCGACCTACGCGCGTGTCTGCGCCAACTGCCACGGCACACTGACTCAGCCCGGCTCGCTTCCCACTTCGCCGAAGTTCGCATCGCACGTCTTCAAGAACGGATGTGATCCTTACAGTCTCTATCAAACAATCACGCGCGGCTACGGTCTTATGACACCGCAGACATGGATGGTGCCACGTCAGAAGTACGACGTGATCCATTACATTCGCGAAACGTATCTCAAGCCGCACAACCCGGGCCAGTATGTGAAGGCCGACACGGCGTATCTCGGCAAGCTACCGATGGGGAAGCCGGGCGCGTTCGGCCCCGTGCCGACGAACGTCGAACCGTGGGCGGCGATGGACTACGGCCCAAGCCACATGAACACCTACGAGGTAGGCGGGCCAGGGCCAAACATCGCCTATAAGGGAATCGCCGTGCGGCTCGATCCTGGCGCAGGCGGCGTATCACGCGGCAAACGCTGGGCGCTCTTCGATCATGACACGATGCGATTCGCCGCCGCGTGGGCTGGCACCTCCTTCATCGACTGGAAGGGAATCCACTTCAACGGGCAACACCAGGTCCATCCGAAGATCACCGGGAGTGTGTCGTTCGCCAACCCGGTCGGCCCCGGCTGGGCGAACCCAAAGACCGACAGCTTCAACGATCCACGCTTCCTCGGCCGCGACAAACGACCCTATGGCCCACTCCCGCGCGAATGGGCACAGTTCCGCGGCATTTACGCATTCGGTGACCAGACCATCATCTCCTACTCCGTCGGCGATGCCGCGATTCTGGAACTTGAAGGCGCAGAACTGCCCAGCGCGAAGGAACCGTCACGAATCGTCTTCACACGCACACTTGAAATCGGGAAGTCATCGCGTGACCTCTTCGCACGCATCGCGCCGACTGGCGTGAGCGCGGCCATCAACGGTGACAATGCGGTGTCACTCAAATCTCGCGACGGGTTCACCGTGTTGCATGTTCCCGCCCGCGCGACACCCACTCGGGTGAAGGTGTTCATCACCCCGCTCGACGCCACAGCGCTGATGGCGTTCGTGAAGAGTTCGCCGGCGCCGCGAATGCTCGAACCGCTCACGCATGGTGGTCCGAAACGCTGGCCAGAAGTACTCCGCACTACCGTTTCGATGGGCAAGGACAGCGGCCCATTCGCGGCGGACACATTCGAGGTACCGCTGCGCAATCCGTGGAACGCGCAGTTGCGGCTCACCGGCTTCGACTTCCTCGATGCCAGGCGGATGGCTGTCTGCTCGTGGGACGGCGACGTCTGGCTCGTGAATGGCATCGACAATCTCAAGGCTGGCCTGACGTGGCAGCGCATCGCGTCGGGCCTCTTCCAGCCGCTGGGGCTGAAGGTTCGCGACGGTGCCATCTTCGTCTGCTGTCGCGACCAGATCGTGAAACTCCGCGATCTCAACGGCGACGGCGAGACCGACCTGTATGAATGCTTCAACAACGATCACCAGGTCACGGAGCACTTCCACGAATTCGCGATGGGGCTACAAACCGACGCGGAGGGGAACTTCTACTACGCCAAGAGCGGCCGGCACGCGCTGCCGGCACTCGTGCCGCATCACGGCACGCTGTTGAAGGTGAGCAAGGACGGCACGAAGACGGAAATCCTCGCCACGGGTTTTCGCGCAGCCAACGGCGTTTGCCTCAATCCCGATGGCAGTTTCTTCGTAACGGATCAGGAAGGATTCTGGACGCCAAAGAACCGCATTAACCGCGTCCAGAAGGGCGGATTCTACGGCAATATGTGGGGCTACACCGACATCACCGACACTGCCGACAGCGCGATGAAGCAACCGCTGTGCTGGGTCACCAACGAGTTCGATCGCTCTCCCGCGGAGTTGGTGTGGGTCACAAGCGACCAGTGGGGACCGCTGAAAGGATCGCTCCTGAACAGTTCTTACGGCACCGGGAAACTCTTCGTAGTGCCCCATGAAATCGTGAGCGGGCAAGCGCAGGGGGGCATGTGCGCGCTGCCGCTGCCGAACTTCCCCACGGGCATCATGCGGCCTCGGTTCAGCCCCTTCGATGGGCAACTCTACGTCTGCGGGATGTTCGCCTGGGGTGGAAATCAGACGCAGCCCGGCGGCTTCTATCGCGTCCGCTATACCGGCAAGCCAACCGATCTGCCCATCGGTCTGAAGGCGAAGGCCGGTGCAGTGGAAATCACCTTCACGGATACCCTTGATGTCAAGAACGCCGCCGATGTGAAAAACTACGCCGTGAAGGTGTGGGGGCTGAAACGTAGCCGGAACTATGGCTCCAAGCACATCAACGAACACGCACTCACGGTGTCGCGAGCAACCGTCGCGGCCGACGGCAAGACGGTGCGACTCGAACTCCCGGACCTCGCACCAACGTGGGGCATGGAGATCAAGTATCAACTCAAAGGCGCGGACGGCCGCCCCGTAAACGGGCGAATCCACAACACGATTCACACAACCGGCCGATGACAAGCTCAGGTGTCGCTTGCGGGCGAGCGGGGTATCCTGAATGGGACGCAGCCATCACTCCGCCTCGTCGAAGGGAGCACCGTGTCGGCCGAGTTCTGGATTGAGACGCAGAAGATGACGACCGCGGGCCTCTTGCTCGTGGCGCTGGCGGTGCCAGTGGCGCTGGCGGCGTGCGCCCTGCGCCCGAAGGGGGAGCCGCTCCTGCCTCCGTGGAAGCCCTGGCAAGTGCCGTGGGGCGGCGCGGAGGTGACGTTCGCGTTCGTTGGGGTGATGTGGGTCGCCCCAATGCTGGTTTACACGACACTCTCCGCCTGCCACTTCTTTACTGCGCTCTACGGCCCCAACTTCCCACCGCTCGAACCACACGCAGCGTCGGAGGCCGGGCGTGAGGCGAATATCCTCCGCACGCTCTGGGCCAATGTCCTCTCCGTGCCGCTCTCGGTTGTACTGCTCGTGATGTTATCGCGTGCCATGTATCCCAGGTGGAAGCCGGCACTGATGGGGCATGGAAGCCTTGCCGCAAAGGTGACTCTTGCGGTAGTTGCGTGGCTGGTGGTCACGCCGTTGGTGTTGCTGTTTCACACAGCGGTAAATGAACTGTTCAAGCAGTTCGGAGTGGTGCCCGATCAACACGCATTGACGCGACTGGGTCACCGGCCGGCACTGGATCAGACGCTTTTTGTCCTGGAGGCTTGCGTCGGGGCACCACTGCGCGAGGAGTTTCTCTTTCGTGGTGTGTTGCTGGCGTGGTGCATCGGTCGGGTGCAGTCGGCGCGCCCGACGCCCCTGGCGAACGCGCGGCCCTGGTTCGTCATGACTGCGACGGTGATATTCGCAGCGAACGAGGGGAAGTCTGCCGGCCCGGTGATCTTCGCAGGAGTGCTGGCGCTGGGGTTGGCTGCCGTGTGGCGACTTCCGCATAGCGGCGTCCGCCGCGTGCGCGCAGTGTATGCGACGGCCGCTGCCTTCGCCGTGATCCATTCCTCGGTCTGGCCCACACCGATCCCATTATTCCTACTCGCCCTGGTTCTGGGCTGGCTTGCCGTGCGAACCAACGGCGTTCTTGTGCCAGTGATCGTTCACGGAATGTTCAATGCCGTCTCGGCGGTATACACTCTGCGCGGCTGAATCGTGCAGAGCGTGGCGACTTCGTGGGAGCATTGCGTTCCGAGGCGACTCCCCCTCACGACTTCGGCGTCTGCCCCTTCTTCACGACGCCCTTGAGCATGTCGCGACAGGCTTTCTCGCAGTGGTCACATTCTTCCGCGCACTTCTTCATGATGGTGTCGTGTTCAGCGTGCTTCCGACAGGCATCGCCACAGCGTTTGCAGGCATCAGCGCAGGCGGTGCAGATGAGGTCTGTGAATGGCCCATTCTTGGCAACCACGCGCGCCGCCGCCGAGCAGATCGCCGCGCAGTCCTGGCAGGTACGCAGCGTCGAGAGGTGTTCTTTACGTCCTTCGGCCAACAGGTTCGCGCAGTGCGCTTCGCAGGTATCGCAGACACGCGCACAGTCGCTGCACGCCGTCGCGCAGTCGAGGAACTGCGGCATCTTCGGATCAGGATTGGGCTGTGCAGCCACCGGAACTGCAGGCGGCACGGGCTTGCCTACGACAATCGCACCCGACCCCCCGAGGGTCGCCATCAGCCCCAGTACAGCAATCGGCATGGTGATGTTCATAGCCTCTCCACATACGAATGTGACCCTGCCACGTGCGGTCGCGGCAGGTTGGAGAGTCTTGTATGCAAACACCGGGCCGATTACGCGGCTCGACGCTCCTCACGCTTCAGCCACTTCTGCATCCCGACTAGCTCGTCCTCCCACTCCTTGCTGAATCGCTTCTGGCCGAAGGCATCGTAGAGCAAGTCGAGCGTTTCGATGAGCGAGCGAAGCTGCGTGGCGCGGTCATCGAGTTTGCCGCGTGCGTCGGCCGCTTCGTCTGGCGGCGGCAATTTCGCCCCGCTCACTGCCAGCGTCTCGGCGTGAATACTCAACTCGTATTGTTCGCCATGACGGACCATCGTGAGGCCGACCTTGCGTGGCAGTTTGCCGCTCTGAATCGCGCGGCGAGCTTCTGGCAGCCGCGGCGGGCTATCACTGGAAATCGTCTCGTGCCCGGTTTGCCCGCGTGGGCATTCCAGCGTCAGCGTGCGTGCGAGCATCAGCGTTACTTCCGACTTGTCAACCAGTTGGATCGTGTCGGACTGGACCTCGGTGTAGTACCAGAGCCAGAGCAGGAACTCATTGCCGATGAAATCGCGGCTGCTCTCGTCGGCGATCCAGGCCACGTCGCCGGGTGTGATGCCAGGAACGAAGGCGCTGGGCGCGGAGTCGTCCACCATGCGTGTGCGCGCGTGAAGTTCGGCGAGGTGGTAGGCGCGTCGACCGGCCGTGACGCACTCAAGCTCCAGCCCGAATGTCTGCTCGAAGAGGCCGCAGAGCCGGTCGATTTGCGTCAGCGATGTGGCGCCGAAGAGAACTTCGTTGGTAAGGCGATCCCACAGCACCGGAATGCACTTCCGCTTCTTGTAGCGGCCGTCCCTCGCCTCCTGTTCGAGGCGTTCGCGGGCAATCTCTTTCGCCTCGCGTTTCTGGCGGGCGCTGGCGAAGCCGCTGGGGTTGTTCTTCGAGAGCGCCTTGAGTTCGACAGCGTAATAGGCGCGTAGCAGGTCGGAGGGAATCTTGTCGGTATCCACCCGCAGGTCGAAGGTGAGGGTGTCGTTGATGATGTTCTTGGCAAGGTGGAAGTCGGTGTCGAGAACATGCTCGCCCGCGGTCCACCCGGTCTCGACGCCATCGGCGGCAGCGATACGCTGTCGTCCGGCCTGACGATCGCGGAGGCGGTCGAGATGCTCCTCGTCGAACATTCGCGGCGCCGTGCCGTTGACCCGGAACCGAAGGAATGAAGCGCGTCCTGTGTAGAAGCCCATCGCAACCTCCGTGTCGCGCCAGGGTCAAAATGAACAACCCACCCGATGCGTTGGGTGGGTCGGCAGGAAGGGTGGTCACGCGGTCAACTGACCAACACAACCTCACTCACTTCCCCGTCCTTGTGGCGCATCTCCTCCAGAATGATCGGATGCCAGGCCGTGTCGCGCTCATCTGCGGGCACGTAATTTTCGCGTGCCCAGCGGCGCAGCCGCAATTCCTCGATGAAATCGAGTTCCCAGATAGTGTTGGTACTGCCCATAACTCGACCCTTCGTAAGTCTTGCCCGCTCACACGGCGGGCCTCATCGTGGAGTGCCGCGTCCACACGGCAGCTTCTCGATGAGGAGAGGTAGCGCCGAAATGCATCGGCGTTTGCGCACGAAGTATATGAACCGCCACAAGGTCGGCAATGGCGCGGAACAAAATTATTCGAGAATCGGAACGATTGTTCCCGGCACGGGAAGATGAGCGATTATCCGGATCGTACCGACAGCAAACTGGGCGAACAGGGAAAGCTGGAGTAGCAAGTAAGGCCCCTCTGTGTACTGGAGTCACTTCCTCAGAATCGCTGGCGCGGACGCCTGAGCGTGAGCCGCGTCGTGGCCCGCGTAGGCGCCGAAATCGTTGAAGAAGATTCGCTTGGCGAGTCGGTAGAAGAGATTCTTCTCCGGGATTTCCACCGCCGGGTTGAACTGACTGGTTCGCACCGTCATCGCGCTGAGTTCCGCCAGCGCGCTCTGGCGTGCGGTCGCGTCCTTCGCGCCGTGCGCTTCCACTAGCTTTTTGAGCAAGTCCGGTCGTTCCAGCACGATGCAGCCGCGTGTCGTCTCGGCGGCCAGTTTGCGGAAGTCGGCGAGGAACGCCGACTTCAGGAACTTCTCACGCAGCGGTCGAGGATCTGCCACGCCATGGATCGACTCCTTCGAGAACTGCACGATGGGGCACGGCTCGATGTCGCCCCACGGGTTGATGTGGTGGCTGATGCCCGTTGCCGCCGGGCACAGCGCCTTTCCCTCGCCATCGTGGTAAGCATCCACAATGATGATCGGCTTCTTCGCGCGCATCTCGACGACGAACTTTCTCGCCCGCAAAGACTGCTCCGGGGTGAGGCAGAGGTCCGGATTCGGTGCAGGTCCCATTGGTCGATAGATGTGGAACCAGGTGTAGAGCACACCCATTTCGATCAGCCGGTCGATCCACTCCTCGCGCAGAAGGTCGTCGATATTCGTGCGTGCGAGGCTCGTGCAGACTCCCGTGAACACGCCGGCATCGAGTGCGTTGTGAAGCCCTTGCATCGTTTTCGAGAGGACGCCGCTGCGCCCGCGCCGCTCGTCGGAGATGATCTCTGTTCCTTCCACCGAGATGAGCGGCGTGACGTTGCCAAGCCGCCACATCTGCTTCGCGCGCTCGGGCGTGATGAAGTGGCCGTTGGTAAAGATTTGGAAGTAGCAGTCAGGATGGTCGGCGAGCATCTCCAGCAGGTGCGGGTGCATGAACGGCTCGCCGCCGACAACGCCAAAGAACGTGTTACCCATCGACTTCGCTTCACGCACCAGTTTATGGAATGCGTCTGGCGAAATGGTTTGCTGCTTCATGCTGACATCGACCCAGCAACCCTGGCAGCGAAGGTTGCAGGTGTTAATGATGCTGACATAAAGGAATGGCGGGAATACCTGCCCTCGCTTCAGCCGCAGTTTGTGTCGCTGAACCGAGAGAGCACCCTTGAAGCCCATGTTGTAAGCGAGTTTCCACAGCAGACGTTTGTCGGTTTCGACGAGAACACGCCTGGCGAGCTTGAACGACGCGTGCAGTGTCACGGCAAACTCCAGGGTAAGCGCGGGTTACAGTCGAGTGTATCGCCACCGGCGCGGCGGAGCAGTGGCAAACACAGGCTCAGCGAAAGCACCTGCGGCCGTTTCGATGTTTCGGGTTGACTCTCCCCCCTGATGGGCTGTACGAATTATGGCCATGCACCTGCATGTGTGCGCAAGGAGGCGCGATGCTCGATCTTCCCGTTGTAGTGCTCTGTGGCGGCCTGGGGACACGGTTGCGGTCCGCGGTGGCGGATCGGCCGAAAGCTCTGGCTCGCGTCGGCGGGCGTTCCTTTCTCGCACTTCAGCTTGAACTGCTCCGTAACGCCGGCGCACGTCATTTCGTCCTCTGCGTTGGCCACATGGCGGAGCACATCGAGGCCGAGTTCCGCGACGGATCGGCGTTCGGCGTGCGCATCGACTACTCGCGTGATGGTGATACCCGCGGAGGTTCCACGCCACGATTGCTCGGCACGGGCGGCGCGCTGAAGCGTGCGGAACGGTTCTTCGACACGGCAGCGATTGTCGTCAACGGCGACACGTACATCGATGTGGACCTGGAACATCTCGCCAGCGCCCACGCCATCGCGCGCGAATCCGGCGCCGTTGCCACGCTCACACTCACCGAGATGCTTCACGCCGACCGCTACGGCACCGTCTCGCTCGACTCCAACGGCTGGGTGTCCGACTTCCACGAGAAGGATCCGACCAATTCCGGCTGGGTCAATGCCGGTGTGTACGTCATCGAACGCGAATTGCTCGACCGCATCCCGCCGGGCGAGCCGGTATCGCTGGAACGCGACGTCTTCCCGGATGCCATCGCCGACGGGCTGACGCTCGCAGCGTTCGCGCATGGCGGCCCGTTCCACGACATCGGCACGCCGGAAGCACTGCTGGCGTTCGCGCGTGAACGAGAAGCCAACCATGCCGCGTGAGGCCGTCTTCCTCGATCGCGACGGCACGCTCATCGAAGAGGTGAACTATCTCTCCGCGCCCGAACAAGTGCGGCTCATCCCCGGCGCGGCCGAGGCCGTGCGCCGCATCAACGAACTGGGCGTGCTGGTCGTGATCGTGACAAATCAAGCCGGTGTCGCGCGCGGCTACTTCCCTGAGAGTCGCGTGGCGGAGGTTCACGCGCACCTCTCGACCCTGCTCGCGGAACACGGCGCGAGAATCGACGCCTACTTCCACTGCCCACATCACCCCACAGAGGGTATCGGCGCGTATCGCGTGGCGTGCGCGTGCCGCAAACCGAAGCCGGGACTGCTGCTCACCGCGGCGCGCGAGATGAGTATCGACCTGCCACGGTCGTGGATGATCGGCGACAAACTCTGTGATGCCGCAGCAGGCAAATCAGCAGGCTGCCGCACACTACTGGTGCGAACCGGGCACGGTCGCGACTTGCCAGCCGAAATGAACTCAGCCGCCGATCTGGCAGAGGCAGTGAAAACGCTGCTGGGTGACCGGAGAGCAGACGCTCTCGCGCGTTCACCCATGTCCGGTTGAACAACGGGCGATCATTGGCGGCGCGTGGCTCTGTGGCTGCTGCCCGGCTAGAATCTTCGGCAACCCCTGAGGTTCGCTCATGCCGAAGAAACCCTTCGCGATTTACCACGAACACCCCGACTGGTTCCGGCCGCTCTTCGCGGAACTCGAACGCCGCGACATCCCCTTCACCAGGCTCGACCCGCGCGCCCACGGCTACGATCCGGCCGAGCCAGTGTCGCCGTATTCGCTCGTCTTCAACCGGATGAGCCCGTCGGCGTATCTTCGTGGCGGCGTGCAGGGGATGTTCTTCACGGTTGCGTATCTGGCGCACTTGGAGCGACTCGGCGTGCCCGTGGTGAACGGACGGAAGGGATTCGAGATCGAGATTTCCAAGGCGCGGCAACTGACTTTGCTCGAATCACTTGGTCTGCCGTATCCTCATTCCAGGGTGGTCAACCATCCGTCGCGAGTGGTGGAGGTGAGCGAGGGTTTGCGTTTTCCGGTTGTGGTAAAGGCGAACATCGGCGGTAGCGGCGCGGGCATCGTGAAGTACGCCGACCACGATACGCTCGCGGCCGCAGTAAACGCCAACCAACTCGATTTCGGTATCGATCACACCGCACTGGTGCAGGAGTACATCCCGGCGCACGGCGGCCACATCACGCGAGTCGAAACACTCGGCGGGAAGTTCCTCTACGCAATCAAGGTTCACACCACCGGCGAGTCGTTCAACCTCTGCCCCGCGGACATCTGCCAGCGCGCCGACGGCGTGGAACTGGTGCGGAGCGCGTGCCCGGTGAACGCACCAAAAACAGGGTTGAAGGTGGAAGCGTACACACCACCACCAGAGGTTATCGCGGCGTGCGAGAAGATCATGCAGACCGCCGGTATCGACGTGGGCGGCATCGAGTACATGCTCGACGACCGCGACGGCCAGCTCGTCTACTACGACATCAACGCACTCTCCAACTTTGTAGCGGATGCCGTGAATGTGATCGGCTTCGACCCCTTCACACGCCTGGTCGATTACCTGGTGAAGCGCGCAGAGTAGCTCGTTGCATACCCTGCCTACACGTTGCACTATCGAGACCAAGCGAGAATTCACATGCGTTACGGCTACTGGATGCCTGTCTTCGGCGGGTGGTTGCGGAACGTCGATGACGAGCAGATGGCTCCGACGTGGGAGTACAATAAACAGCTCGCGCAACGCTCCGAGCAGATCGGCTTCGACCTCGCACTCGTCGCGGAACTGAACCTCAACGACATCAAGGGCGAGGAAGCCCCATCGCTCGATGCGTGGAGCACCGCGGCGGCACTCATGGCGATCACGCAGAAGCTGGAACTGATGGTCGCGGTGCGGCCAACGTTCCACAACCCGGCACTCCTCGCGAAGCAAGCCGCGAACATCGACCATATCGGGGGCGGGAACCGACTGTCTCTCAACGTCGTGTCGAGCTGGTGGAAAGACGAGGCCACCAAGTACGGCGTCCACTTCGAGCAGCACGACGACCGATACGCACGCACCGCGGAGTGGCTCAGTGTCGTCGATGGCGTCTGGAAGCACGGCCACTTCAGTTTCGAGGGGAAATACTATCGCGTTACGGATAATGTGCTTCAGCCAAAACCGCTCACGAAGCCCCGTCCGGTCATTTATGCGGGCGGCGAATCGGAGGCCGCGAAGAACCTCATCGCCAGGCAGTGTGACGCCTATGTAATGCACGGCGATCCGCCGGAGCGCGTCGCGGAGAAGATCGCCGACATGCGCCGCCGCCGCGAGGGCTTCGGTCTGCCGCCGATGCAATTCGGCGTTGCCGGCTACAGCATCGTTCGGAATCGCGACGACGAGGCGAAGGCGGAGCTCGCCCGAATCACGGATGTGAAGCAATCGAAGGCAGGTTATCACAACTACCAGCAGTGGCTCGCCGGGACGCAACTCGAACAGCGCGTCTCGCTCGAAGACTATTCTGTCTCCAATCGCGGGCTGCGCAGCGGGTTGGTCGGCACACCGCAGCAAGTCCTCGACCGCGTGAAAACATTTGAAGCGGCCGGCGTGAACCTGCTGCTCTTGCAATGCAGCCCGCAGTTGGAGGAGATGGAACGCTTCGCGGAGGACGTGATTCGAAAGAGTCGCTGACACACACCCTGCGGGCGCCCGACCTCGTGAGTGGGCGGATACATTCTCATCTCGATCACAGACTCTCGGCAACTTCTCTCCAGGCAAACGCTTGCATCGCGACGCAAGCGTGAGTAAGCTGATTGGATAGTATGCACAGTACATATCTCAGTCTTCGCCTTCGCCCCTAGCTGCCAGCTCACAACGATCCGCCCACGAAATTGCCCGGCTATTCATGGGAGAACCGGATGACGATGTCCCAAGTTCACGTTCCACTGGACACACTAACGGTTGCCTGCTCGATTGACGAAATCGCATCAGTATTCGATGGCGTCCTCCGCGAGATGCGCGCGGCGGTTCCCTTTCTCACCGCCGAGGACCGTGCGACTCTGCGGCACGTCATGGCTCACCAGTCGGGTGAACTGACCGTCGCCGATGTGTTCCCCGATTTCACACGCGATTCCGAATCCCACGTCGCACTCCGACGATTGCGAACCGCGCAGTTCATCCGGCCGGGCGGTCGCGACATGTGGGAACCCGCCTCTCCCATCGATATCAAGCCATTCGCGCGGCTGGTGTGGGACAAACTGGGTGAGGCCGAGATCTTCGGCGAGGGACAAGAAGTCCAGGAGACCGAAGCCAGCGTGCCGGAACTGACTGCCGTCGCCGAGGAGGTGGATCTTGCGCTGCCGGATGTGAACGAAACGCGGAACGAGGAGGAAGCGGTCGGCGTCGGCTCGAAGGAACACAACGCCGTCGCCTGGGAAGATGATGATGTGCTGAACTTCCTCAATGACGGCAAACGCGAACAGGGATAGGCATGAGACGAACGCTCGCGCTCACAAGTCAGGTCGCCCATGCGCATCGGTATTGTCACCGACATCCACGATGAAGTGGAGTTGCTCGCACAGGCACTCGCGGCGATCCGCACCGCGGGTGTCGATGCGATTGTGTCGCTCGGCGACACCTCCGACCTGTACGGCAGGTGGCAGAAACTGGCGAGCGTCGCCACGCTTCTGAAAGATCATGGCGTGGTCGGGGTGTGGGGGAATCACGACTTCGGCCTCTGCCGCACCGTCGCTGATGAAGCCCGGCAAAAATTCCCGGCCGAGGCACTCGACTTCATGGCGACATTCCAGCCGCGGCTCGAACTCGGCAACTGCCACTTCAGCCACGTCGAACCGTTCCTCAATCCGGAGAAACCCGAAGACCTCTGGTGCATCGAGGATTGCCCGGACGACCGCGACCGGATCGCGCAGAGGTTCGCGGCGATTCCGCATCGCGCCGCATTCATCGGTCACTTCCACTGCTGGCGTGCGCTGAGCGAAGACGGCCGAATCGAATGGAACGGTACCACCTCGCTGCACTTCGAGGCCGGAAAGCGGTATCTTGTGGTTGTCGGGCCGCTGTTCCGCGGCGACTTCGCCATCATCGACACCGACCGCTGGGTTCTCGAACCGCACAGGTTGCCTCAACCCGCAACCGGCGGATATTCCTCATGAAACTGATTCTCGCGACCATTCAGCCATCGAAACTCGACGCCGTGAAGGAAGCACTGAGCAAGGTGGAAGTCTTCCGACTGACTATCGTGGACGTGCTCGGCTTCGGCCGCCAGAAAGGGCGGACCGAGGTTTACCGTGGACACGAGTTAACCGTGAACATGCTGCGGAAAGTGCAGTTACAAATCGCGGTGAACGAGGACTTCGTGGAACCGACGGTCAATGCAATCATGGCTGCGGCCCGCACTGGGCCGGAGGGACGCATTGGCGACGGAAAAATATTCATCCTTCCGCTAGAAGATTGCATCCGCATCCGAACAGGTGAACGCGGTCCGGAAGCGATCTAATTCCCACCCGGCCAGGAGCAGGGGCAACGATCGGCGCTCTAACACGATGCGGGTGCGGAACCCTCTGGATCGCACGGCAACTCCAGCTTGCAGCAACCGAGGTTGAGAGCATCGCGCGGAATGCCAGCCTCGATGGCCTCCTCCAGCACGCCAGGGCCAAGCGAGTACCACACGAAGCGGCCCTTCTTCTGTCCGCGAATCAGCCCCGCATGTTTGAGTACTGTGAGGTGGTGCGAGACGTTGACGAAGTGTTCGGGCTTCAGCCCAAGCATCGTCGCGATGGACGTGACGTTCTGCGCACCATCAGCCAGGAAGCGGATAATCTTCAGTCGTTCCGGGGCGGCCAGCGCGCCGAGGAGTTCGGCACAGCGTTTCGGCTGAAGCGGGTCCTTCTTTGGCACGGCGTGTCCTCGTGCGGCGTCAGGGCCGAATACATCTTACTACATGGCACCATCAACCGACTCGCGACCGCGCGCGAGCAGGCATCGTGTTCCCCTGCTCGCGCGCAGTCACGGCAGACACACGCCCATTACCCCAGCTTCCACGGCTTGCGATACACCTTCGTCAGCATCGCGGCAGCTTCCTTGTCGTTGGGCATCGTCTCGGCTTTCGGATCCCAGATAATCTTGCGCCCGGTGCGGATCGCGATGTTGCCAAGATGACAGACTGTCGCGCTGCGATGGCCAATCTCCACGTCGCAGATTGGTAGTTTCCGGCTCTTGACGCACTCCAACCAGTTCGCGTGATGGCCGCGTGAGACATAGAGCTTCACATTGCCGGTTGGTAGTTTGTACGGGTCCTTCACCTTCTCACCGTTGAGCGTGACGGTGATCGAGCCGCGTCGGACGTGGATCGTCCCCTTCTCACCAACGAACGTGACGCCGCCCGGATTGCCGCCGCTGCCGAGCGTGCAATGGACCGGGACGCCGTTGGCGTAAGTGAACGTCTGCCGCGCCGTCTCGGGTGTCTCGAACCAGTGGTTCTTGTTGAAGGTCGCCGAGCCTTCGATGCTGATCGGGCCGCTCTCGTCCATGCCGAGGCCCCACTGAGCAATGTCGAGGTCGTGGGCGCCAAAGTTCGTCTGCTGCCCACCGGAATAATCCCAGAAGAACCGGAAAAGGTAATGAACGCGGTTCGTATTGAACGGGCGCTGCGGAGCCGGGCCAAGCCAGCGATCGTAGTCGAGCGACTCTGGCGGCGTGCTATCAGGCACGGGCATTTTGGCGCGTTTCACCCAGTTCGGCCCCGGCAGCCCTACCTTGACTTCCTTCAGCGTGCCCAACGCGCCATTGCGGACTAACTCGCACGCCTGGCGGAACTCCTTCGCCGAACGCTGCTGGCTACCAGTCTGCACGATCCGCTTGTTGGCGCGGGCCGCGTTGACCATCGCACGCCCCTCGGCCACCACGAGCGTCAGCGGCTTCTCGCAATACACATCCTTGCCGGCGTTGCAGGCGTCCACGGTGATGAGCGCGTGCCAGTGGTCCGGCGTGCTGACAAGCACCGCGTCGATGTCCTTCGCCTCGAGCAGTTTGCGATAGTCAGTCGCAGTCTGCGGTCTGGCGTTAGTCTTCTCCAGCGCCTTCGCGGCAGCGGCGAGGTGGCTCTTATCCACATCGCAGAGCGCCACCACATTCTTCTTGATGGCGTTCATGTTACCCCGGCCCTGCCCGCCGACACCGATACTGGCAACGCGAATCGTCTCGCTTGGCTTATCTTCGGCCAGAAGCGCGGCGCGATACGTGATCGCAGGCAGCGCCAGAAGCGACCCACCGGTCGCGGCGGAACGGAGGAACGAACGGCGTGTGACGTGCGACATGATAGCTCTCGTGAGAGGAAGGAAGCGACCGTGTCAGTGTAGCGGACCGACGAACGGATTGCACGTCGTCGCAAGGTCATGAGACGGACGAAGAGCAGCCTCCGCACACCGTGAGTGAGGGGAAATTCGAATCGTTCGTATTAAGGATCAAGTGTGCATATTTGTATAGTTCCTTCAGCCACCGCCGGCGTTCATTGGCGGAATGTGCGACGTGGAACGTCAGCATCTGTTAGAACGTCGAGTCAGGATTGCCAACGATGGGATATGTTGGCAATCCTGGCAGTCTTGACCCCTAAAGAAGTAGGCACTCGGACGACTACTCCCAGCAGACGCTCGCTTCAGGTTCGCGGCTTCACTTCGGCTTGTTTCCCTGGCAATGGCGGCTATAGTTCCGGCCCCCTGGCTCTCTGGATTCCTACGTTGAAGCGATTACGCCTCATAACGCGGCTCTGTGGACTGTTGTTCTGTGGCCTGCTCACAGGTTGCGGGACCACCAAGATGACCAACAGCCCACGCGCTGCCTCCGAGATGTTGCTCATCTCCCAGGCGGTCGATTACTCAGTCGCCAAGCTCGATTTCACGGCGCTGGCGGGGCACCAGGTATTCTTGGACACCGTCGCTCTCGATGGAGTTGTGGATAAGGGTTACCTCATCAGCAGCGTCAGGCAGCAGTTGCTCGCTCATGGCGCGCTACTCCAGGAGAAACGCGAAAGCTCGGTGTATGTGGTGGAGTTGCGGGCCGGTGCTCTGGGCACCGACCAGCACAGCGTGATGATCGGCACGCCGGCGATATCGCTGCCCTCCGTTGTGCCAGGGCTTCCGCCGATCACGAGCATCCCGGAGATTGCTCTGGCCAAGAAGAGCGACCAGCGCGGTGTCGCGAAGATTGGCATCTTCGCTTACAACCGCATCACGGGCCGTGCCGTGTGGCAATCGGGTGCCGTGGAGTCGGAAAGTAACCTGAAGGACACCTGGGTGCTCGGCGCAGGACCGTTCCGACGGGGTAGTATTCGTAAACGGGCCGTTTTTGCAGGCGAGCCACTCCCGGACCTTCCGACACCCGCCGAGTTACTCGGCTTCAAGGAAGCTCCGGAACAAACTCTGACACCGACGAGCGAACAATACTTCCCGAACGATGCGACCGCCGCACCGCCACTGCCACTGCCTGTGGTTACTGCGGGGCTAACAGGAGGAGCGATTCTGTCGAAACGGGAACTGGTGCGTTAAGTACCAGATGCGCGGTGCACCAGGGGTTTGCATCAGGTGAATCCGATCGGAAGCGCTCAACACGCGCCTGAGTTCAGCCGATAGCGGAACGTATTGATTTGCGATGCCCTGTGACCATCATCGCCCACGATTTGCGCCTTCGCCCTGGACGGAAGCCCATCGCCCGCGTGATTTGGCACACTATTCGTACTAGGGTTGAATGACCCCGGTTCGCCGCCATGCCGTGCGGGCCGACTCCGGGAGGATACACCATGCAGCCTCTTTCGCCTCTCGTCCAATCCGAAGCTGCCTCGCCCAACTGGGAACTTCTCCGTCGGGTCGGGTGGTCGGTCGCCAACATCTCGGGGTCCTACTGCGTCGCGTGGCGAGGTCGGGACGAGGTAATCTTTGAATGGCGCGGCGATGGCTGGTACCGGGTTGGTGGGCGCGGCGGGAGCGAAGAATAGGGCTGGTGTGTCCCAACGGCGCGGCTGCCCGCGCGGCCAGTTCAAAATATGTTTGAACCCAGACGCCCAACCCGGCATGATGGAGTCGCACGGGTTGCACTCGCCACCAACCCGTTTTCCCAAGCCTGGTGAGCCATGTCCAAGCAAAACACACACGACGCGCAGGCGCCAGAGTCCTACGACACCTTCTGGGAGCCGGTCGCCACCGTTCCGGCACCCACTGAGGAACTCGTCGCGACGGCCGAACCGAAGGACGCTTACCAGCAGTTCGTCGACATCACCGAAGACACACCGGCCTTACGCGATCGTCAGCCGTAAACTGACCTCGTGGCCGATCGCTTCTACACTGCCGATGAACTCGGCCCAGGTGAGTATGTCCTCACGGGGCCAGAGTCGCACCATCTCGCAACGGTGTGTCGGATCACAGCCGGCGCGCATGTCGTTCTCTTCAACGGCAACGGCCACGATTACCCTGCGGAAGTCACGAGCGTCAGCAAGCGGTGCGTGACGCTGAACGTACTGGCGTGCGAACCGGCCGACCGCGAACTCCCCTTTCCGCTTGTCGTCGCCAGTGCGCTTCCGAAGGGTGATCGCGCCGACTTCCTCATTGAGAAACTCACCGAACTCGGCGTGACGCGGTTCGTGCCACTGGTCACAACGCGGACCGTGGTCCAGCCGAAGGCGAGTGCCGTGGAGAAGTTCACGCGAGCGGTGATCGAAGCGAGCAAGCAGTGCGGTCGGAATCGCCTGATGGCCGTGGACCCGCCGCGCAGGTGGTCCGGATTGCTCGCACTGCCAGAGTTGCCCGCGCAGCGACTGATCCTCCACACGGGGCCAGACCTAACAGAGATGCGCGCGGCCGCGGGGCGTGATGGCGCGATGGTCGCGGTTGGCCCCGAGGGTGGATTCACATCAGAGGAAGTAGCGGAAGCACGGGCGAAGGGGTGGACTGCCGCGAGCCTCGGCCCGCGCGTGCTGCGTGTCGAAACGGCTGCACTTGCGGCCGTGACACGACTGAGCGAACCGACACGATGAGTGGCTATGCGAACCGTGCCGTGTAATCGCGTCAGTAATCCTGGCGTTCCACTTTCAGAAGTGCTTCCTTGAACAACTTCGCGGAAGCATATCGGTCGACCGGTTCGCGTTCGATGGCACGCCACAGAATCGCCGAAAGGTCGTCGTCCACATTCGGATTCAGTTCCTTCGCGCTGCGCGGCTTGGTGTTGAGCCGACGGCGGAACGTCTCCTCGCTCGACACCGACCGTTCCCACGGCAACTGCCCTGTGAACACCTCATAGCCGGTCACGCCCAGCGCGAACAGGTCCACACGATGATCGGTGGACTTCCGCTTGATGATCTCTGGCGCCAGGATGTCTGGCGTGCCGGTTCGATTGCCGGCCACACAGAATTGCGGAGTGTATGGCACAGTGAGGCCGAAGTCGATGAGTTTCAGCACTCCCTCTTTATCCACCATCACGTTCCGCGGGCAGATGTCGCGGTGAAGCCACTTGTTGTCGTGCATGTACTGGATCGCTTCGCAGAGTTGCGCCATAAAGTTGATGCGGTTGCCCTTGATCTGCGGCGCCTGCGTCTCGACCAGATAGTTCAGTCCCAACCCCTCTACCCATTCCATTACCAGGTACGGTTCACCCTGCGTGCTCACGCCATGTTCGAAGGTGCGGACGATGTTGTCGTGGCGCAACGCCATGCAAATCTCACCCTCGGTGGGCTTGTTCAGCCCGACGAAGCGTTCCTCGAATCGCCTGGTCTTGTCCTTGTCGAGTACCTTCAAGCAGACATGGCGGCCAAGTTCGCGGTCATAGGCGCGGAACACCTTCGACATGCTCCCCTGCCCGGTGCGGCCGGCGCTGAGGTCGAAACGCTTCTCCAGGTTGGAGCGTTTCACCCCCTTCTTGACGGCGCCGCCACCCTTCCCCTTACCCTTGCCCTTGCCGAAGATGAAGTCGAGCAGACCCACGACACACCCTGTTGCGGAAGTCGGAAAGCGGAATGGATGCCAGTCGAAATGTAGCTTACACACTTCCGGTACGGCTGTGGCCGATTCATACCTCTATCGCCAGGCCATCAACCTCACCGAATCTGACAGTAGTCCACGATGCGGGCGACCTCGGTACGGAGGTCTTTCCGGTGAATGATACGATCCACGAAACCGTGTTTGAGCAAGAACTCGCTGGTCTGGAAGTTCTCAGGCAACTCAACTCGTACCGTGTTGCTGATGACTCGCCGCCCGGCGAAGCCGACCATCGCCTTCGGTTCGGCCAGCGTGATGTCGCCTTGTAAGGCCCAACTTGCGGCAACGCCGCCCATTGTTGGATTCGTAAGGATGCAGATGTAGAGGCCGCCAGCGGAATCGTAGCGGGCCAGCGCCGCGGAGATTTTCGCCATCTGCATGAGCGAGAGTATCCCCTCCTGCATCCGCGCGCCGCCGCCAGAACCACTGACAAAGATCAGGGGAAGCCGCATCTCGGTGGCACGTTCCGCCGCGCGCGTCAGTTTCTCGCCAACGACGCTCCCCATGCTACCGGCCATGAATGCGAAGTCGGTGATGCCCAACACCACCGGTCGGCCACGGATGAAGCCCTTGCCCGTGACAGCAGCATCGAGCATCCCCGTTTTGGCCTGCTCTTCCGCGAGGCGTTTGCTGTAGGGAATGCGGTCCACGAAACCGAGAGGATCGCAGGGACGCAGTTCGGTATCCCACTCTTCAAAGGTGCCTTCGTCGAGCAGTTGCGCGATGCGGTCGCGGGCCGGCATGGTGAAGTGGTGGTCGCACTCCGGGCAGACGTGCTGCCGGTCTGCGACCTCCTTCTTGTACACCGTGGCCTTGCAGGTCGGGCACCGGAGCCACAGTCCCTCCGGCACGCCGCGCTTCGGCCGCTCGGTCATCGTCCCGTTCCTCAATTGCGGATTCGCAGACATCATGCACTCCCGGTGCCCTTCTGACAATCCGAAATCCGCAATCTGAAATCCTTGATCAGGCACGATCGTCGATCTGTGCCAGACTCTGGAACTTCTTCCCCTCGACGTAAGCCAGGAACGCCCCGCCGCCTGTGGAAACGTGTGTCATCTTCTCGGCGAAACCGAACTGCTCCACGGCCTCGGCTGTCTCACCGCCGCCCACAACCGTGACACCCGCGCTTGTGGCCATCGCCGCCGCCATCGCCTGCGTGCCGCGTGCGAAGGCCGCTTGCTCGAACCAACCCACTGGACCATTCCAGATCACGGTCGCGGCGCCGGCGATCTTCGCCTGATACTGCTCGATGGTTTTGGGGCCGATGTCCACACCCTCGTAGCCGGCAGGAATCGCCCCTTCAAACACGCTCGTCTGGTGCAAGTCGTCCGACTTCGCCGCGATGCAGTCCACCGGCAGCGTGATCTTCTTGCCGACCTCCGCGAGTAAAGGCTTTGCCGCCTGTACCTCTTCATCGGGTACGCGCGTCGCTCCCACGTCAACGCCCTGCGCCTTGAGGAACGCATAGGTCATCTTGCCACCGATGAGGAGTTCGTCCACCTTCGACAGCAACGCATTGATGAAGGCGATCTTGTCGGAGACCTTCGCCCCGCCCATGATCGCGACAACCGGCCGCCTGGGCTGGCTCATCAGCCCCTCGATGATTTCCAGTTCCTTCGCAACCAAAAGGCCAACGGCGCGTCGCTTGCCCGCGGACTTCATCGCCGCCGGCACCGCGACCATGCTCGCGTCCTTGTCGTTGTGGCAAGTGCCGAAGGCATCGTTGACGTAAGCATCGGCCAGTGCGGCAATCGCTGTGGCGAACGCCGCATCGTTCTTCTGTTCGCGCGGGTCGAACCGAAGGTTCTCGAGCAACAACACCTGTCCAGGTTGCAGCGCCGCGGCAGCAGTGGAAACCGCCTCGCCAATCACCTCGTCGCCGGCCTTCTTCACCGGGGCACCGAGGAGTTCGCCGAAGCGGGCTGCGACCCGATCCATCGTGAGGTTCTTGCGCTCCTCCGGCGTCGCCTTCTCAGGTCGGCCGAGGTGGCTCATCGCGATGACCGCGGCGCCAGCATCGAGAAGATGCTTCACTGTCGGAATCGCCGCGCGGATGCGCCGATCGTTCTTCACCGCTCCGGTCTTCTTGTCGAGTGGCACGTTGAAGTCCACGCGAACGAGAACCTTCTTACCCTTCAGGTCGCCGAGGTCGGCGAGCGTCTTCTTCGGCATGAATATCTCCAGACGCACCCCGCCGGTGCCGGCGGGGCGTTTGAGTGAGATGCTATACGCCCTTGCGCGCGGAATCGCCGATCAGCTTAACCCTTGCTGATCATGTACTTCAGCAGGTCCACGCAGCGGTTGCTGTAGCCCCACTCGTTGTCGTACCAGGAGACGAGTTTGAAGAACTTACTGTTCAACTCGATGCCGCTGCCAGCGTCGAAGATGCTGGAGGCCGGATCGTGGATGAAGTCCGACGACACCACGTCGTCGTCAGTGTAAGCGAGGATACCCTTGAGGTACGTCTGGCTCGCCTTCTTCATTGCCTCGCAGATTTCCTTGTAGCTGGTCGCCTTCACGGTCTTCACGGTGAGGTCGACCACCGAGACAGTCGGAGTCGGCACGCGGAAGGCCATGCCCGTGAGTTTACCCTTCACCTCAGGGCAGACGAGTGCCACGGCGCGCGCCGCGCCCGTGGTGCTGGGAATGATGTTCGTCGCCGCGGCGCGGCCGCCCTTCCAGTCTTTCTTGCCGCCGGGGCCGTCCACAGTCTTCTGCGTAGCGGTGTAGCTGTGGACGGTTGTCATCAGGCCGTCGTCGATGCCGAAGCCCTCCTTCAGCAGAACGTGAACCACCGGAGCGAGACAGTTAGTGGTGCAGCTTGCGTTGGAGACAATGTTGTGCTTCGCCGGGTCGTACTTGTCGTTGTTGACCCCCATCACCACCGTGATGTCTTCTTCCTTCGCTGGCGCCGAGATGACGACCTTCTTCGCTCCGGCCGTGATGTGACCGCGAGCCTTGGCGGCCTCGGTCCAGAGGCCGGTACTCTCGATCACGTACTCGACGCCGAGGTCTTTCCAGGGAAGTTGATCGGGCGTGGCACGCAGCGCCAGCGCCTTGATGTTGTGGCCGTTAACGACAATCGTGTCGTCATCGGCGGCTGATGCGGAAGACTTCTTGCTCGACACCTCGGCCCGGAACCGGCCCTGCGTCGAATCGTACTTGAGCAGGTAGGCGAGGTTGTCGGCCGGCACCAGGTCGTTGACGGCGACCACGTCCAGTTCCTTGCCGAGAAGCCCCTGATCGACCAGCGCGCGGAACACGAGCCGACCGATGCGACCGAACCCGTTGATGCCAACCTTCACAGCCATCTGAGTCTTCTCCTCTGCGGTAGCTCCGGCCTGGGCGCGGCGAACTCGCCGCTGGCGCCGGAATGCGCGTTCAGTGGTTACGGTATGATTCTGCGCCGATGATTCCAGTGCCGTGTCCGTGGGCGATTCCTAGGCTGATTAGGAACAACCACGCAGGGCGGATTCCCGGTGGTCTCTCCAAACACAGGTGTCTCATGTCCAAAGTTGTGCGCGTGGCCGTGACAGGTGCGGCGGGCCGCGTTACCAGCAGCCTCATCGTGCGGCTCGCCTCTGGCGAGGTCTTCGGCCCTGAAACCAAAGTGATTCTTCAACTGCTCGAACTGCCCGTGGCAATGAAGAATCTCGAAGGCGCGATGTACGAACTTCAGGACTGCGGCTTCAGCACCCTGAAGGATGTCATCATCACCGACGACGTCAACGTCGCCTTCAAGGATTGCAACTTCGCACTTCTGGTTGGTGCGGCACCGCGTGGGCCAGGCGAGCAGCGTAAGGATCTGATTCGCAAGAATGGCCCGATCTTCATCGGACAGGGGCAGGCCATCGCCAAGAACGCCGCGAGTGACGTTCGCATCCTCGTCGTCGGCAACCCGTGCAATACCAACTGCCTGATTGCCTACCGGAACGGCCGCGAAGTGCCCGCTGATCGCTGGCATGCGATGACGCGCCTCGATCACAACCGCGCCGTCTTTGGGCTGGCAAACAAGGCCGGGACCGGCAACGACGCCGTGACGTGCATGACCATCTGGGGCAACCATTCCAACACGCAGTTCCCCGACTTTACCAACGCGAAGATTGGCGGCAAGCCGGCCACCAGCGTCATCACCGATCGCAACTGGCTCGAGAACACGTTCGTGCCACAGAACCAGGATCGCGGCAAGTTTATCATCGACACCACAAAGGTCTCGTCGTCGTTCTCGGCGGCCAACGGCGCACTCGATCACGTCAAGACTCTCGTCAGCGGTACGGCCGCGGGCGACTGGACCAGCGCCGCACTCGTCTCGAAGGGCGAGTATGGCGTCCCTGCCGGGCTGGTGTTTGGCTATCCGGTCACCGCCGCTGGCGATGGCAACTGGAAGGTGGTCGAGGGGCTGAAGTTCGACGAGTTCGGCCAGAAGAAGTTCAAGGCGACACTCGATGAATTGCTCCAGGAGCAAGAAGTGGTGAAGGACTTGCTGCCAGGCTAAACCATGCCGGATTGCGTCGGCGTTTCATGGTGTTCTCGCCCGCAGAACGCCGACGCAGCACGTTCCCCATGCGCACTCTCCTCGTCCACGGGCTGGGCCGCACCCCCGTGTCGCTGTTCGGGGTGTCAGCCGCGCTGCGACATGCCAGACACCGGACGCGATTCTTTGGCTACTCCCCAACATTCGAGAGCGTTCCGCGAATCTCGAATCGACTCGTGAACCTCTTGCGCGCGCTGGCACAGCGCAAAGAACCGGTCGGGTTGGTCGGCCATTCTCTCGGTGGGTTGCTCCTACGTCGTGCTTTGGCCGAAGTCCCTGAACTGCGCGTTCACCATCTCGTCTTTCTCGGTACACCCCAGGCCGTGCCGCGCGCGGCGAGGTTGGCGTGGCGCTGGTTCCCACCGTTCCGCATCCTCGCTCGCGGCTGTGCCCAGTTGCTCACCTCTGCCGATACCTTCGCCTCGTTGCCAGCGCTGAAGGTGCCCTTCACGATCATCGCCGGCACCGCCGGCCCGCGCGGGCGATTCAGCCCCTTCCACGATGAACCAAACGACGGACTGGTTGCCGTGTCTGAAACACGCATCACGGAGGCAGAACCGATCCTGCTGCCCGTTCTGCACACGATCATGATGGACGCGCCGGCCGTGCGCGAGCACATCGTACGGTTGATGAGGCTGTGAAGCTGCGCAAGAAATAGGGATTGTGCCAGTCGCAATGCGCATGGCATTCGCTGGCACAGACGTTACGAATCATCCAGTCGGTCCCGCCAAGCCGAGATCAGATTCATCCTTGATCTCAGGTACTGGGTGATCCGATGGCCGACCACACCGCCCGTCCGCGACCGCCCCTGTTCCGCGCACTCGGCGCGAGCGAGCCGCCCGACGCGGTCGTCGTTGAGGGTCAGACATACTCCCGCGCCGAGGTCTACAAGCACGACTCCTGGGCTGCGACCGCAGTCTACGCTTCCGGCGCGGGCGAACGAATCGTCTGCAAATTCAACCGCTCGCAATCCGTGTGTGGGGTGCCGATGAAGTGGCTCGGCCACCGGCTCGCGGCGCGTGAGTCGCGCGCTCTCGCCCGGCTCGCCGATCTGCCACTGTTCCCGCGAACGCTCGGCCCGGTGTTCGCTAATGGTCAGCTCCTGCGGAACACGGTGGCCCGAAGTTACATCGCCGGTCATCCACTCGGCTCCGCGGATCGGCCGGGGCCAGAGTTCTTCCGCGAACTGAAAGAATCGCTCCTCGCAATGCACGCCCGCGGGATCGCTTATGTCGATCTCCACAAGCGTGAGAACATCATCGTCGGCGACGACGGTCGGCCGTACCTCGTGGACTTCCAGGTCTGCTTCGACGCCACGCATCCGCGTGTGCGCTGGCTTCCCGGAATCCGCGCGGCCTTCGAGCAACTCTGCACCATCGACCTGTATCACTGGGGGAAGCACGTCCGCCGGGCCGAACCTAATGCGGATCTTTCATCGCTTGAAATCCCCGCCTGGATCCGCCTGCACCGTTTCTTTGGCGTCCCATTGCGGCAACTCCGGCGGCGGCTCCTGGTCTCTCGCGGCATCCGGCTGGGCCGGGGCGATGCCTCTTCCGAAGTCTTCGCCGAAGACGCAGTGCGACGCGAATCTGGCCGCGCCGCGTGACCGACTGACGAATTGCGGCTAAAGTAACCTCCAGGAGTCGCGCGTCCGGAGGTCATCATGCCCACTGCGAAGAACGTTCTCGGCACACCACTGCAAACCTGTTCCACCCAGCCGCTCACGGGCTTCTACCGCGATGGTTGCTGCAACACGGGTCCCGATGATGAGGGATTGCACACCATCTGCTGCGTTGTCACGTCGGAATTTCTGGCGCACCAAAAGTTCATCGGGAACGACCTGAGCACCCCCTTCCCGCTCTATGGCTTCCCCGGCTTGCGGCCGGGCGACCGATGGTGTGTCTGCATCACACGCTGGAAACAGTCGCTCGAAGCGGGCGTTGCATGCCCCATTGTTCTCGAAGCAACGCACATGCACGCGCTGGAGTTTGTCGACCTCGAAGACCTTCAGCGGCACGCTGTGAGTATGGGCACTGAAGCCCCAGAATAACCCCCAGAACAACTCATCCTGAGGCTCTCATGCGGCTCGACGACGCACCTGAAAGCAGCAACGTATCCGACTCGCGCGGAATGGGCACGCCACTGGCCATCGGCGGCGGGCTGGGGGGAATCCTCCTGGTCGTCCTGGGACTTGTCTTCGGCGTAGACCTGACTGGCGGTCGGCCGGTCGCAGGTCCTGGCGGCGGGGGAGGAAGTGAAGGTCAGCGCGACGAGGCAACTCTCGTCTTCACCAAGAAGGTGCTTGGCACAACCGAGGCGGTGTGGAATCGCGAATTCCAGAAGATGGGTCGTCGCTACCGCGAGCCACACCTCAAGCTATTCAGCACCCGCGTGCAGACCGGATGCGGCACCGCTCCGGCCGAGGTAGGGCCGTTCTACTGCCCGGCCGATGAGACAGTTTACATCGACCCGACATTCTTCGACGAACTTGACCAGCGTCTTGGTGGCTCCAAAGCTGATTTCTCAAAAGCGTATGTGATCGCCCATGAGGTTGGGCACCACGTTCAGAGGCTTCTGGGCTACCGCGCGGCCGCCCACGATAACGATGCTTCCGTGCGGCTGGAATTGCAGGCGGATTACCTCGCTGGCGTCTGGGCGCACTACGGTCAGGAACAGTTCAACTTCATTGAACCTGGCGACGTGGACGCGGCGATCAAGACCGCCAACGCCATTGGCGACGATCGCCTCCAGAAACGAGCCAGGGGTTACGTGTCGCCAGAGAAGTTCACGCACGGCACGTCGCGGCAACGGGCGAAGTGGTTCGTTGATGGCCTCAAGACTGGCGACGTGAGCAAGCGGAAACTCGATCACTTCTTCGCCGTGCCATCGTCACGCGACCTGTGAGGAGAGCGGTGAGAGCCGCTGACCAAATGCAAGCGGGGGGCTAATGCCCCCCGCTCTCGTTCTCGTCTCACGTTTCGCTTTAGCTCACCAGGTCCTTAATCCAGTAGGCGTCCTTGATCTTGGCATCGCTGTTGGGGTCGGTGCGGTTGCCGGCGACGTAGTAGGGCCGGCCGAGGTTATCGCGGACGCTGGCGTTGGTCTCCGGAGTCGGGTCGATCCCCAGGCCGCGGTAGAGTGTGCCGTAGAGGTCGTGGACGCCGATCTTCTTGTCGGCAACAGAACTGCCATCCTTGTCGGTGGCACCATAAGCGACGCCGCCCTTGATGTTGCCCCCGCCCACAACAACACTCCATGCGGCCGGGAAGTGGTCGCGTCCGCCGTTCTGGTTGATGCGTGGAGTGCGGCCGAAGTCGCCCATCCACACGATCACGGTGTCCTTCAACCGGCCGCGCTGGTAGAGATCCTTCACCAGTGTGCCCATGCCCTTGTCGAGCACTGGCAGTCGCTGGTTCGCGAGGATGTTGAAGATACCGTTGTGGTTGTCCCAGCCGCCGAGCGTGATCTCGACGCAGGCGACGCCGGCCTCGACGAGCTTACGGGCCAGGAGGCACGAACGGCCGAAGTTGTTGGCGCCCTGACCGGCAGCCCCATATTCTTCCTTCAGCTTCGCATCGATGGGCTTGCCATCGATCTCCTTCTCCAGGTTGAAGACTTCCTTGCGGCTGGAAACAACCAGCGACAGAGCCTTCTCGTACACTTCCCGGTGTGCCTGAGCGGCGTCCATGAGTGGCTTCTTGCCGTCAGACTGAACCAGGCCATCTTCGAGGCGGTCGAAGATCGCGGCGCGGCGAACCGTGCGGGCCTGATCGACCGGCGAGGAGACGTTCTCTGGCGGCTGACCGGGGCTTTGCACGAGGAACGGCGAGTATTTCATACCGAGGAAGCCGCCGCCGACCTGGTTCTGCGTCAGCGGGTTGGACCCGACGACGTTCCCCAGCGAGATGAAGGCCGGGATGTCCGCGTTCTTGGCGGCTTCGGCATCCATCGCCTGATAGTACGAGAGGATCGAGCCAATGGAGGGATATTCGATGATCGGACTGGGCTTGTTGCCGGTGTTCATCCGGTAAGTGCCGCGAGCGTGGTCGCCCTCGCCGCTGGAGAGCGAGCGAATGATCGACAGATTGTTGAACTGCGAGGCAACCTTCGGCAGGTGCTCGGTGATCTGAACGCCGCTGGCAGCGGTTGGCTTGGGGCGGTGTTCACCACCGTTAGGGCTGCCAGGCTTCATGTCCCAGAGGTCGATTGTGGAGGGGCCGCCACCCATCCAGAGGATGATGAGGCTCTTGTGCTTCTTCTTCAATTCCGCAGCGTTCGCCCGCAGGCCGGTAAGGAATTGCAGGCCAGGTACAGTGACCGCTGCGCCGGCGGCAGCGTGCTTCATGAAGTGGCGGCGATCGGTATTGCCGAACATGGGTCCGTGCTCCAGGACGCCGGGAAGACCGGCTGGTGTGGGTGACGAGTGTCTCGTGAAGGTTCGATCGCAGGTACGACGGACAACGCGGCTCTTGTGGTGGGGAGAGCTGCTCACTCTTTCTGACGCCAACAATACCAAGAAGTTCCAGGGCTTACACCGAAAAACTCGAGATTCTGCCCATCACACGACCGCCAGCGCCCGCCGATCAGGCGACATTGACACGAAAGTTGCCTCCTGCACAATCTTTGGACACACCCCCGAACCACAAGTTCCGCGAGAGGGTCAGAAAACGTGTCGAATGCGGCACGCGAGGCAGTTCGGATGTTTTTCGTAGGGAATGATAACCCAGCCAAAGCCGCCTGTATTCCTTGTATTCCGCGACTTATTGGAGGTGTTGATGTCCGCATCGGACGGAGTCGGTAGTAGTACAAGGCCAGTGGCAGGCAATGCCCCGCTCTTGGGCCACCCAGGTTCGCCCCCGGGCCTCTCAACTGCAAAGATCACGCGCGCCGAGTGGGGGCTGATTCTCGTTCTCGTCGCGATCCAGTTCACCCACATGGTCGATTTCGTCATCATTATGCCGCTGGGCGGCCGGTTGATGACAGAACTCTCACTTAATCCCTCGCAGTTCGGACATATCGTCTCGGCCTACGCCTGGGCAGCCGGCATTGCGAGTCTCATCGCCAGTTTCGTGATGGACCGCTTCGACCGCAAGACTGTGCTGCTCGCCATGTATGCCGGGTTCAGCCTCAGCACGCTCTTCTGCGGTCTCTCTGGTACCTACGAATGGCTGCTGGTGTCTCGGACGCTGGCCGGAGCCTTTGGTGGAACGGCGGCGGTAGCGCTCATGGCCGTGATCGGCGATGTATTCCCGCCTGAGAAGCGCGGCCGCGCAACCGGCGCGGTGGTGTCATCGTTTGCGGTCGCTTCCATCGCCGGGCTGCCTGCAGGGCTGCAACTGACGGAGTGGTTCGCGACCTCCGCGCCCGAATCGCTGCGATTCATCCGCGCCACCGGATCACCCTTCGTTGTGCTGGCCCTACTGGCTGTCGCCGTGTGGTTGCTGACGTGGGCGAAGCTGCCGGCAATCCGCGGTCACCTCACGGCGCACCGGCCAGACCGCTGGACGGAGTTTGTCGCGGTCGTGCGCCATCGCGATCACCTCGGTGCGTTCGCCTTCACTTTCTTCCTGGTGCTCGGCACCTTCACAGTCGTCTCATTCATTGGGCCGTACCTCACGAATCTCAACGGGTGGACGGAGGAGAAACTGTCGCGGATTTACTTCGTCAGCGGCCTCTGCACGCTCATCAGCATGACGGTAATTGGTCGACTTACCGACCGGTTGCCGCGGCTCATGCTCTTCCGTGTCTTCGGCTTCGGCGCGCTGGTGCTGGCGGTGGTCATCACGAATCTGCCACCGGGGCCGCTATGGGTGGCGACGGCGATACTCAGTGCGTTCATGGTGTGCGCGTCGGGCCGGATGATACCAGTGCAGGCGATGATCCTCGGTGTGCCGCGTCCGCAGAATCGCGGCGCATTCATGAGCGTCAATACGGCAGTTCAGCACGCGGGAACAGGCCTGGCGCCGCTCATCACCGGATGGATGGTGACCGAAACTCCCGACGGCCATATGGTCGGCTTTCCGGCTGTCGGCTGGGTTGCGGCCGCCACCGCAGCCGCGGCGTTGGTCCTGGCAGGATTGCTGAAGCAGTCGCGGGCGGATTCGCCATCGGCTGCACACGCGAGAGTAGAAGTGAAAGCCGAGGCAACAGAGGTGGAAGCCGGGTGAACTTCAGGGCGAACCAAGACGCTCCCTGAACTCACACGGCATTCCACCACGCAGTTGTTACGGATTGCCAGGCGCTGGCGGCAGGCTCGGCGGCACGGGCACTGGTGGTGCCACAGGAGCCGATGACTGTCCCGTTGTTGCCGGCGGCGCCCAGATCGGCTCGCCTGTTCGCTTGGGCGGCTTCGGCAGCGTCACGCGGCCGTTCGACTGGAAGTATTCGCCAGCGTTCCCGGTGCCGCCTGGCAGAGCGGGCGTGCTGCTAATACTCCCTGGAGTCGACCCCTTCGGCGGCGGTGGCAGCGTGACCTTCCCCCCTGGCTGGAAGAACTCGCCTGGCACGCCCGCTGTGCTGCCTGGCAGCGGTGTTCCCACGTCGCCGAGATAGCCGCGGCTTCCCGCTGGCGGTTTCGGCAACGTCACGCGGCCGTTCGGCTTGAAGGTACCGTCGGTGGGCGGGGTACCCTCGGTGGCAGGGGCCACCGGCATGATCGCGTTGGCGCCGTAGGTCGGCGGCATCACAGCCGCACCGAGCGGATGCGGGGTCGGGGCCGCGGGTGCATCCGACGACGGCTTCTTGCCGCCCTTCGGCACCGGACGGGGCGGAAGCATGTCGGGCACTGGCTCGTGAGGTTGCGCGAACGGTGGCAGCGTCAAGGCGGAGTTCGTCCCACCCGCCGGGGCGACTGTGTGATCGCCGAACGCGGCGCCTGCCGTGGGCATCGGCTGTTCGCGCGTCTTGAACGCAGCTTCCGTGCGTTCGCGAATGTGATCCTTCGCCCGCTTCTGGACCCACGGCGGCAGCGGCCCTTCACCAACGGACACGTTGTTATACTGCTGGATCGTCCCCTTCGCGAACTCGAAGGAAGCCAGCGCGATGTTGTACTGCGCGATGGCCTGCGACTCGTTCGCCACCGCCGTGGCCAACTGCTGCTGCACGGTGAGGAAGTTGAGGAAGAACTGCTCGTTCCAGCTCCCGATGCGGATCACCTCTCGGATGCGATAGATATACCGTTGGAGAGACTCACGCTCGGCGCGGGCCGGGGCAATCTGATGGTGCGTCTGGATCACGCGGCGGAACTGGAGCGAGAGATACTCGATGGATTTCAGTTCGCTGTCGCGCAGCTGGACGTAGCTGCGGGCAAGGTTGAGGTTCGCCTGGCGGACCAGAGCATTGGCATCGCGGAAGCCGATGGGCATGTCGAGTTTGATACCCAGCGTCCAGGTGTTGAACCGATTCTGGGAGAGGCTCCCGAAGGCGTTGCCGGGTGACTGAATGCCGTTGATGTTGTCGAACGTCGAACCGCCAAGCCGTGTTCCCAGACCGGCGACATCGTAAGTTCCATAGGTCCGCAGGTCGGGCCGACGGAGGTTCTTCTGCAACATCAAGTCGAGTTGCCGGAACTTCACATCCTGGCGGGCGAGCATCACTTCGGGCCGCAGTGCAACGGCATCGTTGGCGGCCTCGTAGAAGTCCGGGATGTACGGCGTGAGGTTCGGCTCATCGATGGGAACAATGCGCACGCCATCGTCACTGCGCAGCCCCAGCAGGCCGCGGAGCTGCCGCTCGCTCTCCAGCACCTGACCACGGGCCTGATACACCTGCCCCTGGAAGCGGTGGAACTGAGCCTCGATCTGGTCGAGACTCTGCGGAGGCGTTGTGCCAAGCTCCACGCGGATGCGAATGAAACGGTAGCCCTCGAACGCCTGCCGCAATCCTTCCTCCTGGGCATAGAGGTTGTAATACGCGGCGAAGAGATTCCAGTATGCCGCTTCCACGTTCGCCAGCATATAGTTGATCTGTAGATCGAAGTTGGCGCGGCTCTGGTCCACACGCAACCGCGTGACAAGGATACCTTCGGTGCCGACACCGCCTGCCGGGCGAATGCCTGGCAGAATCTGGCTCCCTTCCGCGAACGGCCCTGTGCCGGCAATCTGGTTGATCTCCACACCAAAGAGCCGCAACAACGGCTGTTCGAGAGACACTTGCACACGCGGAATGTAGTTCGGGTTGACCAAGGCGGTCTGCGATGCCGCCTGCGGGGAGAACTTTGAGTAATCGGTGCTGGCTGTCACACCCACCATACCACCTGTGGGCAAACCCTTTGCCAGTGTGGTACTCAGCGAGGCCGCGTCGCGCGAGTTCTGGAACGAGAGGAACTGGGCCGCGACTGGCTGGTCGATCTTCTGCCACTGCATCGTGGTCACCCAGCGCGCGTCGAACCGACTGAGCGAGCGTTCGACCTGGGCAGAGGCCACCGCCGGGTCGATGGCGAAGGCACGCACCGCGTCGGTTCCACCAACCGCTGAACCATTGAGTGCATTGAGTTGCTCGTTCTTGAAGCCGAAGTTGTTCGGATTCTGCGAACCAATGTTACCCTGTTCCAGCGCGATGGCGACACACTCGCGAAGTGTCATGAGCTTCGGCGGGCGAACGAAGTCGGCCACCGTGGTGACGCCGCCCATCTTGTCCACCGATGGTGGAACAATGGGGCCGTGCGGATTTGTCTCCAGCGACTTGGGCGGCGCAACCTTGATCGCCTCGGCATAGTCGGCCGGTTCCATGAAGAGCTGTTGCTTGCACCCGCCGGCGGCGGTGAAGGCCAGCACCCCGGCAAATGCCCGCTTGATCCAACGGCTCCGGCTCATTGTGTTTTCCCCGATCCCGCCTGAACCCGACTCCCCCGACCGCGCGGCATGCCGCGCGCTTCCCCCCCGATTCGGGAGCGTCTCTCCAAGAATCGGCGCCTGAGGCGGCAGAATTTAGCTAGATTGCCGGTCGAATCGGAGATTCCCTCGACTTCCGCTGAAGTCCAGGCAAGCCGCGCGAACCAGGGGAGCTTCGCGAACTGGCGTGCCGGCGCTGCCGGGGTACTCCGCGTGCTTCGGATACCCGACCGCTTGAGACGCGAACCGCTTCCATGTACGCTAAATCGCGTCACTTCCCCAAACTCCTGTGCTGGAGGATTACGCCGTGGATCAGCCGCTGAATAGCGAACTGGTGACGAAGCGAATGAACGAGTTCGTCAAGCTCCTGCCACTAACACTGGAACTGGCAGGGCTGCCGAAGGCCGATCCGGCCCGGCCGTTTACCAATGATCAGATCGAAGGCCGGGTGATGAGCATTCGGGCTGCGTACAAGGCGGCTTACGCGCTGGTGAAGGAGGTTGGGGAGAAAGGAATCTCATAACGACGAACGCGATGACGACAGGACGCCCGTACCCATTGCAGCCGGGGGTCCTGTCGTTGCTTGTCTCACTCGCACGAAGTTCTGTCGCGTGCTTGCTCGCATAAACTGGTCAAGGCGATCCCATTGCTGTTCCGGTATGCCCCCGGAACAGCGCGTGCTAATCGTCCAGCGCCGTATCTTCCTGGACCGGTGTTGAGGCAGAATGCACGGCAATAGCGGTGGCGGTGGCAAAAGTGCGGCAGAACGCAGTGGTCAGGAGGATGTGGTTGACGCCGCGAGTGTCCATCAGTTCGCGCGTGGCCCCACTGACCAGAACCTGAAGCGGAGTGCCGCCCTCGCACAGGATTTCGATATCGGTCCAGTTCATTCCGCGCTTCCACGATGTCCCCAGCGCGCGGAACACCGCCTCCTTCGCGGCCCACAGCGCGGTGAACTGCTCGGTCGTCTGTCGGCGGTCGTTGCAGTGCTGGACCTCGCGCGTCGTGTAGACCTGTTTGAGAAAGGCGTCGGCGTGCTCGTCGAGCAACTGCCGCACCCGCGCGCACTCCATCACCTGCGTTCCAAGTCCGAGGATGTCCATGGTGGTGGTAGCTGAGCTTCGCAGTCCGGGAGCGGTTCGGTAGAATCCGCTGGTAGTGCCTCCTCTCGCGCTGGAAAGGGGCTGGGGTGGTATTCCTACACCGTTCATTATCGCGCGCACTCGTTGGAAGAACACCCGGAAGGACTCGCCATGTCTGAAGACGCACTTCTGGCCGACCTCACCGACGATCAGCGTGCCGCGGTGGTCCACGGCGAGGGGCCGTTACTCATTCTTGCAGGCGCTGGCAGCGGCAAGACGCGTGTCATCACGCGCCGCATCGCCTATCTCCTCGCGCAGGGCATCCGCACATCGAATATCCTGGCGATCACCTTCACCAACAAGGCCGCCGGTGAGATGAAGGGGCGTGTGGAGAAACTCGTACCCGGTAACAAGGTGTGGGTCAGCACGTTCCACAGCCTCGGCGCGCGGCTCCTGCGCCAATACGCGGAGCAGTTCGGCATCGACCGCAACTTCACGATCTACGACATGGACGACCGCAACAGATTGCTGAAGAGCGCGCTGGAAGCCGCAAACTTCGACAGCGTGAAGTTCAGCCCGGAGCGGATCGGCAGCGAGATCAGCAAGGCGAAGAACACTCTCATCCCGCCAGGGCAATTCGAGAAGCAAGCGACCGACTTCCTGGGGAAGACCGCGGCAGTGGTGTATCGCCTCTACGAGAAGCGACTGCGCGCCGCCAACGCGGTGGACTTCGACGATCTTCTGTACCTGCCAGCAACGAAACTCCGCGACAACGAAGAACTCCGCCGCGAGCTGGACGCACGCTTCAAATACATCCTGATCGACGAGTACCAGGACACCAATCTCGCGCAATACCAGATCGCCAGGATGCTCAGCCAGGATTACACCAACTTGTGCGTAGTCGGTGACCCGGACCAGAGCATTTACAAATGGAGACATGCCGACATTCGCAACATTCTCGACTTCGAGCGTGACTTTCGTGACACACGCGTCATCACGCTCGAGCGGAATTATCGCAGTTCGAAGAACATCATCCACGCTGCCAACACGCTCATCGCGCACAACAAGCAGCGAAAGAAGAAATCGCTCGTCACACTCAATGAAGACGGCGCACCCGTGCGCATCCTGAACTTCAATCACGGGCTGGAAGAGGCGGATGGCGTCGCCAGACGCATCAAGGAAACCGTGCAGACCGGGAGGTTCACCTACCGCGAACATGCCATCTTCATGCGCATCAACGCGCTGACGCGCTCGCTCGAAAGCGCGTTCGTCAAACACGGCGTGCCGTATCAGATCGTCCGCGGGTTATCGTTCTACGAACGCAAGGAGAACCGCGACGTGCTCGCGTATCTCCGTCTCCTCGTGAACCCCAGCGACAGCATCAGTTTCCTGCGCGTCGTGAATGAGCCAACTCGCGGCATTGGCAAGGTGTCGCTCGACAGGCTTCAGTCTTACGCCGAGCGTCACGAGATCAGCCTACTGGAAGCCGCCGGACGCATCGGGGGCATCACAGAGATCAAGGGGAAGGCCGCAACGGGCCTGCGCGACTTCTATCGGCTTATCACCGAATTGCGGTCGAAGCTCGACATGCCGCCACACGATTTCGTGAACCTCGTCCTGGCGAAATCCGGTTACGAGGCGATGCTGCGTGCCTCCCGAGACGAGGACGATACCGACCGCCTCGCCAACGTCGGCGAACTCATCACGGCCGTCAAGCAATTCTGGGATGAGGATAACGCCCGCACCATCGGCGATTTCCTGGAGCAGATCACGCTGGCGTCGGACGTGGATGGCTGGGATGAGCATACCGATCACGTCTCGATCATGACGCTGCACGCCTCAAAGGGGCTCGAGTTTCCGGTGGTGTATGTTTTGGCGGTGGAAGAAGGAATTTTGCCACACGAGCGGAGTATGGAGAACGACGAGGAACGCGAGGAAGAACGCCGGCTCTGCTTCGTGGGCATAACACGCGCGATGAAAGAACTCTACCTTTCGTGGGTGCGATTGCGGTCGTTTCGCGGGCGCGATAACTACTGCATCGAGAGCAGCTTCCTGAGCCAGTTACCCCGCGACGGCGTGGAACGAATCGATGGCTCGCGTGCGTTGAACCAGGCAGGCACGGCCGCCGACGAGTATCGGGCGAAGATCGGAGCAGCCGCGGCCGACTGGGCCGATACCGGCGCGCGGCCGTATCTCCCACCGCCGAAGCCTCGCACGGCAATCAAACCGACCATCTCCGACTCCACCGGACTGGCAGCGATCGAAGCCGGCGTGCTCGTTCAGCACGAGCAATATGGTCTGGGGAAAGTGGAGGATGTGACAGGCTACGGGGCTTTCCGAAAGGTACGCATCCGTTTTCCGGGAAGCGGAGAGAAAGTGTTCGCCGTGGATCAGGTGAAACTCAAGATCGTTGGCCGCAAGAAGGCCGGTGAGTGAGCCACGCAGCGTGGGGGCCGCGTGGCATGGTGTCAGAATCTCACTGTAAGTACGCGACTGGTGGCAGGTAACTGTGTACACTTCAACCGGCCGCCCCGACGCGGCCGTCGATCCACGTCCCCAACACGGAGAAGTTGACATGGTACGTTGCCTCCTCGCGGCGGTGTTTCTTGCTGCCGCCACATTCAGCGCGACCGCTGCCGACACGAAGTACACGATCTCCCACACAAACACAAAGCTCACGTTCGTCGGCAAGAAGACCGACGGCAAACACAACGGCGGCTTCGCCAAGTTCAGCGGCACCGCTACGGTCGCCAACAGCGACCCGACCACGTTGAAAGCTGAGGTCACCATCGAGACGGATTCACTCCATGCCGACGACCCCAAACTGACCGCTCACCTCAAGAGTGCGGACTTCTTCGACGTGAAGAACCATCCCAAGGCCACATTCAAGGTCACGAAGGTGACCAAGGGAGACAAGGTCTTCACCATCAGTGGCGAGTTAACGATGCTCGGCAAGACGAAGACGCTCAGCTTCCCTGCATCCATTGCGACCGGTGGTGAGTTGCTTCAACTCTCCACGACCTTCCCCATCGACCGCACGCTGTGGGGCATGACCTACGGCAAAGGGAAGATCGATGACACGGTGGAACTGACAATCAAGGTGACTGCGAAGAAGTAACGCGATGTACGCCCGGAACTGGTGGTCGAGCCGTGCCGTTGCCTCCACTTCCGCCACTGAAGGACACGCTCCAGGCCCTGCAACAGGATGTATTGCCAGGCGCGGGCGGGGCTGCGCTCGTCATGTGCGTATTCCTGCTCGTCGGCCGGTGGGCAGCGGCAACCGGCGCAGCAGCGGCCGTCATCGTTGCGTTCATCGGGGGCAACTTCACCCTGTCGATCGCTGGGACCGAGCAACCGACCTGGGACAACACGGCCCGGCTGATACCCTGGAAGCCAGAAGCCGCTGCGCCGGGCTACGACTGGCTGCCGCAGGCGACACTCCTGCTCATGGCAGTGGGGCTGGTTTCGCGCTGGATCGGCCTTGTCTCTGTGCAATTGCTCGATGCACGCTACTGGTGGGGGCCGGGTGCGTTTGTGTGGTTACCACGCCTGGCCGCGGTAGTCGTGGTGAGTGGCTGGCTCGTACGCGGCCATGCCGCGCAGGGTCCCGAGTGGGCATCGCTGCAGTGGGAGCTAAGTGGCGCGACACTGCTTGTCTGGTTCGTGCTGGACGAACTGGCCCGCAAGGGCCTCGGCGCCGAAGTCGCGGCGTACCTCGCGGCAGCACTCTTCGCAGGCGGGCTAGTGCTGCTCTATGCGCATAACGCCCGATTCATGGAACTGGCCGTGTTGATGGGTTCGACAATGTTCGGCATCGCGGTCGCAGTGGGAATCCTGAGATCGCGTCCGATCACGAACGACAACCCGAACCCAAACCTCCACGATGCTCACAAACCCGAACCGATCGCGCGAACAGAACTGCCACTGGGTGCCTCCGGCGCTATTCCCGCGGGTGTCATGTTCCTGGTAGGTCTTGTCCTCGGCACCCGACCGTCACACGTCGAGAACCATGTGCCAGCAGCGTGCTTCTGGCTCATCTCGCTTGGTCTGGCACTGCTAGCGCCATTCCTCATACCGCGGCTCGCCCGACAGAACCAGTGGCTCCTGCTCGCTGGCCGCATACTACTCGTACTCGTGCCGCTGACGGCCGCGGTAGTGCTCGCCAGCAATCACGAAACTCTCCCGTACAAATGAGCACGGAGGCGCCTCCCACGGAGTTCCTCATACACTACCGGCACCGCGAACCCACACCCACGGTGCCAGAGCATGTTCCTCCTTTCTGCCTTCGCCGACGAGATTTCACCAGACCCGCGTGAGCAGGTCGCCGTACTCAAGCAGTGCCGAATCCGCTTCATCGAGTTTCGCTCGATCCACACCACCAACGTGCTGATACTCTCGGATGAACAGATCCGCGAGTTCAAGAAACTCCTCGATGGCGAAGGGATAGGCCTCTCGGCGATCGGATCGCCGGTCGGCAAGGTCGCCATCGACGCCGACTTCCCCTCTCACCTCGACAAACTGAAGCGTGCCATCGAACTGTGCGGCGTCTTCGGCACGAAGGGAATCCGCATCTTCAGCTTCTACCCGCCTGGGAACGATCCCGTCTTCGACGTCGCCAACTGGCCAAAGCATCGCGATGAAGTGATGCGACGCATGGGCGCGATGGCCGAGGTCGCGGCGAAGTCTGGCGTCGTGCTGTTCCACGAGAATGAACACCGCATCTACGGCGACTCGCCCGATCGCGTCGCGGACATCTTCCGTACCGTGAACAGCCCGGCGCTGCGAGCCGCCTACGACGCGGCCAACTACGCCTATGGCAACTTCGATCCGGTGGAAGGATGGGAGAAGACCAAAGACTACACGAGCCACTTCCACATCAAGGACTGGAAGAAGGGCGGCCACGCCGCCGGTCACGATTACGGTGTGATCGCCGGCACCGGCGACGGCCAGGTTGCACACAGCATCAGTGGCGCGGTGGCAAGCGGGTACAAGGGGTTCGCGACGATGGAGCCACACTTGCGCGGCGGCGGCCCAACCGGTGGCATCACTGGCCCGGACCTGTTTCCGTGTGCGGTCGAAGCGTTCCGCGCGATCCTGAAGTCTTGCGGAGGGCAGGAGGGCTAGGGCATTCTCGCCCACGAGGGCGAAAGCCTGAGCAGAACGTCATGCTCAACGTTCACCTGCGAATCACCGACGCGACGAGTGGCCAGCCTGTGCCCGTGCCCGTGCGCGTGCGCGTGTCGTCGCTTGATGGCGCGCAGTTCGCGCCTCTGGGTCGTGCTGCGGAGTTCCCAACTGGGCGCAACGAGGATGTGGGCGGTCATCTCCGGCTCGGCCGCGAGCGCTGGTTCTCTCTCGACGGAGCCTGCGAGATACCGCTACCCGCTGGCGTCCCGCTGCGCGTGCAGGCCGCGAAGGGGCCAGAGTGGACGCCGCTCGACGAGACCATCACACTTGGCACAGGGCAACTCTCGTTACGGTTGAGCATTTCGCGTGGGGAACCCATTCGCACGACTGACTGGGTGAGCATCGATACGCGCTGCCATTTCCTTTCGCCACACGCGGCACTAATCGAGTCGCAGGGCGAAGGACTGGACGTGGTGAACCTCCTGGCCACACCGTTCCCAATGCTGGCACTCGATGCGAACACTTACACGACAGTACCCAATCTACTCGCCTTCAGCGGGCAGGAACCGGCGATCGAACGTGCTGGTGGTTCCGTAATCGTCAACACACTGAACGCGCATCCGGTGCTGGGGAAGATAGCGTTATTACACTCGCACCGACCGGTGTTCCCGCTCACGTTTGGCGGCCCGGAAGAGACAGATGACTGGGGGGTGTGCGACTGGTGCGACCAGTGCCACCGCAAGAAAGGGCTGGCGGTGTGGGTGGACGCCTTCGAGCAGGCCGGCGGTCTGATCGGCGGCGAGGCACTCGTCGCCGCAGTGCTCGGCAAGATCGATGCGATCGAAGTGACTGGCGAACAGCGGAAAGTGCCACTCTTCCCCTGGCTCTATCGATTGTGGGACGCGGACATACTGGTGCCGCTCGTGGGTGCCAGCGGCAAGGAGAGCAACAGGACGCCACTGGGCGCGATGCGGACATACGCGAACGTGTCGACTCCCGTACAGCCCACTTCGTTCATTCCCACACAGTTGAACGAAGCAGGACCGAAACCGGCTGAGACTCCCAGGATCAAGCATTCCGCCTGGGTCGAAGCGATCCGCGATGGTCGTTGCTCTGCGACGGCGGGGCCACTGCTCACGCTCACGCGCGATGGCGATACCTTCCGCGCCGAAGCACGCGCACGCGATGGTGTGCCGCATGTCGAACTGGTGGCGAATGGGCAACCCGTCGCAGCAGGCGCGGGAGTGGCAGAAGCGGCCGTGAGTGAATCAGGGTGGGTCGCCGCGCGGTGCATTCAGGATGCGTTCGCGCATACCGCACCGGTACGGGTCGGCGTACCCACTCGCACACCTGCGGCAGTCGTGGTACTGACTCAGCTGATCGAACAGACACGCGAATGGGCCGAATCGCAAGGGCGCTACACGAACCCAAAGCGAAAGCATACTCTCCTCGACCGCTGCGCCGAGGCCGTCACACGACTTGCCAGTTCAACATGACAGGGTATTGGCTGGTCGGTCTATTCAGTCGCACAATGGTATTGCTCTAACTGGCAAGAAACCGGACTACCATCATTGACACGGCCGATCCTCGCGGGTAAGTTCTCCCTCGCCCGTGGCTCATCCACATGTGGAGTTACGCCCGTGAACGCTCGCCGCATCCGATACGCACTCGCACTCTTCATCCTGACCCCGACGGTTGGCGCGCTGGCTGCCGACAAGGACAACTACGGCGACCCACTGCCCAAAGGTGCGAAGGCACGCATCGGCACCGCGCGGCTACGGATCGTCCCGTTCTCTTCACCTGTTCTCACACCGGATGGCAAGGCGCTCTACGCCCAGACCCTCAGCGGTCTGGCACGACTCGCCCCTGCCACCGGCGCGGTCCAAGGAAAGGTTCCTGCGGAGTTCTTCGGTGTGCCGGCGGCGGTGTCGTCCGACGACAAACGCGCCCTCTATGTGGGCTTCGACCGGGTGAGCGTCCTCGATACCAGCACCGGCAAGACCGTGGCGAAGGTTGAACGGCGGCTCCCCAGTTCCGACGCCAGCGCGGCACTTTCCGCCGACGGCAAGACACTCGCGCTGGGCGGCCTGGGCAATCGCGAGAAGAAGGAGAACGCCAGCATCCTCCTGTGGGACGTGCCCAACGATAAGGAATTGAAGAAAATCACAGTGCCGTTGAACGAGTTCGTTGCAGTCGCACTGGCGGGCGATGGCAAGACGTTCGCATCGTGGGGATCGCACTACGATCCGAATGCAAAGGAACCAACGGACCCCGACAAAAACCCCACGCGCGTTGTCACGTTCTGGAACATCGACGGCAAGGAACTCTCGAAGTTCCGCGTTGATGGTTACGCGCCGATGGCGGTCGCCTTCAGCAGCGATGGCTCCATCGCCGCGGTATCGAATTCCAGCAACAGTTCCATCAATCTCGTGGATCCCAAAAGCGGCGCGAGCAAGCAACTGCTGCTGGGTCGCGGCGGGGTCGGGCGCTGGCTGACGTTCAACCCCACCGGCGCGACCGTGGCCAGTACCTCCGACAACGGCACAGTCCAACTGTGGAAGGTGGCCGACGGCGTTCCGCTGTCTACCACCGAGCCACCTACGACAGACCTGGTGCGCGCGCGTGTCCGACTGCTCGACAAGGACCACGGCCTGGCGTGGGCAACACGGGGCGCGGAAGTTGTGATCTGGGAGGTGCCCTCCGGGAAGGTGCTCAGCCCACAGGGTGGGAATACGAACGCCGTCCGCACGGTGGTCGTCACCCCTGACAGCAAGTTCGTTGTGACCTCGGCCGACGATGGCAGAACACGGAAGTGGGAACTGGCCACCGGCAAACCGGCCGGCATGGTGACGTTCCACTCGCCGTACACCCAGTACGGCAGCATTCTCCCACCGGCGATCTTCTCCCCGGACCTCAGCCGGGCGCTTGTCCGCGACAACGCCGGCTTCGGTGTCTATGACGCCACCCGTGGCACAGAGCAGTACGTCATCCCGATCCCGGTCGACGGTTTCTCCACGCCTGCGTTCTCGCCCGACAGCTCGAAGGTGGTGATCGCCTCGAACAGCTACAACCCCAGGAAGCGCCCCGCGCGGATCGCAGTATGGGACGTGGCCACGACCAAGCGTCTCGTGTCGGTCGAACTGCCTGGCATCGGTATTGTGGCTGCCGCAATCACGCCTGACGGCAAACAACTCATCGCGGCCGGACGCACGCAACCGGAGAAGGGCAACGGTGAGTTCCAGGTCACCGTCTGGGATGTCGCTGGCGGCAAGAAGCAAGCTCAGTACACGGAAGAGGCCGGCTTCAGCCAGCCGGCAGTAGCAACGGCCATGGACAACAAATCCGCGGTGGTGTTCACATCGAAAGGAACGCTGACCACGTTCGACCTGAGCACGGGCAAACTCGGCAAGAGCTTCGACCTGGAACGCCGCTCCCCGATTGTGCCGCCGGTGTTCAGTCGCGATGGCAAACTCGTGGCGGTGGCCTGTCAGCCGAACTTCTCCACGGGTCAGGCACCGATCCTGGTCCTCGACTGGGAGTCTGGAAAAATCCGACACACATTCACGAACTCTGCCGCACCGACCTCCCTGGCCTTTAGTCCCGACGGTAAGTTCCTGGTGACCGGCTCGGCCGACACCACCGCCACGGTCTGGAATCTGGATAAGTGAGCATCCTCAATATGCCGAAGGCGGGATTCGCAGCTTGTGGGTGGGATCGTGTTCGCTGTTCCCGCCTGCGTTAGCTGACGTGTTGCTCCTCACTGAGTTGATCCCGGACTTACGGTTGAGCGACTTCACGCGTTGCACCGCGCAGCGACCAGTAGACTGAGACCCTGGTGCCGCGTCCGGGTGTCGTCGCGACATGAAGGCCACCGGCGTGTGCGCGGACGATACCCAGCACTGCTGCCAACCCCAGCCCGCGCCCGGGAAACTTGGTGGTAAAGAATGGGTCGAACATACGGGCACGCACGTCTGCAAGCATGCCGTATCCGGTGTCCATGACAGTAAGAACCAAATGGAGGCCCGGTGCCGGCACAAGCTGGAAACCACCATCAGGGGTGTCTGCCATCACCTCGATTACCCGCGCGCTGATGGTCACATCTCCCGTGGCCTGGCCAATCGCCTCGGCCGCGTTAGTGACCAAACTCATGAGCACCTGTTGCACCTGTGCCGGCGCCACGGGGAGTGGCGGGAGATTTTCTGCCAGATCGAGCCGCATTGTGGCCGACCCGGCCGAGATTTCCAGCAACGGGATCGACTCACGGATGAGCGCGGCCAGGTCGGTATGGCCGCCAGTACTGCGTGTGTGCCCCGCGTAAGCGAGCATCTGTCGGCACACACCCGCGGCACGCTGGCACGCCTGTTCGATCTGGTCAAGGTGCGCCACCGCTGGTGAACCTGACAGCACCTCACGCCGCGTCAATTCCGCACAACCCTGGATTACAGTGAGAATATTGTTGAAGTCGTGGGCGACGCCACCAGCCAGCACACCCAGGCTCTCCCAGCGTTGCGCCTCGCGAAGCTGGCGGTCGAGTTCCTCTCGCTCGGCCTCGGCACGCTTGCGGTCCGTCACATCCGTGGTGATCGCGACAATGCGAACCGCTCTGCCAGCGTCATCTCGCAACACACGACCGCTGGTGGAATACCAGCGGGTCCGCCCGTCCGCTCCGGGTTGCCGACCGCGGAACTCATAGCGCATCGGTTCGTCCGTCTCGATGGCTCGCTGCCGCCCGGCGAGTACCGCTGGCAGATCGTCCGGGTGAACAGCACGGAGCGCTGTTTGAGGATTGCCGTCGTCGGGGTCCACCTCCAGCCCATAGAAGTCGGCCAGTGCGGTGGTTGTCTCCCAGCGGTTGGCGGCAAGATCGAGGTCCCACGCGAGCATTCGCGCGCCATCGAGCGCAGCCCGCACGCGCGCCTGACTCTGGGCCAGTGCTTCGGCCGTTAGCCGCCGCTCCGTGACATCGAGTGCGAGAGCCAGTGCCGAAGTGAACCGCCCGGACTCGTCGTAAGCGTTGGAGCTGTACCATTCGCACCAGATGGATCCGCGCGATTTCGTGCAATTGACAATGGTCACGACACTCCGGATCTGCTGGCCACTCATCCCCTCTCGCATCATCCGTTCGGCCAGTTCGCGATTCTGCGGCGCGATGAAGGGACAATCGAGCAGTGCCAGCCCAATCACCTCATCAGCCGACCAGCCGAATATCCGTTCAGCCTGCGCGTTCCAGCGCGTAATCCGCAAGTCGTAATCCCACACCACGACCGCCAGAGGCGTGTTCGCAACGTGAAATGCAACCTGTTGCTCCGCGAGCCTCAATTGCTGCTCAACGGTGTCGCCGGGTGTAGGATTGGTGTGAGGGGGCAGCTCATTCATATGTTGCGGGGCACAATATCAGATAGTGGTATCCGGATTGTATCAATTCTCGTGCCCTTCATGGCCGCATCACGCCAATTCCCACAGGGCATCTCATTGTGGTGGTGTGAAGTAGATGATCGTAATGCCCCAGGAACCCGCCGTGAGTACCTCCAGACGGTAGTTCCCACTTGTGGGAATCTGAGCGAGTGCCAGTCCCGCTTCAGGAATCGGTACGACGTTGGCACCCTCACTACCGTCGGGCCGCAACACTCGCAGCGTCATTGGTCCTTTCTCGACGGCAATCCGCACCGAGGCATCGGCGGGAAGCGCGAACTCCTGTGTCGCCGCGTCGCCGGTTCCCCAGAATGTGAGCATCGACGTACCCGGAATCGGCGGCGTCGGCCACGGCACCGCGTGCTCTGGCCCGTGGATTGGTGCGAGCAGTTCTCTCATGGTATCTCCTCCAGCAGATGTAATGATCGTCGGCATCATACCGCGACACCGCGTGGCACGCCCCCCCGCGAGTGTCGAGAGGCTCGCTCACGCTCACTCAGACAGCGTTTTCCAGAACATCTTGCGGAAAAGTTCCTAAGACATCCCGGCAAACCTCGCCATGCACTCGTTAAGGAGATTGCCGTGAAAGGTCATCCCGACGTGATCAACGCCCTCAACCGTGCGCTGACCATCGAACTCACTGCCATCAATCAGTATTTCTGTCAGTCAAAGATGTGCAAGAACTGGGGCTTCATGACGCTGGCCAAGAAACACTGGGACGAATCGATTGGCGAGATGAAGCACGCCGACAAGATCATCGAACGTGTACTCTTCCTCGAAGGTGTGCCGGAAATCGCTCGTTACGATGTGATCCGCGTCGGCAGCGATGTGAAGGAGCAATTCGAGAACGATCTGAAACTCGAACTCGGCGGCGTGCAGGCTTATAACGAGCTCGTCAACCTCTGCATCAACCTCAAGGACAACGGCACGCACGCACTGGCACTCGAAATCCTCACGGACTCCGAGGAGCACGTCGACTGGCTCGAAACGCAACTGGGCCTGATCGCTTCCGTGGGTCTGGAACGCTACCTGGCCGAGAAGATGGGTTCCGACGAGGGCGAGTAAACCGCAAGGTACGCCGCAAGTTCCTTGTGGCAACAGGTACAACCGGTGCCCGCTTCGGTCGCCTGGCTCACTTCCTTCACGGTGCGCAGGCCCAACGTCACGATCGCAGTAATGACCTCGTGCTCGGTGACACGCAGACAACGGCAGACGATGCGGTCGGCGCAACTGCCCACCGAGCAGCAACCACGGCACGCTCCGGTGCAGTCCGCCGCGACATCCTCATCGACAGACGGTTGCAATCCCAGCGCAGTCGTCGCGCATGTTTCAGTGTTGGTCACTCGCGCTGCGGGCGACCAACTCGTTACAGGCAACAGTCCACTCGTTTGCGGCAGTTCCATTGCGAATGAGCGTGTCGGCGGGGATGATACTGAGATTCAGTCTCATTTCATGATACCGACACCCGCCCGGCATGCAAGAGGAAGTGAAAACTTTCTCCTGGCGCTCGCTCCGTGTCGCGAATGGCTTCAGACGTTTAACACCCGGTCACGAGAGGCTACGTTCCACTTCCCAACGATCTTGCCACCCTCGGCCACGAGCACATCCTTGTGCAGTGCCACTGTTGGGCAGATGTGCCCCGGCAGCGCGTAGACCACATCCCCTGGCTTGTACTGATTCGCGCCGTCGGTCTCAACGATCAGATGCTCCTCGTTGTGCCCCACGGTCTTGTATTCGGGGAAGTCGAGCAGCGAGACCCGCTTCTCAAGAAGTGGGTCGGCCGCGACTGCCTTGTTTCCCAGGTCGAGCGTGACACGATTCGCAGTCGGACGGCTGACGACTCGCGTGATGAGCACCGCCGCCGGCGTGATGCCCACCAGGTCGGCGTACTTCGGGCCGTAACCGGCATCGTGCAGCACGAAGGTACCCGGCGAGCACTCGATACCAGGCACGTCACGCATCGCGGCATAGACAGGGAAACTGGGTGTGCCGCCACAGACGAGACGCGGCACAGGAAGGCCCCTCGCCTCGGCCTGTGCGCGGAGATCGAGCACGGGCTGAATGAAATCGCGCACAGCCTTCTCGCGCTCGGCGCGATCGGGCTGGTTGTTGTGGCCGTCATAGAGTTGAAAGCCGCCAGGGACAAAGCCCGGCAACCGCGACGCGAGTTCATAGAGTTCCAGCGCCTCGGCCCCGACCGGCACGCCGGTGCGGTGGTGACCCACATCGAGGTCCAGGATCGCCCCGACCTGCACTCCCGCAGTTGCAAGCCCCGCAGAGAGCGACCGCGTTGCATCTGGGTGATCGATGAGCGTGGAGAACTGCGTGTTCGGGAACTTGCGGATCAAATGCGCGAGTCGACCCACATTCGGGCCAACGAGTGGATACGCAATGAGCACGTCCGGGGCGCCGGTCGCCGCGAGCATCTCGGCCTCGGCGATGGTGGCGCACTTGTGCTTGGTGATACCAGCGTCGAGCAGGAGTCTGGCGATCTCACGGGTCTTGTGCGTCTTCACATGCGGCCGCAGACGTTCTGGCCCGCCGGCCATCTCAACAACACGCGCGATGTTCTGGCGAATCAGTTCCGGGAAGACGACCAGCGCGGGGCTGAACACACTGGCAACATCGGACAGCGAGTAAGCGGGGTTCACGGCAGAAGCCTCAGGGAGTGTGAGAACAGGAGATTGAAGATAACAGATAGGGAATCGAACCGGGGCGAGAAATTGCTTGCAACGGCGATTGGCGCAGCCAGCGTCATCCGGTATCGTCCGCACGGTATTAAACGCCTGGGTATTCAATCTATATCAGATAAATACACTAATATTCACACGTTAGAAGGGAGTCACCGCATGTCCCTGGACGACGAAATCGTTTCTTCACGCCTCATCGGTTCCCCTCGTGAAGCGGTCTTTCGGGCGTTCACCGACCCACAGTTACTCACCCGGTGGTGGGGACCAAAGGGGTTCACCAACACATTCCACGAGTTTGATCTGCGGCCAGGCGGCATGTGGCGGTTCGTCATGCACGGACCTGATGGCACGGAGTATCCTCTCACGAAGGAGTTCGTCGAGGTCGTACCCGTTGAGAGAATCGTTCTCCAACAATTGGGGGAAATGCACCGCTTTCGGATGGCAATGACTTTCGCCGACGAGGGCGAGGGCACACGAATCACCTGGCGAATGCGGTTTGAGTCGGCCGCGGAGGGTGAGCAAGTCCGGCCATTCGTGATCGCAGCCAACGAGGAGAACTTCGACCGTCTCCAGTCATTACTGGCAAGTGGAACATAGCCTCGTGAAGTTCACTGCATCCACCAGCCGTTCCGTATGCCAGCCTCGTGCTGCCTGACATTCGGCGGCATGCGTCGAAGCCTTTTGCTGGTTGAAGCGACCTAACGACACGAGCCGCGCGAACGCGGCTCATGTACTGCCACACCATGGATCGGAGATCATGCCCCGCCGAATGCGAGACCGGGCTTGGGTGGCACGTCGGCGACGACATCCGGCTGTTCCGCGACAGCGACAGGCGGCGGCGCGGGCGGTTTCGACTCCTGCGGCCGCAGTTCCGATACCGGTACGCCCTGCATGATCTTCTCCACCTCGGAGCGGTCGATCTCTTCGTGCAAGAGAAGCGCCTCGACCATCGCGTCGAGCTTGTCGCGGTGAGTCCGCACCAGTTCGCCCGCGCGTGCCTCGGCGTCGATGAGGATACGTTGAATTTCCTCGTCGATCACGCGCGCCGTTCCCTCACTGAACGTCCGCGATTCCATGATCTCCTTACCCAGAAAGACATGTTCCTCGCCCTGCTGATGGTAGACCGGGCCGACGCGGTCGCTCATACCGAATTGCGACACCATGACACGGGCGATGCGCGTGGCCTGCTTGAGGTCCTGCACCGCGCCAGAGAGCGGCTCGCCCAGCACCAACTTGTCGGCGGCTCGCCCCCCCATGCTCATCACCAGCATGGCAAAGAGTTCGCTCTGCGAGTGATCCACACGATCTTCCGCCTGCTGAAAGAGCGTGACGCCACCGGCACGCCCACGCGGAATGATTGACACGCGATCCAGCGCGTTGGCCGACGGCATCAGGAAGCCACAGAGGGCGTGTCCGGCCTCGTGGACCGCTGTTCGTTTCTTCTCTTCTCGCGAGAACGGTTCTTCGCGCATCGCTCCGAGTCGCACGCGGTCGGCTGCGTGATCGAAGTCGACCTGTTCCAGCTTGTTCCGTCCGGCTCGCACGGCCAGGAGTGCCGCCTCGTTGCAGAGGTTCTTCAACTCCGCGCCGCTCATGCCAACCATGCTGCGTGCGACCCGCTCCAGATCCACCTGATCCGATAGCGGTTTGTTCCGCGTGTGGACCTTCAGGATTTCGAGTCGCCCCTTCCACGTCGGCCGATCCACGGTGATGTGTCGGTCGAAGCGTCCTGGCCGCAAGAGCGCGGCATCGAGTACGTCCGGCCGGTTCGTCGCGGCCATCACGATCACGGTCTCGGTCGGCTGGAAGCCGTCCATCTCACTGAGAATCTGGTTGAGTGTCTGTTCGCGTTCGTCGGAGCCACCGCCATAGCCAGCGCCGCGCATTCGGCCCACGGCGTCGATCTCGTCGATGAAGATGACGCAGGGAGCATGCTCCTTCGCAGTGCGGAACATATCGCGGACACGACTGGCGCCGACACCAACGAACATCTGGATGAACTCGCTGCCGCTGATGGCGAAGAACGGAACGTTCGCCTCACCCGCGACCGCCTTCGCCAGCAGAGTCTTGCCGGTACCCGGTGGGCCAACGAGTAGCACGCCCTTGGGAACCTGCGCGCCAATTCGGGTGAACTTGGCGGCATCCTTCAGATATTCGACCATCTCCTGGAGTTCGCGCTTGGCGTTCTCCATCCCGGCCACATCCTCGAAGGTGATTCGCCCCTTCCCCTTCTCGTAGCGTTTGGCCGGACTGCGGATGTAGTTATTGATGAAGCCGCCGCCCATGGGGTCACGCAGTTTCGGCAAGATGAATACCACGAAGATCGTGATGATTCCGATGATCACCACCATGTTCATCACGAGTGGCCCCAGCCACGGCGCAGCGTCTTCGCGGCGAGCAATGACGATCGGCGGCAGGTTCTCGCCCTTCTTCAGTGCCTCGGTGCGAAACTTCTGGTCGGCCTTCTCCACTTCCGCGATGAGCGGCGTGCGGTCGTTGGCCGGTGGCAGAAGCACGGAGAACTTTCCAGTCTTGCCCAGGTCGATACTCGTAGCCAGCGGTGAGCCTGGGTTGCGGACCTCGCCTTCGGCCCGGTCGGCCCCCAGGAGAGTAAGCGACTTCAATTCGCCGGCATCGGCCAGTTCCTTGAAGCGGGAGTAATCGATTTCCTTGAAGCGGTTACCGAAGGCGAGGAACGCGACGGCGATCACCGCCAGCACCACCAGAGCGACCCAACCCCCAGGCAGAAGCGGGTTTCCACGCTTGGATGCGGGTGGCTGAGGTCCGTGGGGAGGTGTTCCGTCTTGCTGCGCCATGCCTGATCCCTCGGCGCGTTGCAGTCGCGCGGGTAAACGGTTCTATGAGTACGCCCCGGGCGGTCGGGCGGCATGCCCGTATTGTACGGGCTACCCCCGACGCGCGGGAACCTCACCCGAACAACGGTCGAAAGTTCTTGCACACTGCGCGCCACGCCGAAGTGAAAGCTGGTCGATTCGTGTGAATGTCGCCAGCCGCCTCGTGAGGTATCCGCTCTCCCCGTCCTGGAACCGGCGTGTTGGGCGTCATGCCCGAATGCCAGCTGCTTGTCGGAGTGAGGATTGTATCACATTCAGGATGAATTACTCAATCAATTGCGATACTTTTGAAATAACGAACGTGTCTCTGGCGATTATGTTTTCCCGCTCCCGCCGAGCAGGTAGCCCAGAATGGCATGCGCCGACTCGTCGAGCGGTTCGAGACGGCGCACTTCCAGGCTGTGTTCGACAACGAGTTGCCCGAACCACTCGAAGAACCGTTTCGGATGGTGTGCTTTCACCACCAGCGATTCTGCCAACTCCGTGGGTAACCCAGGCACCACTTCCACGGCAAGAACATCCGGCATCGCCAGCAGCAGGCGTGCCACTTCGCGCGGCTGCGATATGTCGATCCGCACCGACAGGGGGTAATCGTCGAGCAGGTCGCGAATCTGTTGCAGTGTGCCAACCGCCGCAATGCGACCGCGCGCCATGATTGCAACGTGGTTCGTCAGCTTTTCCAGTGCTTCGAGTTCATGACTGGAAATGAGCAAGCACTTTCCCTGCGCAGCGAGCGACTGGAAGAGTTCGAGCAACTCTTGCCGGCCGATCGGGTCGATGCCGGAGAGTGGCTCGTCCAGGATGAGCAACTCCGGGTCGTGGAGGAGCGCCTGGGCGAGCTTGACTCGCTGACGCATCCCTTTCGAGTAGCCGCGGAGTTTGCGGTCGGCGCGGTCCGCCATCCCAACCCGCTCCAGCACAGCTTCCGTGCGGCGTGTCGATTCGCGGCGAGTGTAGCCGCAAAGACGCGCCATGACCCACACGAACCGGCGGCCAGAGAGGTCTTCATAGAATGCGTCGATGTCCGGGCAGTAGCCGACCAGTCGCCGGGCGTGCCAGTCCCACGCATCGACGCCACGCACCGTGACGCGGCCCATCGTCGGTTTCAACTGGCCGTTGGCCATCCGCAGAAGTGTCGATTTCCCTGCGCCATTGGCACCGACCAGCCCGGTGATGCCGCCAGTCAGTTCGAGTGTGACCTGGTTGAGCGCAAGTACCGAGCCATACCACTTGGAGACGTGTTCGAAGAGGAGCAACGGCTCCGGTGAAGGACTGGCGGCGGCCAGTTGCTCGGAAGAGGTGAACAGGGGGCTGGCGCCATCCCTGCGTTCCGCCTCAGCTCGCAGTTCCGCGCTCACGACACAATCTCCACCGCCTGAATGCGCCGCCGCAGGTACACCGCGCACACAATCGCCACCGCGCCGAGCGCGGTCCACGCTTCCCAGTACGCCGGCTGCGGCGGCGGACGAACCGTCTCGTGGTCCGCCGCGAGGCAACTTAGCCCGCAGAGGTAGAGATTGTTCCACAGATCGAGGAGCCGCCAGCGTTCGTCGTGCGTTGCACTCACCATCCACCCGCCGAGCATCGGCAATAGCGTGAACAGCCCCATCCACACCATCACCAGTGGTGCGGTGCGACGCAGCCACACCGCGGTTGTCACGACCAGGAGGCTGAGCGAAACCGCAAGTGTCAGTCCGTAGCCGATGATACCCACCAGTAAATCGAGGTGGCTGAGGTAATACGTTTTCCAGTCGTAGAGCAGGCCAGCTTCGATCCAGAGGAGGATCGCAGGAAGAGTCGTGAGGGCGTTGATGATCGCACCGACGGCGAGGCACTTCCCCAGAATATAATGCCAGCGGCCAATGGGTTTGGAGAGGTAAAACGGGAGGCTACCGTGGAAGAAGTCGTTGCCGACGAGAACCGATCCAGCGAGCGCCAGCACGATGATAAGAACGTAGCCCTGAAACCAGATGAAGTTCCCAAAGGTGTGCGCAGTGCCATTCAGCGAGAGGCGATCGAGGAATCGCGTGAGGTTCTGCGTACTCACAGGGATGCCGGCGAAGCGCACCGTCTCGGTCGCAAGTTGATTGGTGATCCACACCACGAGGTATTGCGCATAGAAGAAGAAAAAGAAGACCAGCAGCGCCAGCGCGAACAACCCCCACATGAGGCGGCGGCGGATGAGCAACTTCAACGACGCACGCGCCAGCGCCACAGACGCATACAGCGGCCCACGCGGCGTTGCGCGCCACGGGCGGTATCGCAGAAGCGTCTCGGTTTGCGTCATGGTCGCTCTGCCACCGTTCTGAGGAACAATTCCTCCAGTGTCTCGTCGTCGTGGACGAGTGAGCGAATCACGACACCCGCGCTGCTGGCGTGTCGGAAGAAGCTCAGATTCGACCACCCTTCCGGCACCGCAACGCGCCACTCACCTTGCCCCGTGTCTCCCAGCAGAGCCACACCCGAGCGGGCAAGTTCCTTGCGAAAGGCGGCCGCTTCACCCTGCACACGCAGACGGTAGCGGTCTTGCCGTCGCTCGCACAGTTCCGCAACCGTACCTTCCCGCCGAATGCGCCCACCAGCGATGATGACAACGCGCTCGCACACTGCTTCCACATCGGCCAGTAAGTGTGTGGAGAGCAATACCGACTTGCCGTGATCGGTCGCCAGCGTAGTCACGAGTCGGAGCATGGCGTCGCGGCCGGCCGGGTCGAGGCCACTCGTCGGTTCGTCGAGTAGCAGCACCGGCGGATCGTGAATCAGTGCCTGAGCGAGTTTCGCCCGCTGCTTCATTCCCGCAGAATACTCCTCCACACGCCGGTAACGGGCCTCCTCTAACTCCAGGTACGACAGAACCTCGTGCGCGCGCCGGATCGCATCGCGCCGCGGCATACCGTACAGTTCACCTGCCAGGCTCGCATACTCCACACCTGTGAGTCCCGGTACGAGTGCGTCCGCTTCCGGCATGAAGCCGATGAGCCGCCGCAGACGCCAGTTCCCCTCGGTGTCGCGGTCTCCGCCCAGTGGTTCCGTGAGTACGCGGCCCGTACCGCCTGAGGGCGGGATTAACCCCATCAGAATCTTCAACAGTGTGGACTTACCAGCCCCGTTGGGACCGAGCAGTCCGATTCGACCAGGAGGCAGCGAGAGCGTGACCTCGTGCAGCGCGGTGAATGCGCCGAACGTGCGAGTGACCGCGCGTAGTTCGATGAGGGGTTGCATCAAAGAAGGCCCACGGGCCGCAGCCCGAAGGCGGGCGAAGTCAGGTGGTGTAGTCCGCGTTCAACTTGACGTACTCGTAGGTCAGGTCGCTGGTGTAGAATGTGCAACGGCCGCTGCCGAGTGTGAAACGGAGCTTGAACAGAACCTCGCGGTTGTGTTTGAGGTAGCTCGACGCCGCCGCTGCGTCGAACGGCAACGGCGTACCGGCGCGGTAAAGTGGCAGGTCGCCCATCCACAGCGATAGCTCCTTCTCCTCGAAATCCACGCCGGAGTAGCCGGCAGCGGAGACGACGCGCCCCCAGTTCGGGTCGTTGCCGAACACCGCCGTCTTCACGAGTGCGCTCTCCGCGATGGTCTTCGCAATCCGCTTCGCATCGTCATCGGTGCGGCAGCCGTCCACCTCGATCGTGATGAGATGCTGTGCGCCTTCGGCATCGATGATGATTTTGCGGGCCAGTTCCACGCAAACATGGCGAATCTCCACTGCGAAGGCATCCAGTTGCTGCCCCGCGAGTGGTGGCCCGCTGCCGTTGGCCAGCAGAAACACCGTGTCGTTGGTGCTGGTATGCCCTTCCACCGAGATGCTGTTGAAGCTCTGCTCAGCGGCAACCTTCAGGATGCGGTGCAGATCGGCGGGATTAACCGCGGCATCCGTCAGCACAAAGCCGAGCATCGTTGCCATGTTCGGGCCGATCATCGCCGCGCCCTTGGCGAAGCCGGTGACGGTGAAGCCCTCGTGCTGCCGCGTTGCGACCTTGATGCCCGTATCGGTGGTGAGGATCGCATGCGCCGCAGCGGAGAATGCGTCGCGACTCGCGGCCACTTCGCGCGTCGCCTTCGGGATGCCGATCTCCAGCACGGGCATCGGTAATGGCCGACCGATCACCCCTGTGGAAGCAACGAGTATCTGTTCTGCCGAACAGCGAAGCTCTTTCGCCACGAGTTCCGCCATGCGGCGTGCATCGGCCAGTCCCTGCTCGCCGGTGCAGGCGTTCGCATTGCCGGAGCAAATCACAATCGCTCGCGCGTCGGGGCGTGGGAGCCGATCGCGACTCACCTGCACCGGGGCAGCGCAGACGCGATTCTGCGTGAATACGCCGGCCGCGGTCGCTGGTGAATCGCTTACGATCACCGCGAGGTCGCGCCGATCCGGTTCCGTGCGCAGCCCGCTAACGATACCCGCGAACCGGTAACCGCGGGCCAGATGCCATTCGCTCATGTTCCAATCGTATCCAGCAAGGCTACAGAGAAAAAGGTGCCGGCGACAATCGATCGGGACCCGTGCGTTGCCGGTCGTGGTTCCTCCGACACGCATCGTTACTTCACGGCGGACGAGCCGGCGGCCTTGCCGTTCTCGATGAAGACGACGCGCTTCACCTGCTCCTTCGGCACGCCGATGATCAGCGGGCTGGCGAACGAGGCCGTTCCTGCCGGGCCAGACGTGGCCTTGTACTGAACGTAGAGCGTATCGCCGTCGCGAGTGACCTTTTGCACGTCATAGGTGGTGATTGAGGGGCCGCGTTTGATCACGGCCACAACAACGTGTTTGTCGAAGGTGCCCTTCGGCAGCAGTACTGGCCTCTTGCCGCCCATCAACGGCGGACGGGCCGCGAAAGTCTTGTCGAAGCCAGCTTTGTCGGTGATGGCGAGGAACGAGGAGGCGCCCTTGAGACCAGAGTTGTTCTTCTCGAAGTAGGCGGTGTAGTGCGTGTGAGCAATCTTCTCGCCCTTCGCCTCATCCGCGGCGCGGGCGTGAACCACGAACAGGGCCGTTGCTGCGAACACCAGAACGCGGACCATGATGAGCCTCGGGAGAACGCACGTCATCAGCGACGTGCTAGGGCAACGAATTGGGGGCCTGGAACGTTTCAGGCGGCTCGGCCTTCGGCACGACGACGACACCCTGCTCGGTGACGACGAATCCGCGACGCCGGTCGAATGCCAGATCGTGACCGATGACGGTGTACGGCGGCAACTTCACATCCTTGTCGATGATCGCGCGGCGGATGCGACAGTATCGCCCCACGTCAACGCCATCGAGCAGGATGGAATCTTCCACGATGGAGTAGCTGTTGACCCGAACACGCGGCGAGAGAATGCTTCGGCTAACGTGTCCGCCGGAGACGATGCTGCCCGCGCACACGATGCTATCGAGCGCTTCGCCGCGCCGGGCCAGCCCTGGCGGACCCTCGCCCGTGAAGACAAACTTCGGTGGGGGAAGTTGCGGCTGGAGTGTGCGGATCGGCCAGCTTGCATCGTAGAGATTCAGGACAGGCTCGACCGCGATGAGGTCCATGCTCGCCTGATAGTAGGCGTCGAGCGTCCCCACGTCGCGCCAGTATGGCACAGCCTTTCGGTTCTCGTCGCGGAAGCGATACGCGAAGACTTTCATGCCGTCGTCGATCATCTGGGGGATAATGTTGCGGCCGAAATCATGGTTGCTCTCGGGTTTGGCGGCATCCTGGCAGAGTAGCTCAAAGAGCAGCCGTGTGCTGAAGACGTAAATACCCATCGATCCCAGCGCGTGGAGGGAATCACCGGGCATCGGTTCGGTGGTCTTGGGCTTCTCCAGGAAACTCAGCACGCGGTCATCGGGTGTAACACGCATGACGCCGAAGTGCTTCACCTCCTCGAGCGGCACAGGAATGCACCCGATGGTCACATCGGCGCCGCGGTCCTGGTGATCGCGGATCATCTGGCCGTAATCCATCTTGTAGATGTGATCGCCCGCCAGAATCATGACATATTCGGCCCGCTCGCGTTCGATGGAGTAGATGTTCTGATAGATTGCGTCGGCGGTCCCCTTGTACCACGTCTCATCGATCCGTTGCTGTGGAGGAAGCACTTCCACCGATTCGCCCAGTTCCGAGCTGAGAAAGTTCCAGCCGTTGCGGATGTGCCGATCGAGGCTGCGAGACTTGAACTGCGTCAGCACGAGGATGCGGCGCAGGCCGCTATTGATGCAATTGGAGAGTGTGAAGTCGAGGATGCGGTAGAGTCCGCCGAAGGGAACGGCTGGCTTGGCACGGTCGCGCGTGAGCGGTTCCAGGCGTGTCCCCTTCCCACCAGCCAGAATGACGGTCACCACGCCACGCATGAGCACCCCCCGCTTCTACTGTCCCGCCATTGTGCGGAAGTGGGTGCGGGAAGCAAGAAGATAGAGTCGTAACGAACGGGGAACGCGGAACTGTGAGCCGCAGACGCACGACCAATCGCTCTCTTCAACTGCCGATTGTTAGTACTGTTGATCACTGGCTTGCGGCCAAACTCTTCTCGAAGAGGATGAGGTTATCGCCGCGGTCGGCATCCCAGCGAAGTCCGATGATGTGATAGCCAAGTTCGATGGCCAGGTGGAGCATGGGGCGGTGGTTATTGTGGCACTCCAGCCGCATCGTTTCGTAATCGTGCTGCGTGGCCCAGCTCTGGGCGGCTTCCATGAGTTGCGAACCAATTCCCATGCGGCGCGAGTCCGGGAGGACGCCGTAGAACCACGCGAAGAATACGTCGGGTTTCAACTCGAAGCCCAGGAAGAAGCCCGCGGGCTTGTCCTTGACCCGCGCGACCAGTTGCAGCACGTTATACCGACCCAGATACCGCCGCCGGAAGGATTCCACCGTCTTGGTCGGCCGGAAAATCTGGTTGTACATGTCCACGATCAGAGGGAGTTCGTCCACTCCGACCACGTCGATAATCGCGTCTGCCATCGGAGCGCTCTTCAAGTGAGTTCCTGGCTCTGAGTTCACGTTCTCGTGTGTGTGAACGCAGGAACCAGGGATCGGGAATGTGTCAGTGCCCCGGGCGGTGAAGACCGCCAACGATCTCATCCCACGAGGGGACGTTCCAGTTGGCGATGAGTTCGCGGAGGACCTCGCTGGCCGTGTCTTCATCCTCATCGCTGAATGAAACGGCTTCGGCTTCGGCGTCGTCGCTACTGAAGCTCTCGCTCTCGGCGTATTCTTCCCCAACAGGCGAGTCGCTCTCGCCATCACTGGTTTCTGCAAACTCCGAAGGAGCATCGCCTGCCAGCACCGGCGTTCCTTCGGGCGACCCGCTCTTGCGACGGCGACGGCGACGACGACGACGTTTGCGCCCGGTGCCAGGTTGCTCACCGGCCGCAACTTCCTCTTCGGAAGATGCAGCGTCTTCTGCCTCGAATTCTTCCTCGTTTCCGGCAGGGGCCGTTTCTTCGTGCTGCGAATCCGCGTCGTGATGTGACTGGATTGCTTCTGCCTCGCGCACGAAGCACTCGGCCGGATCGGCCGGCGGGATCGGAGGCTTGTTCCGCTCAAGTTCGCGGGCGAGATCCGCCCAGTCATCGTTGCTGTCGAAGGGGTCTGGCATGGTTTGCTTTGTGAGTGGGCCGCGCGGAAACCGGTCCGGGCAGTCAACTCTATCTTATCGCGCCGCGACCGCACTGGAAATGTCGGTCAAGGTCCACGTCCGCGCCGGGCGTGCCAGGCTCACATCCACAACGCAATCGCCCGGTTCGGCGCCGAAGCACTCGGCCAGTGTTTGAGCGGGATCGCCTTCGGGTAACTCATCGCGTGGGACAAGGAACGTGTCGGCGGGCCAGCAGTCCGTTTCGGCCAGTTCGCACGAGATGGAGTCCCAGGCGTCTGCTGGTAGCGGAAGGCCAGGAAGTAACTTGCCAAACAATTCGCCGAGTACCTGATCCAAACACGCGCGCGGCGGCAAGAGGTAGAAAGTAGCCATCGGTCACTTCCAGTGAAGCCACGAACGAGGCAAATGGCGAACCCACGCGCCTCGTTTCATCGGAGCAATTGCGACAGGAAAGTTATCGGGCCATCGTGTCGGCAGAAGGGATCAGAAGTGGCGTGCGGGATGCGCCAGCCGCGCCAGAGGCCGGCGCGACCGGTAAAGTTTGCCATTTACCTCCCCCACGCGCGGAGATGATTATCCCAGTTGCTTGATCAGTACCTGCGACTTGCGGCCGTGAAGTTCATACTTTTCGCGGCGTGCCAGAGGGAGATCGTCCGGCGTGCCGAGTTTGTAGCCACCCTTCACAACGAAATAATTCACCGCCTGCGTGGACAGGCAAAAGAGCTTGCTGATGCCGCGGCGGCGTCCCTCGCCCTCAACGTACATCACGAGTTTGCCGCCAATCCCCTGGTTGGTGTAGCGATCGTCCACGAACACACTTGCGACCTCGGCCATTCCCTGTTCGGGATACATGTGCAGGGCGATGCACGCCACGGGGTTGCGGTCCACCTCGAAGACGAAGTAATCGCCGATGATCTTTTCCAGTTCGGCGCGTGTGCGCCTCACGAGTTCGTCATTCTGTACACCCTGCTGAATCAATCCGTGGATGACGCGCACGTCCTTCTTCTGTGCCGCGCGAATCGCCTGATACTCGTTGGCGTAAACCAGCGTACCGATCCCCTCGTTGGAGAAGACCTCGCCAAGCAATCCCTCCTGCTCGCGGCCATCGATGATGTGGACACGCTCCACACCTTCTTTCCCGGCGCGGACCGCGTGTGTGAGCTTTGTCACCGCCTCCGGGGTCAGTTCGCCCCGGCTCCGTTTGAGGAAGTTCTCGGCTTCCTGCACCGTCATCTGTCGGACAACCCCCTTCGCATCGCGTACGCCACCCTCGGTATTGAGGTACACGAGTTTCACGGCGCGCAACGCTTTCGCGATTTCCACAGCCACGGCATCGGAGTTGAGCCGATACGAGGAACCTGCTCCGTCGATGCCAACGGGTGGAATAACCGGAATGATGTCGTGTTCCAGCAGTGCGTGCAGGAGTTGCACGTCCACGCGCTCGACCTTGCCAGTGAAGAGGTGATCGACCCCGCCGAGAATGCCCGCCGGATGCGCCACCAGCGCGTTGGGACAGGCCGCGCGCAGATCGTTGGCCGATAATCCTTCCAGAATCTCGTGCGTGACGCGATTGGCAGCCGTGATCGCAACGTTGAGCGTCTCACGATCGGTAATGCCCGTGCCAACGAGGTCCGAGGGTGTGACCTTCATCAGTTCGGCGTAACGCTTGATCTGGTGCGCGGCGCCGTGAACCATTGCCACGCGGATACTCAGGCTCCGCAAAAGTGCGATGTCGAGCAGCAAGTTCGGAAAGTTGTCGTCCTCGACCACGGCCCCATCGAGCGCAATGACAAACACCCGATCGCGGAACCGGGGAACATATCGCAAGATTTCGCGGAAGTGCGTGAGTCGCTCGTGCATGGGGAGGTGTTCAAAGTTCAGTGTTTCGCCGACCGGTTAGTTCGGCCGATACTTTGCGAATGGAATGCCGATCAAGACAGCACACGATGAACATCTAGAATAGTACAGTTGTTCCGCACGACGACCCTCGCTCAATCGGGGCAGCGCGGACGGACACGGAAAACCTGACCCCCTCAAAACTGGTACCGCTATGCCCGAGAACGTCGTCATCATCGGTTCCGGCCCCGCGGCGTGGACCGCCGCCATCTACGCGGCCCGCGCCACGCTCAACCCACTGGTCTTCGAGGGCAACCCCTATGACGATCAGAACCGCATCCACGGTACGATGCCGCTGGGCCAACTCGCGCTGACCACGGAGGTGGAAAACTTCCCCTCATGGCCCGCGGGCGACACACGCGCCTACCTCAAGACCGCGCTGAAGGCCGACGACCCCGATTTCCCGATGTGGGTTGCCGACGACAAGCCACAGCCAACCCACGGGATCAACGGGCCAGAACTCGTCGCGCTCATGCGTCAGCAGGCGAGAAACTTTGGCACTCGCGTCGAATCGAAGGACGTGGTGAAGGTCGATTTTCAGAACAAGCCGTTCACACTGACCACGCACGACGGCAAGAGCGTGCAGGCGCAGACGGTCATCGTCGCCACCGGCGCGCGAGCGAATTACCTCGGCCTGCCGAGCGAGGATCACTTCAAGAATCGCGGCGTCTCGGCGTGCGCGGTGTGCGATGGCTTCCTTCCGCGGTTTCGCAATCAGCCCATCGTGGTAGTCGGCGGTGGCGACACGGCCCTGGAAGAAGCCAGCTACCTCTCGAAGTTTGGCAGCAAGGTTCACCTCCTCGTTCGCCGCGACGTGCTCCGCGCCAGCAAGATCATGGCGGATCGCGCGAAGGAGAACGCGAAGATCGATATCCGGTGGAACACGGAAGTGGACGAGGTACTCGGCGACGACAAGAAGGGCGTTTCCTCGATTCGCGTGAAGAACAACAAGAGCGGCGCGAAGGAGGAGTTACCGGCCGCGGGGCTGTTCCTGGCCATCGGCCACACGCCGAACGTCGGTTTCCTGAACGGCCAGTTGGAGCTAACGACCACAGGCTACATCAAGTGGACGACGCTGGCCCGCACCTACACGAGTGTGGAAGGTGTCTTTGCGGCTGGAGACGTGGCCGACGACTACTACCGCCAGGCGGTGAGCGCCGCAGGCACTGGTTGCATGGCCGCCCTCGACGCCGAGCGCTATCTGGGTCATCACGGGTTGCTGTGAGGCATTCCGTTGCACGATCCACTGGCGGGCAAAGCGTCGCGGCTCTGTGTGGATCGTGCAAACGTTTATTGCTCAGAACCGCGGCGGTTCCTTGCGGACCAGTTCATTGGCGTAATCGAGGCTATCGAGCGTGCCGGCATCGGTCCAGTAGCCGTCGAGGTGGAAGTAGCCCATCCGCCCCTGCTGGATGTAGTGGTTGTTCACATCCGTAATTTCCAGTTCCCCGCGGCCGCTCGGTTTGAGAGTCTTGATGATGCTGAACACATCTGGCGGGTAGATATACACACCCACCACCGCGAAGTTGCTCCTGGGGTTGGCGGCCTTTTCCTCGATGCCCACCAGACGTTCGCCCTGCAGTTCGGCAACGCCATATCGCTGCGGGTCGTGAACCTCCTTCAGCCCGATCCAGGCCCAGTCGGGCCGCGTGTTGGCCTTCTCCAGTAACGGCACGAGCGGGTCGCGGAAGATGTTGTCGCCCAGCAGCACCAGCGACCGACTCCCCATGCAGAAGTGCTCGGCCAGTCCCAGCGCCTGGGCGATGCCGCCGGCCTCGTCCTGCACGCGGTAGGTCAGTCGGCAACCGTGATCGCGCCCACTGCCGAGCAACTCCACGAAATCGCCCATGTGTTCCGTACCGGAGACAAGCAATATCTCCTGCAACCCGGCCCCGGTGAGTTTCTTCAACGGATGATAGACCATCGGCCAGGCGCCGACCGGTAAGAGGTGCTTGTTGGTGACGCGGGTCAGGTCACCCATGCGTGTCCCCTTGCCACCCGCCAGAATCACGCCGCGTATCGACATATGTTGCTCCCGCTCGCTCAGGGCTTGCCGTACTGTTTCTCGTAGTAGCTGAGGTAGTCCTTCGTCTTGATCGCGGCGACCCACGTCGTGTTCGCCCTGTACCAGGCGATTGTCTGCGCCAGTCCCTCATCGAAGCCAATCTGCGGTCGCCAGCCGAGCGTGTGTTCCGCCTTCGTGCAGTCGATGGCATAACGCCGGTCGTGACCGGGTCGGTCGGTGACGTGGCGAATGAGCGTTTCGGGTTTGTCGAGCAACTTCAGCAGCAACCGTGTCAGGTCGATGTTGGCTTTCTCGCAGTGGCCCCCGAAATTGTAGACTTCGCCGGACTTTCCGCGCCGCCACGCCGCTTCCACACCGCGGCAGTGATCGAGAACGTGAATCCAGTCGCGAATCTGCATCCCATCGCCGTAAACCGGTACCGACTGGTCATTCAACAGATTCGTGATGAAGAGCGGCAGGAGTTTCTCCGGAAATTGATACGGCCCATAGTTATTCGAGCAACGCGTGACAACCGCATCGAGACCGAAGGTGTGCTGATACGCCAGCACGAGCAGGTCGGCGCTGGCCTTACTCGCGGAATAGGGGCTGTTGGGGTGCAGGGGCGTTTCTTCCGTGAAGTAACCGCTCGGGCCGAGGCTGCCGTACACCTCGTCGGTACTCACCTGCACATGACGGCGTACCTGGAACTCGCGCGCGGCATCGAGCAGAATCTGTGTGCCGATGACGTTCGTGTGAACGAACGGGCCGCTGTCCTGAATGCTACGGTCAACGTGACTCTCTGCCGCGAAGTTCACCACATCTGTAACGCCGCGGCGCATCGCGGCTCGCACGTCTTCGCGCGAAGTGATGTCACCCTTCACGAATGTGTAACGAGGATGTCCAGCGAGATCGGTGAGGTTGGCGAGGTTGCCAGCGTATGTAAGCGCGTCCAGATTCACGACCGAAACCGCCGGGTCGGTCGCGAGCAGATGTCGGATGAAGTTCGAGCCGATGAACCCACAGCCGCCAGTAACCAGAACCGTCGTCATGACATTCCTCCGGCGGAGTCACCCGCTCGGAGGGGTTGTAAGTCAGAACAGGGAGTGTGTCAACGGAGCGACACGTGCGAGCTATACTCGGCCGCCTGTCGGAGTCGTGGTCGTGGTAGCTGGGCCAGACGGTTTTGCCACCTCCACCGAGCCAAGCACGCCATCGAGGATACGCAACGCCGTCTCCACCTGCGCCGCGGAGATGCACAGAGGCGGGCAGAACCGGAGTGCCGTTTCCCCACAGCCGAGCAGCAGGAGACCGCGATGGAACGCCGTCTGGATCACCTTCTCGCGGTAGCTGGCGGAGGGGAGGTCTGCGGCGGTCATCAGCCCCATCCCGCGGACGCCACTCAGGTCGGCGTGCTTCTTCGCCAGATCTCGCAATCCGGCGCGTAGTTGCTCGCCCCGCGCGCTGGCATTGGCCATGTACTCGCGTTCCAGCAGATTGAGTGTGACCAGTGCAGCGCGGCAGCTCACCGGGTTTCCGCCGAAGGTGCTGGCGTGGCTGCCTGGCGGCCAGTCCATCACATTGGCGCGGGAAATGATCGCGCCCAGCGGCATGCCGCTGGCAATTCCCTTGGCGCTGCAGATGATGTCCGGTTCGACGCCGAAGTGTTCCACGGCGAACATCTTTCCCGTGCGGCCCATCCCCGACTGCACCTCGTCCACTACGAGCAAGATGCCATGTTTGTCGCACAGTTCGCGCAGCGCCGGCAGGCATCCGGGCGCGATCGGGTGATAGCCGCTCTCGCCTTGGATCGGCTCCACGAAGATCGCCGCGACCTCGTCGGGCGGCGCGGTTCGCTTGAAGATGGTATCCTGGATTTCCGCAATCAGCCGGCATCCCTCGGCGGGACTTTCACTCTGCCGGGGGAAGTTGACGTGATGTATGTCCGGCACCAGCGGGGAGAAGCCGCGCCGGTGAACGAGTTTCGAGCCAGAGAGCGACATCGCGCCGTAAGTGCGGCCGTGGAACGCACCAAAGAACGCAACCACACGGTTGCGCTTCGTGTGCCAGCGGGCGAGCTTCAACGCTCCTTCCAGCGCCTCCGCACCGCTGTTGCAGAAGAAGACTTTCTTGGGCGACGGCCCAGGTGCGACCTTCGCCAGTCGTTCCGCGAGATCGATCTGCGGCCGGTAGTAGAAATCGGTGCCGCTCATGTGAATGAGCTTCGCAGCCTGATCCTGGATCGCCGCAACGACTTCCGGATGGCAGTGCCCGGCATTGGTGACAGCAATACCAGCGGTGAAGTCGAGGAAGAGGTTGCCGTCCACGTCTTGCACAACGCTGCCGCTCGCTCGTTCCACGAACAGCGGATACGCCGGTGTGTAGGATGGCGAGACGAAGTCGTTGTGTCGCGCGAGCAGTTCCGCTCCGACAGGGCCAGGCATGGGAGTGCGGATGTCAGGCACGGGAAGGTTGTCGAAAGCGAACGTCGTCATGGTGTACCTCCCTCGTGACTTGCACGCTGCGGGTTTCTTAATCCGCGTTCATCCCCAAGCTGGTGCGGAACTTTCGGCCAAAATCATGCACCGCTGACTTTGCGGCGAAGTCGATGGCCTCTCCCCAGTATACGGTACCACTCTCGTTGGCGCCGCGGGCGAGTGTCTTCACCTCCACGATCTGCTCGCGGCCGCCCGCAAACACAAGCCGTGTCCGGGTCTCGATGGAACAGCTTGCCCCATTGGGGTGATCGCGGAGTTTGCGGCGTGGGTCGTCCTTCGAGGAGAGCATCAATTCCACTTCGTTTCCCGGACGGTCGGCAGTGTGAGGGTCCGTCCGCGACGGCCCACCTGTCGTCACGCCGCTCTGGGAAACCTGGCGTTCCCGCACATCGCTCGAGTTACGGGAGTTTGGATCGATGATGCGGGCGTTGGGGTTGGCGTTAGGCCCTTTCGAGAAGTCGCGGAAGCGACCGCCACTGTCGCCGGCACGCACCAGACGGAACGACGACACCACCACGTCCACACGTTCTGGTTTCTGCGGCATCTGGGCAACGATGGCGTTCATCTCCTCCGCGAGTTGCGCCCACGCATCCGGATGCGCCTTGCCGAGGTGATACAGACAGACTACGCCCGTGAAGGGCTTCTTCTCCCACTCCGGGCGCTGGTCGATCAGTTGCACCGTCGTACCTGCGACAGTCGCAGGCGGCGGCAGCTTATCGGGCGGCGCCTCGTAGTACTGCGGTCCACTGCAGCCGGCTCCGACCGCGCAGAGCACGCCGACCATCAGTCCCGCCCAGGTTCCCAATGGCATGGCGATTCCCCCAACTGCTGGCCTGCACCACCATTCGGCGTCGCATATGCCAGAGAGGAATAGAACCGTCAATGAAGAAGTGGCACATTCGCAGTCGCAGGCTCAGCGAGCGTGCGTCCGGTTCTCGGACGCCCCATTTTTTCGCCGACCCACCTCCGTTGCAGATGCGGTTGACACGTTCTGCCAGTTTGCTTAAAGATGCCGCCGGATTGGACCGACAGGGCATTCCCGCCGCCGACGGAGGGTTTTCGGCGGGCAGCTACTTTCAAACGATTTCGGTCCAAGCGAGTCGCCTTTCACGGAGGATCACCTGATGTTTCGACGGACCTGGATCGCCCGCCTGGCCGTGTTCGCGGCGGCCACCGGCGCGACCATCGCGATGAGCGCCGGGTCGGCCAACGCCGGTCTTCTGCCGGTGTCAGTCACCGTGCAGCCGGAAGCGGGAAATTTCCGCTGGACCTATGCGGTCGTACTTCCGACCGACATGAAGTTGCAGGCCGGCAGCTACTTCACCATCTACGACTTCGCTGGATACCAGTCCGGTTCTGGCAGCGTCCTTTCGGCCGGCCCCGATTCCAGCTTCTCGCAGTACTGGAGCGTGTCCACGTCCAAGACCGGCCCGACTCCGGACCGGCTCAACCCGCAGGACGACGCGAACATTGACAACCTGACCTTCAAGTACAACGGCCCCACGCTTCCGATCGGTGCGCCGGGAAGCCTGGGTCTGGGGAACTTCGTCGCGACGTCGGCTTACGGCACGACCGCCGACAGCTTCTTCACCGCGACCAACCCGCGTGCGGCGGACGGTCAGGTTGATAGCAACATCACCTCGACCATCGTCCCGGTTGGGACCCAGACGCCCTCGCCCGTTGGCACGCCGGAACCGGCCACGCTGGCGCTGGCAGGGATGGGGTTGCCGCTGGTCGGGCTGGCCCGCTACCTTCGTCGCAAGAAGGCCGGGGTTGCCTGATCGTAGTTAACACGCTCTCGCGTCTCTGACGCCACGAACTCCCAGGCATCATTGTCTGGGAGTTCGTGCTTTATCACTGCGTGGGATATGAACACCACCTGATGGTGCGAAAACAATACGGTGCATCTGTCGGAATCCGTAGCAGTATCTGTCAGTTCTGGCTCGGAAGGTCCGCATCCGGGGGCTGCCCTTCGGTCCTGGGCAGTTGCTTTCGCTTCCGCAGTTCCGCCAGCCTTGCCCTGATCTTGGACTCATGGCCGCGATCCATGGGCTGGTAGTATTCCACATCCGCCGGGATGTATTCCTGCTCGACCCAACCATCCTCGAACTGATGCGCGTACTTGTAGCCAACGCCGTGGCCGAACGTCTCCTTCGCACCACGATAGTTCTTGTCGCGCAGATGCAGCGGCACGGGTAGCGTGCGCCCCTTCCGCACGTCCTCGGCGGCGGCTTCGCCTGCCATGTACGCGGCGTTCGACTTCGGCGCACTGGCCAGGTAGCAGACTGCATGTGCGAGGTTGATGCGGCACTCCGGCAATCCGACCTTCTCAACCGCGTCCCAGGTCGCATTCGCCAGAACCACCCCGAACGGGTCGGCATTGCCCACGTCTTCCGAAGCGAAGATCACCAGTCGCCGCGCGAGGAATCGCGGGTCCTCGCCTCCTTCGAGCATCCGCGCCATCCAGTAGAGCGCCGCGTCTGGATCGCTACCGCGCAGACTTTTGATGAAGGCACTCGCGGTGTCGTAGTGTGTGTCGCCGGTGGGGTCGAACTCGATCACCTTCTGCTGAATCGAGTCTTGCGCGAGTGCGAGATCAAAGGAGATCACTCCTGTGCGAGATGCTGCAGGCTTCTGTGAAGCATCGCACGCCAGGCGCGTTTCAGGAGCCAGCGCCGACTTCACGCCGATCTCCAGAGCGGTGAGTGCGCGTCGCGCGTCGCCGTCGCAGGCTTCCACCAGAAACGCAAGTGCGTCGTCGGTGATGGTCACGTTCATGTTGCCCAAGCCACGTTCCCGATCCGCGATGGCACGCAGGACGAGTGCGCGGATGTCGGCGCGCGATAGCGGTTCAAAGCGGAAGATCTGGCTTCGCGAAAGCAGTGGCGTGTTAATCGCGAAGAACGGATTCTGCGTCGTCGCGCCAACAAGAATCACCACGCCGTCTTCCACGTCCGGCAGAAGCACATCCTGCTGGGAACGGTTGAAGCGATGGATTTCGTCGATGAAGAGAATGGTGCGTTCGCCGAGTTCTTCGAGGTGCGAGCGGGCTTCGGTCAGCACGTCGCGCACGTCCTTGATCCCGGCGGCGACTGCGTTGAGCGGCTTGAACCGGCTTCTTGTGTGGTTCGCGATGACGTGTGCCAGTGCGGTTTTGCCACAGCCAGGCGGCCCGTAGAAGATCAGCGAGTTCAGGCGATCCGCGAGGAGCATCCGGCGGAGGAGTTTGCCCTCGCCGAGAAAGTGCTGCTGTCCAACAAAGTCGTCGAGGGATCGTGGTCGCATCCGGGCGGCCAGTGGGCGGGCCTTCAAACGGTTCTCGTCGCGCAAATCGTCGAACAGGTCCACAGCGGAAATCCTCCGGTGGGAACAACTCCGCTATCGTAACCTGCGATGTGTACCCAATGCTATCGCAGTGGGTGCGAGTAACTGGCACGGAGGTCACTCCACGGTTTGCAGTGGGTCTTGCGGCTTATGGGGTGCGGGATAGG